>JABZGR010000005.1 GCA_015259125.1 Alloprevotella tannerae | reverse complement strand
TGGGCTATAACCTGAGTAAAAAGGAGGTGACCTTAAACCGAATTGGGGTTGATAAGTCATTATTGAGCGACATTCGCATCAATTCCATATTATAGTGTACTGAATAAGATGTCACCTTTAAAATCTAAAGGGAGTAAAAAATTATGTCTCAGTACAATACCACCTCAATACACTACGTTTTAGTAGAAATAAAAGAGATGCAACCAGGGTTTGGTTGCATCTCCTATCATTTTTCGTCACCTGTGATTTATGGTACTAAAACGTTATACGCCTTATTACCAACTTTCACAACATAGGTATTTCGCATCATCGGAATCAACAAGTTTTGCTGGCCGCTTCCGGAGAAGACTTGCTTACCATTTGCAGCAAAGACTGCAACTTCTTGACCAATAGAATTGCTTATGACTATGTAGCCAGGGATCGTGCGCACAATCGTTTCTGCCTTTACATTATCTTTTAATGAAGTAACAGCAGAAACACTATTGGACATTCTAGATTCACCTTCATCATAAATAACTGTCACAGTATAGTTGTGATTGCCCTTATCAGCCGTATTATCCTTGAATATAGTCGTCTGAGCATCTACAGTAGCGATATTTTGGCCATCACGATAGATATTGAAACCAATAATAGTGCCAACGCCAGACTCGTATGTGATATCGTCAAGCATAAGCATTTGCTGGAACTTAGAAGTTACGTGAATTGCGAAGTATTTAGTGCCTTCAGGTAATTCAACTTGATACTCTTTCCACTTGTTCCGGACCTTATTTTCTGTTATAAGAACATTATTGAGAGCGGCAGTGTCAGCTGTCGTCTTAGAGCAACGAACCTCTAAGCTTTCATAACCATCCAAAGATTTTGCCCAGAAGCGGACAGTTTGATTCTTTCCTGAGAGTGAGGGTGAAATCAGCCAGCTATCATTTCCTTTCGCTGAATAATTAGATATTGAAGCTAAGAGCTGCTTGCCGGAATGCGGGGCACACCAACGAGAGAGATCGTATTCAGTAATCTCAGATGGATTGAAAACGATGAAAGGGAATGGCTCACCAGCATGTGGGAATGTAAAGCCATCCCATACTACGGTCTTGCGCTCACGATCACCTTCAATAGTCCAAGGCGAGAGATCTTTTATTTCGAAGGCCTTGAACCCTTCAAAGTCTTCTGTTGTAACGCTGATCTTAGTATCAGGGGCTGTCCAAGTTAAAGTTACGATATCTTCAGCTTCATCTACACGCCCAACTAAATCGTTGATCGCAGGAAGATCAGAAGCCTTTAGATTAATATCAAGAGTCTTTGATATATTATCTGCCTTATCCATATCCTTGTCAAAAACAACTACAGCTTTTAATTTAGATACTTCTGGATCTGTAACTTTAGACTTATAAAGCATCGTAACAGTCTTACTTGCTTCTGGAGCAAGCGTCTCGCCTCTAAGTGTAGCCACAATTTTATTGTTAGCATAGAGATCAATAGTATAGTCTTCTGCAACCTTATCACCAATGTTACGAATAGTTACCAGACATTGTGCTGATTGCCCTGCTATAACTTGTTTAGGAGCAGTCAAACGAGCATCAAGATTATAATCAAAGTTATTGCGCACATTGATATCATCGATCATGATTGCAGTCGCCTTGGGATTATTATCAGTTCCGCGTAGAGTGAGGATTATAAACCTCGCACCTTTGAAGTTGTTCAGATCAACTTTCTTTATTCTCCATCCTTCATCGCCATCTAAATCTTTGTAGTTGATAGTAGAGACAACTTGAGGAGTATTTCCATCCTTGCTGATTTCAACCTGTATAACATCATCTTTTCCAGGAACAGCATAATAAGAGAAAAGCAAGTTTGGATTGTTAGCCTGAGCTAAGTCAATTTTTCCAGAACTAATGGTTGCAGACTCACCACTCTTATCAGCCAAGAACTTCAAGCATCCGCCATCGTTATCAGAAGATGCCTCATTTACAATATCAAAGTTGTTTTTCCCTTCCTTACCTCTGGTCCAGAAACTATTCTCTATAGTCCCGCCAGAGAATCCTTCGTGAAATGGCAAGGAATAGGGAGAACCTACAATAATCCATGGAGAGCGTCCAATCGTACTTTCGCCAACACTAGAACTTGCTTTAAGTAAGAAGTAGAATAAGGATTGTTCGCCTGTCTGCGGAACATCGGTAACATCAAGAGAACGTGCTGTTATACCTGATCTATAAGGAGACACAGACTCTCCCTGTACAGAGAATACATTATAAGTGAGTTCACTTTCATCTACGTAGCCATCATTCACACCCTTAATACCTGGAGAATCCCAAGATAAGAGAGCGGTTCCATCAAAGTTGTCAACGAGTTTAATATTTTGTGGTGCACGCGGTACATCATAGCCAAGATAAACGTCTCTCTCAACAATTCGGCCTGCGCCGCTTGCGTTACTTACAACTACAGAATACTTGTTAAACCCATTAGCAATATCATCAGACTTATCCTTGTAGGTAAGCATTACGCCCTTTACAGGATTTTCTACTGTATGAATGAGCTTGCCATTGCGAAGAATCTCTACTTTTGTAAGAGTCCCAAGATTTTTACCCTCAAGATCCTTCGTAGGTGTGCGGAACTTTAACTCTGCAGATAAATCACCCTCAGCACCTGCAGTTAATGTATAGTCCGTAACGGAGTCCGGAGCAGCATATTTGGGTCCTTCAGTAATAATTATCTTATTAAGGAAAAGATAACCTTGATTACTTTGGCTAGTAGCGTGGAAAGCAAAGTTGTAAATGCTATCCTTATTAACAGAAACCAACGTGGAGATAGTCACCTCATTTGGACCGTGGAATGTAGTATCAGGAACAATTACTTTGTAGCTATCGTTAATTACATTTCCACTACCTAATGAAGCAGAAATACGTTCTGAATTAAGCTTATTAGTCGACTTAACAACAAATGAGAATGAGTATTGTCTATCATTACTCAAATGAATAGGTGGAGAAATCAGCCAGTCATCAGCATCCCTAATGGGGTTAAATTGATTAAAGACCATATTGTCTACCTTATTCATCACCCAAGTGCGGCCATCTTTATTCGCATCAATCACCGTATATAAATCAAATGCAGGTAGTCCTTCAAACTCTTCTGTATAAGGGACCTCAAGCGGATCACCTACAAGCACTTTATTAGAAACAATCTCTTCTCCTTTATAACCTTCATTAATTGCACTTACTTTATAATAGTATGCAGTTAATGACTCTGGAGTAATTTCTTCAGAGAAAGTAGTTCCAACGTGCGACTCAGCTACAATAACCTCATCTGGATAACGTACAATCTTATACCGCAAATCAGCAGGATTAACATAGCCTCCATTTTTACCTTTGGTTGGAGCAGTCCAAGTTAAAGTCACCTTGCTTTTAGTATCTAAGGTCAATTTAATACCTTCTGGTTGTAGAGGAACATCCTTCCCTATCCATTTCTTTACAATTGTCCGCTTACTCTCGCCTGCCGTATTTTTTACAAAAACCACAAACGGAGTCTTTCCACCAGCAACAGTAACATCGGCGTTAATCGTAAGACCAGGAAATGATTTTCCGGTTTTCAGAGTATCGCCTTCTGCTAAAACAAAATATTCTACATACCCAGAAAGAGCTGTACTATCAATCGCTTTGGTTGGGAGCTTAAACTTGACTATTCCCGTCGTAGAAGCACCTGTAAAATTAAGGTCAACATCTGTTACTTCTTGCGGAGCTTTTCTATTTACCGCTTGGGGAATATAAAGGCAAACTAGCTGCTCATTGTCAGGAAATTCTTTTATTTCAGTTGCTTGTCCTGTATTAACATTAACCTCATAAAGAACATTATTCTCTTCTGACTCTGCCGCTGAAGCCCAATACATTTTGTTCGTTTTGAAATCGAAAGCAGCACTCTGATAGTAAGCACCAATTGCAACGCCCGTATTGCCTATTTTTGTTTGAGCGCCGGTCTTCTTATCAATACGATATAAATCTGCATTTCTATCAATACCAAACAAGCGGCCATATTTATCGACAGCAATGGCTAAGAACGATAAGGAAGTTGGACAAAGCACTTCTCTTTCAGCCTTTTCATAATCTACCGTTCCTATTGTTAGCCCTTTCAAGTCGCTTGTATAGAAACAACCATAAACTTTTCCTGATGTAGGATCGAAGGCAACTGATGTTGCAATCATAGCGTTATCACTAAGGTCATCATATTTTACAACCTTCCACGTATTCACATCATATTCATAATAAGATGCAAAAATTGCCCCATATACCTGCGTAAAATGTACGAAGTGGAAGCGATCATTATAAATAGCGCCTCCACCATTTGCATTTATATTTAAAGACTGCTTCAAGACCTGCTTGGTCATACTTGGGACAGAGAACGAATAAACCCCATACGGATACTTAGAAGACGAAGTATATTGCTTCCAAGATGCAGCAGAAACTAGATTTCCCCACATTGTAAAGTCAGACGCTTCATCCTTTAGCGAACGAGTCTTCGTTGTTGCTGATATATTACCAGGAGTTTTAAACAGATTCCGACCGGAAGGCTTTGCTGTTAGTAGCAAAGGATAATCCTTCCTTATGTCGTCAGGTGGAATAGAAAGCTTCTCACTTTCTTTCATCATTTTGGGAAGCTTTTCGCCCCCCTGTGTTTTAAACCGGGACTGCGCGTGCAATCCTCCTTCAATGGTCAATGTGGCCATAAGACCGACCATTAGTGCTAAGGTTTTCTTACGCATAGATCTTATGTGTCAAGAGTTTAATAAAAAGATTAGGCAGTCGCAAATGTAGATGATTGTTTTCTAAAACGCAAATTTTTAGCGATAAAAAATAAAAACAATAGAAATGTTGTAAGTTATCTGGGAATATCTATATATTTGCAAGCGATAATTTTTTTTCGCCCACTTTTGGGCTGATCCGCAGGAGACCTGCTTATTAGTGATGTCCCGAGCATTCGATATTCAAACAATAGATGTAGACAAACGAGCAATGATCAATAACCCAACATATCTAACTTTAAATATGCGATAATGAGAAGATTCGTACTTTCAATGCTGGCTCTATTGGCCATGCAAAGCGTGAGTTCACAAGACAGGCTAAATGTAGGCTATAGTTATGGGCAAGTTGCGACGCAAAGCAACTATGAAGCGTCCGGAAGAACTTGGGTCGATGCAGCCATTTATTTACCTCCCACAAAAATAAAAATGTATAAAGGGAGTCGAATTGTGGAAATTGATGCAGGCCTTGCCAGCAAAGTGAACATTGACAGCATTCGTGTCTGGATTCGGACCTCTTTAACCGGACCAAATCTTGTAGAAAAGAGCTTATCTAAAGAGGATAATCCTAAAATCATACGCGGATGGAACAAAATCCAGCTCGACCAGCCATATGAAATAAAGAGCGAGGAAGGGATTTATATCGGTTATTCCTTTAAACAACGCGACAAAACTAAAGCGACAGCCGTTATCGAAGAGCCACAAAAAGATGCTTTTTGGATACGACTCGGATCCACATCTTCCTGGCAGGATAAATCTGCTGAAGGTGCTTTAAGCCTCGAAGCCGTATTTGAAGGCGAGAAGCTTCCTCAATATGATTTAGGTCTTGTTTCAGCTGTTGCAGTACCAGAGTTGGCCTCCAACACTATTAAGATCACTGCCAAAGTACGTAATTATGCAGTAAAGACAATCCAAGGTTTCACTTTGTCTACAAGTCTTCCTGATGGTAGTCTGCAAGTAAGCAATCAGTTTGATAATGCTCTTGCTTCCAATGGATCTACTGAAGTAACTTACAGCATTCCGGACGTGAGTGATGCCGGCATTAAACAGCCTATTAACATCAAGATCTCTGCATTAAAAAATGGAACGGATGAAAACGATGCCAACAATATGCAGGTACCCTCTTATTCTTTCAAGCATAAAGTTCTTGTTGAGGAATTTACGACAGAGCAGTGCCCCAACTGCCCGCGTGTATCCAATTATTTGCATGAAGTATTGAGTGAACCCAAATATAAAGACGACGTTATTGCCGTTTGCCACCATTCTGGTTATCACACTGACTGGTTGACGCAAGAATGCGATAAAGGTTTGCTATTTTTGTACAATTTGGGTGGTTCTACTTTCGCACCCGGCGTAATGTTCGATCGTTATCCTTTCTTCTCAAGAGAAGGAACTCCAACAACAGTTGTTTCCCCTAATAAGCAAGAACTCATCATGTACATTGAAAAGCGCTTGGAGGAGAAAGCACGCGCTTCTTTGAATTTGCGCGGTTACTATGATGAAAGCACACACAAGCTTAACATTGAAGCTAGAGGTAAACGTAGTGAAGATTTTTCTAAAACTCCGGCTCGCCTGACAGTATATCTCGTGGAAGATAATATAAAAGCAGTGAAGCAGGCGGGAGCACCTAACTTCACGCACCAACACGTGATTCGTGCTTTCAATAGCACGTGGGGCGATGTTGTAGAATGGAATGACAACCGCTTTATGAATACCTACTCATTCCAAGTTGACGACAGCTGGAAGAAGAGTAATATGTACATCGTCGCGTTCATTGGTGACTATGATAGCAAAAATCCAACAAATTGTGTGATTGAAAATGCAGAAAGTATTTCCTTTAATGCTTTAGTTACCAACATTGAGCAAACCACGACAAGCAGAGTTGTAGCTCGCGATTACTATACAATCAATGGTGTAAAGACTGCTGAAGACAAGTTAACAAAAGGTGTCTACATCATACGTACAACGACATCTGACGGCCGAGTTTCTTCTCAGAAAGTCTTGATCCCTTAAAGTTTTATTGGATAAGTTTTTAACAAACTTCTGACGAAAAAGAGTCTCACTCAGCATAAGGGCGTGAGACTCTTTTCTTTTTTGCCTCAAAGAAGAGACTTGCAATATTGTAGGGCAAGAAGAAGAATAAGTTGCGTCCCAAATGCCGTAGATTAAGCCTCGTCTATAAAAAACTACTACTTGATTTTATCTTCCTTCATCGTGGAAGGAAAAATGTACCTTCACGATGAGACGTTTGTACTTCCACAAGGGGACATTTGTACCATCACGGTGGTATATTCGCCCTTTTAAAATTGATCAGCCGAAAATCAAAATCCGAGCGATAAAAATAAGTTCAGAAAACAAAAAGATTGAGAGTGATACTCCCAATCTTAAGCACTAATCGGCGAGAAAATTAGAGATTGAGAATATAATCCCCTCCCTATCGCCTGGTTTAATATTCATCGTTGGCATATAGATAGTCGAACGTAGCCGATTGCCAATCATACAACTCCTCAGGCCGGAAAAAACGCTTGATTTCTATTGCTGCCGTTTCGTGAGAGTCACTGGTATGTACGATGTTTTCTTGACAACTCATGCAATAATTACCACGAATGGTGCCTGCCGGTGCATTGCGTCCATTCGTAGGTCCTGACAAAGCGTGCACAACTGTGACCGCCTCAACGCCCTCTAAGCACATGGCGATAATAGGTGCGGCCTCCATAGAGCTTTTGACGCGCTGAAAAAATGGACGCTGCGCCAAGTGTGCATAATGCTCGTTCAAGATGGCATCATCCAACTGCATCATTTTCATACCACAAAGGTGCAAACCTTTCTTTTCAAAAATACTGATTATTTCTCCGACCAATCCTCGCTGCAAAGTGCAAGGTTTGAGTAGGACAAGCGTACGTTCCATCATTTGTTTAGATATTTATATTTTGTGTAGAATAAGCCTATTGGCTACCACAAAAGTACAATAAAATCCCGATAAGAAGGTTTTATTGCCGTTAAAAGAAGTCATCCGAAGGATTATTGATACTTTCTTGCTCTTCGTTTTACACTGTTCCTTCAGAGCTGAATCAAAGGCTACCCCAGCCTATCGGTTAATCCCTTATCAACAGTTGGAAAGCAGCACGTGCTTCATCTGCTTTATCAGCCGTAAAGGCCTCTTCATTTTCTTGAAGCCATTTATCAAAAGCTTCTAATGCTAAACGGCGCATAGCTGCTCGGCCGGCACGATAGCCGCTTTGATAGTTGTGATAAGGTAAGATATTTCTATTATAATTTCCGTCTGCCATAATTTTCTTTGTATACCAAAAGACCGCATATCGGCCTTTTTCCATTCAATATTTAATGGGCTTCCTGCCATCCTTACTCCTTCAATGTGCTAACCAGTCTCGGGCGCACAGAAACAAGCAGGTAAGGAAAGCAACTCAAGTACGAGATATAGCCTTAACGCCCTTTACAATCTTCAATTTTTTGATTAGGGTATTCAGCACTCTATTATCGTTGACCAATAGCGTCAGGATGCCGACAAAAAGCCCGTCCTTAGCCTCTATCTTAATAGATCGTAGACCTACAGCTTCTTCTTTACTAATGATGGAAGTCAGATTATTGACTACGCCTAAATCATCATTGCCTATCACTCTTAAAGTAATCGGATACCTACTTGTGCCCTTTCCGGCCCATCGTGCCTGCACGATACGATAGGGATAGCGCGTCTTCATTTCTGCTGCGTTAGGGCAGGACGTTCTATGGATTTTGATACCGCCATTAACGGTCACAAAACCAAAAACTTGGTCTCCATAAACGGGACTACAGCATTTAGCCATTTCAAAATCAAGTCCTTTCAGATCCTGCCCTATCATTAGGATGTCGTCGGTCGAATTAAAATCTTGAAGAGGGGATTCAACTTGATTAAACTCCTCTGCACTTCGAATAGTAGGGAGTTCGTTATGGGTATTTTCTCTATTGTAGATGGCTATATATTGGTCAATGATCTCGTTTGTATCCAGCGTTTCATCGGCCACAGCCTTATAAAATTCGTTGGTTTCTTTGTAGCCTAACTTGATAATCAAATGATTCCAGATACTTTCTACCCATTCTATCTTTCTATTACGAAATTTTCGCTCAAAAGTTTCTTTGGCAATATTGCCATCAGCGGAAACACGGTCGTTGAGTGCAGCTCTAATCTTGGCTTTAGAGCGCGGAGAGACGACGTAATCAAGCCACTCTAATTTTGGCGTCTGAGATGATGAGGTAATTATCTCTACTTTCTGCCCACTTTCCAAGCGTTGGCGGAACGAAACATTCTTACCATTGATTTTTCCTCCTACACAACGATTTCCTAAACCAGTGTGAATATGATAGGCAAAGTCTAATACGCTTGCGCCAACGGGAAGTTTATATAAATCTCCCTTAGGACTAAAGACGTAAACTGCACTCTTCTCCAACTTGCTTCCGAGATTCTCCGAAAGCGACTGCTCATCGCCACGCTCTAAAGCACTCCGGATATTTGCTAGCCAAGAATCGATATTCCCATCCCCACCCTTAATGCCCTTATAACGCCAATGGGCGGCTAGTCCATGCTCTGCCGTTTCATCCATACGCTGAGAGCGAATTTGCACTTCAACCCATTTTTCTTTTGGGCCCAGTACCGTGATGTGCAAACTCTCGTATCCGTTGCTTTTAGGTACAGTGAGCCAATCGCGTAAGCGCTTCAAATTGGACTCATACTCATAGGTTATCAGTGAAAAGACTTTCCAACAAAGTGCTTTTTCCTCTTCAATGGGTGCATCAATGATTACTCTGATTGCAAAGAGATCATATACGCCTTCAAAGTCGCAATGCTGCTTCTGCATCTTCTTCCAAATGGAATGAATACTCTTAGTGCGGCCCTTTATTTTATATTGTAATCCTTCTGCATCGAGTTTTTCTCGAAGCGGAGCAATAAAGCGTTCGACGTAAGCATCGCGCACAGTTTTGGTAGCATTGAGTTTGTCTTTAATATGATAGTAGGCGTCGTGTTCCAGATACTTCAATGATAAGTCTTCCAACTCACTTTTAATCGTATACAGACCCAATTTGTGCGCCAGAGGGGCATAGATGTAGGCTGCTTCGATAGAAAGCTTCTGCTGTGCTTCCTTAAATGGCGTATTTTTGATCTGTCGCATCCTGATAACGCAATCAACAATAAGCAACAAGATAACGCGCATATCTCCGCATTGAGAAACGAAAAGATTACGAAAATCATCACTTTCCATCGCCGCAACTTTTGTGGAAAGTAAGCGTTCAGCACTCATGTAAGAGGAAAGTGGGCGGCAGAGACTTTCTCCAAACAGTCGTTGGGCGCGCTGTAATTGTTCAGGAGTAATCACTACGGCGTGGAGCAAGCAAGAGAGTAAACTATCGCCGTGTAGTCCGATTTCGTTGACCGTCTCAAGAATCGTAGCTAAAGCGGTATTGAGACGATTTAGTCCTAAATCATCGTGCAGAGAAAATCCTTCAGCCAATTCTCGCTCAATGAACGTTTGCATTCTTCGGCGAAGAGTAAATGACAAATCGTAGTGAGCAGCACGAAGAGCCTTACGATACAATATAAGAAAGGCTCTTCTTTCTTCCGCAGTAAATCTTCCTTGTTGCTCCATAAGGTTTCAAATGTTAAAGGTGTATAGAAAAAGAACGTAACCAATCATCTATTAGTATGCGCGCCAAACTCATTGGCCCTGGAATTGCAGGTAAAGCGTCGTATCTATACCATCCGCCCTTTCTAAGTTCGGATCGCTGCAAACAAAGTTGTCCACTATCATATTCTGCTTTGAAACCGACCATCAGACCTGAGGGATAAGGCCAAGGTTGACTGGCAAAATAAGAGAGGTTTTTAATTTTTAATCCTGTCTCTTCCAACACTTCGCGGTGTACGCACTCTTCTAAAGATTCGCCAGTCTCAACAAAACCAGCCACTAACCCCATATAATTGGCTGTAAAATTTCGACTCTGAATCAAAAGAATCTCTTCGCCTCGCGTAATCGCAACGATAATGGCCGTAGCTAAAGAGGGCCAAATCTCTTTTCCACAACTAATGCAGCGTTTTGAGATTGAGGTGTGAAATTTCATTGGGGATCCACATACACCACAAAACTTTGTAGTAGTATCCCAATATTGTAGTTCTCGCGCTTTGCCTGCCATTAGATACTCTTCAAAAGGAAGATGATAATAGCTTTGCCGCAAAGGCATCATTGTGAAGGAGGCTTGGGTAATAGGCGCAGACATTTGAACGGAGAAGCAAGGCCGTCCATTTAATTCTGGTAGAGTTATAATAGTTTGCCAAACTTCTAAATGAAGCGGACAAGTCTTAGCTATAGGTAAGCGCTTCTCCTCTGTCAGCAAAATGGTATCACTACAAAATATAAACCAATAAGCCTCTTTCTTCATTGATCATAATTAGGTTAAGCGTGAAATATTAAAGACATGCCGCCTACCATAAAAAGTAAGGCAGGCGGCATATATAATTATAGACCGAGCAGACTTAGTTATTTTCTAGTTCACGCATAATCATCTCGACCTTTTCACCAGCATCAGCGCAAGCTCCTTTATAGCAATTAGCACACCCGATCTCTCCCCGTACTTCTACATAGAACTTGATCTTGGGTTCAGTGCCTGAAGGACGAACGCTAACTTTTGTTCCGTCTTCTGTATACCACTGAAGAACATTACTTGACTGTGGCATAGTGATCGCTGATTCGTTGCCTTCTCCATCGTAAGCCTTTAGCAACTGGAAGTCTTTTGTCAAAACAACTTTGCTACCACCCAACTCTTTTGGTCTGTTAGTGCGGAAGTTTTCCATCATTGCCTTAATTTCTTCTGCTCCAGACTTACCAGGCTTAACAATATTAACTGCTTTATTGTATGAGAAGCCATACTCTAAATAGATGTCCATTAAAACATCGTACAACGTCTTACCTTGATCTTTCGCCCAAGCACAGATCTCAGCTAACAAAGAGCAAGCAGAAACAGCATCTTTATCGCGAACAAAGTCTTCAGCCATAAAGCCATAGCTTTCTTCACCACCACCAATATACTTCAAGCTTCCTTGATCTTCCTCCAAATGAACCATACGAGCGATCCATTTAAAGCCAGTATAGACGTCAAAAAGTTTGATATTATTCTTCTTGGCTATTTCTGCAATTAACTCTGTCGTAACAATCGTCTTGACAATAAACTCATTGCCTTTCATCAAACCTTGTGCAATGCGATTCTTGATAATATAGTATAAGAAAAGCATACAGGTTTGGTTACCATTAATTAATACCCACTCGCCTTTATCGTCTTTGCAAGCCATACCGACACGGTCTGCATCCGGATCAGAGGCCATCACAATATCTCCGTCGATCTTCTTAGCTAAATTAATCGCCATTTCAAGCGCCTCACCATTTTCCGGATTCGGGCTTACAACTGTTGGAAAGTCGCCCGACTCGATCATTTGTTCCGGCACAGTATGCACGTTCTCAAATCCCCATAGCTTCAAGGACTCCGGAATAAGAATCTTTCCGGTTCCATGAATAGGCGTGTAAACAATTGAAAGATCTTTCTGGCGTTTGATAACCTCAGGGTCAATAGACAATGTGTGAATCTTCTTCAAAAATTCTCGGTCTATTTCTTCTCCAATAATCTGAATCAAATCATTGTTTCCTTTAAACTTGATATCTTTGACACCTACTTTTCCGACTTCTTCAATGATGCCTATATCGTGCGGAGGCAACACTTGCGCACCATCATCCCAATAGGCTTTATAGCCATTGTATTCTTTCGGATTATGACTGGCCGTCAAAATAACGCCGGCCTGACATCCTAAATGGCGAATAGCAAAAGAGATTTCCGGCGTCGGACGCATTGCATCAAAGAGATATGCCTTTATGCCATTGGCAGAAAAAATTTGGGCAGCAGTCTCGGCAAACAAGCGACTGTTATTACGGCAGTCGTGACCGATAGCCACAGATATTTCATTTCTTTCTTTAAAGTGCTGCAATAGATAATTAGCCATACCTTGCGTTGCAGCTCCAACCGTGTAAATGTTCATACGGTTCGTACCCGGCCCCATAATGCCGCGTAGGCCGGAGGTACCAAACTCTAATGTTCTATAAAATGCATCGATTAATTCAGTTTTATCCGGATTCTCTAGCATTTTACGTACAGATGCCTGTGTCTTCTCATCGTAAAGCGGCGAAGTCATCCATACTTTTGCTCTCTCTTCACACTCACGAATTAGTACGCTTTGGTTCTCCATAACAACTATATTTAATTAAATGATTTTATTGTTCAGAGGGTAGTATTTCTATCCAGTAACCATCCGGATCTTTAATAAAATACAAACCCATCTCTTCATTTTCAAAACAGACATACCCGCGTTCTTTGTGGAATGCACGCGTAGCCTCATAATCTCCGGGCACACGACAGCACAAATGAAATTCGCATTCACCAAGATTATATGCTTCGGGATGATCACGTAACCAAGTCAACTCTAACCTAAAAGTTGATAAACCGTCACCTAAATATACTATTTTAAATGCACCATCCGGACCGTTTATCTCTCCAACGGGCTTAAAGCCTAATGCATCTTTATAGAATCGTAAAGAGCGCTCTAAGTCTGTTACATTAAAGTTAAAATGGTCAAATCGTCCGTTTACTTCCATATAGTCATAGTTCTTTGTCATCGCAAAAATACAAATATTTTTTGTTTTAAGCTCCCCATCACGCGAAATTCCTTTCAGCATAATGAACAGTTTATCCTAAAAAAGACTCATCCTTTTCTTTATGGATAATTCTATTGACAAGCAAACGAAGTTTTCTAAATCAAAATAAAAGAGCAAAATCATTCTACAATGAGCTAAAAGTTAGGAATATAAGCACAATGGTTATTATAAACATCATAAAGTAGTCTTACTGTGTGCCCCGCCCTTATGTATAAATCGCAAAGGCTCTCGTTTTCTTTATTCTTTCCTGGTCAGATCACATTCAAACCAAGGTGTTGATTGTTTGGTTACAACAAACCATTGTTTGTTACCAGCAAACGATAGTTTGGCTCGGGCAAACCATAGTTTGGTGCCAGCAAACAATAAAGTTCTAAAGCAAAACGACGTAAAAAGACAAACAGACAGGCTTATTGACAGGAGATATGCTCCTGTTTAATAAGATATTCCGCATAATTTTTCTATCACACTTACCCGAAAACGAGTCACAAAAAAACAATCGATGCTTACATCTGTAGCTTTATTTTTGACAACAAATTATGGATCTGCGTAAAAAGGAAAAAAATATAAGTGAGCGTAGTATTGCTATGAGACTTTATCAATAAAGATGGGCCAATGTTTATGTAGAATGCAGTCCTTAAAATTGTTATGATTGCCTTAGTTCTACACTATCACCGATATAAAGCTTCAAAAATCGCTTCTTGGTTAAATTCATTTTGTACTTCTTGAGATTTCAACTAACTTCGCCCTCAAAATCTTCACGTATGATGAAATGAAAAAAGCATTTACCGCATTTGTTTGGCTTTGTTGTTGCTTCGCTTTTGCGCAATCGTATGTTCCTTCCCCGGAAAATATGAAAGCCAGAAAGGATTTTGCTGACGCTAAATTCGGCATTTTTCTCCACTGGGGACTTTATAGTATGTTCGGACAAGGAGAATGGTATATGACAAATGAGAACATCAACTGTCACGAATACGCTAAAGTGGCTCAAGCCTTTTATCCGCACAATTTTAATGCACACCAATGGATTGCAGCTATTAAGAAAAGCGGCGCACGTTACATCACGTTTACGACAAGACACCATGAAGGCTTTTCAATGTGGGATACGAAACAAAGCGACTATAACATCATGCACACGCCTTATGGCAAAGATATCGTCAAACAACTTGTCGACGAATGTCATCGACAACAGATTGGCATTCATCTCTATTATTCTCACTTGGATTGGACGCGTGATGATTACCCTATCGGCCGAACGGGACGAGGCACGGGACGCGCAGCTGGCAAAGCAAATTGGCCGGCCTATTATAGCTTTATGAACAAGCAATTAACAGAGTTGCTCTCAAACTATGGAAAGATTAACGCCATTTGGTTTGATGGTTGGTGGGATCATGATCAAGATTCCATTCCTTTTAATTGGGAACTTCCGGAGCAATATGCCTTGATCCATCGCCTTCAGCCGGCTTGTCTGATTGGTAATAATCACCATCAGCATCCATTTGAAGGAGAGGATATTCAGATTTTCGAACGCGACGTGCCCGGCGAAAACAAGGCCGGACTTTCAGGACAAGACATTAGTCGACTCCCACTCGAAACTTGCCAGACAATGAATGGGATGTGGGGGTATAAAGTGAAAGATCAAAATTACAAAACTGCACGCGACTTGATCCAACTCCTTGTGCGCACCAGTGGAAAAGGTGCGAACCTGCTCCTAAATATAGGCCCTCAACCCGACGGATCCTTACCGGCTGTTGCCCTTAATAGATTAGAGGAGATTGGAAAATGGTTGTCGGAAAACGGAGAAACGATTTATGGCACGACCGGAGGGGAAGTTGCTGTGGGAGATCAAGTCGTATCAACGCGCAAGGGCAACAAATGCTATCTGCATGTCTTAAGTAATGAGCTAAAACAATTGCAGTTCTCTTATCAACATAAGATCAAACGCGTCACAAGTTTCGCAACGAAAGAAAAATTGAAATTCAAACAAAGCGGAAAAGAGGTTGTCATTACCCTACCACAAACATTAGATCCTACAGATTACATCATCGTCATCGAATAAGCCATCTCTCAGCTCGACTTATACAATAATGAATACTCACTATCGAATAGTTCTTGCTTGTTGCTGGGTGTTTATGATCGTTTATAGCATCATCCCGGTACGTGCACAGCGCAATATGATCTTTGATTCGCAGATCAAGACGCTACGCATAGTCGGTGGCGAGACAGGACCGGGTCTCCCCATCCTTTCACTGGGCAGCAACGAACAACTGACAATCTCTTTCGATGAAATGTCGCACAATTATAAGCGATATGAGTATTGTATTCAGCATTTAGACTATGCCTTTAAGCCGGAACCTGATCTTATGGAAAATGATTTCGTAAATAGTGACGCAGATTATATCCTCATAGAAGATTATAGGGAAAGTAGAAATACCGTAGTCAACTATACCCACTATTCTTTCTCATTTCCGAATAAGCATATCCAACCTTTAATAGCCGGCAATTATGCCCTATCGATTTATGCGAATGATAGAGATGGGGAGCATCAGGAAGTAGCTCGCATATATTTTGCCATCGTTACTCCACAAGTAAATATAGGCACTTCCGTTTCAACCAATACCGATATTGATTGGAATGCTTCTCATCAGCAAGTTGGGCTGAAAGTGAACCTAAATAGTTTGATCGTCCGTGATGCTACAGAAGAAATCAAAACCTTTGTGCTACAAAATGGGCGGTGGGACAATGCTGTTCTTTGTCCAAAGCCTTCTTATATTAATGGACAACAGCTGATTTGGGATCACGCTCGCGACTTAATTTTCCCTGCCGGTAATGAATATAGAGCTTTTGAGATGCTCTCTTCACGCTATCCAGGAATGGGCATTGAAAAGATGCAATATTTTGCTCCGTTTTACCACGCGACGCTCTTTACGGACTATCCTAACAAAAACTATTTATACGTTCAGGACACGAACGGAAAGTCTGTCATCAGGAATGATGATAACACTGCTGCAGAAACAGAGTCGGAATATATTCTTACTCATTTCTCCTTAGCTATTCCCGCAATAAAAGATGCCCAAATATATTTACAAGGCGACTGGACTTATGATCAATTCTTACCCGATTATGAATTGACATATAATGCTTCAACACAACTATATGAATGCGCTGTCCTATTGAAGACAGGATACTATAGTTATCAGTATTTAGTAGTCCCCAATAATATGACAAAAGGACAAACGGGACCTATTGAAGGTAATTTTTTCCAAACAGACAACGCTTACACGACATTGGTATATTATAAAAGGACAGGAGACCGCTATTGGCAACTCGTTGGTACGAATCAATATAGATTCAAGACTATTCGATAAGCCACTCTTAGTATCCATTTTCACTTAACAACATTGTAAATAATGAATATCGTTTTCTTAGATGGTTATACAACCAACCCAGGCGACCTTAGTTGGGAACCTTTTCGACAATTCGGTAACTTCACCGTTTATGACCGGACGGCACCTGCAGACGTCATTGAACGCGCCAAAGATGCGGAAATATTAATTCTCAACAAGCCGGAACTGACTGCTCATCATTTAGATCAGCTTCCTAAATTAAAGTTTATCTGTGTAGCTTCTGCAGGTTATGATACGATAGATGTAGAAGCCGCTCGCGCTCGCAACATACCTGTATCCAACGCAGCAGGATATGGTAACGCGGCAGTGGCTCAGATGGCCTTGGCACATTTACTTAATGTTACCAATCAGGTAGCTCATTACGCAAAAATCAATCGTGAAGGCTTTTGGACTAAGAGCAAAGATTTTTGTAATCGGGAACATGCGCAAATAGAGTTGACGGATAAGAAAGTTTGCATTGTTGGCTACGGCAATATTGGGAAAAGACTTGCTGATTTGTTACGCCCATTTGGCGTAAAACTGTTTGCAGTTACCTCAAAACCGCAAAATGAATTACAAGACGTCACAGCTATTTCTTTGCAAGAGGCCTTCAAAACTTGCGACATCGTGAGTTTGAATTGCCCATTAACATCAAAAAACAACCAATTCATAAACAAAGAATTGCTATCTCAATCGAAAAGAGGTTTAATCCTTCTTAATACAGCAAGAGGCCGCTTAGTCAATGAACAAGACATTGCCGACGCACTTAAAGACGGACAGTTGGGGGCTTATTGTTGTGATGTGCTTTCGCAAGAACCACCGACGACGGACAATCCGCTACTCTCCGCCCCAAATGCGCACGTTACGCCGCACATAGCTTGGGCTACAACTGAAGCTCGACAACGCATCATAGACCTATTAATAGACAACATCAAATCGTTCCTTAAAGGAAAGCCAAAGCGCCTTGTGAATTGATATGTTTGATATTACTATCGTTCAAATTTGTGACTTTATTGGCACGATAGCATTTGCTATTTCAGGTATCCGATTAGCTTCCGCCAAACGTTTTGATTTGTTTGGGGCTTATGTTGTCGGACTGACAACTGCTATTGGTGGTGGGACATTGCGTGACTTAATGCTAAGTCGCACACCATTTTGGATGGAAAGCTATTCCTATCTAATTTGCTCTGCGATAGCTTTAGTTTGGGTCATACTTTTTCGCAAATTGCTCGTAAGACAAAACAACACTTGGTTCTTATTTGACACCATAGGTTTGGCTCTTTTTACCGTAACCGGTATTCAAAAGACCATACAAGCCGGTTTTCCTATTTGGACAGCAATTGTTTTAGGTACGATAACCGGTGCTGGTGGCGGTGTATTTAGAGATGTCTTTATTAACGAGGAACCATTAATTTTTCGGAAAGAAGTTTATGCTATGGCCTGCATAGGAGGAGGCATTATTTATTGGTTGGGCACATTCATGGGCCTTTCAGAAGAAATCTCTTACCCATTATGTGGCGTTACAGTAGTGTTGATTCGTGTACTATCTATTCGTTTACGTCTACGCCTTCCTATTTTAAAAGGAGAAGATCAAGCATAAGCCCAATTATGCTTGATCTTCTCTATTTATTCTTGAAGACTAACGGCCGGCACACTTGATAAGTGCCCGCAATTTCTCATTAAAATCTGATGCCAAGACGAGATCCTCGATATTAAGATGCATTCTATAGCGCCAATAATGGTGCGAATTAGCCGGATCATTAATTTGTTCAGCTTCCGGAATAGGATTTCGCAAATTCGACATACCTAAAAAGTCCTGAAAAGCAATTAAACACAGCATAGAAGGAGCTGCTAAAAAATTACGAACAACAGCCTCGCAGGTTTCATAGTCGGCGCTTTCAGGCGCTTTACCCTCACGTTTTAGTATCTTAGTCCAATAATCCTGTCTGCGTTCAGCATCTTGCTGCCACCAAAGCCTAAAGGGAGGCATGTCGTGCGTAGCAATTGTTGCAACCGAACAATAAGGATTACACTTCAAGTCGGCAAATTGTTGTCCAAAGGTTTTAGGCATACTTTCTATCTCCAAAGAAAGAATATGCAAATCATTCAAAACCTCTTTCACACCTGCGGGTACCATTCCCAAGTCCTCAGCACAAGGCAACATAGTTTCATTTTCATCATATTGCGTTACTACCGCAAGTTTCTTCGCAGCTTTTTCCGCCCAAAAATGATTGTGCCGGTTATAAAAGAAGTCATCATGTAAACGATTAAAGGCTTGTTGCTGATCCGCAGGCAATTGTGCAAAGGCCCTCGTCTTTTGTGCTGCTATGCGGGGATGGTAGAAACCCTTCTTTTCCGGGTCTTCTATAAACAACACATCAGCGACAATGTCCAACAAGATCTTCTTTAGTACTTCCGGCAATTCAAGTTTCAAGACTTCCTTCTGAGTAGCCACTTGCGATTTCAAAACATAATATCCTCCTGCCTTGTCTATAAAAGGAGAAAGCTCCTCCCACCTCACGGTTTTGCATAGCTCAGACATATCCAATTCCGTTATTCTCGGCGAGACATATTGACAAACAGGTAAGTTAAACCCATAAGCTGCAATTTCTGCCATTGAAAGAGGCAAAGCCGGACGAAAATAACCTAATGTACCATAGGTTTGACTGACAGGAATTTCCCAAATTCTAAAGAAGCCCAACACATGATCGATGCGATAAGCATCAAAAAATTGCCCCATAGACTTCAATCTTTCACGCCACCACGCATAATTATCCTGCGCCATCGCATCCCAGTTATACGTAGGAAAGCCCCAGTTTTGCCCATCGGCAGCAAAGGCGTCCGGAGGTGCGCCGGCCGAGCCCTCAAAATGGAACAAGTGCGGCGCGTGCCAAGCTGTCGCACTATCTCTACTTACGCCGATAGGAATATCTCCCTTTAGGAGAACACCTTTTTCCGTTGCATATTCATGTACGGCTGACAATTGGCGGAAAAGTAAAAACTGTACGAAGGTATAGTAGTCGTATTCTATTTCCGTCGTTGCTTTTACCTGTGGCCACATCCTAAAATCAGCCGTACCATATTTATCTCGTTTATGACAAAATGAGACATAAGGATCCAACCAACTTCTATTTTTACGTACAAATTCTGAATAGGCTTCGGAAATACAGATTTCCTTTCCTTTCAAGGCAAACAACTCATGAAGGAAAGTCGTTTTAAGGGCATAAGTCCGCTCATAATCCAACTGCGGTAATGCGTTTAATTCTTCTCCTTGTTCTCTATATTTTTGAAAGAGTGGCAAATCGCCCCACTCATTCAAGTTTATATAGATCGGATGCAAGGCAAAGACAGAGATCGCGCTGTAAGGATAAGAGTCAGCCCAAGTTCCGGTACGCGTAGTATCGTTTATTGGAAGAATTTGTACCGCTTTCAGACCGCAGAGATGCGCCCAAACAATCAACTTTCTCAAATCGCCAAAGTCCCCAACTCCAAAACTTGTTCGGCTACGTAGGGAAAAAACAGGCAATACTATACCCGCACCACGCCACCGAGGTAGATCGAATCGAGGAACACTCGCATTAACCCATACTATAGTTGCATTATCAGCTCCTTGCGTATTGGGAATATACCGATCTTCTCCTTTTTCCCAGTGAATCTGGCTTGTATTGATCTCATTGACAAGCACTATTTTATAAGCAGTCTTCCCGTCCAGGTCCGTTTTATCCAAATCAACCTCCCACGTATAGGAAGCTACGCGACGGAATATTCGAGTTTGCTCCGTCTGCCATTGACCCAAGGCTGCCGAACTCCCCAAAACGCCCCAGCGAAAGCCTTCCGGTGCCGGCAAAGCCTCTAAGCGCAATTTATAAAGAGAGGTAAAATTGTGATCAGATTCAATTATGGCAGGTTCTCGATATATACATTGTCGAAAAGCCTTCGAATTATATACTGCGGCTATAGATTCGTCCGTCCAACAATCAGAAAGCAAGATGTTTCTTTGTATGTTTAAGCAAGCTCTATCCGCACTTTTGTTAGTCCTATCTTCAGCTTGAAATTGAAGTAATCTAGGTGTGCGTAGCTCTTTTCTTATAATTTTTCCACCAGCATACACACAATATATATAGCGAATGAAAGTCGTATTAGGAGCCGGTATAAAGTCACCACACCATTGCTGTCCGTCTTTTGTTGATAGCGCAATGTGCCCACTTTCCCCGTTAGAAGTTTGCAGTTCTACTTGTAAACACTCCCCCCATTTTGTATGATATTCTATCTGAAACCGCAGTTTTGACATCGTCATTTCTTGTTGAATGCACAAAATTAGGTTAAACAGTCGTATAACGCGCCTATTCTCTAAAAAAAACAAGTAAAAATTTGGCTTCATCACAGAAACTACTTATATTTGCAATACATAAAGGCTGTACCGGTTAGATTGGGATACTCATCAATAATTAACTGAAAACCGAGAATGCCACTTTTCTCGATGGCGTGCCGATACGTTTCGACGGGGTCGGATTACAAAGATTAAAGGGCGCTCAAATCTTATTTTAGCTCGGAGTTTCATCACATCATCGGTACAGCTCTTTTTGTCTTCTGTTCTCTGCCTGTTTTACACCTTCTGTTTATATTTGAAACCAACGTATTATTGTTTTGGTTGCCTTTCATTTCGAATGCGAACTTCGCCACACGGGATTTCTGTAGTTTTTCCTACCCTCATTGTGTTCTTTACACAACCTAATGAAATGCTTTTATAGTAAAGCATTAGATTGTATCCGCTCTAAGTGGCTAATGAAAAGGAAAGCTCACTGACGCATTTTTTATGAACTAAATCTTAGAGTCAGACATTAAAATTTAAAGTTGCATTTGTACTATCACGAAAGTAGAAATTTCCTCTCACGATAAAACGAGCGTCCTCTCACGATGGTACAAACCTCCCGTCACGATAGTAGGAGAATATAACAAGCTCTAGTACAGAAAAAGTACGTTAAACTTGTAATGAAATTTGTTGTAAATATTCAAAAACTAAAGACTGCTGAATTATTGTACAAACTTGCCCAACTCTCAGCAAATCTCTCTTTACGAAATTTAAATCACGCTACATTTTTATATGTACATCAATAGTTTACCACAAACAACTACAAGTTGATTTTAAGTTTTAAACATCAATATTTCGACTCCGAAAAAGCCGATAACAGATCACGCCAAGCAAGTTGAAGGTACTCTTCTATGAAAAATAGTGTATAAGAAATGTGTATATACCACGATTTTGACTAACTTTGCTATCAAATTTTCAAATATGAAGCTATTTATCCCTACTCTTCTACTGGCCGCATTTTTTTCTGCTACTACGAATAGCGGCGCACAATCTAAAAAGAACGACAACAAGCACTCTGTACCAACGGCTTTATATCGCTATCGCGTTTGTCTGACCGATAAGGACAACAATAGCTTTTCAATTAAAAAGCCTCAAGCCTTTCTTTCTGCCAAGGCCTTAGAAAGGCGCAACCGCTATGGAATTGCTGTTGATGAAATCGATTTGCCTCTTCCCCCTTCTTATCTGAAAAAGATCAAACAAGAAGGTTTGAAAATATACAATCAGAGTAAATGGACTAATTCTCTGGTCGTAGAGACTGGAGACACGATGAAAGTGGTTGCCTTAAAGGCTTTACCTTTCGTCAAAAGCATTAGAAAAGTTTGGATCGGCACCAATGAGCCTAAAAAAACTAATCCTAAGGAGCGGTTTAAAGGACTAACGTATCGCCAAGATACCTTATCGTCTTTCTACGGACAAGGTCAAGCACAGGCAGAAATGCTCAATGCGCAACGACTTCACGAGGCCGGCTATCGCGGTCAAGGTATGACTATTGCCGTCATTGATGGTGGATTCTTGAATGCTGACACAATAAAGGGATTAAAAGGAGTTAAGGTATTAGGAACTAAAAACTTTGTAGATTCTAAACGCAGCGTTTTTGAAGAAGAGTCGCACGGCATGATGGTGCTTTCCTGCATCGCTGCTCATACGCCTTATTCTTTTGTAGGCACTTGCCCTGAGGCTTCATTCTATTTACTACAAAGTGAGGATTCCGATACGGAGCAGTTGGTTGAAGAAGACAACTTTTGCTCTGCTTTAGAATATGCAGACAGTTTGGGATGCGACGTTGTTACAGCTTCATTAGGCTATTATCGATTCGATTATCCGGAAATGAATCCGACTTATGCAGACTTGGATGGCAAGACTTCAATCAATAGTATAGCAGCATCAATTGCGGCGAGCCGAGGAATGTTATTCCTCAATAGTGCAGGCAATGAAGGTGACAATACTTGGAAGAAAATTGGCTTCCCAGGTGATGCTAAAGATATATTGACCGTAGGTGCCGTAAGGGCTGATAGCGTTAACACGTTATTCTCTTCTCTTGGTTATACGGCAGACAGACGTATTAAGCCGGATGTAATGGCTATGGGACAGGCATCAACGGTTTATCAGCCGAACGGACTGATCGGCAAAGCAAATGGTACGTCTTTCTCTACGCCGATCTTGTGCGGTGCCGTGACTTGTTTGTGGCAGGCGCATCGCGACAAGACGCCTGTAGAGATTATAAAGGCCGTGCAACGTGCCGGAAACAACTATGCAACGCCTAATGAGGTGTTTGGTTATGGCATACCGGACTTATGGAAAGCGCATCAAATCTTAGGGCAATAAAAAGTCAAGAGACCCACTTGCTTATTGCATTGCAAAAATGATGGAGCATCTGCTGCTGTCCGAGTTAAACGGTTTAATCAGAGAGACCATTGCACTAACACTGGAGTCGTCTTACTGGATTGTGGCCGAAATCAACGAATGTCGCACGGCAGCCAATGGACATTGTTATTTAGAGCTCATTGAACGCGATCAAAATGGAGCTAGGTTAACGGCAAAGGCTAATGCGCACATTTGGAGTAATCGAAATCAACTCTTACAAGCCCACTTCTACAAAGTAACCGGAAGAGCATTACAAGCAGGCTTGTCTGTGTTGATTGCTGTAGAGATAGAATTTCACGAACTCTATGGCTACTCACTCAACATTACAGACATTGAGCCATCTTATACGATTGGTGATGTCGTGCGACGAAGAAATGAAATCCTGACTCGTTTACAAGCTGACGGAGTTGCAGATTTAAACCGCGAATTATCTTTGCCACGTCCCGCGATGCGCTTTGCAATAATCTCTGCACAAACAGCAGCAGGATATGGGGATTTCATTCACCAGTTGGAACAAAGCGGTTACCCATTCAAGACGCAGCTGTTTCCGGCCTTTATGCAAGGCGAGAAGGTCGAAAGTAGCATCATTGCAGCCTTAGAAAGGATTGCTGCAGAACAAGATCAATGGGATGCTGTAATCATCATACGAGGAGGTGGAGCAACAAGCGACCTCAGCAGCTTCGAGACTTACGATCTGGCTGCAAATGTGGCCCAATTTCCCTTACCGATCTTAGTCGGTATTGGGCATGAAAGAGACGAGACAATTCTTGACCTGATTGCTTTTAAGCATTTCAAAACGCCGACAGCCGTAGCTGCTTACTTGATTGATTTGCGGCAACAAGAATTGGCGCTTTTAGCGGATTTCTCCACAGCACTCAAACGCTATGCAACACAAGCTTTGAGTTGGAAAAAGGAAGAGTTGACTCGGTTAAGTCAAAAGGTATTGGCATTCGCGACTGGCTTTTCCACACGCGAGCACCATCGTTTATACAGTCTACAAAGCCGTTTGCATATTCTGATCAATAGGCAACAGGAAGCCCACAGTGCACACTTGTCCACAATAAAAGAACGCCTAGCAACCGCGACACAAGACTTTTTAAAAGGAGAAAAAGATCGGATGCTTTTATGTGAGAAACAAATTGAATATGCACGCCCCGATAGGATCTTAAAATTGGGCTTCAGTATCACAAGGAAAAATGGTGTCATTGTAAAACACGCCTCAAAGCTACAAGAGGGTGACATCGTAGAAACGCAACTGAACAGCGGAAGCTTCACGAGCATTGTAAAAGTAAAAAAGAAATGAAGAAGATCACACTAAGCTACGAGCAAGCCGTCAACCGTCTGCAAACAATTGTGGACGCTCTTGATAATGGCGAGTTAGAACTTGATCAGCTTAGCGCACACCTCAAGGAAGCGCAAGATTTACTTAAATACTGCAAGAAACGTTTGCAACAAACAGAAAAGGACGTTCAAATCATACTACAAGATGGGGAAGAATAAACTCTCAAAGTTTGCAGATATGGAAACGTTTGCTAACGTTTTCCAAATGACAGCCAATCAGGTTAGGGCGCAGGAACAAACAGCTGACACATACCCGCTACTAAAAAACGCCACTCAACAGCTTAAAGCCGGAGAATGGCATCAACATTATTTCAAAAACAACAATCCTATTGTACTTGAATTGGGCTGTGGGCGTGGGGAATATACGATTGGCCTTGCAAAAGCTTTTCCAAACAAAAATTTCATTGGCGTTGACATCAAAGGATCACGAATGTGGACAGGGGCTAAAGAAGCATTAGAAAGCCAGCTTACAAATGTTGCCTTTCTGCGTACAAACATAGAAGTAATAGATAGATTCTTCGCTTCTGACGAGGTTGCAGAAGTTTGGCTTACATTCAGTGATCCGCAGATGAAAAGCAAGATTAAGCGCTTGACATCCACGTTCTTTCTGAACCGTTATCGCAGGATGCTCCACGACAACGGACTAATTCACGTAAAAACGGATAGCAATTTTCTCTATACGTATACAAAAACACTGCTTGAAGAGAACCATTTACCGATCGAAGCAGATACTAACGACCTTTATCATAGCGATTGCTTGAAGAAAGACGACAAGATATTATCCATAAAAACCTATTACGAACAACAATGGATAGCGAGAGGCATCAACATAAAGTATTTAAGCTTCAAACTGCCTAAAGCAGGAACATTAACAGAAACCGAAATTGAAATTCCTTTAGACGATTATCGGAGTTTCAAGCGTACAAAGCGCTCTTCTTTAGAAACATCAAAATAACAAACATAAAATTCAAATCTACTATGACTATCTATCCTCAACTCATTATAGATGCACTCAAGCAAGTGCGTTATCCCGGAACGGGAAAGAACTTGATCGAAGCAGAAATGCTTGAAGATGATATGCGCATTGATGGTATGAACGTAAGTTTTTCGCTACTCTTTGAAAAGCCTACCGACCCTTTTATTAAATCAGTGGTGAAGGCAGCTGAATCAACCATTCATACTTTTGTAGATAAGGATATCAACGTTGCTATTAGCGTCAAAACACTACAAAAAGCACGTCCGGAAGTAGGAAAACTGCTACCTGACGTAAAAAATATCATCGCTGTCAGTAGCGGAAAAGGAGGCGTAGGAAAAAGTACTGTGTCTGTTAATCTCGCTGTAAGTCTTGCTGCATTAGGCTACAAAGTTGGATTGCTTGATGCTGATATCTTCGGCCCATCAATTCCTAAAATGCTCCACTTAGAGCAAGTCCAAATCTTCGCAGAAAACAAAGACGGACGACAACTAATTATTCCGGCAGAAAAATATGGCGTCAAAGTACTTTCAATAGGATTCTTTGTTAACCCCAATACAGCTACATTATGGCGAGGAGGTATGGCCTCTAATTCACTCAAACAATTAATAGCTGATACAGATTGGGGTGATCTCGACTATTTTATTCTTGACACTCCGCCGGGAACGGGAGATATTCATCTGACTTTACTTCAAACACTCTCCGTTACGGGCGCAGTAATCGTTTCAACGCCACAACAAGTAGCGCTAGCCGATGCTAGAAAAGGCATTGATATGTATAAAAACGAGAAAGTTAATGTCCCCATCTTAGGACTAGTTGAGAATATGGCTTGGTTTACGCCTAAAGAACTGCCAGAGAATCGTTACTACTTGTTTGGCAAAGAGGGCGTGGCTAATTTAGCTACAGAGATGCAAGTACCCTTGTTAGGTCAAATCCCAATCGTACAAAGCATCAGCGAAAGTGGCGACGAAGGAGAACCTGTTTCACTAAAGAAAGGCGAAATCATAAGCGAAGCCTTTCTCCATTTAGCCCAAGAAGTAGTAAAGGCCACAAAGAAACGCAACGAATCGCTCCCTCCAACAGCGATTGTTGATGTCTCAAAACATTAAGTAGAAGTACTTTTAGAAGTACACGTTCAATAATAACGTACATACTATAAGAATTTCACGAAAAGAGCGGCCTACAAATCGGCTTTTTCTACTTATACTTTGTATCTTTGCAGGGTGAATGTACAAGGCGACTCGCCACGCTATTCATATATAATAAGTATGGGAGCATTTAAACTTGTCCTTTTAACTACGCCATATTTCTTTGTTGAAGAACACGCGATACTATCGACGCTCTTTGATGAAGGTTTAGAGTTGCTTCATATGAGAAAGCCGAATAGCGAACCGGTCTATTCAGAACGCTTATTATCACTATTGCCTGACCGATATCGAAAGCGTATAGTTACTCACGATCATTTTTATCTTAAACAGGAGTTTGGCTTAAAAGGAATCCACCTGAACCAACGCAACACTGCTGCCCCCGACAACTATCGCGGTCAAATCAGTTGCACTTGTCATAACAAGGAAGAATTACAACAGCGAAAAAAGCAGATGGATTACGTCTTTCTCTCCCCATCACCAGACGATAAGCAAGAAGCGAGCAGCATGGCATTAGAAGAAGACCTTGCTACGATGGGTAAGTTGATTGATAAAAAAGTATATGCTGCCGGCGGGGTCACAATTGACAATCTCTTACAGCTAAAAGAAAGAGGTTTTGGCGGCGCAGTGCTTTATGGCGAAATCTGGAATCGGTTCAACATCTTTTCCAACCAAGATTACAAAGATCTGATAAACCATTTTCGAAAGTTGAAAAAAATAATTGATTAACACCCCTTACTTAACCACAATGAATAAAGAATCTTTTTTGGTCTTTTCCGGCACCAAGACGCGCTACTTAGCAGAAAAAATCTGCAAAGACTTGGACAGCCCATTAGGTAACCTTGATATTACCTATTTTGCTGATGGAGAATTTGTCGTTAGCTTTGAAGAATCAATACGCGGGCGCGATGTATTTCTCGTTCAGTCTACTTTCCCAAATTCTGACAACTTGATGGAACTTCTTCTAATGATTGATGCGGCGAAGCGTGCTTCAGCAAAGAGTATCAATGCTGTAATTCCATATTTCGGCTGGGCGAGACAGGACCGAAAGGATAAGCCACGCGTATCTATCGGCGCAAAACTCATTGCCGACATGCTCAGTGCAGCTGGTATTGACCGACTGATCACAATGGATCTTCACGCCGACCAAGAGCAGGGATTCTTTGATGTGCCGGTAGATCACTTATATGCATCGACAGTCGTACTTCCCTACATCCAATCACTCAATTTGAAAAATCTATGCATTGCTTCTCCGGACGTTGGTGGCTCTAAGCGTGCAAGTGCTTATGCAAAATATCTCGATTGCCCTATGGTGCTTTGCAATAAGACGCGCAAACGTGCCAACGTAGTTGGTGATATGCAGATTATCGGCGATGTAAAAGATATGGACATAATCTTAATTGACGATATGGTTGATACCGCAGGCACAATCACCAAGGCTGCTTCGCTGATGTTAGAGAATGGCGCACGCAGTGTCCGCGCAATAGCTTCCCACTGCATTATGTCTAATCCGGCAGATGAGCGAATCGAAGCATCACCTATTGAAGAAATGCTCTTCACCGATAGTATTCCTTATCAAGGCAATTGCAAAAAGGTAAAGCAGATCTCTGTCTCTAAAATGTTTGCTGAAACTATTCGCCGCGTAATGGACAATGAGAGCATCAGTTCTCAATATCTTATCTAACAATCACACACGGCTGAACGCTTTCATTTAGCATTAGTTCAAGCAATTGTGAAATAAAAGGTCTCTAGTTGGCATACTGCCCATCAGAGACCTTAAATTATATCCAGTAACAGCAAGAAAGTATTGCTTTACAGAGCTATATAAGCTGCGTCGAATCTTCTATTAATAAATAAGCGTCAGTTAAACTCTTGCGTCTTCTGACATTCGGCACAAAGGCCTCGATAGTTGACTTCAACTTGCTCTACTTTAAGACCTTCAGACAAAGCTTCCCCTGCCATTGGCATTTCGGAAGGAAGCGGCAAATCAAAAATTTTCTGACAACAACGACAATGGAAATGCGCATGTGGAGAGACATTACCATCAAATCTCACACGTTGCTCATCTAAGGCCATTTGCGTAGCCAACCCATTCTCGGCAAAGAGATGAAGCGTGTTATACACAGTCGTTCGAGAAAGTGTTGGAATATCTTTTACTAACGTTTCGTAGATTTCATCCACCGCAGGGTGAGTAGCATGCGATAAAAGATAATCCAATATCGCAATGCGCTGCAAACTGGGTTTTACTCCACTTTTCTTTAAACAATTAATTGCTGTTCGCCTCTTCATATCCAGCGTCTAATTTATTGTCATCTAAATCTACGAGCGAAGATACAATATATTATTACAATAACCCAAACTCCTATGCTTTTTATGTTCAAAAAAAAGAAGATATTGAAGCCATCTACTATAGACATAAAAATAGATAAAATCCCTAATACTACTGCAAATCTTACAACAAAGAATGGGCTAACATCGTACCATAAAATACGACAACAATATTTTAGGTCCTCACCATCTATATCTCTGTTTTTGAGGGTGAATATATAATAACACGTACGCTTTCATAAATATGAACAGTAAAGCCTAAGCCCACCTTTCTCGTATAAATTTAGATGACGCATTGACTTCAAAAAATTAGCATCTCCCAACATCACACCACTTACAAACAAGGGTTGATATAAGTTTCGGTTGACAAGATCCCTTATTTATATTTGAACCGAGATTGTCTAATGAAAAAACATAATAAACTCTTTTTCAAGAGATAAAAACAACATAATTCGATCATTTTTCCAAAAGACTTATTGTTTGCTGGGAGCAAACTATGGTATGCTAGGAGCAAACGATAGTATGCTGGGGGCAAACGATGGTATGCTGGGAGCAAACGATGGTTTTCCGGGGGCAAACGATCAAGAAAGAAGAAAAACGTCTTTAGAAAAGAATGTACACACAAAGTATATTAGAAACTTATAAGATGAAATTCAACCTCGCTTATATTTCATCTTGTCGTAGGCTTACCCAAAAGAAGCATTATTCGCTATTAAGTCAAATTTATCTCTTTACTTTCCGCATAAAACTGCTCTAATCCGGCAATAGGGCTTTTCAAAATTCGGCCAATTCTATAACCTAAGTCAACAGCTACAGTCTGTAGTTCTACTCTAAAATAAAAAGCAATACTACCTACAAAGTGTACAGCCAAATCCGGATGATTATATTGTGCAACGTTTCGACGAAAAAAGCGTTCAAATTCAGATTTTACCAATGCTTGTATCTCCTCGAGATGTTTATATTTCCCTAAGAATATGGCGAAACCTGCCATAAACCGATTGGGAAAAGGTTGTTTGTAGACGCGCTGCACAATATCTTCGACAGACAAACTATATTGTGCCTCAAAGCAAGAACGAACCTGCGCTGATAATTGATTTTTAAGCAAGTCGCTCAGAAAACGACGCCCCAATACAGCCCCACTTCCTTCATCTCCCAAAATAAACCCTAGAGGTGCTACATTTTCTACAATAGTTTGTCCATCAAAAAGGCAACTATTAGAACCGGTACCTAAGATGCAGGCTATACCTTTTTCTTCACGACAGAGTGCAATAGCAGCGCCTTGCAAATCGGATTCCACATTTACATCTTCCGTATTAAGCACTTGCTGAAGCACACGTTTTACAACAAGCCGTTGTTTCCCACGACAACCAGCACCATAAAAACGAATCGCATCAATAGGTTGACTTAAGTGAGGTATTAACTCCTGCATCACGATGCGAGATATTTCATCAGCCGGAACCATAAAAGGGTTGATCCCCTGGCTGACAACACGCTTAGTCACATCACCGTCTTGCAGCAAACTCCAATCAGTTTTCGTACTCCCGCTATCAGCTATCAGTAAATTCATAATCAGAGGCTATAAAGATAAATAGTCTACTACCAAACATTTAGCCGCTTCTTGCTCAAAAATCTTTATACGATAAGCACTGAAGGCTTGATTGAGTTGCTTAAAATGCAATGCCTGCCCCTCTCGGTCAAGCGCTTTAATCACCTCACCTATTGTGAGCTGGCGTGGATCACGTGCCGGTGCATACCTTTCTTGATCTAAATACAGCAAAAAAGGCAACGACTGCATCAGCTCCAAAGCTTCTTTGAGCAGTGAAGGATTCAACTTTAAATCTTCAGCTATCCGATCAACGCTGATTGGTGCTTCACCGCGCTCAAAAGCTTTATAAACAACACATAACAGCTGCAAACAAAGTTCATCTCGATCTTTCCTACAGGCACTTTGCATCAGCGGAACACCAAGCGCCTCACGGTTTTGATGTAAATAGCTTAGCGTAGCTCCAAACAAGACGATATACCAGCTAAATTGAAGCCAGATCATCAACATCGGAAGGGCGGCAAACGAGCCATAAATAGCGTTATAACCAGACAAGTACAACTGCGAATGAATATAGACATACTGCAAAGCCTGAAGCGCCAACCCGACCGGCAAGCCGGCAAAAAATGCGCTTTTCCACTTAACTTTCGTGTTGGGAATAAAGAAATAAAGTCCGGTACAAAAGCACACCATAATAAGATATGGAACAAGTTGCAGGCATTTCAAGAGAGAATTGTGTAAGAAAAAGACGTCGGGCAGTTTTTCTACGAAAGATGTAAGAAAAATAGAGAAGCCTGAACTCGAAATCAGCAAAACAGGTAAGAGGAAGAATAGCGATGTATATTCTGTAACCTTCCTATAAATCGTTCGATCTTGCTTTATCTTCCATATTTTATTGAAAGTTCCCTCAATTTCTCCGGCCAAGGAAAACAGCGTCCAAAGTAAAAGGAAGATACCTAAGCCCAAGAAGATGCCACCTTGCGTTCGCATCAGGTAATTATGAACAAAATTCAGCAAAAAGGTAGTCACTTCGGGTTGCGTAGCAAAGGCTGTCCGTATCTGTTGCTCCAACATATTGTCAAGTCCAAAACCCTTAGCAATAGCAAAAGCAATGGCTAAGATAGGAACAACAGCAAAAAGCAACGAAAAAGTCAAAGCCCGCGCAGCAGCCAACTGACCTTCGCGATAAAAAGTTATACCTGCATTTAAATATAATCGGACAACGCGATATCGAATAAAGCGACGCCACCACGCAAAAAAGACGTTACGGTTCATCAGATATGATTTGTGTCATTGCGCGGCGAAGGTACAATTTTTTATTTGCTTTTAGGCTCTATCTTGGCCCTTCACAGAGTTTTTCCTATTTTTGTACGATAAAATATAAGATGTACATATGAAAAGGATCTTCGCCTTAGCCGGATTGCTTTTGCTGATTATGGCAAGCATTCACGCACAACAACTGAACCTGAACCAAACGTTACGCATTGATTATATATTCTCGGGTGATGTACAGCAGCGTGAAATAGCTGTAAGCGAACTAAATACGTTTGATGGTTGGTACGGCCGACATGTAAATCTTGACACGCTTGCCTTACAAGGAAATGGAAAAATTTATTTGAGAGATGCGCACACAAAACGCTTACTTTACTGCAATTCGTTCTCAACGCTCTTTCAAGAATGGTTGAATACAGAAGAGGCTACGCGTACACGTAAAGCTTTTGAAAACGTATTCCTTCTCCCAATGCCTACGGATTCTGCACTTGTGTCGATCGAGCTTTATGGCAACCACAACAAACTTTTAGCACAGTACACTCACAAAATTAATCCAAAAGATATTCTGATTCGCAAGATTAATCCGGCTCAGATTCCACCTCACAAATATATTTTGAAGAGCGGCGCTCCAGAAAAATGCATCGACATAGCAATTCTGGCAGAAGGTTATCGCGCAGAAGAGGCCGACAGCTTTTACCATCACGCAGAGATTGCTACAGAGCAATTGTTCTTGCACGAGCCATTTAAATCTATGAAGGATAGATTTAACGTTGTTGCCGTAGCACTTCCTTCGCTCGAGTCAGGTGTAAGTATTCCGGGAAAAGGAGAATGGAAGAATACAGCGCTCAAGAGCCATTTTGACACCTTCTATTCAGATAGATATTTAACTACGCTCGACCTTAAGAACCTCCACAATAGTCTTATTGGCATACCATATGAGCATTTTATTATCTTAGCCAACACTGACAATTACGGAGGAGGTGGTATATATAATTCTTATACCTTAACAACAGCCAAACACAAGTTGTTTAAATCGGTCATCGTTCACGAGTTTGGACATAGTTTTGGCGGTTTATCTGACGAATACTATTATGATGATCAATATACAAACTATTATTATCCAGATGCTGAACCTTGGGAGCAAAACCTCACGACGTTAAACAACTTTGCGGCTAAGTGGGAAGATATGCTTCCTGCAAAGACGAAGATCCCTACCCCACCCAACCTTAAAAAGTTGGATCAAATCGGCGTATACGAAGGCGGCGGATATCAATCTAAAGGCGTTTATCGCGCTTTTCAAGATTGCAGAATGAAGACGAACGAATGTAAAGCCTTCTGTCCAGTCTGTCAACGTGCACTTCGCAGACTCATTGATTATTATACACAAGAACAACGTAATGGTAAAAACTAAGCGAGCTAAAAAGAAATCATTTCGGCAAGTTATAAGGCCAGAAGGCGGATGGAGCGATATGTTGCGTGGAGATACGCTTCGCTTCATCTTTGGCGTTGTTATTCTCATTGTCGCTTTGTTTCTATTGCTCTCTTTCTCGTCTTATTTAGTAAACGGCTATAGAGATCAAGCCCACATAGAAGCACAAGAGACCTTTAAGGCGGCCAATTATGGTGGGCGTCTCGGTGGATACACGGCTTATTATTTCCTTCAGAATTGTTTCGGCTTGTGCTCTTTCTTCATACCAATATTCTTATTGGGGCTGAGCATGAAACTCATGCGCACATACAAAATAAGACTTTGGAAATGGTTCCTCAATTGTGTTATACTCTTGGTTTGGGGGTCTATCGTCTTAAGCATATCACAAGCAAATTTCTTTCCTCAAAAATGGATACAGATGTTTCCTTTTGATTGGGGAGGAGGACATGGGATTTACATAAACAATTACCTTTGTGATGTTATTGGACTCACTGGAGCCATTATCCTGATGATTGCATTAGGACTTCTTTATTTAGTTTATCTAACTGATGAAACTATTGTTGTATTTCGTAACCTAATGCACCCTAAACATCTATTAAATAAAGTAGCATCAGAAGCTGTTCCGGAAAATACAGACTCAGACAATGTAAAAAATGAATTAAATGACGGAGCCAAACCGTACACTGCATATAAAACAGAAATAGAGGAATTTGAAGATGAAGAAGAGGAGGTAGTACCTCAAGACTCAGAAACAGGCACTGTCATTAATCTTACAGAAGAAATACCTATCATAACTGCAAATCAAACTAAAGATGAAGTAAATCTATCAAAAGCCTCATCCAGAGAAACAGACCTCGTCATTGTAGATAAACAAGAAGAAGAAAAAGCTACACAAAAAACGGTAGAAGAAGTTTTACAACAAGAGCCATTTGACCCACGAAAAGATCTTGAAAATTATAAATTCCCCACATTGGATCTACTAAAAGTCTACTCAGATAATGGGCCCAAGATAGATATGGATGAACAACAGGGGAACAAAAATAGAATTATCAATGTCCTCAAGAGTTTTGGCGTAGACATTTCTGCGATAACCGCAACCATAGGGCCAACAATCACCTTGTATGAAGTAACGCCAGCTCCCGGAGTACGTATCAATAAGATTCGAAATTTAGAAGATGATATTGCCTTGAGCTTATCAGCCCTCGGCATACGTATCATTGCACCCATACCTGGAAAAGGGACGATTGGTATAGAAGTACCAAACAAAACAGCTAAAATTGTTTCGATGGAGAGTATACTTAACTCAAAGCGTTTCCAAGAAACAAAAGCTGATTTACCTATAGCCTTAGGAAAGACGATCACGAACGAAGTATTTATGGTAGATTTAGCCAAAATGCCTCACTTGTTAGTTGCAGGTGCGACCGGACAAGGAAAGTCAGTAGGTTTAAATGCTATCATCACATCTTTACTCTATAAAAAGCATCCAGCAGAGTTGAAGTTAGTGATGGTTGATCCAAAAAAAGTGGAGTTTAGCGTTTATACCCCTATTGAACGTCATTTCTTAGCAAAGATACCAACAACAGTAGAGCCAATTATAACAGATGTAACAAAAGTTGTCCAAACGCTCAAAAGTCTTTGCCAAGTCATGGACCATCGTTATGATCTTCTGAGATTAGCCCACGTAAGGAACATAAAGGAGTATAACGCCAAGTTCAAAGCAAGAAAACTGAATCCAAAGGAAGGGCATGAATTTATGCCTTATATCGTTGTGATAATAGATGAGTTTGGAGACTTAATCATGACTGCAGGAAAAGAGGTAGAATTGCCTATTGCCCGTATTGCCCAATTAGCCCGTGCCGTAGGAATGCATATGGTTATAGCGACCCAACGTCCAACAACAAACATCATTACAGGTACAATCAAAGCCAACTTCCCTGCACGTATGGCCTTTAAAGTTATGTCTGTCATTGATAGTAGAACAATTCTTGACCGAACTGGCGCCAATCAACTAATCGGGCGAGGAGATATGCTTTTCTTACATGGAAATGAACCAGTCCGCGTTCAATGTGCATTTGTTGATACGCCTGAGGTTGAACGCATCAACGATTTTATTTGCAAACAGCAAGCATATCTTACGGCTTTTGAACTGCCAGAAGTTGAATCCGAGGAAGAAGTCGGTAATGCCATCGGACAAATAGATAAAAACAGTCTTGATCCGATGTTTGAAGATGCGGCTCGCCTTATAGTGATTCACCAGCAAGGCTCAACGTCCTTGATCCAACGCAAGTTCTCCATTGGCTTTAATCGAGCAGGACGTTTGATGGATCAACTTGAACACTTTGGTATCGTTGGCCCTTCAAGAGGGGCAAAGCCTCGCGAGGTGCTAGTGACAGACGACACGAATTTAGAAGCCCTATTAAATGATATCCGACATTAAAAAGCCCTGATAACAGATAAAAACAAGCATAATATGAAAAGAATAATCACTCTCTTTATTGCCGTTATATGTTTTTCCTCACTTTTTTCACAAAGTGCAAAAGAGGTATTAGATAAAACGGCGGCTAAGATTGCAAATAGTGGAAGCCTCAAAGTTAGCTTTACTACGACATTCTACAACGGATTAAAACCCAGTGGCAACACAAATGGTACAATACTGCTTAAAGGAAATAAGTACAAACTGACCTCTCGGGAAGTTTCCGTATGGTATGACGGTAAAACAGAATGGAGTTTAGTTGCCGGAAATAATGAAGTCAATGTATCTACTCCGTCTGTTTCAGAAGCAGCAGTGATGAATCCCTATACCTTCATCAACCTTTATAAAAAGGATTACAATACAAGTATTAAAGATACGAAATATGCTGGAAAGCCTTGCAAGGAAGTTGCCCTACAAGCACAAAACAAAGGTAATCAGATTCAGAGGTTACTAGTGATAGTTGATGCCAACTATACCCCGCTCAACATTCGCATTAAAAATAAACAAGGAAATTGGATTCGATTTGCAATAACTGAGTTCAAGCCTAATCAGCAAGTGAGCAATTCTGCATTTCGTTTTAACCCAAAAGACTTCCCTAACATCGAAATTATTGATTTAAGATAAAAATTATGGAAACAGTACGTTGTTTAATCTTAGGCTCAGGCCCAGCAGGTTACACTGCCGGCCTCTATGCAGGAAGAGCCGGTCTCTCCCCAATTCTTTATGAAGGAATGCAACCTGGAGGGCAATTAACCACCACAACAGAAATTGAAAACTTCCCCGGCTATCCGGAAGGAGTAGATGCCAATCAACTCTTAGATGATTTGCGTCGCCAAGCAGAGCGTTTTGGCACGGAAATTCGCGCACATGCGGCAACTAAAGTCAATTTAGAAAAAAGGCCCTATGAAGTAACGTTTGACGATGGAAGCCAAGTTCTTTGTCATACATTGATCATCGCTACTGGTGCTACAGCTAAATATTTAGGTCTTGCCGATGAGGAAAAATACATAGGAAAAGGAGTTAGTGCTTGTGCTATCTGCGATGGTTTCTTCTATCGTAAGAAAATTGTTGCTGTTGTTGGCGGAGGCGACACTGCTTGTGAAGAGGCAACCTACCTATCCAGCCTTGCAGAGAAAGTATATTTAATTGTCCGCAAACCATTCTTACGTGCCAGCAAAGCTATGCAAGATCGTGTAATGGAAAATCCCAAGATTGAGATACTTTTTGAGACAAACGCGATTGGCCTATTTGGAGAAGACGGAGTTTCCGGAGCACATTTAGTATATCGCCGTGGAGAAGCTGATGAAAAGCAATACGACCTTCCAATTGATGGATTTTTCTCAGCTATCGGACACAAGCCGAATAGCGAACTCTTCAAGCCTTGGGTAAAAACAGACGAAAATGGCTATATTATCACAGAGGGTCAAACACCTAGAACAGGCGTACCAGGCGTCTATGCAGCCGGAGATATTGCAGACCCTCATTACCGACAAGCCATCACTGCAGCAGGTAGTGGTTGCAAAGCAGCCCTTGAAGCTAATCGATATTTAGCAGAGAACAACTTGTAATGAGTCTCTATAGCAAGAGAAAAGTACACTTAGGTTTAGGATTTTCTATCCTATTCCTACTTTTCTCTTGCTCTTCTCATAAATCATTAAATTACGATTTTAAAACCTTAGTACGTACTGCAGATCGTATAGGTTTTGAAATTGAGCGCACAGACGATCACCGATTATTTATAGAAGCCGCCTCTTGGCTTGGTACGCCCTACACTTTTGGCGGTTCCTCCAAACTTGGTGTAGATTGCTCCGGCCTTACGTGTGCTATATATAATAATGTATATGGTGTGCAACTACATAGAATCAGCAAAGAACAATTCGAAAAAGATTTAGGACATCCCCGTAGCCCAGAAGCGCTCAAACAAGGAGATCTCGTTTTTTTCTCCTCTTCCTATGATCCTTCTCGTATTGATCACGTCGGAATTTTTTTGAAAGGATCAAAGTTCATTCACGCAAGTAGCAGCAAAGGCGTAGTAATAGATGATCTCAACAAGGATTATTGGCGAAAACATTGGATTGCCGGAGGCACAATAAAATGATAGAACAACACCCTCTTACACCTTTTCTTCCTGCAAATGCCAAACTATTGATGTTAGGTAGTTTCCCACCTCAAACTAAGAGATGGTCTATGCACTTCTTCTACCCCAATTACATCAATGATATGTGGCGTATATATGGGTTACTTTTTAAAGGCGACAAAGACGCCTTTGTTGATAAAGAACATAAGACATTTAAGTTAGATTTGTTGATCCCCTTCTTAAAAGCAAAAGGCATTGCTATATTTGACACAGCTATTGAAGTCAGACGATTAAAAGATAATGCTTCAGACAAATTCTTAGAAGTCATTACTCCAACAGACCTGCCTGCATTATTTGATCAACTTCCACAACTAAAGGCCGTCGTCACTACCGGACAAAAAGCTACAGATACGCTACTACAAGCATTTAACATCAAAGAACCTGTAGTCGGCACTTATGAAACGTTTCAATACGCAGGCAAAGAGCTTCGCTTATACCGTATGCCCAGTAGTAGTCGTGCTTATCCCCTCAAATTAGAAAAGAAAGCAGAAAAATACAAGGTCATGTTTGAAGACTTAGACCTATTATAACTCCTGAAACATTTTCATTTTTCTAAATCCAGGCCTTTATTTCGCATCAACACAAGAGATTATCAGCAGATTTTAATACGATAAAAGCGCCGGCAAGTATTGATTTCTTCACCTTTATTTTGGATACAAAAACTAACAATACTAACTTTGCTCATCTAAATAAGGCGACACATGATAGATGAGGTAAAATGGGGCTTTATTGGTTGTGGAGAAGCCACAGAAAAGAAGAGTGGCCCGGCATTTACAGAAGCTTCCCATTCAGAAGTTGTGGCCATTATGAGCCGCAATCTTGCTAAAGCAAGCGCTTATGCCCAAAATCATGGCATAAAGAAATGGTATAATGATCCGCAAATCCTGATAGACGATCCGGATGTCAATGCTGTCTACATTGCTACCCCACCTTCCACCCACGCCACCTACGCTATTATGGCTTTAAAGGCTGGAAAACCCGTCTATGTCGAGAAACCTTTAGCCTCCAATTATGAAGATTGTTGTCGTGTCAACAGGATAGTTGAGAAAACCGGTATTCCCTGCTTTGTAGCCTATTATCGGCGCTACTTACCCTATTTTCAGCGCGTCAAACAACTGATCAACTCCGGCTCAATAGGCCGCGTGATGAACGTACAAATCAGATTTGCTGTTCCCTCCAGCGATTTAGATCATTCACGAAAAGATCAGCCTTGGCGAGTACAAGCCAATATTGCAGGAGGCGGCTATTTTTATGATTTAGCGCCACACCAGATTGATTTAATTCAAGAAATGTTTGGCCCCATTATTGAGGCCACAGGTTACACGTCCAATCGTGGTGGCTATTACCAGCCCGAAGATACGCTTAGTGCTTGTTTCCAATTTAATGGAGGGCTTCCGGGTTCCGGCAGTTGGTGTTTTGTCGCCCACGAATCCGCAAGAGAAGACAGCATTGAAATTACCGGCGACAAAGGAAAACTTAAGTTTTCTGTCTTTACATACGAACCTATCATCTTACAAAACAGCCAAGGCCGACAAGAATTTAATGAAGCAAATCCACGCCACGTTCAGTTACCGCTGATTCAATCAATCGTAGACCACCTACGCGGAGAAAATGTATGCAATTGCGATAGTATCTCGGCCACTCCGGTCAATTGGGTAATGGATCGGATTTTAGGTAAAATTTAACAGTATATGTCAATTGCCTCTCTTTTCTCTATGCTTGGACGGCTGCGCTTCAGTATCCCCAATCCCTGCAAAAAAACAATCTATCTACTTTTCGGTTTGAGCCTTCCCTTTTTATGCGTGGCTCAAACGACTCAAGAGCAGCAAACGACTGTTGTCGCAGATACGACCATACACGTAGAGAAAAAAAACTTTGGTCAACGACTCAAGCAAATCATCACCCAACTGAATACGATTGACACTACTTATATACAACCTAACAACTACACTTGGACGGCAATGATACAGAACACCAACTTTTTACATTTTGTATCATTCAGTGCGAAGGAGAAGAACAAAGAGCGACAATCACTCACTTTCTTCCCTCGTCCGTCTTTCAAGATTGGTCCTTTTCTAGGTTGGCGTTGGCTTTTTTTAGGCTACACTATTGATATTGGCCGCATACAAAAGGCAGGAAAAAATACAGAGTTCAGCCTTAGTTTATATAGTAATCTAGTCGGAGGGGATTTCGTTTATTTAAAAAATAAGGGCGACTTCCAATTGCAACGCACGGTAGGCTTTCAAGGCGTCTCTCCCGGAACTTTTCACAACAAAAACTTCGATGGATTGCAAATGTATTTGATCAGCGTCAACCTATATTGCATTTTCAATCACAAGAAGTTCTCTTATCCAGCCGCCTATAATCAAAGTACAATCCAGCGCAAAAGTGCAGGCACACTACTCTTTGGCTTTCGCTATGATCATCAAAAGTTGGAATTCGATTATACTAAGCTCCCCCCAACGCTTACGCAGCAAACGCCCCTCTTCGAACAGTTAAAAATAGCCAACCGCACATATAGCAATTACAGTATAAGTGCCGGCTATGCCTACAATTGGGCTTTTGCACGCAATTGTCTGTTGGCCGGCTCCTTTACGCCCACTATCGGCCTGAGTCTTGAAAGAGGAAGAAAGGTCGCAGGTACAAAACCGGATGCGCAGGCCGCAAATCTGAATCTCGGATTCGTAGGTCGCGTAGGCCTTGTTTGGAATACAGGACGAGGATTCGTCGGAATCTCCTATATTAGCCAGCTGTACGACTATCGGCGTAAAGGTTTTACGGCCATCAACTCTGTGAATTTCATCAATACCTACGCGGGTTTTTATTTCGGCAAATAGTTCTGCGCTAAGTCTTTCTTAGCAATCATCGGCGCTTATCCATCTGAGGCTTGCTGATCTCGAGAAGCCATATTCTTATCTCCCCTTATCCTTCTTAATATAGCCATACTTGACATCTCACCCGGCCGTATTTCACATTTAATTTTCAAATCGTAAACACAACGACTGCACAATGAAAGCTACCCGCAAAACGTCTTCGGCTTACGGCTTATTTTCTTCATCGCATCGCTTATTTTTTCACAATATAACCTCATAAATGCCCAACCGCGACTTAATTTTGAGTCGTATCATCACGAAAGAATTGTCGTACCATCACGATGGTACGTGCTTTTCTTCACGAAAGGAAGTGATAACAGTTGATGCTACAATCATAATCCCAGCAGAGGATTTTCTGTTTTATGCGCAAGGAATATTTCATTTATAGAAATAATCCGCCCCCGTTAAGCACCCTTTCAAATCTCTTCAAAACTGTCGCTTTCTATTCCAAAACTTAGCAACCCTCAAACTTGCGAAACACCTCCTCTACATGGAAAACAGCAATACTATTTCCCACGATTCTAATCAAATAAAAAGACAATTAGCTCTCATTTAATATCTTTATATACCAACATATTAAGACCGGTATCTTCCCCCAAAGAAAGAACGCCACAACATGCTTAATGCAGTGGCGTTTGACTAAGATCGTCAGCCTTAAAAAGCTATTACTATTTAATACATAATTGGCAATCTTGGCTACCAGCCTTTACCTGGCAAACTGAAATGTCATATCATTTCTTAGTACGAGCAATAGAACGAGTCGTTTTTTCTTTACAACTCTGCCCACAGTCGGTTTTCTGCTCTTTGGAAACAGATGCCAGTTGTTGCTTTACGTCCTTTTCTATGTTGCTAATGGGTTCTGTTGGCTCATAGCGACGTAATACGTCTCCGTCACGCGATATAAGAAACTTTGTAAAGTTCCATTTGATGTCCGATTTCTTGTCATAGTCAGCGTCTTGTTTGCGCAACACCCTATCAAGCACTTGGCCGGCTTTTTCTTTCAAGTCGAATCCGGCAAACCCCTTTTGCTCCTTCAAATAAGTAAAGAGCGGAGCAGCTGTAGGCCCATTTACATCGATTTTATCAAACTGAGGGAAACGCACATCAAAGTTGGTCGAACAAAATTGTCGAATCTCTGCGGCTGTACCAGGCGCCTGTTGCCCGAATTGATTGCAAGGAAAATCCAGAATTTCCAGTCCTTGCGCCGCATATTGCTCATAGAGCGCTTCTAACTCTTTGTATTGTGGAGTGAAACCACAACGCGTAGCCGTATTAACTATGAGCAAAACTTTGCCGCGATAGTTGGACAGCGCCACTGACTTACCATCGGCATTGGTCACTGTAAATTCGTATATTTCCTGTGCGCAAAGCGTCAATCCGCTCAAAAGAAACACCAAACAAAATAGAATTCGTTTCATAATTTTCATATTGTTCTTTTAGAATAGTAGGCCCGCATTCCAAGAGAAACGCAGACCTTTTGAGTAGTTACTTACAATAGCCTTACAAAGACAAATACGAAGAGAGTAAAAGCTAACTTTCATCCGTTTGTTATCGGCCTATTCTATCCTCTATTCGTGCTGAGCTATTTCATAAATTTCTTTAGACATCTTATGATCTAAAGGAACATAGTTGCCAACCTTTTCTCCTTTAATCACATGTAGATGTTCGTTAAGCATATCTATATCATAATTGTCTATACCCAGTTCCTTAATGGTCGTAGGCATACCAATCCGATGTAAGAACTTCTTAAAGCGGCTTATACCTTCGAGTGCATCTTCCTTATCATTGCCTGAAGGATTTACATCCCACACACAATGCGCCCATTTTATAACCTTCTTTGGATTGTGCTCCACCATAAATGTAAGCCAAGCAGGGAAAATCACAGCCAAACCGGCACCGTGAGTGACACCATAAAATGCAGACAACTCGTGTTCTAAAGCGTGCGATGACCAATCTTCCACATTGCCCGTCCCACAAAGACCCGTGTGAGCCAGAGTTCCGCACCACATGAGTGTGGCACGGGCATCGTAATCTTCAGGTCTGTCCAAAACTTGCGGTGTAACTTCTATAACCGTCTTCAATATTGACTCCGACAATCTATCTGTCAACTCCGTGTGCTCCGTATTGGTAAAATAGCGCTCCATAATGTGTGCCATCATATCTACAGCGCCCGCTGACGTTTGGTAAGGCGGTAAAGAATAGGTCAACTCCGGATTTAAGATTGAAAACTTCGGACGCAATGCTCGCGGAGTGCGTAGACTGATCTTTTTATTGGAAGCAACTTGCGTAATAACAGAGTTTCCCGAGCCTTCACTTCCTGCCGCGGGAATCGTAAGCACGACACCGACCGGCAAAGCCGACTCCACAGTGCGCGTACCTTCATAGAAATCCCAGAAATCTCCATCGTCCGGAATCCCGGCCGCCATTGCCTTGGCTGCATCTATGGCAGAACCACCGCCAACGGCTAAGATCATATCCACATTATGCTGCCGGCCTAAATCAATACCTTTATAAACTTCCTCGTCAGTAGGATTAGGTTGAATGCCTCCCAATAAGACATAGTAAAGTTCGGCCTCTTTCAAAGCTTTTTCTACGCGATCCATCAAGCCACTCTTAACTGCGTGACCTTGCCCATAGACGACAAGCAAGCGCTTTCCGCCAAAGCGTTTCACAAGCAGGCCCGTTTGCTCTTCTGTATTTTTCCCAAAAACGAAGTCCGTAGGACTGTAAAACTCAAAATTATTCATAAGCATTTGTTTAAGCGTTAGGCAAAGGTAGGGATAAAATTCTCTATCTTTGCATTTCTATTAAAAAGAATGTCTGCTTTTAAACTACACTCAGAATATCAACCCACCGGCGATCAACCTGAGGCTATCGAAGCCTTAACCGCAGGAGCACAAGCCGGAACTCCGGCACAGGTGCTTTTAGGAGTAACCGGTTCCGGCAAGACTTTTACAATAGCCAATGTGATTAAGAACTTGAACAAGCCAACACTTGTCCTGAGCCACAATAAAACTTTGGCCGCTCAATTGTATACAGAGTTCAAAGATTTCTTTCCGGAAAACGCCGTAGAGTATTACGTTTCTTACTACGACTATTATCAACCGGAAGCTTACATTCCCTCGTCGGACCTTTATATAGAAAAGGATATGGCCATCAATGAAGAGATTGACCGCTTGCGATTAGCGGCAACTTCGGCGCTCTTATCAGGCAGAAAGGACGTGATTGTGGTCAGTTCGGTCAGTTGTATTTACGGTATGGGCAATCCGGCGGCGTTCTATGAGAATGTTATAGACCTCAAAGTTGGCTCTTATATAGGAGTAACTCAACTTTTGCAAAAGCTTATAGCCAGTCTTTATACCCGCAATGACGTAGCACCGAAATCCGGTAACTTTCGTGTGAACGGCGACACCGTAGATATATACCTGGCCTATACGGAAGAGATCATCCGTGTTACGTTTTGGGGTGACGATGTCGATACAATAGAAGAGATTGATGCACTTTCGGGTTATCGAAGCGCTACGTTTGAGGAATATAAGGTCTATCCGGCCAATTTATTCTTAACTTCTAAAGAAACACAAGAGCTTGCCATCCGCTCTATTCAAGATGATTTAGTAGAACAAGTGCAAAAATTTGAAGAAGAGGGCAAGATGCTTGAAGCCAAGCGACTGAATGAGCGCGTTTCATACGATATAGAAATGATTAGAGAGCTGGGGCATTGCAGCGGCATCGAAAATTACAGCCGCTACTTTGATGGGCGATCGCCCGGCACAAGACCTTACTGCCTTTTAGACTTTTTCCCGGAAGATTTCTTAATAGTAATCGACGAGAGTCACGTTACTGTGCCTCAGATTCGTGCAATGTGGGGAGGTGATCGTCATCGTAAGGTCAACTTAGTCAATTATGGTTTCCGCCTACCGGCTGCATTAGATAACCGACCGCTTACTTTCGATGAATTTCATCAAATGGCCAAGCAGGTTATCTACATAAGCGCAACGCCTGACGACTATGAATTACAAGAGAGCGAAGGAGTCATCGTCGAGCAAATTATTCGTCCCACCGGCTTACTCGACCCTCCGATCGAGGTACGCCCAAACGACTACCCCATTGATGATTTAATGGAGGAAATACGGCAATGCATTGAGCGAGAAGAGCGCATTTTGGTGACTACGCTAACGAAAAAGATGGCAGAAGAACTCACCGACTATCTACTAAAGAACGGGATTAAGACAGCTTATATCCATAGCGACATAGATACCTTAGAGCGCGTGCGCATTATGGAGGATCTCCGTAAAGGAACGTATGATGTTTTAGTCGGCGTGAACCTCTTACGCGAAGGTTTGGACTTACCGGAAGTAGCCTTAGTTGCTATTTTAGATGCCGATAAAGAAGGTTTTTTGAGAAGTACGCGAAGCATGACGCAAACTGCCGGTCGAGCTGCACGAAACGTCAATGGGCGGGTGATTATGTATGCCAACCGTATTACCACGTCTATGCAACAGACGATCGATGAGACCAATCGGCGACGTGCGAAGCAGATAGCTTACAACGAGCAGCACCACTTGAAACCCCGGCAAATCAAAAAGAAAATCAAGACCAACCAACTGACAGAGCTATCCGAAGCACGGCAAAGCGAGAAGAGCACGACAACTTACGATCTACGACAAACATCCACGCTCAAAGCTGCAGAAGATCAAGCCGTGTATGGAAAAAAAGAAACATACGAGGAGCGCCACGCGCGTCTGGAGAAGCAAATGAAAACTGCTGCAGAGCATTTAGATTTTGTCTTGGCAGCACAATTGCGCGACGAATTATTAGCAATTGAAAAGGAACATAAAAATGGACATTAAACAAACGCTGAAATCATGGACTCTCTTAATTGCAATGATTGCAGGCGTCCTCAGTTATTTTATTTATATCAACATTCCCTTCTTAGACAGCACGCATAAATTTGCCAACATCGCACTCCCGATCATCCAGCCCTGTCTAATCTTTGCGATGCTCTTCATTGCATTCTGCAAGATCAATCTGCGAGAGATCAGATTCAAGGTCTGGCATTTGTGGCTCTTTCTTATTCAAATGCTTATTTATGGTTCTATTATCCTGCTACTCTATCTCTTCCCGCAGATTCCGGAAAAGTTATTATGGGAGTCGGTCTTGCTCTGTTTTATTACGCCTACGGCGACAGCGGCACCTGTTATCACACAAAAATTAGGCGGCGACGTGGCAGGACTTACGACTTACTGTATACTCATCAACCTATCTGTTGCACTATGTCTACCCCTTGGCCTGCCCCTTATCTATCCCCAAGAAGGTATAACCTTTTTCTCCGCCTCCTGCCGTATTCTGGCTCAAATATTTCCAATGTTGATTCTACCTTTCTTCAGTGCTGTCATCACGCAGAAGTTCTTCCATAGACTACATCAAAAGGTTACACGCACGAAAGATTTGGCTTTTTATATTTGGGCCGTTTCTTTAGCTATTTCTATCACACTTGCCACCAAATATATCGTACACAGCGACATCACGCTCTTCGACTTTTTCTGTATAGCCACCATTTCCGCACTCTGCTGCCTGATTCAATTTTCATTAGGTCATAAAATCGGGCGCAAATATAAATGTAGGATAGGCGCAGGTCAATCTTTGGGACAAAAAAACACGGCTTTTGAAATGTGGATCAGCTTTACGTTTCTCAACCCGGTCACATCTTTGGCCGGCGCCACCTATGCTATTTGGCACAATATATATAATTCGTGGCAACTATATGAGAAAGAAAGAGGTAAAATGATTCATTAGAGTGAGATTTACACTATAATAAGTCAAAACTATCCGTCTTTTCAATGCTACTCTGCCTTATACTTTTCTTAATATCTCCCTTTTCATAACACTTAAGTTTACTTTTGCTTTGCAGTTGCTTAGGAACTGAAAACCGAGATCTTTTACTTCAAGATTTGCATCGTGATAAATTACTTGTACCATTGTGAGAGGACGAATGTACCATCGTGATGGTACGACAATTTTTCTGTAACTAATCAATGAAAATGAAAAAATGTCGAAGTTGACATAAACTAACTGATAATGAGATGGAAACGAAATGATTTGCATAAGACTGCTCTATTTGTAAAGGGCAGGAATATGCAGATTTAGGCAGAAGTTCAGTTACCAGAGTGTTACCTTGTTTTGATGTTGGTAACGATGGAGAAGAAATAGGTGACCAAATTATTTTCGCTCGTGTGGCTGTTGCTGTGGTCGGCAGTTTTCTGCATAAGTGAGGAACGCTTTAATTCGGGTAACTTTGCCCATAAAAATTAAAGCGTATGAAACAAGAGAAAATGAAGGTGTTGCTCTACCTCAAAAAGAGCGGTCTTGACAAGTCGGGCAAGGCTCCGATTATGGGACGTATCACACTTGGAAGGAATGTTGCCCAGTTCAGTTGTAAACTCTCCTGCAATCCAGAGTTGTGGAATCCCCGTGAGAGTAGAGTGGACGGCAAGAGTCGTGAGGCAGTAGAGATAAACGGCAGGTTGGAGAGTTTGCTGTTGTCTGTTCAGTCGGCTTATCAAGCCTTACTTTCCAAAGGTTGCCCATTTGACGCAACCGATGTAAAGGAACTGTTTCAAGGCAGCGTACAGACACGATGTATGCTTATCGAACGATTGGACATCCTCATCAGGGAGAAGAAAGAACATATTGGAATTGACATTAAGAGAGAAACAATTTCCAATTACTATACTACCCGTAATAATCTTCGGACATTTATCGAAGACAAGTACAAGGTGGAAGATTTGTCTTTCTCGCAACTTACAGAAAATTTCATTTATGATTTCAGGGACTACAACTTGAACAAATTAGGGTTACAGGAAAGTAGTTTCTATGCAGTTGCATCCCAAATAAAGACCGTATGCAGGTTGGCATACCGTGAAGGATTGGCTGACACCTTATTATTTGCTAATGTAAAGATAGCAAGAGGTGATAAGAAACTCCCAAAGGCACTTGACAGACGTTCACTTGACAAACTAATGAATACCCACTTCGGAGAGTTGGAGGAAGAAATGGAAACAGCAAGGGATTTGTTTGTTTTTGCCTGTCATACAGGTGCAGCCTATTGTGATTTAATGGGATTAAGTAAGATACATCTTGTCCGTGATGATGAGGAAAATCTTTGGATGAAGTTCAATAGGAAGAAGACAGGTGTACTTTGCCGTATTAAGTTGTTGCCCGAAGCGATTAGGATAATAGAGAAGTATCGAAGCGAAGAAAGGGAAACGCTGCTGCCACAGATGAAGTATGCCACCTATCAATCGTATCTTAAAGCATTGCGCCTTAGAGAGGGTATAGCCTTTCCCTTTACCACGCATACTGCAAGACACACCTTTGCCACGCTTATCACGCTTGAGCAAGGAGTTCCAATAGAAACGGTGAGCAAGATGCTCGGACATAGCAACGTAAGTATGACCGAGCGTTATGCAAAGGTTACACCCCAAAAACTCTTTGAGGAGTTTAATCGTTTCCTTTCTTTCACGGAGGATATGCAGATGAGTATTTAGCAATAGACATATAAAAACTAAAATCATTATGAGAAGTACATTCAAGACTCTATTCTATATCAACAGACAGAAAACAAAGGCAGACGGCAATACCGCCATTCTCTGCCGTATCACCATCGACGGAAAGAGCACAGCCATTAGCACAGGTGAAGAGTGCAATCCCTCCGAGTGGAACACCAAACAGGGTTTGACAACCAATAGGAAGACCAACCAAAGAATCAATGAGTTCAGGGAATTGATAGAAAGAACCTATCGGGACATACTGACGATGGAAGGAGTGGTAAGTGTGGAACTTATCAAGAACAGTTTGCAAGGCATTGCCACCAACCCCACCACGCTCCTTGCAATGAGCAAGGCGGAACTGCAAGCTGTCAAGGAAAGCGTTGGAAAGTCAAGGGCAGAGGGGACTTATCTGAACCTTTACTATTCTGATAGAAATCTCCGAGAATTTATCGATAACAAAGGAGTACAAGACATATCTATCTCCACCATTACGGAGAGTTTCTTTGAGGAATACCGCTTCTTTCTTAAGAAGCGTGGGCTGAAAGCATCGACTGTCTATACCAATCTCTGTTGGCTGAGCCGACTGATGTTTCGTGCGGTGAGCAGGAGGATTATCCGCTGCAATTCCTTTGAGAACGCCAAGTATGAGAAGGAGGAAAAGAAGATACGCTTCTTGCAAAAGGGCGATGTAATGAAACTCATGGCAATGACGATGAACGACAGAGAATCGGAATTGGCTCGGCTGATGTTCGTCTTCTCCTGCTTCACAGGTATGGCTATCGCTGATATGGAAAATTTGGAATACAGCCATATCCAAACGGCAGCAGACGGACAGAGATATATACGCAAGGAGCGTCAGAAGACAAAGGTTGAGTTTGTCGTGCCGTTACATCCCATAGCTGAAACTATCATCAGCCATTGCAGGAATGCGCAGGCAGGAAACGAAGAACAGCAGACGGTGAAAGAAAAAGGCGTCAGCCATGTTTTCAACTGTGATTGCAGCCGCAGTGTTTTAAATAGCAAGCTGAACATCGTGGGCAAGGCTTGCGGTGTCAGACAGCGGTTGTCATACCACATGGCACGTCACACTTTCGGTATGATGAGTCTGAGTGCTGGTATTCCCATAGAGAGCATTGCCAAGATGATGGGGCACACCTCTATCGCCAGCACACAAATCTATGCACAGATAACCGATAATAAGATTTCGGAGGACATGGACAGGCTCATCGCCAAGTACAAGGCTAAGGACAAAAATATGGCAAATGCAGATGTGGAAGCAGCAACAAACACTAAGACAATACCATTGGTTGTCAGTTCAAATGAAAGAAAGGAGGAGACGGTATGAAAGCAATCAATACTCACAAAAAAAAGCACGCGTAACCAATCAGCGCAGTTACCTTGATTGGGGAGACGATATGCATGTTGTCCGAAAAGGAAACGGAGGCATTACCATGACGGAGGGCGAACTCGTAAGGTTCTTCGGTGTAATGTGGATGAAGCTCAACCGCAGACTGCATACGTAGATGCCCCTAATCTACACCCCGAAGAGAGGAATGCAGGCGAAGAGGAAGTTCTTGGCAATGGACAGTTTCGGGGAGCACCGCTCTATCCGTCCAATAAAAGTGTGTAAGCCCATTATTTTATATCTTTGTAGCATGAAGTTACGAAAAGAGTGTAATTTATAGGAAATGAGTGTAGGTTAATCGCTCTTGATAGTAATAGGTTACGATTTAGTTAGTTATCTACTGCATTATCCTTCTGTGCTTTGCGTAACCTTCAAAGAACTCTTTACTGCAAAGATAAGACTAAAACCCGAATTATAGAATAAGTTTTTCATATATTTTCTCGATTAATGCATTTGTATTTTAGATTTAATATCTCGTGATTATTGTTGTTTGATATCTTCCAGTAACTTATTAAGTATTTTTATCCTATTATCAATCTTACTAACTTCACATTGCCATATAATTATAACTTTCCAGCCGAGTTTTACAAGTAAATCGGAATTTTTATCATCACGTGATTTGTTGTTTGATATTTTTTCCTTCCAAAAATCTATATTTGAGGATGGTAATTTCCCCTTTTTACAATTATGTCCATGCCAAAAACATCCGTTTATAAATATTACTGTTTTATATTTAGGTAAAACTATATCAGGTTTACCCGGCAATATTTTGACATTAATACGATATCTGAATCCTTTTGAAAATAAAAACTTACGAACTAAAATCTCCGGGTTTGTGTTTTTTCCACTGATTTTAGACATAATATCCGATCGCTTTTGAGAAGAAAAAATATCAGACATTGTGTTATTTGGCTTGTAATCTCAACCATTCGGATTCATTTAATCCTACACGGGACAACTGCGCACAATAATTATTCACAATACGTTGGGCATGCATTTCTTTTAAGTCTACAACCCATTCATATTGTTCTTGATGGATGGAAGTAAATAAATATTTACCATTATCATTCTTTACTGCATATATCGCCTGTTCATCATTATTTGCTCTGAATTTGATGGTTTTTAGAGCATACGAAGATTCGTTTATTCTAAATTTAGATTCTTTGCTGACTATAATTGAGTAATGTTCTTCATTTTGTTCTAACGGCAAGAATAAGAATCGTCTTTCTCCTTGTATTCGAACGGAATCACATCTTTGTTGCATACAAATGTAATAAAGATTAGAGCTAATATTCTTGATAATTGTACCAAGCGTAAGCATCGGCCTTTTTTGTTGTGGAAGAAATATATTCTTATGATGAGTTAGTTTTGCAAAAGAAATATCGGAATCTTCTATTTGAATATCTCCATACTGGAAAAGTTGTGACGCAAGTTTAGGAGCCTTTTTCCCTAAACTTATTTTGGTCGCAGAGTCAATTTTGGTATTTAAATCAGGCGAAACGGCACTAATAATTTGACACAAAATTTTTTGATTGACGGTTAAATTTTTCCCGGCAAGGTTTATAGTCTTTTCCTCTATTCGATTGTGTATCCAATTCTCAACCCATGTATTTGTATCGATATTTTCGCTTCCAATTAATTCGGCTATCGCATCACCAAACAGTTGCACTAAAAGTTCTTTAGCGTCATTCGGATTAGGAAGATTTACTCGATGTCCTAAATAAGCCGGATCTAACTTAGGAGAAAAACTGCCTAATATTTTTGATGTATTATTTCTAATTGTGGTTATTGCCGATAAAGCAAAGTTGGATAAAAGTCCGTTGGTTAGATTAGTAAACTCCGTTAATATTAGCTCTGGAAGTTTATCATATTCTACGATCAATGGCTTGTATTCCGGTATGTGTTCGAAATTTTTTCCGGCTTTTGCACGGATTATAATACAAACATTTGAAGACTTTATCGTATAATCGTTAACTTTAAATGAGTCCGAATCAATATTGTTTATAATTTCATCCTTAATGTCTGAAATTCTTGTTTCTCCCGTATATACTATGATCAATTTTAACTTATCAGTCCCGGCATCACTTGTAAGTTGTTTTAGTAATTTTAAAGTAAATTCTCCTCGAGGTTCATCATTCTCTGCATCCGCATCAGGATCTAACTGTTGTTCCGCGTCTCTTTCAATATTTAAATACCAATCTAAAATAACCACATCAGCTTTTCTCAAAATAACATTGTAGCTATCTATATCCGAAACGGATTGGGGCGCGTATATGGCACAAATTTTACCTGTTTTTGCAAATGCATTTGATACATCCAACGTACTAAAGGCATTATTGGTGGAGTCTTCTTTATATGCCTTGTCGTCAATAAATACTATATTTTGTATAAAGTTGTTTGCAATCTCTTTCGATTGTTCGATAAATCTGTCATCCATATTTTTATTGCATTTTTTGAATTTTAAAAGTAACTGTAGAACCTTCCTTAGGTTGTGCCACAAATATATCATAGTTCTCTGCATTCAAAACCTCTTTACTTATACTCAACCCCAATCCTCTTCCATTGGGCTTTCTGGAAAATCTCAATTCAAAGATTCGTTCCTTATCTTGGGGCTTTATTTCAATACCGTTATTGGAAATGTATATTCCCGTATCATCCGCATGCAGCCGAATAATTTTTTCAGGAACATCACTTTGTTTCAACCAATAAATGGCATTATCAATGATATTAACAAATACGGGATAGAATGTAGAACGAAATCCGTGTATTTTTCGACCTGCAAACCCGTTAGTATGTTTAAAAGCTATATTGTGTCGTTCAAGACGGGATTTGAACAAATCTATTAAAAATGTTTTAATATCCAGTAAAGAAATGTCTTCTCTACGTCGATTCAATCGTCGGTTTAACGGGGTAAACAAATTTAAATAGCCATCCAAATGTTCGAAATTTACCTTGATATTTTTGTATATTCCTTCCAATTTGATGTCTACATCCGACCATGCTTTTAAATCTTTCAGACTATGTCGAATCGAATTAACCGTACCGTTGAACTCATGGTGCAATATCCCGACAGCCAGTCCTAATTGGCTTAATTCAACGTCCGATTGTAATCGTTCCCGTAATTCCTCCAATTCTTCCGAAGCGGCTTCCGCTATTTGGTCATTTGTAATTATTTGACCGTCTTCGTTTTTTTCAACATAAAAACTTTCAAATTGTCGAATTATACGTTCCATAACATCCGTATTTCGACTGCTTATGGATTCTATTTCTGTTTCCATTCTCTTGCGTTCCGTTACCAAATCAAAGTTATCGGCTTTATTGGTTGCTAATAATTTGAATTGATCCTTTACGCTTCGTATTTGATTATCTAAATCGATTATCAGCTCATTCGTAAGATCCTTAATTTTACGAGAAACATCGGAAACAACATCATTAGTTTCGCTTTTCTTCTTTTTATTAAGAGACAAAGCCTCGGCTGAAATCAATTCCACCGCTTGCTCCAACCGCTTTCGCTTACTTATTTCCAGATTCAGCTGTGCCGTATAATCATCAATTAGTCGATCGATATTTTCATTGATATTTTTAAATATCGTTTGTTCCAAAATTTTAAACTCATTAAGGTATGTATCAAAATCTGTTCTCATTGATTTTGACATAGCAAATCCTTTGGGACTTGTTACCGATATTCTTTTTTTATAATCGGCAACTTTTTGTCTCATGGCGAATTCCAGATCAATTATCTTCTGGCTTGCTTCATCCGCATCGTTAATGTATAAAACAGAATGTAAATCATTCCTAAAATGCGTAAGTAGCCCTTCCAGCTCGTTTTCGAATTTATGTTCCGTTAAACTGGTAAAAAAGATATCGAGCTCACGAGCAAATCTTTCCTTTTTCGATTTTGCTAATTTGTCCCGACGTTCAAGCGCGTTATGGTACGCATTAAACTCGTCTTTCTTCTGATTGAAAAATTCTGATTGTGCAGTTTTGTTTTTTCCGCTGAAAAAATCAGCGGCAAGTTGTACAAAGAAGTTCTTTAAAATCGCTTGAAGTTGACGATATGCTTTATTTTCAATAAAACCTTCGCGTCCGGCTTTCTCTACCAAACTGCTGTGTTCTCGGTCTGCTATTTCAATAGCGCCGAACATTCGTCGATAAGAAAAGAAATATGTTGATGCTCGTTTCGAACGATTTTTTTCAATATCCAGAAAATCATAATCGGAGTCCCCATACGGTAGAACTCGAATATTATCTCTATATATGTATAAACCTCCGAATTTATCTCCTTTGGCTTTAATTCTGGCATAATTTTGGACATCTACACGAGAACTTTTCAATTCTCCTTGTAAATACGCCAAGTTGATTTTAAACGGACCGCATTCGGTTTCTCTATAAGAGTTATCCCGCCAATTTACAATGTGATCGTATGTTTTTTCTCCATATATTTTTACTAATCCTTTGAATTGTCCGAATTCATCAAATCGCCCTTGAAAATGATGATCTGCCAATTCAAATTCTTCTGTTGTAAAAAAATGTTCTTTATCTATGATGCTGACAAAACTTCCGTCGTTCGTCTTATAGTCCCTAAATGAAATGTCAACGACGGGAAAAGGATGATCGGGGGTCATTGTATTGTGAAATCCCATCAACATTTTCTCGATTTTTGTAGCTTCGTCCGAATTGCCGTCTCCCTCTATATCGGAAATAATCGTATCGTAAACCGGGGAGATGAAAAATTGAGTTCCGCCGCAACCATTGGTTAATTCAAATCCTTGTTGTAGTTGTAAGGAAAGTTGGCGTGGGTCAACTTGAAAAGACGTGATAGAACTTTTTATTTTTTCAAAATCCTTGTCATCAATAAGTCCTTTTTGGTTTAATTTATCAAGGGACTGTATTACTTCATTTTTAATATTGTCAATATCGACAGCATTCGGCATACGAGAGTATTCTCTTACCGGAATAACAATATCCTCCAAGTTAATCCCCGGCAACTCGAATATCTCCCAATTAATGAAAGCCACAACAATATCATATTCTTTAGATCTTAATTTTGCTTTCGATACAATCAAAACCTGACTTCCTATTGATGCAATAGCCAATCTTCCGATACCTTTTTCTCCCATGATAGGACGTCTTGGCTTTGATATGTCAATGGGCGGTAAACTGCTTTTTTTATTTGCCAATTTACTTTCGGTCCCGAGCGTAAGCCAACGAGTTTCAAATTCCTCTTTCGTCATACCGAGCCCGTCATCGCGTAATACCAGCAGATTATTACATCGGAGAAAATCGATATCGAACTTATCCGCATACGCATCATGCGCATTTTTTATAAGCTCGTTAATGGCTGTAGGGATACCGGCAATTTGTTGTCGCCCCAATAAGTCGAGAGCTCTTGCTCGAGTTTTAAATTGTGCCATTGTTTTCCAGTGCTTTTATCGTTTCACCTAATCGCCGAGCATATTCACACGGAACTGCATTGCCAATTAATTTTGCCGTTGCAGTAATACTATTTGTTTTAAATACATAGTTTTTGGGGAACGTTTGCAATGTAGCACCTTCCCGTAAAGAAAGGGCACGATCTTCTTCCGGATGTCCAAAACGTCCGTTTGAGATACTATAAAATTTAGTCGTAATGGTCGAAGCTGGTCGATGCCACCACATACGCCCAAATGTATCTTTAAAGCAATCGTCTTTTCCTATAAAGCAAGGTAATTGCAAATCCGGATCGTTTGCCCAATCAAGTCTGTTCCCACCGTCATGTTTGGTCTTTGCCAATCGTTTAAGACATATATCACTTAATCCGGCAACCGTATGGTTAAACACACTACCGTCTTTATGTCCTGCGCTAACTTTGGGAAAGCCGTTTCCTTCACCTAAATAATCGGCTAATACGGTCTCTTTATCGTCCGCCTTAGGTAAATGTATATTGACGTTTTCCAATCGTGTTGCGATAAGAGAAAATCTTCGACGACTTTGAGGTACACCGTAATAGCTCATATTTACAACTTTATAAACGGGATTTTTATATCCGAGGTCTTCCAGTTTTCGTAGAAAATAAGGTAAGATGCTATCTTTATTTGTGATTATACCCGGAACATTTTCCACTAATACATATCCCGGTCTATAATATTCGATAAAGCGAGCAAAATTTTTTAATAAATCCTTCGATTTTAAGGCTTTATTCTTATCCGTATTAATTATACTGTAAAATTGGCAGGGACTGCATCCTACCAAAATCAAAAAGTCGTCATTTTTCCGTATCTCGAATTTTCGCTCAAAATAATTACTCCGTAAATTCTTTATATTTTTTTGAATGAAAACACTTCCGAGATTATTGTATTCATACGTTTCTTTGGCATCTTGATCAAAGTCCACACCTGCTATAACGTTAATCCCTGCCTGTCTTAAACCGCAAGTCATTCCGCCTCCTCCGCAGAAAAAATCGATTGCTTTATATTTGGATACTATCATCTTGATTACACATTTGCGTAGAACAAAGTAATTCTTTAATATCAACTTTTAAAGTTTCGGCAATCGTCAGTAGTGTTTCTACTGAAGGCTGAACTTCGTTTGTACACCAACGAGAAACTGTCGATTCATTTTTACCTAATGCATGTGCCAACCATTTCCCGGTTTTATCTTGTTCCGCAAGCACTATTTTCAGTCGATTTATCCGCTTCATTTGCATAACTATTTCTATAATCTGCAAATTTAATAAAGATAGTCCGAATGACAAAATGATTAGCGTGTTTTTATAATTATAATAATAAATATTACCAATATAAACATAACAACATTCCGTAAAATCGGTTTTTGTCTGTCGGCACACCATCGCCCAAAAGGATTTTGAACGAACGTGTGCCGACTACTGCATAAGTGGAGAAAAGGGATTTTCAGATGATTTTTCTTTTTTGCTGTTCCTTTGAGCCGAAAGCGGAAAGCCGTGTATGACCGCCCGATCCGACACGTCTGGCCAGACAGATAAAGCCATACTCCCTTGCAGGTGGTTTGCCCAGTTTCACACAACTGGCTATGCTCTTTTTGTTGGGGGGTACTTTTTTCACGGATTTCCCTTTTGAAGTTTTCTATCTAATCAGCCTCTACTTCCGTTTACCTCCATTTTCGCGCCTTTCAGTGAGCCACATCAGACAGTCATTTTCGTTCTGGGCGTAAAGGTAACTCCGGGATTTGACGGGAAAGCAAGGCCAAGCCTCCTGTCTTCGGGAAAAATCTCCAGCCCTGTGGGTAGTATTTTCCCGAAAAACCTTGCATTCCCTAACCCCTACCTTTTTAAGCACCCGAAACGAAAATGGCTGGATCCAAACAAGTCAAACTTAAAATAAGATAGAGTGATGAAAAAGGAAAAAACACAGAAGAAAGGGATCGTTTCATCGAAGAATCTTTTGGTTATAAGCCAAGCTCAAAGTTCAAGTGAAGAAACCATCGCCGAATTTCAGGCAAAGAGAATTAATTTTATTCAAAAGCAACAAGAGGTGGAACATGCCACGCCATCCGAACCTGCACAGCACACAGAGAATGCAACCATTCAACGGCGCATCAGTGCCAAGATGGGATGGGGAACGCTCGAAGCCTACAAACAGGCGTTCCTTGTTCCGTCCAAATTGAACGACCGAAAGGCGGTTTATCTGAGCAGGGAGACACAGGAGCGTGCTGACTTCGTCGTCCGCAGGTTGGGTGACAGGCGCAGCAACCTCTCAAGTTTTGTGGAGAACATCGTGCGCCTCCATCTGGAGGAATACGGTGAGGACATAGAGAAATGGAGGAGGTTATAAACCGCAGGAGGGGGCGAGGGATGAATTTCAAAAGATTTATTTCCCGCTCTAATCCTACTATCGCATTAAAATATGATGTCATATTCTCGTAAATGAGACGTCATATTTGGGTAAATATGACATCATATTTTTAGTAAGCAGACATCTGAATGATGAGAACACCACGAACACAGTTAAACACAGAATGCACGGCATTCACTTTTCGGCTGCAAAACGCCTCGTGCGTAAATGGTCTAGTCACTGACATTGCAAGACGTCAGTTTGTACCCACAAACTGCTCTTGCTCCCCTCGTTCGATTGTCGGGGAGATAAGACCGTAATCACTCCGTTCTCATCGGTCAGTATTCAGGAATTAAGAAACAATGAATCATCTACAATGATTAACTTTCTAAGAAACTTATATGAAAAGATACAAAGGAAAAGCTGCCCGATGGCAGCAACAGGATAAGGAAGAACAGCGGATGAACAAAACGGAGTTCATCAAGGTAAGATGCACCTTAGAAGAGAAGCAGCGTATCAAGTCAAAAGCGGAAAATACAGGGCGGAGGTTCTCCGACTACTGCCGTGAGATACTCCTTAACGGCGAGATAATAGCCGTCCCCAAGATGACCGACAACGAGAGGGAAGCCATTGCCATCCTCCAACATACAGGAAGATTCTATGGGCAGGTTTCCAACCTCATCAAGGTCAAGGACGAAGATTGGCTACATATCACAAAGAACCTCTCGCTATGTGCCAAAGAAGCATTTAAGCGATTTTACGACCCGCATTTTCGTGTGGACGATGAGGTATATAAGGTCTTAAATATGAGAAGAGATGATAGGAAAATGTAAGGCGATAGCGCACGGCAGTACGGCTCTGGACTATATTTTCAGAGAGGGCAAGCTCGGCTATCGGCTTGCCTTTCACAATCTTTGCAGCAGGGAGCCAAAGACAATCTATGAGGAAATGAAAGTGGTCAACGAGTATAACAGCCGTTGCAGGAACAAGTTTCTCCGTATCGAAATAGGCATCGCACCGCAGGACGAGAAAAGTCTGCCTGTATCCAAGCTTATGGGAATAGACCATTTGTTTGCCAAGCGAATGGGACTTGACAACCACTAATGGGTGGCAGTAACGCACAAGGACACCGACAACAGACACATTCATATCATTGCCAACCGCATCAGCCTATATGGAGAGGTCTATGATACCACTTTTGTGAGCAACAGGACTGCAAGGGTGACAGAGGAACTCAGCCGCAAGTATGGCTTGACCATCGCAAAGGAAGTCAAGGTGAAAAGGCTGCATCAGAAGCCAAAAGCCAACTCAACGAGAGAACAAACAGGGCAAGGTATATGGCTTGAAGTTCGCATACAGTGGACAGACTTTTAAGGCATCGGAAATCGGCAGGGAGTTCGGTTACCGTTCCTTGCAGAAGAACTTTGAGATAAGCAACAAGACAGAACCAAAGAAAGCAACGACAATGGCAGACGAGCCGGCAAAGAACAACGCTCAATCCAATAGAGGCTATCAACTTGTCCCTCCCAGCCGCTCCTATATACCATCTGCCAACACAAATGAAAGTTCATCTATTGCACAAGCCGTAGGCAATGTGGCAAGTACTACCATAAATGCAGCCGAAGAAATCATTTTCGGAGCAGGTGGGTTAATCAATCCGCAGACACACGGCGAAGACTATGCCGAGATAGCATGGCAGCAAAGGATCAGAAACCAAGCCAAGAAAAAGAAGAAAAGAGGAAGAGGATTGTAATCATTATCCTCATTTTTCAATCTTCCCAAACAACAGATGATGCAAAAGAAAGAAAAACTCATCAAAAACGCTTGTTATTCAAAGCAAATGATTATCTTTGCAAATAGAATAACAAGCGTTCTTTGTTAATGCAGAAACTTGCGACCAAAAGCAGTTAGCTCGTTTCCAAATCGTTACCTGTTTAGTTTATACAATAAGGTAACTTCTTTATTTTCAATTAGATACAGTTTAGGGATTATCTTCTTTCGTGAGCGTAAACTCGTACTGTCACTATGGTACATTATCATTACTTGTTCAACGTACCTTTAAGGCTGACTTTGAGTGTCATTTATATGATTCTATTTGCCCACAAATTTGTCCTACGAAATCTTTGTGAGGCTGTTGTAGCGTAAACTAATAAGTTGTTGGATGACAAATGCGTTATGTGAACGAGCAAGTACGTTGTGATGAAATATAATCTTCCTGAAAGCAGTATAATTAGCGATAAGAAAATAGTCTATTCGGAGTATAACTGAAAAGCTATCGTGTATAGGAGTGAACAACTAAGACTAATTGGAATCGTATATGATACTGTGCTAAAAAAACCAGGCGCTGTATGATCGTTTGTATACAAAAATCATTCTCTACCGGAATAATATCCTTGTAGAGAATGATTTGAATACGTGTTTGTGAGTCTTCTTGCCTTTTATTTTTGATGTGCTGCCACCCAATTGCGTGCATTGACAAAAGCTTGCAGCCAAGGCGTGGCATCGTCATTGAGTTTGTCGGCCGGATAATAAGCATTTTGCCACGTGAAGATAGAGCGCTCCAAGTGGGGCATCATAGCTAAGTGGCGGCCGTCGGCACTACAAAGTCCGGCAACAGAATAGTCAGAGCCGTTGGGTGTACCCGGGTAGGCGTCGTAAGTATATTTCAATACAATATTATATTCTTCTTCAGCCAGCGGCAGGGAGAATTTTCCCTCTCCGTGAGCTACCCAAATGCCCAATTGAGTTCCGCTCATATTACCCAATAAAACACTGTTGTTTTCTGGAATAGAAACGCCTAAAAATGCACTTTCAAACTTATGAGAATCGTTGTGCAGCATCTTTCCATTTGCCGTGTGTTCGGGGTTGATAAGATTGAGTTCCATCATTAATTGACAACCATTACATACACCCAAACTTAAGGTATCCTTTCTCGCATAAAAGCGATCCAAAGCCGCTTTGGCCTGCGGGTTATATAAGAATGCGCCGGCCCAACCCTTAGCACTGCCCAGCACGTCCGAGTTGGAGAAGCCACCGCAGAAGACTATAAAGTTAATGTCGTCAAGCGTTTCGCGACCGCTAATCAGATCGGTCATCATCACATCCTTGACATCAAAGCCCGCTAAGTAGAGCGCATATGCCATTTCTCGTTCTCCGTTAGTGCCTTTTTCGCGAATGATGGCTGCCCGCAAGCCGCTGGGCTCTCGGCGATCAGGATTTATATCTAAAGATTTAAACGTTCCGTTAAATTTAAGTGTAGACAGATCAAACTGCAAGGGCTGTTGGCGATAGTTTTCAAAACGTAATTTTGCGCAACCGTTCTTACTTTGTTTGCAATCTAAGAGGTAAGACGTCTCATACCAAACATCACGCAAATAATCTATGCCCAATTGATAAGTGGCATTGCCTTGTTTGAGCAGGATATGGCGCTCCTCAGTCGGTACGCCGATAAGCGCATAGCCGATTCCTTCTTCATCAAGCAGCTCTTGGAAGGCTTCCTCATTTTCATTGGCCACTTGAACGACGATGCCGGGATTTTCTGCAAAGAGAATTTTGATTAAATCTCCTCCGACAAATGCGTCGAGGTTGATTTCCAAACCTCCGTTGACGTTAGCAAAGCACATTTCGAGTAAAGTCGTGATCAGACCACCCGCAGATATATCGTGGCCGGCAAGTAATAAGTTTTGCTTCACAAGACGCTGTACGGCATTGAAGGCATCGCGGAAATAGTCAGGATTTTTTACCACCGGCACATCAGAACCTACCTTCTTCTGCGTCTGAGCAAAGGCGGAGCCGCCTAAACGTAAGTCGTCAAAGGAGAAATCTATATGATAAAGTTTTGAAGCATTGACATCTTTGAGATTGGGTGTCACTACCTGTCTTATGTTATCAACCTCTCCACCGGCAGAAACAATGACCGTTCCCGGAGAGATGATCTTTTCGCCATCAGGATATTGCTGAGAGAGTGAAAGACTATCTTTTCCGGTCGGGACATTGATATTCAAGTCGCAACAGAAGTCGCTTAGTGCTTCAACAGCTTGATAAAGGCGCGCGTCTTCGCCCTTTTGTGAGCGGCAAGGCCACATCCAGTTGGCTGATAATGAAACACTATCCAGTCCTTCGCTTAAGGGAGCCCACACGATATTGGTCAAAGCTTCTGCAACAGAAAGAACACTACCGGCTTGAGGCGAAGCTAAACCGGCCTGAGGTGCGTGGCCGATGGCTGTGGCTATACCATATTTGCCGCGATAATCTAAGGCTACGACGCCGCAGTCAGCTAAAGGCAGTTGTAATTCTCCCACGCATTGCTGCCGTGCAATCTTTCCGGTTACAGAGCGGTCTACTTTATTGGTCAACCAATCCTTACAAGCCACAGCTTCTAATCGTAGAACTTGCGTTAAGTACTCTTCTAATTGGCTATTTTGATAAACGACATTCTCGTATTTGCGCTCAACCGTTTCATCTTGCATAATTGTCTTGGGCGAATGGCCAAACATTTGAGCAACATCCAAATCAAACGGCCGAACACCGTCTGCTTGTTGGAAAGCAAAGTGAGCATCTCCGGTTGTTTCGCCTACGACGTACATCGGAGCGCGTTCGCGATCGGCAATCTTTTGAACGTGTGCGAGATGCTCTTCTTGGATAAGTAGTCCCATGCGTTCTTGGCTCTCATTTGCTATGATTTCCTTAGCGCTGAGCGTAGGGTCGCCGATGGGGAGCTTGTCCATCTCGATCAATCCTCCACATTCCTCGACGAGTTCTGATAAACAGTTGACGTGCCCTGCAGATCCATGATCGTGAATTGAGACTACGGGGTTAACTTCCTCTTCGCACAATGCGCGAACCAAGTTGTTGGCACGCTTTTGCATTTCCGGATTGGCGCGCTGAACAGCATTCAACTCGATACCGCTGCTATATCTGCCCGTATCAACGGAAGATACAGAGCCGCCGCCCAAACCTATGCGGTAATTGTCGCCACCTACGACGACGATTTTGTTCCCTTTTGCAGGCTCACCCTTTAAGCAGTCGCGCTTTGTGCCGTATCCGACACCGCCGGCAAGCATAATAACTTTATCATAGCCGTATTTCTCTCCGTTTTCTTGATGCTCAAAAGTGAGAACAGAGCCGCAGATCAGTGGTTGACCGAACTTGTTGCCAAAGTCGCTTGCCCCATTGGAGGCTTTAATCAGAATTTGCTCAGGTGTTTGATAGAGCCACTTGCGCACAGGCAAAATATCTTCCCAAGGATGTCCACCATCTAAACGCGGATAAGCTGTCATGTAGACCGCAGTTCCAGCAATGGGCCACGAGCCTGTACCTCCGGCCATACGATCTCTGATTTCGCCGCCCGTTCCTGTTGCTGCGCCATTAAAAGGCTCTACAGTCGTCGGGAAATTATGTGTCTCAGCTTTAAGAGAAGTTACACTCTTTATATCCTTAATGATGAAGTAGTCGCTGGTTGAATGGTCTTGCGGAGCGAATTGCTCTATCGTGGGCCCCTCAGAGAAGGCTACATTGTCTTTGTAGGCAGAAACAATTTTGTGGGGATACTCTTTGGTCGTCTTTTTTATCATAGCAAATAAGCTGGAGGGCATCTCTTTTCCATCAATAATAAAGGTTCCTCCAAAGATTTTGTGACGACAATGCTCTGAATTGATTTGTGCAAAACCGAATATTTCGGAATCTGTCAGGCGTCTGCCTTGTTGCTCTTCAACATTGTGAAGATAGGTAATTTCCGCAGCAGATAAAGCCAGCCCTTCTTCTTCATTGTAGCGTTCAATATCTTCTATAAATTGGATAGGAGTTGGTTCTCTTTTTGTTATAAATACGTTTTGGCCAAGGTTATGATAGAGGTGCTGGAGCATTGGGTCATATTCAGCCGTCTCATCCTCAACATGGAAGAACTCTTCTATACGAGTGATCCCCTGTATATTCATGTTTTGCGTGATTTCAACGGCATTGGTACTCCAGGGAGTAATCATTTCCGGACGTGGCCCAATAAACCAACCTTCGATTGTTTGTTCATGTTTAAGCTTAGCATCACCAAAGAGCCAACAAAGCGCTTCAAGGTTCTTCGGACTCAATGTTTCGGTAGTTTCTACAACGATATAATTATAGGTTGTATTGGAAAAGAAGAGAATCATATAGTAGATATTGATTTATGAGGCAAAATTAGTGCTTGGCAAAAGAAAGACCAAATTTATCGGAATACTTTTCTTTTGAATTTCTTTCTAAGCTAATGCAAGTGGTTAGGAATGAAGAAAAGCCTATTCATCTTTTGGGCTTCTGTTACTTCTGTCGTACCTTTGCAGCTAGAAAGCAGTCGGATGGTCCGTCGCGTACATTTATATAATGTAGGAGGAAAGTCCGGGCAGCATAGGGCAAATCGCTTCTTAATGGGAAGTTGTCTGTGAAGGCAAATTCGTGTAGAAGAAAATAACCGCCTTATATTTAATATAAGGTAAGGGTGAGAAGGTGAGGTAAGAGCTTACCGGTTGTGGGGTGACTCACAAGCCGTACACATCGATTGCTGAAAGTTCATGTAAACTGGCGTTAGAGGGCGGCCCGTCCGAGCGTAGCGCGCCAGAGGGTGGAACGATACAGTTTATTGGTGACAATAAATGCGGATAAATGACGGACACACTCTTTTGTGTACAGAACCCGGCTTATAGTTCGACTGCTTTCTTTTTTCTTTCAGAGCAAAGTATCCACTTTAAGAGAGATTGATTTGCAAAGATTCTAGTCGAAGTGTTTAAAGTATGGGTTAGTTCGTGTAGATACAAGTGATTAAAGATGATAAGCACGAATTTCTTCATACCTAATAGAAACGATAAAGCCGAGACTCTTTTTATTAAGAACCTCGGCTTTGTTGTATGCTTAAAAGAATCTATTATAATTACTTCTTACGAGAATTACCGTAACGATTCATAAACTTATCTACACGACCTGCAGTATCAACGAGCTTCGTCTTTCCTGTGTAGAACGGATGAGAAGAACTAGAAATTTCCAATTTAATCAAAGGATAAGTTTCGCCTTCAAATTCGATCGTTTCGTTGGTTTTGCAAGTAGAGCGAGAGAGAAAAACATCGCCGTTGCTCATATCCTTGAATACAACGGGACGATAGTTATCAGGATGGATACCTTTTTTCATTGCTGCGATTCTTTTATTATTTCTTTTACTAATTGTCTAAACTTAAGCGGTTGCAAAAATACTAAGTATTTCCCGCACAAACAAATATTTAAGCCGGAAATCTTACTGTAATTCATCTCAATCCTTTACTTAAGTGAGATCTGTTATGCAGTTTATGAGCATTTAGAAGCGTTTACTTGAATTCATTGATGTTTATTGGTAAGCTAAAACAATACCTCTAAATGTGATTGTCTTTCGTGAATTAATTGTTGAAACTCATCGACTCATAAGCATATGATTCTTTTTAAGTGGCTTTGTTCAAAGGCATTAGAGTTGTGAATGAATTTTCTTTTAATCTAAACAAATGCAAAAACGAGAATCAAGTGCTATAGATCCTAGAATATAATGGCATTCTTAAATCGAGCTGAGGCATATAAACTCTTGCTGAGATTTTAGATGATAAAGAATTGTTATTCTATGGTGTCTTTATCAGTATCAAAATCGTTTAATTCTATGGATAATTGATGATGACTACCTTCATTCTCGTGGATCTTTAGTGGGGATGAGGCGATGAATTGGGTTGACAATTCAAGATTTATACTTTCGATGCGAAGGGGTTGGTATTGCTTTTGCTTTTGCTTTTGGGATGACATATGGGTTGGGTATTCCTAGGTTATCGGAGAATGTATTTTTTTCCATTGATGATTTGAAGTCCGGGCTGTACATTATTCCTCTTCCTCCCTTGCAGGTCGTAAATCGAATTATTCTTCTCACGTTTGAGTTGTTGTAGGCATCCGGTTGTAATCTGAGAGAGTGGAAAACCTTTAATTCTTTTTGCGAGTTCTTCATGAAGTGATAAATATGCTTTATAGGCTTGAGATTCGAAAGGCTTTCCGTTGGGACTGCCATAGTAGAAACCAGCTGAACCTGGTGTTTGATGCTCATCTAATGAAAGCATATAATACCTGTGCTCGCTTTCTTCTTTAATCATAGCAGTTGTGGTATCTCCCTTTAAAAGATTCTCAGGGTAGATTTCGCAGGCCTGCATAGGTTCCTCTAGGACGTAACTACCTTTATTTCCTTCCAAAACAAGTCCGGTCTCAGGGGGAAGTATATCACCTTCATTATATGTCTGATTGTAATACAAATGGTCCTCTTTTTCTTGGATTGTATGTGCGATTAGTCCTGTTGGCAGCACTAAAGGCTTATTAAAATATAAAGTAGAGTAGCCTACGTCGCTGATAGTTTGTGTAAACGATGTGGGTGTGCCAGCAATGATTTTTATATCGTCTAACAAAAAAATATTCTTACCAGATCCTTTATTTGTGAATGCAAAGCGAGTATCTTCTGTCATATCTGGTATGTACAGTTGGTAATAATAGAAATGTCCGGCTTGTTTGAATTCTATTTCTATCAAGCTATCCTTACAGGTTCTCATTATTTCAATCTGTAGTTTTTTCAATGTCTTGTTGCTCCATCTGCCAGCTCTGAGAGATAAGATGCAGGGGCCTTTATAATTCAAGCCTTTTGTGATTATGGATGCTGAAGGATATGTTATGCTCCCAAGCCTTAGGCATTTGTTACCTTGATATAGATTTTCATGAGACTCCCATTTTGTGGAATCTAATTCTGCTGTTTTCTTTGTTCCTCCTTTTCCCCAAGATTCGCCGTTACCTCCAGAGCCATTACACGTGCTGAAGTCTTCATAGAAGATAACTTGTTGTGCAGATAGATGTAGATAACAGAGTATCGAAAGGAATAAAAGGAGAAAAATCTTTTTTGTAAACTGCAGGCCCATCGGGTGTTTATTTGTTTTATGGACTTATGAATTAAGTAGTATTCTTGATTTCATTGGCAAAAATACAAAATTTATATAATGAATGACGATAATCTTAATGATAAATTCATCGCTTCATCCTTTCATCAGAGAGGATATTATGTAATCAGAGATAAAAATGCCGTGTTTAGAAAGGTGTAAGTTTTCTCTTAGAAGACGTAAGTATCCTTGTTTGATGAAAGGGGAGGCTACAGAAAGTAAATAGTTTCTATCTTGTGGCTTTAATTCGTTCAAGGAAAGTCCTTCTTTAGTTCTGAGGCGTAAAAGCAACATCTCATCGAAGTGCTCATCTTCATTTAACTGTTCAAAATCGAAAAGTGGTTGTCCTGGATGTTGTAGGTAGTAGTTTAGGTCACCTTTATTCCACCTACGCGTGTATCTTTTATAAGAGTGGGCGCCTGGTCCAATCCCTAAATAAGGGAGTCCTAACCAGTAGTTGTGATTATGTTGAGAGTGGTATGTGGGATATGCAAAATTAGAGATCTCGTAGTGTTGCATTCCAGCTTGTTCCGTTTGAAGCATGAGCATTTCGTACATAGCCCTAATTATATCTTCTTTGACCTCTTTGATTATTTGCTTTTGTCGAAGTTGAAACAGTGGGGTTCCTTCTTCAATTGTTAACCCATAAGAAGAAAGATGCTTAATTGGAAGTTGGAGAGCTTGACGAATATCTGTTTCCCAATCAGATAGTGTTTGGTTGGGTAATCCATAGATAAGATCCAAACTAACATTCTCGATAATTGTAGAGGTTGTCTCTACAGCTTTGACTGCTTCTTTTGCGGTATGTCGCCGACGTAGAAAGTGAAGGCGGGCATCATCGAAAGTTTGTACGCCCAAACTAATGCGATTTATCCCAAGCGACTTGAGTTGCTTGACATAGTTTTCGTTAATATCGTCTGGATTTGCCTCAAAAGTAATCTCTGCTGATGGCGAGATATGTAGTAAGGTCTGTATAGCTGTTATTATGTGTGAGACTTCCGCTATAGACAATTGTGATGGTGTACCCCCTCCAAAATAAATTGTTTGAAAAGTGTCATCCCATCGTCCAGCACGTGCCTTTATTTCGTCAATGAGTGCCTTAGTATATCGCTCCCTTTGCTCTGTTGTTTGGGTCGTAGAATAGAAGTCACAATAAATGCAACGTGAAGCACAAAACGGAACGTGCACATATAGACCTGCCATTATATAAATGAGTAGAGCAACTTGTTAAGTTGCATTCATGTGTGTAAGGAGCTATTAAACGAAATAGAGAAATATCTTTTTCTGTTGTTTATCGAAGTCTTCGCCCGCAACGCCATACAATCCATCGTTTTGAAAGCATACAAAGGGCGAAAAGAAGTATGCTTTTGCCAATTGAGCATTGGCTCCATATTGCAATGAATATGACGGGGAAATAGCAGCTGTCGTATTATTCGTTTGCGATGTCGATACTTTTGGGAAAGCATTACCAGACTCAATTATTGCAATTGCGGTTTTAACTCCCATATCAAAGCTATTTGCGTATTCTATTGAGGCTTGAACACCTAGTTGGTTGTCCAAAATTCTTGTGATGATATAGCGTTTAATCAATGAGGCAGACTCCTTAATCAGATTATTGCGTCGGCGAAGTCCATTTTGAGCTGAGAAAGTCGCAAAGTTGTTGACTAAATCTTGTTTGTGTAAATAGTTCACGACCTCACCTTCAGTCTTATACTTGCTTAGCGCCTCGTGATGAGTCGTTGTAAACACATAGGCATATTGAAACATCAATCCATTCAAATAAGCTTCCTTAAAATAAGATGTCATTCCGATTGTGTCAAGCGGAATGAATTTGTCTGGTATGATGCCGCCACCTCCATATACAATACGGCCTAAGCGCGTTTTGTACTTTTCTCCATTTGCTCTTATGCTGTCTGCGTTGTAATATTCCCCATGTTTTGCACGCAAAAGCAAGTCTTCTTGATAATCTAGTTCATCCCCAGGCTTATATGGTTTTTGTACGCAGCGACCGGAGGGCGTATAATAACGTGCAATAGTTAGACGAAGCATACTATTATCTCTGAATTCAATGGCTTCTTGTACCAATCCTTTGCCGAAGGTGCGCCTTCCTACAACCATTCCCCGGTCGTTATCTTGTATCGCCCCACTTAATATTTCGCTGGCTGAAGCTGTATTTTCATCAACCAAGAGGACAAGTGGGATGTTTTGATATGTTCCTCGACCATCACTTACATAGTCGTGTCGAGGAGATTTTCGTCCTTCGGTGTAGACAATCAGCCTACCTTTTGGTAAGAACTCATTGGCAATTTTTACAGCTGCATCCAAATAACCTCCGAGGTTTCCACGAAGATCGATAACCAAGCCTTTAAAGTCTGATTGATTTAATCTAGCAAGAGCAGCTAAGAATTCCGGATAAGTCGTGCTGCTGAAAGAGGTAATACGAATGTATCCTATTGAAGGCGTAGCCATATAAACGGCATCTATACTTTTAACCGGGACATCTCCACGCGTGATTGTTGTATTGAAAATCCGTTTTTCTCCCACGCGCTTGATACTTAAAGTTACTTTGGAGCCTTTTGGTCCTTTCAAGCGTTTTAATACCTCATCGTTTGTGACGACTTCGCCGACGAAAGGTTTGCCATCTACCGCCGTAATGCAGTCTCCGGCTTGAAGGCCCTTGCTTTCTGAAGGTCCGCCTTTTACAATTTGAATAATTCTAACTGTATCCTTGTAGATTGTAAATTGAACCCCAATGCCGGAGAAACTACCATTAAGCCCCTGCATACTAGCTTCTACATCTTTTGCACTGACATAAGTAGAGTGAGGGTCAAGCTGTGCTAAGATTCCGGGCATAGATTTTTCTACTAAGTCCGGAATATTAACGGAATCAACGTATTGGTCGTCTACGAGATGAAGCAAATCGTTGATCTTATTGCTGGAAGTATTGATAATGTTCAAGCGGTTGCCAGCAAAATGGGAAGCAAAAAAACTTCCAAGCAAAATACCTACTACAACACCTATGGATACGAGTAGCGGGATGAAGCGACGTTTATTCTTGCTCATTTAATGGTAAATATTGAACGTCAATATGCGCTCTTTTTAAGAGTTCTACTCCGTCAGTCAATCTATATTTCTTGCCGTATATAACGCGTTTTATTCCGGCTTGTATTATAAGTTTGCTACATTCTATGCAAGGTGCGTCCGTCACGTAAAGCGTTGCGCCGTCAGAGTTATTACCCGAACGAGCTATCTTTGTAATAGCATTCGCTTCAGCGTGAAGCACGTAAGGCTTTGTTATGTTTAGCTCATCTTCACACTGATTTTCAAAGCCGGAAGGTGTGCCATTGTAGCCATCACTGATAATCATTTTATCCTTAACGATCAATGCGCCGACTTGTCGACGTTTACAATAGGAATTTTCCGACCATATACGCGCCATACGGAGGTAGCGATTGTCGAGTAATTGTTGTTTCTCTGCTGTCGTCATCGTGTTTTAAGCGTTAGGCGTAGGCAAACCGTTGCGAATCAACAAAGCATTGATGCTTGGAGCCTTTCCTCGGAAAGCTGTATAAAGTTTTAATGGATGTACAGTTCCTCCTTTTTCCAAAATATTGGTGCGGAAGCGTCGGGCCGTTTCTCTATTAAAAATTCCGGTCTCTTGGAAAAGCGAGAAAGCGTCCGCATCCAACACTTCTGCCCACTTATAGCTATAATAGCCTGCCGCATAACCGCCTGACATGATATGGCCAAACTGTACACTCATACAAGTTTCCGGTTCTTGCTGCATCAATTGTGCCGGCGCCCAAGCTTTCTGTTCAAAAGCGCGAACGTCTTCTGTGAAAGGTTCGGTTTGTGTATAATAGGCCATGTCCAAAAGTCCGAAACTAACCTGTCGCATACAAGCATAAGCAACGTTAAAATTCCTGCTTTTGCGAATCTTTGCTAATAGCTCGTCTGGGATAGGTTCGCCCGTTTTGTAATGTTTTGCAAACGTAGACAAGAACTCTTTCTCGACGGCATAATTTTCCATAAACTGCGATGGGAGCTCTACGAAATCCCAATAGACGCTCGTTCCGCTAAGTGCCGCATAGCGCGTCTTTGCAAAGATACCGTGCAACGCATGTCCGAATTCGTGCAAGAAAGTCTCCACTTCTCCCAAGGTCAATAAGGCCGGTTTTTCTGCCGTCGGCTTAGTCAGATTCATTACGATCGCCACAAATGGTCGCCCTTCGCGCTCTGATTCTTCCTTATAGTTGGTCATCCACGCTCCGCTTTGCTTCCCTTTTCTCGGATGGAAGTCGCAATACAGCACAGCTAAGAAGTCGCCGTTCTCATCTATCACTTCGAAGGCTTCTACGTCCGGATGATAAACCGGAATGTCCGAGTTTTGCTTGAAAGTGATGCCATAAAGCCGCTCAGCCAACCCAAAGATACCTTTCTTTACTTGCGAAAGTTCAAAATAAGGGCGGAGCATTTCTGCGTCCAAATCAAATTCTTTTTTCTTTAGTTTCTGACTATAATAAGCAAAATCCCAAGGTTTTAACTCTTCATCTGATAAGGCGCTGATGGCTTTCATTTCTTTTTCTGCCGGTGCTTTATAGTGCTTAATCAAGTCGTTTAATAATTGATACACATGCTCCGGTTTTTCTGCCATTCTGTTCTTTAGCGCGAAATCAGCATAACTTGCGTAGCCTAATAATTGGGCTACTTCTCGACGCAGGTTGACAATGCGTTTTACGATCTCGAAGTTGTTATGTGCATTGTCGTGTGTACACTGCGTATTGTAGGCCATATACAGCTGCTTTCTCAATTCGCGGTCATCCGCGTAAGTCATAAACGGTATGTAACTCGGAGCTTTCAGGGTGATGATCCAACCATCGGTCTGCTGCTCTTTAGCCGTTTGAGCCGCTTGTTCAATTTGCGATTCAGGCAATCCCTTTAATTGCTCCTCTTTAGTTAAATGCAAGGTAAAAGCATTTGTCTCTTTCAGATGATTTTGGGAGAATTGCACCGTCAACTGCGATAGCTCGGTCGAAAGCTTACGCAGTTGCTCCTTTCCGACTTCATTCAATGTCGCACCCGAGCGTTCAAAGCCCTCAAAAGTCTTCTCCAGTAGCATCTGCTCCTCTTCATTTAAAGTGGGCTTTGCATCATATACTGCTTTAATACGCTTATATAACCCCTCATTCAGCGTAATGGCCGTTTCATGTTGGGTTAAGATGGGTGCGTATTTTTGCACTAAAGCATCAAGCTCGTCATTCGTTTCTGCTGATGACAAGTTGAAAAGTACGCTTGTTGCTTTTCCCAACAGCGTGCCTGTAGTATCGAGAGCAGCAATTGTATTTGCAAAATCAGGTTGCTCTTTGTTGCTTACAATTGCTGCTATTTCTTCATCTTCTTCCTTAATTCCTTTGTCGATCGCCTCTTCAATGTCTTGCAAAGTGATGCGGTCAAAAGGTATAGTTTCGTGTGGTGTCTGATAAGCACCAAAGAATGGATTCTCTCTTTGTATCATATTATCTGCAAAGTTACTTTACCGCAGAGAAATATACAAAAGTAAGGCACATATTTTTTCTGTCATCTTTCACTGTTTGCGAATGCCATATTTTTGTATGTTGAAAAAGATCTCTGTTTCTTTATCTTAAGAATCTAAATACTATTTGTGATTCAATAAGATAAACGCTTTTAATAAATTGTTTTGTAGGTGCTTTCTGAAAATCTGCATTTTTATGCGATACACCTATTATGCTCGATTTAACTTTGGAGTTGCATCTATGAAAAGGTATGGATTGGAAACGTTTCTCTTGATCGCTTCTTCTATTATCACGAGAGGATGAACGTACCATCGTGAGGGTACGAATGTGCGCACGTGATAAAACACTCGTTCGCTCGTGAAGGTACAACCATACTTTCACGTTGGTATTTCCAGCAGACAAATGCTTGTGCGCAAAATTACGACCTATAGTCTTGTTTCAAAAAGACATAAGCGTCAGTAAACAAGATAAAAGGATTATATCTACGAGAGAGTGGAAGCAAATATGGAATAGACAAACAAAATCGATGCTTCGCTAACATTTTATTTCTAAGCCATCGTAGGCAAACGCGACATTAGGTGGCAGAAACTTACTACTATCTGCGTGAAATCCGGCATTATGACTCATATGGATTAAGTAAGTTTGTTGCGGATTGAACTTTGCAATCAGCTGAAGTGCTTGCGGAATGTTCTGATGTGTGGGATGCGTATTTTTTAATTGTAAAGCATTAACAACAAACGTTTCTACGCCTTGCAAAAGTTGGAGACTCTCATCCGGAAGATGGCTCATGTCCGTGATATAAGCAAAGCTGCCAATGCGGAAACCTAATATTGGCATTTTTCCGTGCATTACAAGGAGAGGCAAAATCACTAATTCTCTGACGGCAAACGGTTGGTAAGCGGACACTTCCTTAAGTTTGAAACGTGGAACTATTGACTGCGCATGCGATTGGAAGCAGTAAGGCATATGATCATAAATCGATCGCGCCGTAACTTGGTTCGCATAAATCGGTAATGAAGACCGAAAGCTGAATGGGCGCAGATCATCAAGGCCGCCAACGTGATCATAGTGCAGGTGCGTCAGCAGTACGGCATCCAAAGGCTTAAATGGACGATTTAACATTTGAGCGCGAAAATCGGGGCCGCAGTCAATTAAAATCCGCGTCCCACCCTCGCTCTCTAATAATGCGGAAGTGCGTAAGCGCTTATCTCTCGAGTCTGTCGATTGGCAAACCTTGCAGGTGCAACCTAAAGCCGGCACACCGCAACTTGTTCCGGTTCCTAAAAAAGTCAAATTCATTTCTTACGGCTTCTTTATTACACCCACTATAAACGAAATACACCTGCTCTGTTTAGATAAAAAGAACTTCAGGCTTAAGTGAAATGTCAAACTTTTCCTTGACCGATTGCTGTATAGCTTCAGCTAAATGTTTAATGTCTTGCCCCTTTGCATGGCCTAAGTTGACCAAAATCAGGGCTTGTTGGGCATAAACGCCCGCCTGCCCTAAAGCTTTCCCCTTCCATCCCGCAGTTTCGATCAACCAAGCTGCAGGGATTTTTACGCCATTAGGCAATAAATAATGTGGTATAGAGGGATAGACAGCTCGCAAACACTCAAAGTAGGCCTGCGTTACGACAGGATTCATAAAAAACGAGCCAGCATTGCCTATTTTTTGCGGATCAGGCAACTTTGCACTACGAATTTCGATAATGATTTCCCGCAGTAAAGCTGCCGTCAATTGGTCCGTATCAACATTGCGCGCAGCTAACTCGTTTTTAACTACGGCATAAGAAAGATTAGGTTTAAACGTCTTGTGCAAATGATAAGTAACATAAGTTATAGCGTACTTATCTTTCCACTCGGACTTAAACATTGTAGACCGATAAGAGGGCTTACACTCTTGCGCTTTAAACGTTCGCGACTGGCCGGTCTGTAAGTCTACGGCCCGGACTTCACTTATGAAATCATAGACCTCACTTCCATAAGCGCCAATGTTTTGTACGGCAGACGCACCGACTTCTCCTGGAATCAAGGATAGGTTCTCCAAACCATAATAGCCTGCCTGCAAACTCCAAGCTACGATGTCGTCCCAGCATTCTGCTGCTCCTACACGTATAAATACAGACATTTCATCTTCAGCAACCAACGTTCGCCCTTTGATAGCTGAATGCAATATGTCGCCGGAGAAATCGCCGGTGAAAAGCAAATTACTTCCTCCTCCTATATGCAACAACGGACGAGGCGTAAGCTGTGAAAGTGAGGCTATTATTTCACATAGTTCTGCTTCGGAAGCATATTCTCGAAAGCAAGCACACCGCGCAGGCACACCAAAGGTATTGTTTGCCCTCAAATCATAGTCTTGAAAAACTTTCATTGGCGAAATGATCAATTATTCTCTAACTTCACAGCCTGCCAAGAAGTCTTTGTCTTCTCAAATGAAATCACGCTGTTCATTGCACCGTTTATACTGCTCACGACTAAAACTCGATGGCGAGGATCTTTATAACGTTGACCATAAATAATGTTGGTCATCTCGTATTTAGGTAAGTCGGGACAATAATCAGGCCATTGCCCGGCATCAGCAACACCGCGCAGAGGTTTGTAAGTATCCGGATCTATAACAACCAAACTAAAAGGGTTGGCCACGTGGGTCAGGCGGAAGTTTGGCTTTTGCGCAAAATCTCGATAGAATAGATAGAAGTCTTTGTTCATATTCTCTTGTAAACTTTGATGCCTTAAAGACGTCAGCATCCATTGTTTGCCTATCTTTTCAAAAAAATATTGAGCTACTTTTTCCGTTTTCAAATTGATCATCTCAACTACAACGGCCTTCAATGCTGTATCTTTAGCCGTCTTGATCTCAGACTTTTTATCAAACAAGATAGTATATATCTCTCGCTTAGAATAGAAAGAATTGAATTTCCAATCTTTCTTTTCAAGTTGTTGAGTCGTTGCTCCTTCTTGCACAGGCAATGGGAAGGTCGTGCGCTTTGACTGGAAAGCCTGATTAGTTTGAAAGTTGAAAAAGAAATCATCAAAGAAGCCATCTGCAGCAACCGGCGGTTCGTTTTCCGTCTGTGAGGAATCGGAATCAGCTACCTGCGCTTGTTGCGAGACAGCTGCCGTTGTATTTTCCACTTTATTACCCTTGCAAGCTGCTAAAAGCAAGATGAAGATCAAAGAGACAAGTGTTTGTTTCATCGTTATTTGAATTCTATGCGACAAAGTTATACCAATTGACGTATTTCAAGCCATTTCCACTCTGAAAAAATGCAAGTGCAGCAATTCTTATTCTACGATAATCTTCAATAAAGGAGAAATGAGCTTAATAATGTGTGTTTAAATGATCTCTAAAACCAACCCTTTTAGGTATTCTCCTTCAGGATGGTAAATATTAACCGGATGATCGGCAGGCTGATGCAGTTGGTGCAGAATACGAACATAACGTCCGCTCTGCGCAGCTGCTGTAAAAACAGCTAAACGGAACTGATCCTTACTGATAGCTTGGGAACAACTGAACGTAAAAAGAATTCCACCGCGTTTAATCTTGCGCATAGCTTGCAGATTCAAGCGAGTATAACCCTTCAAAGCATTTCTTACGGCTTCTTTATGCTTCGCAAAGGCAGGTGGATCCAACACGATGAGGTCATAAGCATCATCAGCTTTATCTAAAAACTTGAATGCGTCTTCTGCATAGGCCTTGTGGTGATCGCAATTTGGATAATTGAGCGCGACATTTGCATTGGTCAAATCAATAGCCTTAGCACTGCTGTCTACACTTACGACTTCCTGAGCCCCACCTCGAAGGGCGTAAACGGAAAAGCCGCCCGTATAACAAAACATATTTAATACGTAGCGCTTATTTGAGTAGTGTTGCAGCAAAAGTCGGTTCTCTCTTTGATCTATAAAGAATCCCGTCTTCTGCCCGCGCAGCCAGTCAATATGAAAACGCAAATCGTTTTCAACAGCGACATTATTATTTGACGCATTTCCCAACAAAGGACCATCAAGTTCTTCTAAATTTGCCTTGTAAGGCAGCGTTGTCTCACTTTTATAATAAACTTGCGTCACGCTTTTGCCTAATATACGTTGCAGGGATTGGGCAATTTGATGACGAGCATAATGCATGCCAACAGAATGTGCCTGCATAACAGCCGTTTCTCCATATATGTCGACAATTAATCCGGGCAAACGGTCTCCTTCTCCGTGAACTAAACGAAAGATATTATTGTCTGCTCTTAACAAGTTCAAAGCACGTCGAAGCATTAAAGCTTCGGAAAGACGCTCATCCCAAAACGCATCATCAACAACAACATCCTCAAAGCTCAATATGCGAATGGCAATGCTACCTATTTGGTAATGTCCTACAGCTAAAAATTGAGAGGAGGCATCTTCTACCCTAACAATCTCTCCTTCTTTTAAATTATTGGGAAGAGACTGAATAGCTCCAGAAAAAACCCACGGATGGAATCTTCTTAAGCTGTCAGCTTTTCCTCTTTTTAGAACTATTGTTTTGTAAGGCATTTCTTATCTCGGGTTTATTATAATAAATAGTCGTTTGTCTCTTTCAAGCGTTTCAATTCTTTATATAGTTTCAGACAGGCGTAAGCATCAGTAGCTGCGTAAAGTTTTTGTGACTGCGTGTAAACAGAAGCTTCCCAATTTGAAAGCTGCGCAGACTTTGAGATTCTCTGATGGAATACATTCGCAAAGAGCTTTTGCAGACTCATATCTTTTATGCCCATCTCTTTTACATAGTCTTGCAGATCAACACAATTTAGTGGATCAAATTTATGCCTTTTACTAAGCATAAAGAAGTCGTCTTTGAGAGATAACCCGACCTTTTTTATTGCTTTGTTTGACAATAAATGAATTAAATCCGGCGCAAATCCAAAACAGCTCAACTGAAATAAACAACACAAGTCCTCATTAGCCACTTGTAATAATGCGACCTTATGTATTATCCCTTTGCGAAAAGAAGGACGTGTTTCCGTATCTATCCCTAAGATTTCTGAAGAAGAAAGTCGCTCTACTGCCTGCGCTACCTCCTCTATCCTTTGTATTACTTTAATTTCTCCATTAAAGACGAAACGTGGTAGATTCGTAACGAAGTCTTTCTCTGTCTGTACAAATAATCTTCTCATTCACTTTCCTCATCAAACGCTTTATCGCCATACTTTATATCATGTATGGCTCGCAAAGCATTAAGAAGCTTCTGCCCCCAATAGAGTTTATAATTTTCTTTCAAATCTGCGAGAGCCACCTGCCTAACTTCTTCGTTACCCCATCTGTAACATTCTACAAATTCACGCAGCGCTTGATACATATCTGCCAAATCTTCGCTAATAGTACAAAGTATGGGGCGATCAGAATATTTAAACTCCTGCACAAAGACGTCTAAATACGAGTCTTGATCTCCCAAAATTGCTGCTATTCTATTTCTTACGAGGTTGTAATCTCCTTCTGTAACTTTATTCTCATTAAAACCATCAACTGGTTCTGCATCATTCACCAAGGAGGTCTTCAAATAAACCATAGGCAGCAAGATCAGCATTACGTCAATTAAATCTTGCGCAGTTGTTTGATCTTCACGTTCTACCTGACGGCAAAATTCCGTTGCGACAGTTAGCAATTCTAACACAGATTGAGTGAGCCGGGGGTCGTTTTCTTCTATATTATTTTGTACTGTCATTGGCTTGAGCTTCGTTTATTCTAAATACGGCTCTATCTTCGATCCGTTTTATTCTTTCGATATGCAAAGTTACTTATTTTCTTATTGTCTATACAATAAAAAGGCCAAGAATACGTGTCTATAGATATGCGATTTTATCTTTACCTATTGCTTTCAAGCCTTCTGTTAGTAGGTTGTACGCCTGTCGAACATATCATTAAGCGGGGCGACAACGCACTCGCCATCGGCGAATACGCAGAAGCGGCCGGACTTTACAAGAATGCCTATCAACGATTGTTGCCTAAAGACAAAGAACGACGGGCACAACTATCCCTACAAATGGGTAAGTGTTATTTACGCTATGGTAATACGGCAAGAGCATTAGGCGCATTGAAAAACGCAGAAAGATATGGAACGAGCGACTCCACACTTTGGCTGCTTTTGGGAGATATTGCCAAGACCAATGGCGATTATAAAGCGGCCCAATCCTATTATAATACCTATCAGCAACTTTTCCCTAACGACTCCATTGCCGCAAAAAAACTCACAACTACGGAGGATGCAGCAAACAACTACAATACAGCTTCTGCTTACACGGTAAAAATTTCCAACATCTTTAATTCTGGCCGCACAGACTATTGTCCGGCGCTCTTTGGCAAGGATGCTTCAATACTTTATTTCACCACGACGCGACGCCAAGTTAAAGGTGCAGACCTCTCAGGCGTAACGGCGTTGAAGCCCGGCGACATTTACTTTTCCAAAAAAGATGAAAAAGGAAAATGGAAGCTGCCTGAACCGCTCGAAGGTGGCGTTAATACGAATTTTGATGAAGGCGCTTGTGCATTTAATCCATCCGGCACGAAGATGTATCTTACCGTCTGTCGCGAAGACCCGCAATATCCGCGTTTAGCAGAAATTTGGGAGTCAACGCGTTCTGATGCTGCGTGGTCAAAGCCTACACAACTAAAACTTACGTCTGACACGCTATCCTCCTACGCCCATCCTGCAATTTCTCCCAACGAAGATTTCATTTACTTTGCATCAGATATGCCCGGAGGATATGGCGGTTTGGATATTTGGAGAGCAAGCTTTAATTCGCACGGAACCGGTCCGGTCGAAAATTTGGGCCCATCTATCAACACCGCCGGCAACGAATGCTTTCCTGCCTTCCGACCTAATGGCGAATTATATTTTGCTTCAGATGGGCAATCACCCAATTTTGGAGGTTTAGATCTTTATCGCGCTACAGAAGACAGCATTCACCATTCCTGGAATATCATTCACTTACCCGCACCTATGAATTCTCCTGGCAATGATTTTGGCATTACGTTTGAGGGAGCGCGCAATCGGGGATTTTTCTCTTCTTCGCGTGCCACCGGAGGCCGAGGTTGGGATAAGATTTACGAGTTTTCTTATCCCGACTATCTATTGAGCGTCAAGGGATGGGTATATGAGCAAGATGGCTACGAACTTCCCGCGGCTGTAGTCTATATGATCGGCGACGATGGTACAAACAAAAAACTCAGTGTCCTATCCAATGGATCCTTTGAAGCGCCGGTAAAGGCAAATACGAAGTATCTTTTCTTAGCTACGTGCAATGGGTATCTGAACATAGCCAACACTTTAGTGCCCGACTCCTCTACTACGGAGCATCAATACGTGCTTCAGTTTCCTTTGCCCAATATGAATATCCCCGTACTTGTTAGAAACGTCTTCTATCAGTTTGATAAAGCCGCGATTACAGACAGCAGTAAGGTTGCGCTTGACCGATTGGCGGCCTTGTTGAAAGATAATCCGCACATCACGATCGAACTTTCCTCCAACTGCGACTATCGTGGAACCGACGCCTACAATGATCGACTCTCCCAACAACGAGCTGAAAATGTCGTACATTATTTAATTTCACAAGGCATTCCTGCTGCGCGCCTAACGCCTAAAGGTTATGGGAAGAAAAATCCTAAAATCGTTTCTAAGAAGTTGGCCGAAACGTATACTTTCCTCAAAGAAGGCGACACGCTAACCACGGCATATATTATGAAGTTCCCGCCTAAGGAGCAGGAAATATGCAATGCACTCAACCGCCGCACAGAATTTCGCGTATTAAGAACCACTTACGGCTTGTTTGATGAGAAAGGCAATTTCAACCCTTCGCTGTTAAAGCCACAAGAGAAGCGAGAAGAAGAGCAAACATCTGATTCTGAACCTGCCGGAGTATTATATTAACTTTTTACATAAACATTTTCATCGACCTATTATGAGAAAATTTATTTCAATAGCTATCTTTATTAGCTTTTCCATCTGCTCTTATGCGCAGCTCTTATACAAAATTTCGGGCAACGGTTTGAAGCAGTCTTCTTATCTCGTTGGTACGTTCCACTTAGCACCGGTTACGTTCGTTGACAGCATAGCAGGTATCCATCAGGCAATAAAAGCAGTCGATCAGGTCTGTGGTGAAGTAGATGCAAGTTTGATGAGAAACCCGGAAGGTATGAGCAAGATGCAAGCTGCAGCTTTCTTGCCCGATGGGAAAACAATTGATCAAGTCCTAACAGCTGATCAGACCAAACGCCTCAATGCTTTTTTAACGACTTACATTGGCGTTGATTTAAGCAATCCTATGGTAAAGCAACAGTTGGGCAGGCTTACGCCCGCTATGCTTACCACACAGTTTACCGTTGTCTTATATACTACAAAGCATCCTGGATTTAATCCTCAAGAAAGCTTTGATGAATATTTCCAAAAAGTAGCCAAAGAGCAGGGAAAGTCAGTTGACGGATTAGAAACAGTAGAGTTTCAGATGGACTTACTCTTTAAGAAAACACCACTACCACGACAAATCACGCAATTGATGTGCCTCGTGGACAATACCGACTTTTATGAAGAGATGTCTGACGAGATGGCAAAAGCCTATTTCGCACAAGACTTGAACGCGATAAAGGCTGTCATCGACAAAAAGCTACATAACGCTTGCGATATGACACCTGAGGAGAGAGCAGATTTGTTTGACAATAGGAATAGAGCTTGGATAGAAAAAATACCGTCGATCATGCAAGCAAAGTCCACGCTGTTTGCTGTCGGTGCCGGCCACTTAGTGGGCGATAATGGCTTACTAAAGCTATTACAAGACAAGGGCTATACGGTAGAGGCCGTAAAAAATTGACCCTGAAAGCCAATATCAAAAATACGGCGTCGTATTGTTGCAAACATAACTACATCACAAACGTCCATTCGCAGCTGATCAATCTTGATGCGAATGGACGTTTACTATCAGGCGTCTTAGTATTCGTTGAACTCCCATCGCAAGTTTCCTCAAAACATTACAAAGAGAATCCGGCAGCTCTCGATTTGAGCTATTTTTAGACGAACTTATTATAAGACACTGGTAGGACTATTTGACTACCATTCAGCAAAAACATTTCAAAGCTAATATCTACGCTCTAAGATCTACATTCTGATTGATCAAGCACAAACTTTTCCTCGTACCATCGTGAGCGTATAAACGTCCCTTCACGAGCGTACATTTGTACCATCGTGAGCGTACAAGCTTCCTTTCACGAGAAGAACTCATCATATTGCGATTGGGAAAGCAAAAAGCGGGAATATCATTACGCGAATAAAAGATTTTAAGCAACTAAAAATCAACGACAATAAAGCCTGATATAACCGGAAGAAAGAAGCGCTGCTATCTACTGCCCGTCTATGCCGACAGAGCGCGTTGAAGATTATACTTCATTTGTGCCTTTCTACTTCAAAGCGAACAAAACAAAAATGGACGAAAATCTATCCGATACAAGAAAGCCGCATTTCTGCTTTTTCAGTATCTTTGTTGGCTCATAAACAATAAGCTTTCTTCAACAAAGTCGAATGAAACACAAATATAGACGCAAACATTTCCTATTGACCTTTGCTACAATCGTCGGAATCTTGTTTGTAATCAAATGTGTATTTCCGGATATTACGCTCAAGAGTATCCTCAATCAGCTGGGCGGTACAGACAATAAGATCAGCGCCAATGATTCTATAGCCCTGCAAAGTAAGCATGTAGACTCTCTGCTGCTCAAAGCGCGCCCGCCTCTCAACTTAGTGGATGCATCAGGCCAAGCGATTAAGCACAAGGTGGTTAGTGTACCCAACTTTCAAACTTCTTTTCCCGACTTAAATGATGTGCAACTGGCCACAGCGCAGCGTAATGGGCTTTCTTCGATTGCACTAAATCGAGAGGAGGCGATGAAACGTAAGAAGGAATTGGTTTATATTGGGGACAACCCGTTTTATCATGTGAACAGACTGCAGCAAAGTATTCCTTATCTCGTGCCGAGAGCGGCAGTTTTGCTTAACGAAATAGCACGTGCTTTTGTAGATTCTTGTGCTGCTAAAGGCGTAGGCTTTCACCGGCTGGTTGTAACATCAGTGTTGCGCACTCGTGAAGACGTCGAAAGGTTGCGCCGCTTTAACCATAACGCCAGCGACAACAGTTGTCATCAATACGGCACCACATTTGATATTGGCTACAACAAATATGAGCGCGTCTACGACCCACAAGGTCGGCCTATCCCGACAGAATGGGGCGTCACGTTGAAATCGATTTTAGCAGAAGTCTTAGATGACCAGCGAAAAATGGGCACTTGCTATGTCAAATATGAATCCCATCAATCGTGTTTCCACATTACGGCTCGCTGATTACAGTCAATCATAACTCGTAAACACACGTTCATTACGCCCTTCTCTTTCTCCGAATATGATTCATTTACCGGAAGCCTTTATATCTCAAACAAAATCCTTGTTAGGGCTTGAAGAAACTGAGGCATTGATTAAAGCTTTAAGTGAGGAAGCGCCCACAAGTATTCGTGTAAATCCGAACAAAGCCACGGCTATTAGCGGAGAAAGCGTGCCTTGGTGCGAGACCGGCTATTATTTGAGTGAGCGGCCGTCTTTTACCTTAGACCCACTCTTCCACGCCGGCGCTTATTATGTGCAGGAAGCGTCGTCAATGTTTCTGTCTCAAGTTATTAAGGCGCTTCCGGAGGAGCCTCGTCGCGTCTTAGACTTATGCGCTGCCCCGGGAGGAAAAAGTACGCTATGGAGAGCCGAACTTCCGGAACAGACGCTCTTAGTGGCGAACGAGCCGATACATCGTCGTGCAATGATCTTGGCAGAAAACCTAGCGAAATGGGGACATCCGGACGTAATTGTCACAGAGGATTATCCCAAATCCTTTTCACACTTGCCCGGATGCTTCGACGTCATTGCGGCAGATGTGCCCTGCTCCGGCGAAGGTATGTTCAGAAAAGATCCGGGAGCCATTGATGAGTGGAGCAAAGAGAATGTAGATTTCTGCGCACAAAGGCAATTTGAAATTATTTCTGACGTTTGGCCCGCCTTGCGCGAAGGTGGTTTCCTCGTATATAGTACTTGCACGTTTAATCGTGCGGAAAACGAAGACAATATTGAGCGCATATGCCGCGAATTGGGGGCAGAAACCTTGCCAATTCCCATAAAAGAGGAGTGGAAGATCAGAGGTTCGCTCACGCAAGATAGTCTTCACGTCTATCATTTCTTCCCTCATTACACACGAGGAGAGGGAATCTTCTTCGCATTATTGAGAAAGACATCGGCAACCGCGCCGGAAAAGAAACCAAAATGGCGTCCGGAACTTGTCAGTCAGCAGCTTGCGCGCCAATTGTCAACTTGGGTGGATGCTAAAGAACCTTTAGCCTTCTTGCTTTCAGACAACAATATGGTGCAAGGTGTGAAAGAGAATTTTCTTTCTATAGCTTGGCAAATCAAAAAGCAGATTAAAACGGTCAGAACCGGTATCAACATAGCAGAAATAAAGGGCAAAAAGCTCATACCGCTAACTGACTTGGCACTGTCAACAATAGTATCACCCGAAACCTTCCCGAAAGTGGTATTAAACTATGAGCAAGCCATTGCCTATCTGCGACACGAAGCATTGAATTTGGAGACAACAGAGCGAGGATATTTGCTTGCTACCTATGAAGATAAAAACTTAGGATTCCTCAATAATCTCGGAAGCAGAGCGAACAACCTCTATCCATCGGAATGGCGCATACGTAAGCAATGCTAATAAGGATTCGTCACTGGTTTTCCGTACACTACCCTTCTAAACAACGACATTATGAGATATTTAGAGTTTACTTTTAAGCTGACGCCTCAGAGTTCGGACTTTGAGGATGTATTGATCGATTTACTGGGTGAGATTGGCTTTGATTCTTTCGTAAAGTCGACTGCACCGGATGAACAAATGAAGGGATATATTCCCGTTAAAGACTTTAGGGAAACGGACTTAAAGAACTGTATAGCAGACTTTCCACTACCAGACGTTGATATAAGCTATACATATCAAGAAGCCGAGGATAAAGATTGGAACGAGGTGTGGGAAAAGAATTACTTTGAACCATTGGTCATTGGTGATCAGTGTGTCGTGGCGGCTCCTTTTCATCAGAATATCCCACAAGCGAAGTTCAACATCATCATTAACCCGAAAATGTCCTTTGGAACGGGACATCATGAGACGACTTCGCAGATGCTTAAAGCAATCTTGTCGTTGGATCTAAAGGGTAAAAAGGTTTTAGATATGGGATGCGGCACCGGTCTGTTGGCTATTCTTGCAGCCATGAAGGGAGCTGATAATTGCATGGCGATAGATATTGATGAATGGTGCGTGAATAACGCTATGGAAAACTTGGCCCTGAATCATATTAACAATATCGAGGTTTTACTCGGTGATGCTGCGGGATTGAAAGATAAAGGTCCATTTGACGTTATCTTGGCAAATATTCACTTGAATGTGATTCTAAATGATATGCCGGACTATATTGAGCGACTGAATCCTAACGGATATTTCCTGACAAGCGGCTTTTACTTAGATGATTTGCCACGAATAAAAGAAAAAGCGGAAAGTCTTGGTCTTAAACTTATAACGGCCACGGATGAAAGGCTTTGGTGTTGCGCTGTATTTCAACGCATCGAATAGCAAAACCCTGATTTGTGCCATAAATAAAGCGCGCTACTTGCTGAAGAAGTAGCGCGCTTTATTTATAATATGATCAGAATTTGAAGCCAAATGTCAGCAAAACATTGTGACGATTCAGGTCAATCTTTTGAGGTTTTAATGCATTTGTTCTATACTCTGTACTATTTACAGGCACTTGGAAGAAATAAAGGTCACCCTTTTGTGCTTGATATTGGTAGGCAAGATCTACATAGAAGGACTTGTCATGCCATCCTAAGCCACAAGTAAAGCGATTGATATCCCCAAGATTCACATAATCAGTTCCCGTTTGATACAAAATAGATTCGCTGTCGCCATAAGAAGTTCCCGCATTCGGGAAAAGGTTCAAAAAGGCATCTTTGCTGAACGGAGAGGACACATAGTTATAACCTAAGCGTGCAAACCAGCCAGGTGCAAAACGCGCCTCCGCACCAAGACGGAACGTACTCACGCCTTTAAGGTAACGATTAATCTCTCCTTTTAACGCCTTATCTTGATAATTGTTTGAAATACCAGTCCAAGGATCGAGAGAATTGTAATCAGGATAACTAATGCTTGAGCCACTATAGTCTTTATACTCGTATTCTGCATCCAAAGCCAAGAAATTGCCAACAGTTGTACCTAAACTGATATTGAATTTCCAAGGGGTGCGAATGTTATAATCAAAATCATCCGTCGCATAACCTGGATCTTTTTCCGTTGGCTTAGTAAATGGAGAATGAGTCAGCAAGAGATTGTTGCCGGTAAGACTGAACCATATAGGCGTAGAAACAGAAAATCCTATTCTAAATGGGTCATTCTCCACCGGACGGAAGATTACGCCGGCCTTTACATCAAATCCATTTCCAGTAAGTGCTTGCTCATTAGACATTTTATAAGGTTGCGTCTGACCAGAACCTCCAGGATCTAAAATATCTTCGGAATACAAGGTATATGAGTTCATATTTACATTGTAGAAGCCAAAGGTCAAGCCCGCGAAAATTCGATCCTTATAATTCATTGATACATTAAAATCGTACTGTTGAATGCCTCCGTGCTGCGCTCTTTGATAATAGGCCTTCGTAGCATTTACCGGCTTAAGATTACCACTGGCATCCGGATCTATAAGATAGCCTAAATAGCCAACTTCTGCTATTGGGGAGACATAAGTTTGCCGTTTAGCTAAATCGCCTTTTGCTTTACCATAAATTGAACCTAAATTAGCCATCTCCATAGATTGAGAGAGGCCACCTAAATCTACGCCATCAAGACCAATAAAGCTCTTGAAGTTACGGCGCTTTTGATAATTGAATCCAAAGTTAAGATACTTTATAGAAGAACCACCAATGCGTGTAGAATAAACAAAGCCCAGTTGGTCAAAACTCGCGCGAGATTTATCAATATTGTATAGGCTAAGCGCATTAGGTTGCGTAGTCACGCTACCTGACAAAGACACATCGTTACGTCGAAACAAACCGATAGATGCCGGGTTTGTGCCTATAGCTGATAAGTCTGCACCAAGTGCATTCATAGCTCCACCCATACCGACAAAGCGAGCTGTTCCGTTAAGATCTTCTCCGGAAAACTGCTCCACCTTATAGATATCCTGCGCTTGAAGAGGCAAGACTGTGAGAGCAAATGCGTATAGAAAATACTTGCGTTTCATACTGAATATGTAAATTTCAAAATTAGCACTCGGCTCCGTCTTTTCACACTGAGCCGAACGCAATCAAATGTTTGAACTCATTATATTTAACGACGGCCGCCAAAGCTACGGCCTCCGCCGGTACCACCTCCACCAAAGCTGCGATTACTTCCGCTTGAAACTGTTCCGCCTCCGCCAAAACTACGATTGCCTCCGCCTTGGAAAGTTCTTGTGTTGGAAGGCTGACTTTCAAATGTGCGCGCCGGACTTGTTGGCGTAACGCGTGTAGAAGAGCCATTACCGAAACGGCGTCCATCTACAGATTGTCCTTGATTGGATCTCGAGCCATTATCGCCATTGAAAGAGCGATTTGGTAAAGTCCTATTGTTCGTATTGTTCCAACGTATAGAACCAGAGAAGCTTCGGCCACCATTATTATATGTATCTGCACCTTGGAATGTGCGATTAGACCAACCGGTTTGGCGTCCATTCGAGTCAGAGCGTCCAAAGTTACCGGCATAAGATCTACCATTCGTATTCGCAGCTGAGTTATTCACATTAGAGCCTCTACCTCCCCAAGAGCCTCGATAACTCTCGCGGTAGCCCCAGTTGTTCCAGCCTCGATTCCATCCCCAATCATACCAAGGATTATAGTAACCATACCAAGAATTGTAATATCCATACCAAGGACCATAATATCCGTACCAACTAGGCCAAGGACTCCAAGAATACCAGCTACTCCATCCCCAAGGACGTCCCCCAATATACCAATTCGTTCTCCAATACCATGGATCATAATAATAGAACGGATCTACATAATAGTCGCAATAATCCCAATAATAAGGACTCGTAACGATTACGCCGCCGGGAGCGTGGAAGCGAATCAAGCGTTCGGTATAATACCCATTATCTTCTTCGTCCTCGTAACAACGTTGCTGTTTCAAAGTCGAAGAGTCATTTGCATTTGCTTTGCGACGGTTATAAGCATCCACATCGCGATTTACGCGACGGTTCGAATACCATCCATCTTGTTCAGAAGATTGTGCAGGAAGTTGGCGATAAGAAGAGCTAAGCTCCTCTTGATCTTCTACGACCTTGCTCCCTTTTTTAGGAACAAAGTAAACATCATCTTGCGCATAGCCACTTAAGAGGCCAATAGCAAACATGCTTATCAGGAAAAGAGACTTTTTCATAATGCTTTATCTTATATATTTACCAATCTATTTTATTATTTCTTCCACAGGATGAGTCTTGATTGCTTTTAATTGCTCATCGCTTTATTAACTGACGATTCCAACGCGCAGAAGTTACGAACTTCGTTAGCCATATAACGGAAATCTTATCAAAAAATTATGTTTCCTAAGGCATTTTTTCTCAAAAGAACGCTACGCCACACATATTTTCTGCCTACGTTAATCCAGCAGCAAGCGCTCACCTACGCGTGGGAGATAGCCGGAAGGCAGATTATTCGCCTTATATAGTGCACTTAATTTTACGCCATACGATTGCGCTATGCTGTGCATCGATTCGCCGGCAGCAATTGTATGATATTTGCCTCTTAATTGAGAATAAACGTGAGTTTTCTTCTTTTCCAAGAAAACAATATCGCCAACTGACAGCGGCATATCTGAATCAACTTCATTATACTTCCGCAACTTTTTTTCTTTAATCCCGATTGCCTGTGCAATCGACGCGTATGAGTCGCCCGAGCGCGCCACTAAATAATAGTTTTCATTGCATCGCTTTATCGGCAGACCCGTTTGGGTCACGTCTACGGGTACAATCTTATGCAGGAAGTCTTTAAAATCTTGCAACAGGCCTTTTTTCTCATGCTTATTGTCATACTGCTGCAAGTTGTAGGTTTCGATCAAGCCTATCAAACTCTCTGCATATCTTGGATTTGTCGCGTAGCCGGCTTTTTTAAGTCCATAAGCCCATGAACGGTAATCAGTAGGCGGCAACTTAAACAAAGAAGCATATCTCGGGCGTGTGGTTAAGAAGAGCGAATGGTCCTCATACGACTCACTTGCGGAGTTATATTTACGGAAGCGCTCTTGAGGCAGATCATCGTCCTTCAATAAATAAGGTCCCGTCCACGTATTTCCAGCCTTAATACCAAAATGATTATTGCCGCTAACGGCCAACATGCTTGTGCCGGCCCCGCTTTCTAGCAGTCCTTGCGCCAATGTGATACTGGCAGGTATCCCATATTTATGCATCTGCTCTACGGCTGCGTGCTTGTATTTATCAATATACTGTTCGTAAATCGTACGTTGTGCAGACGTAATACCAAACAAAGTCGCGACAATCAAACTTAACACCAAACGTTTCATTCTTTTCTTTTTCTTCTACTGATTCTTTTCCAAATAAAGTAGGCAAAAGCATCACATTATATATAAAAATATGGCAACTGCCTTCGTGGCAAAGATACACAATCCCCACGATTTCAGCAATTTCCTTTGATAATTATGCGCGTTTTTCTTATCATACAAAGCAGAAATGGGGATATTATAAGCTAAAAAGGCGCTTCATAAACACAGCTGTATCTGATTTGAAACAGGCAATCTGCACTAATTTTGGTTTGCTCCCACCAAACCATAGTTTGGTCCCGGCAAGCCATAGTTTGCCGCCGGCAAACGATAGTTTGGCGCCAGCAAACGAAAACACATCCGGCATTGCTAAAGAAAAAGCGAGATTTATCACCGCTCAAAATCTATTTTCCTCACAAACTTTTCCAGATAAAATTGTTCGCAATGAGGCCATAACAACTCAAAATCAACAACCGCCCTCTCCTATTCACCGGCAAGTTCCGGATTAAACCGCAATAAATTACGTATCTTTGCAAGGCTATGATTGATAGACAAACCATTCAGCGCGTGATGGACGCTGCCGACATCGTAGATGTAGTCAAAGATTACGTTACACTGCGTAAAGCCGGCGTCAATTTAAAAGGTTTATGTCCTTTTCATAATGAGAAGACGCCGAGTTTTGTAGTTTCCCCGACCAAACAGCTATGCAAATGTTTCGGTTGCGGAAAAGGAGGAAACGCGGTTCACTTCCTTATGGAGATCGAACAGCTAACTTATCCTGAAGCAATCAAGACTTTAGCTAAAAAATATGGCATAGAGGTTAAAGAAAAAGAGCTTAGCGCAGAGGAGCAAAAGAGCATTTCGATGCGAGAAAGCATGCTGGTCCTCAACGAGTGGGCTTGCAGCTATTTTTCTAACCTCTTACATGAGAGTAAAGACGGACAAGCCATCGGTCTATCCTATCTTCGCCAACGTGGATTGCGAGATGATATCATTCAAAAGTTTCATTTAGGCTATAGTTCTCCGAGCAGAGATGCTTTAGCGCAAACGGCCCTCAGTAAAGGTTACAGCAAAGATCTGCTTGTACAAACCGGTTTGTGCTTTGAGACCGACAATCATCAACTACGCGACAGATACCACGATAGAATCATCTTCCCTATCCATTCCGTATCAGGAAGGGTTATCGGCTTTGGTGGGCGCATCATGCAGCAGAACAAGAATGTCGGGAAATATATCAATTCGCCCGAGTCTGTTATCTACGACAAAAGCCGCGAACTCTATGGTTTGTATTTTGCAAAGAAGGCTATCGTCAAGGAAGATGCGTGCTACTTGGTCGAAGGCTATATGGACGTGATCGCTATGCACCAAAGTGGTATAGAAAATGTCGTAGCTTCGAGCGGCACATCGCTCACTGAGGGGCAGATTCGTTTGCTTCATCGCTTCACATCTAACATTGTCGTATTATATGATGGCGATGCAGCAGGCATTCATGCAAGTTTGCGAGGCATTGATCTATTGCTAAAAGAGGGATTAAACATCAAAGTGCTTACACTTCCAAATGGCGAAGACCCCGATAGCTTTGCGCGGAAGCATTCTGCCGAAAGTTTTAGAGCTTATCTGCAAGCTGAGGCGGTTGATTTTATACGCTTTAAGGCCGCTATGCTTATCAAAGAAACGGCCGATGACCCGATAAAGAGATCAGAATCGGTCAGCGACATTATTCGCTCGATAGCAATCGTACCCAATGGGATAACTCGGCAAACTTATGCGCGGGAGTGTGCTAAATTGATGGACATTGATGAGCAGTTGATCTTGAGTGAGGCCGCTAAAATTAGAAAAGAGGAGCGCATAAAAGGGACTGATCGACAGCAAAACAATGCAGGAAGCCCTCAAAAGACAACAAGCATTGCGGAAAGTATTAATACGCTGACGCTAAAAGCGGGCGAAGAACAGGAACGTGCCTTGATTCGCGAAATTATTTGCGTTGGCGAACAAAAATTGCGCTTCGCTAACAAGCACGGAGAGACTGAAGAAAAAAGCATTATAACGTTTATTGCCGAAGATCTGGTAGCTGATAATATCAAACTCCAAAATCCTTTGCACCAAAAGATTATTGACGAGGCACAAAAGGAGGTTGCGCAGAAAGACTTTGTAGCACGCGACTATTTTATCAATCATCCGGATGCTGACATCAATGCTTTGGCTATGCAACTCACCACTGCCTCAGAAAAACTTACGAAAGCAGAAATCGAGCATGAGAAAGGCTTGCAGGAAACTGTAGTGCACATCTTATTGGAATACAAATACAGATTCTTCAAAAACGAATTGAAGAAAATAGAAGAGGAAATGACAAAACTTATGCAAGCAAAAGATTATGAGAATTGCAGAAATTTGATGGAGCAGCACAAGATATACGCCGAGATTTTAAAATCGTTAGGAAACGCCGTTGGAGGTATCGTGATTCAACCTTTTTAATTGGTGTCGCGCTTCTTGGCCTTCATACACAAAAAATATAAACGGCTCGAACTGATTCGAGCCGTTTATATTTTATTTCGCTTTAGCCTCATAATCGTCCAAAGCATGCTTCATCAATCTCCGACCGTAATGAATAATCTTTTGTGGCTTATCATAAGAAAACCCGACAAATCGATTTATCGGAATGGAAACAAGGACGTCGGGAGGGGTTAATTTCATCTGCAAACTCGAATGTTGCTGTATCAAAGTATGAATTGAATCAGCAATCAAAGAGACGTAATTAGAGCGATCTGAATGTTCTGCATCATTAGATGCACCAAAACCTAACGACTCTCGAAGGTTCATAAATCCGTTCTGCGCACTCTTTTGATTGAGTGCCTGCATTCTCCGCCGTTCATAAGACTCATCGAAAGGCGCACTGGCATTGATCGCGACCAATAAGTCTCCGGGCGTTCTTTTTACGCGATTTAAAGGAAGCGGGTTTGAAATACCGCCATCAACCAAGAGCATTGATTTCGTCCGGAGCGGACTAAAATAGGTAGGCATTGCAATAGAAGCGCGAATAGCGGCATATAAACTACCCTTATCAAATACGACTTCGCGCTGAGCCTTTAAGTCTGTCGCAATTGCGCAATATGGAAGCGCCAAATCTTCGATTTTACAATCCGGAGCAAACTCTGCTAAAGCATTGATAATCTTTTCTCCCTTAATCCAGTGACTTAAAGAGACGGAGAAGTCGGTTAGGCCAAAGATTTTCTTCATATTGAGCCCCAACAACCAGCGATGAAAGACGTCTAACTTACCTAAAGCATAGATTCCTCCAACTAATGCGCCCATTGAACAGCCTGCAATAGAAGAAATATGGTATCCACGAGACTGTAGTTCTTCTATTGCGCCAATATGGGCGTATCCTCTTGCACCACCGGAGGAAAGCACTAAAGCTATTGTTGGCTTCTTCGCAGCTGACTCCATTTTATATCGCCCTAATTAGTAAACTAAGCGAATATTGTCAACCCAAAGCGTATTACCGACTGATCCGATAAATGCGCCGCCGCTACTGGAATCAAATTGTACAATCAAATGTGTCGGCACATCCGTTGCGCTGCCCCATCCGACTTCTTGTATGGGAACCATCTTTCCTTTGCTGTTCTTTGCATACCGACGGCCATCGCCCGAAGTCAAACCCATATAACTTTGGTAAAAAGGTTGATGCGTGATGTCGCCATAATGGATCGTAAAATCCGCATTATTAACCCATCCTGTATTGTGTGAAAAACGCGTTACCATTGTTCCGATTCTCTTTGCATAGACATTCCCCTGTGCATCTTCCCATCTTTTTTGCAAATAAACGATACAATCGGCTACGTCTTTACCAGCTATAGTTTTTGCACCCCCAAATCCGGTTTGCTTAATACGATTGGGCTGTCCTGAAAGTTTAACAGCGTAATCGAAACGAATAGCTGAGGGCTTTTTAGTAAAGCGTACGCCACAATTAAGCTTAGACATCGGGTTGGATACTCCGGAAATAGGCTCCATCATTTGGCCTAAGAAGATAGAACCTGCGGCCAAAACTTTAATATTTACAATCCCCAATACCTTACATTCCTCTATGTGCGTATAAAGTTTGGCGCAATAGCCTTGTCCGGGGCGTTGTTGTTTCCAAACCGAAAGATTTGCTTTATGAATACCTACTACGTGAGCGTATACATTTGAAGTAGCCCACGGCGAACCTCCTAATCCGAGGTATGCAACATTGCCATTTATCGTCTGCGTCGGACCTATAGCGTAGATAACTTTAGTTTTACCACCAATAATACCGCTTTCTTTTATGTTGCGCGTGACCCACTGATCCAACTTTCCAAAATTGATATATTCTACCCGATTACCAGACTGCTGCAAGCCATCAGAAATTGGTGACATTAAATCCGGACGCAACGGAAGTGCATCTGTTGTCAACCAGCCACAACTAAATACGAGCAAGAGTAAAAGTCTGATCAATTGCATCTCTTAAAGCTTTAAATTTATCTCTGCAAAATTAGCCGAAACAGCCCAAAACTCAAAACTTAAATACGTTTTTATACACGAAAAATACTTTAGATTGATGGATAAATATGTAAGAAAAGAGACGCAGATGAGGAGTGTTTCGCACAACTTTCCGTACTTTTGTCGAGAAATCTCTTAATAATAAACCAAATCATCTATGAAGAAATTTTACGCTTTAATAGTAGGGCTACTTTTTATGGGTAACGCCGCTTTAGCTACTAACCTTTCTGATCATCAGCCCACAGACTCCACGAGCAAGGAAGAAATTGCTTCCAAAACGTCTCACAACACCCTCGCCGAAGTCAAAGATTTGGCGGAAAAAGTTGATTTTAAGGTGAAGTTCGGCGGATATATTATGGCCAAATACGACCTTACGGATCAGCGATACTTAAACTCCAACAGCGCTTTCAGCCTCCGCTTCGTCCGCCTCTATGCCAGCGGTAGCATCTTCAAAGATTTTGCTTACAAACTTCAAATCGAATTGCAAGGAAAGCCCGGCACCTATAAAGGACCTCGTGTTTTAGATGCCTTTATAGAGTGGCAGCGCTTCGCTGAAGCCCGTATTAAGATTGGCGAATTCAAGCGTAGCTTCGGTTTTGAGAATCCTATGAGCCCCTTGGTAATGGGTTTTGGCGCTTTTTCTCAAGCTACAAACAAGTTAGCCTCCATTAGTGACCGCATCGGTGACGAAGGAACCTCCGGTCGCGACTTAGGTATTCAGTTGCAGGGCGATTTTTTCCCTGCGGCCGACGGGCATAAATGGCTCCATTATCAAGTGGGCATCTTCAATGGGCAAGGTATCAACCGCGCAGAACGCGATCACCACAAAGATCTCATTGGGGGCATCTGGGTGAGTCCGATCAAAAACTTGAGAATCGGCGGTTTTGGGTGGAATGGTAAGTATACGAATGAATCTTACAAAGGAGCCGGTGACCTAAAGTATGCGCTGCGCAATCGTTGGGGTGTAGGTGTTGATTATGAAGATGAGTGGGTTGTGCGCTCTGAGTATATGTCGTCTGTCGGCGGTGTTGTTACGGATGCTACAGCTCCCGATCGCGCTGATGCATGGTACGCTGCTGTCGGTGCACCTCTTTTTAAGAACTTCAAACTGTTTGGGCGCTGGGATTGTTATCGCCACAACAAACATTGGAACTCCTTAGTGGCCAACTATGGGCTTTCTGCCAATTATTGCTTCACAAAGAATTTTATTTTCCAACTCAACTACAATTTCACCAACAACCGAATGGCGAAAGATCGCTACTACAATACGATCGATTTCCAAGTGACTGCCAAATTTTAATAACCACGGCAGACAGATAAGCACTTTATAATAGCTATAATAATGGTGGGCTCTCCAAGCGGAGGTACCCACCATTATTCATTTCAGATTAAATCCGGCTACAACTTGCTATTCGTTTTCTACCGGCATAGCCTTATTCAAGATGCGATTTCCCATTCGCTCTTCCACCAACCCCAAATCCATATAGCGCATTAAGGCTTTATAAGCCGCCAAGCTCACGCGCTGATCTGTTGAAGTCAAATCTGACGCAACCTGATCTAAGAATTCCTGACTATCGCGAAACGAAGGCTTACACCTTTGTAAGAACAAACGGCCCAAAAGTTGGTAACCTATATATCGCCTCATCCGATTTTCGCCTGCGATGCATTCGAAAGCCAATTCTGAAGCATAGGGAAGACGACTTAAAAGGTACATAGCCAGCGCATCTGCCTCTTCTGCAAAACGCACTTGCTCCAACCAAATATCGGCCAAGTCGCGTGAAAACACCTCAAAAGGCATTAACATGCACGCCAGAAGTCTACATTCGCGAATATCCTCTTTCCATAAAGTTGCCGCCAAATTGTACGTATGCGGCAACTCCTTGGCAAAATCTTCCAAGCGGGGAAGTTCTACGCCAAAATTGACCTTATATTGTAAGCCATTGCGACGCATCAAAGCACTCACAGGTCCATTCATCATCGTGCGAAGCGCCTTTTTTATCTGTCGCAACTCTTCATTTGTATCCATAACGAGTTTTTTAATAGCGGCAAAATTATAAAATAGATTCGGCAATCACAGAGATAGTACGCGCTAATTGCCTTATACAACCTTTCCAAATTATATTTTTTCATCCTTTCCCTACAGTTTTATTACTACAGCATCAAAGAAAGCTGTACGCGACTTAAGCTTTATGAAAGTACCCTCACGAGTGTAAGATCTTACGCTCGTGATAATACAAACGTACCTTCACGAGCGTACATCTTTTTCATCACGATGAAAAAAGCCACGGGAAAGACTTTGCTGTTAAGCTCCACGCGCTTTGCTGCGATTTTTCAGACTTTATTTACGACAATCTCATCATGCTGATGCGCCATTAAACCTTGCTTAAAAAGAAACGAACTCACCCACAGTATCGGCCGGATTAGGAGACCTGAAAGTAGAGAGAGGGAAACTATCATCAAGTTGTCTTAAGGCAAAATCTAAAAAATGAAGAGAAGAAGATAAAGTTTTTGCTCTTTTTATTTTGAGGAAAACAAGCGAATTCTTACTTTTGCGGTGTTCTACTACACTATTACATACAAACTTCTCTATGATAGACATCACACATCTTGACTTCAAGTATAGGAAACAAAGAGAATGCTTACTGGAAGATCTCTCTCTGCAAGCAGTTTCCGGTAAGATTTACGGACTATTGGGTAAGAACGGCTGCGGAAAAAGCACATTGCTCTATCTGATTGCAGGCCTGTTGAAGCCCAATAAAGGCAGCCTGAGCATAGATGAGGAGTTGCCGTCTAAACGTACAACGACGTTTCTGCAGAATCTGTTTCTCGTACCCGAAGAAATAGCACTGCCTGCTATAAAGGCGGAAAGTTACATCGCATTAAACGCTCCATTTTATCCCAATTTCAGTCGGGACATACTTGAATCTTGCCTCACGGCCTTTGAAATGGATACAGACAGGCGGCTGGATCAACTCTCGATGGGGCAACAGAAGAAGTTTTACTTGAGTTTCGCATTGGCCACGCGCACCAAACACATCTTAATGGATGAGCCGACCAATGGTCTCGATATCCCTTCAAAAAGTCAGTTTCGAAAAGTCATTACGCAACACTTAGACGAGAGTCAGACGGTCATCATTTCTACACATCAGATCAGAGATATTGATATTTTGCTGGACGCAATTATCGTCGTAGACCGCCATAAAATCGTTGTTAACACGGATATTTCAACTATCCAAAATCATTTTTGCTTTACCCATCGGCCATCAGACGAGCCCGTCGACGATGCGCTTTTTCTACAACCTACAATAGGCGGAAATGCAGTGATGCTATCTAATGATACGGCAGAAGAGACCCAAGTCAACGTAGAATTGTTCTTCAATGCTGTTACGTCAAATCCTCAACTTATAGTGGGAAAATTATGAACAACTTCAACACAAAGCGCTGGCTACGCTATACCAAACGCCACCTCTATCAGCACCGGTCGAAGTTGATCCGGCACATGCTAATCGTTTTCGTTGTAACATTAATATTTACACTGCTGGCATCTTATTTTACGATTAAAGCATCCCACAATTCTCCTTCGCTATACGAAGTCAAATCTATGATTGGGGTCTACTTCCTCTTCGCTTTTTTAGGCCTTGTTTGCTTGGCTCCTTCAAAAATGAACGAAGATCTAAGACGAAAGCAAATCAGAATTAGGGAATTGCTCGTACCGGCATCCAACTTAGAGAAGTTTATTTCCAAATATCTCATCTACGCATTCTTACTTCCTATCGTCAGCTTTATATTGATCATATTGGCAGATGAGTTGCGCGCGGGTCTACTTGCGCTCTTTGGTTGGAATATTCCTCCATTCCGCGTTCTTTTTCCTCATTCTGTGGACAATTTCTTTAACTACATTCTAAAAGGCGACGCTATAGAAATATTGTCGTTCGTATCTTCACTTCTCCAACTTTGGGTTTTACATGCTATCAGTTTGTTTGTAGCAAACAGTGTTAGGAAATGGGCCACTCCCATTGCATTGTCATGTCATTTTTCACTGTTCGTAATAGTCGGCTTAGTAATTAGACAGATGATGGACGCAAATTCTGCTGTTCCATTTATAGGTTATGATGATCGAACTATAGGCAGCCTTGCTTTCTTAAACGTATTGCAGCTCATCATCATAGCCCTACTCTATGCATTTAGCTACCGCAACTTTTGCCATCTTAGATTAAAAAAGTAAAAACCTGCAGACTATGATTTTTAAATCAGGATTGCCCATTTACCAGCAAATAGCCCGACGCCTGACAGACGAAATTCTGGCCGGCAAATATGGCGTGGATGGGCGCGTGCCGAGCGTCAGGGAATACAGCGCGATAGTAGAGGTCAACGTAAATACGACTGTAAAAGCCTATGATTGGTTGGCACAAAACGGATACATTTATAATAAGCGCGGATTAGGCTACTTTGTTGCCCAAAATGCGCCTGCACTCATTTTGGAATTGAGGCGGAAGAAGTTTAGAGAAGAATATTTGCCGGACTTAGCCCGACAGATGAAAGCGCTAAACCTTACTTTCGACGACTTAAAAGAAGCTTTCTCGTCTCTTTCTTTAGATTAAGTTATGATTCACTTAGAAAATATACATAAGACATACAATGCCGGGGCGCCGCTCCACGTCTTGAAAGGTATCACCTTGGACATCAAAAAAGGAGAGTTTGTCTCCATTATGGGCGCAAGCGGCTCCGGCAAGAGTACACTGCTCAATATCCTCGGCATTCTCGACTCCTATGACGAGGGAGAGTATTGGCTGGATGGAACATTGGTAAAGAATTTGAAAGAAGCTCGTGCGGCAGAATTTAGAAACAAGAAGATCGGCTTTATCTTCCAGTCTTTCAACTTGATTTCCTATAAGAATGCGCTCGAAAATGTAGCCCTACCACTCTATTATCAAGGCATAAGTCGCAAAAAAAGAAATATGCTGGCGCTAACTTATTTGGAAAAATTGGGTTTAAAAGACTGGGCGCATCATTTTCCCAACGAACTGAGTGGAGGACAAAAGCAGCGAGTTGCCATAGCGCGTGCCTTAATCACACAGCCGCAAATTATTCTGGCGGATGAGCCAACCGGGGCGTTAGATAGCAAAACCAGCGAGGAAGTAATGACGCTACTGCGTGACTTAAATGAACAGGACGGAATGACGATCATCGTCGTGACGCACGAAAGCGGCGTGGCCTATCGCACACATAAGATCATCCACATCAAAGACGGACTGATTGGTGAGATAGAAGAGAACAAGGCTCTACAAGATCAACCTTATATGAAATAAAGCAACAGGTTTGCCTTATGATTGACGATTTACGAGAGATTTTTGTACATCTCAGTATAAACAAAATGCGCACTTCCCTAACGGGATTAAGCGTTTCGGTGGGTATTTTCCTACTCATTATATTATTGGGTGCGGGCAACGGTTTGATAAATGCCTTCGACGCCAATATGGGTTCAGTTGCTTTAGATGCCATCAAAGTATGGCCGGGTGTAACTTCTGAGCCGTATAATGGGTTAGAAAAAGGTCGCGAGATCAAATTTGATAGTCGCGATCCACAACTGATAAACAGAGCTTTCCCCGAGCGTGTTCATAGCGTAACGGCTAAGAATCAACAGTCGGGCGTGAAAGCCTCTTACGGCAACAAGATGCTTAGCGGCACACTAAATGGTTGCTATCCCGACAATATTGAAATTGACAAAATCAAGGTATTGTATGGACGCTATTTAAGCCAATCAGACTTGGACAACCAGCGCAAGGTGATCGTCATTAGTGAACGATCAGCTGAAGAGTTTTTTACTACGGCAATCAATGCGCTCAATAAACCGCTGCGTATTGATAGCATCGTGTATCATGTTGTAGGTATTGTCTCCAACAAAGGCATTATGGGTGGTTTTGAAGGCGATATTCCCTATACGAGCATGCAACTTTTGTATCGTAAAGGCCAGAATATTGAGGAATTAATCTTACGCACGAATGGCACAGATACGGAAAAGGCTGACTCAGCCTTTCGTAAAGATCTTTATAGTGTGTTCTCCGTACCCCACAATTTTAGTCCTAAAGACGAGAGTGCCGTATGGATAGACAACCCGGCAAACGGAGCACGAGAAAGAGACCAAGCTGCCCATTATCTGCGCGTAGCTATGTGGGTGATTGGTAGTCTTACGTTGCTCTCGGGCATAGTTGGCATCAGCAACATTATGCTCATTACTATCAAAGAACGCACACACGAATTTGGTATACGAAAAGCTCTTGGCGCTAAACCTTGGCCCATCTTGCGTAGTGTGCTCATCGAGAGTGTGATTATTACCGGATTTTTCGGCTATTGCGGCTTGGTGCTTGGCGTAATCGGGACTGAATATCTCAATTACTCTTTGGGAAAGGTGACGATGATGGTTGGAGATCAACCGATTTATACTTTTATGAATCCAACCATTGATTTACAAATTGCATTTCAAGCACTGTCTGTACTAATTATTTCCGGACTGATCGCCGGCTTTGTGCCTGCATCTAAAGCCGTTAAAGTAAAACCCATTGAAGCACTTCGTGCAAATGAATAACCTACCCTTATGCGACTCTTTGATTTAGATAGATGGTCAGAGACTTATGAAAGTCTTTCAAGAAATAAAGCACGAAGCTTCCTAACAGCATTCGGCATCTTCTGGGGTATCTTTATGTTGATATTTTTGATGGGAGGCGGTCAAGGATTTCAGCGCTTAATGAGTAGAACCTTTGAAGGCGCTGCGCAAAATTCCTGCTACGTTTTTCCAGGCGAAACAACTATAGCCTATAAAGGCATGCAAAGTCAACGCACTTGGCAATTGGATATCAACGACGTCGAACGGCTTAAGAAAAAAGTATCGCATTTAGAAACAGTAACTCCAATTATACAGCAATGGTCAAAGACCTTTCAATATGAGAGCAAGAAGGCCAAAGGCACAATGCGAGGCGTCAGATCGGACTACATCAACATTGAGAACCCCAAAATAGGCTACGGACGATTTATCAATGAGACAGATATCATCCAAAAGCGGAAAGTTTGCGTTATCGGAAAAAGAATTAAGGAAGAATTGTTCCCTGATATTGAAAACCCATGCGGACGTTATATAAAATTAGATAGCATCTACTATCGTATTGTTGGGGTCTCTAAGTCAAATACCAATGTTGGCGGAGGAGGAAACACGTCAGAAACAGCGTTCATTCCTTTTACAACAATGCAAGAAATCTATCACTTGGGGGATAATATTAGCTTCTTGACATTCACGGTTAAGAAAGGTTATACTGTTGCTGAGACTCAAGATGAGGTAGGCGATATAATTAAGGAAGCCCACTTGATTGCTCCCAACGATAAACAGGCCGTTTTCTTATTCAATATAGAATTGATGTTTCAAATGGTCGAAAGCTTATTTGATGGAATGAGCTTCTTGGTGTGGATGATTGGTATTGGCACTTTAATATCCGGCGCCATTGGTGTCAGCAATATAATGATGGTAACCATAAGAGAAAGGACGATAGAAATAGGAATAAGAAGAGCTATTGGCGCAAAGCCCTCTGACATCGTAAAACAAATTATGGCGGAAAGTATAATCCTAACAATTTTAGCAGGAGTCAGCGGTATTTTCTTCGCCGTCCTATTATTAAATGGAGTAGAAATGATTGTCAGCACAACCGGTTTAGACATTAATTTTCAAATATCTTTCACGCTCGCTCTCGTTGCTTCTTTAGCACTCGCCATCTTAGGAGGATTAGCCGGAATGGCCCCTTCATTGCGAGCTTTATCCATAAAGCCCATAGATGCAATCAGGAATGAATAACAAACAATCGAAACAAAACAATCAACAATAACTATGAAGAAGTTTTTTAAATGGAGTTTGCTCGTCTTTGTAGCAATTCTCTTTATTGGCACTTTTGTTTTCCTTTATCAACGCTCAAAACAGGAAGAGATAAGTTACGAAACTTATACCGCAGCGATAAACAACCTGGAACAAACAAGCGTCGTCACCGGATCTGTAGAGCCACGCAATGAAGTGCACATCAAACCTCAAATCTCAGGAATCATAAGCGAGCTGTATAAAAAAGCAGGTGACGAAGTAAAGGAGGGTGAAATTATTGCAAAGATCAAAGTCATTCCGGATATGAGCACTTTAAGTGCTGCAGAAAACAGATTGCGACTGGCTAGGATTAACTATAGTCAAGCCCAAACGGATTTCGGAAGAGAGAAAAAGCTGTATGAGTCACGACTCATTAGCGCAGAAGAATATGAAAAAAGCCTGCAAACACTTAGACAAACTAAAGAAGAAGTTGCTGCAGCTGCAGACGCTTTAGAAATAGCAAAAACCGGAGTTTCAAAATATCAAATGGCGATGAGTACCACATTGATTAAATCTACGGTTAATGGCTTAATCTTAGATATTCCTATAAAAGTCGGTGAGTCTGTTATTATGAGTAACTCCTTCAACGATGGAACTACGATTGCCACCGTAGCCAATATGAATGATCTTATTTTTAAAGGCTCTATTGACGAGACTGAAGTAGACAGAGTGCATAAGGGGATGCCTATGCAAATAACGATTGGCGCTCTACAAGGAAAGAAATTTGATGCTATTTTAGAATATATTGCTCCGAAAGTAAATAGTACGGCGAGCGCAGCAAATCAATTTGAGATTAAAGCAGCGGTGAAGATCAACAACAAAGCGACGATTCGCTCTGGCTATAGTGCAAATGCTCAAATCGTATTAGACAAGCTCCAACAGGTCTTAACTATTCCCGAAGGTGCCATAGAATACGAAAAAGGGAAGCCTTACGTCTATGTGTTGACGAAAGAAAAGCCCCAAACATTTAATCGTCGCGAAATAAAGACAGGAATGAGTGATGGTATAAACATTCAAGTTCTCTCAGGGCTCAAAGTCGGAGATAAAGTAAGAGGCAATCAAAGTCAAAAAACTGAATAATTTGCAACAATGATGAGAAGTTTTTTTGTTGGCATAACATTACTGTCAGGAATATCTGCATTTGCACAGCAAACCATGAGCTTACGCCAATGCATTGACTATGCTTTGTCACGCAATGTGCAGATAAAACTACAAGAACTCAACAATCGTACTGAAGCATTAAATGTTTCAGCAGCCAAGAATGAGCGACTCCCAGAGGTTGGTGCAACAGCCAATCAGAGTTTCAATTTCGGGCGTGGCCTAACATCTAGTAATACGTACGTAAGTCAAAACACGCGAAGCACGAGCTTTGGGGTTTCAGCATCGGTTCCTATTTTTACGGGATTCAGATTAGTCAATCAGCGCAAACAAGCCGAATTAAATTTATCCGCGGCCATTGCTGATCTAGAACGTTTGCGTGAATCTTTAAGCATACAAGTTACGCAAGCCTATTTACAAGTACTCTATCAAAAAGAGTTGGTTAAAACGGCTCAAGATCAATTGGCTTTAAGCAATGTTCAATTAGAGCGCGTCAAAGCATTCTTTGAAAACAAGAAGGCCAGCGGATTAGAAGTCACACAAGCTCAAAACACCGTGGCCCAAGACGAATTGCAATTAGTGGAAAACCAAAATGCCTATCGTTTGGCCTTGTTAGATCTCAGCCAACTGATAGAAATGCCTTCTCCGGATAGTTTAAATATTGCTGTTCCACCACTTCAGATACCACAGCGTCCATCTGATGGCCCACAGCAGATCTTTGATGAAGCCGTAGCTGCCAAACCGGAAATCGTAGCCCAGCAATTTCGCATACAAAGTGCAGAGAAAGGAATCGAAATTGCCCGTGCAGGCTATTGGCCGACACTGAATTTGTCTGGTAATCTTGGTAGCTCATACTATAAAGTCAATGGTTTGTCAGGTACATCGTTTAGCAAGCAGATGAGAGATAACTTTAGCAAGTCTATCGGCTTATCCTTAAACATCCCCATCTTTGATCACTTCACCACCCGCACTAACATTCGCAGAGCAAAGCTCAATTATGAGACCCAACAAGAGCAATTGCAGAACACGCGAAAGGCGCTATATAAAGAAATTCAAACTGCTTGGTATAATGCAGTAGCTTCTGCCAAGAAGTTTGAAGCAAGTATTAGTGCCGAAAAGACGGCTCACGAAGCCTTCGATCTTATGACAAAAAAATACGAATACGGGAAAGCGAACGCAACAGAGTTTGATGAGACTAAGACGAAGTATCTTAACGCTGTCAGCAATCGACTTTCTGCTCAATACGATTACTTATTCCGCACTAAAATCATTGATTATTATCGCGGAAAAACAATAGAATAAACACTATGGATGCATTCTTATCAGCCCAAAACATTGTCAAGCGTTATGCACAACATATTGCTTTAGATGGTGTTTCTATCAATATTGAGCGTGGCACGGTTTTCGGTTTGCTCGGTCCTAACGGAGCGGGCAAGACTACGCTCATTCGCATTATCAATCACATTACGATGCCCGATAGTGGTGAGGTTACTTTCGACGGCCATCCACTAACGCAGGAAGATGTCAGTCGGATTGGTTACTTACCGGAAGAGCGCGGACTCTACCGCAAGATGAAGGTAGGTGAGCAAGCCATTTATTTTGCCCAACTCAAAGGTTTGTCCAAAGCTGACGCAAAAGAGCGTCTTCAATACTGGTTCGAAAAATTCGATATTATGCCTTGGTGGAACAAGAAGCTTGAAGAGCTCTCTAAGGGTATGCAGCAGAAGGTACAATTCATTATTACCATTCTGCACCGTCCTCCTCTTTTGATTTTCGACGAACCTTTCAGCGGCTTTGATCCGGTTAATGCAGAGTTGCTAAAGCAAGAAATTCTTTCACTAAAGCGTGAGGGACACACCATCATCTTTTCTACCCACAATATGTCATCCGTCGAAGAAGTATGCGACAATATTGCGTTAATCAACAATGCCAATGTCGTGCTATCAGGCAATGTTCATAAAATTAAGGAAGACAACCGCACCGGCTTGTTAAAGCTTTGCACCACTTCCGGCTCACTTACCGAGCGGCCGGATCTTTTTACGATTATCGATAAGGAGGAATCGCACGGTTTAATTCGTTACAGCTTAAAGAAGCAAACGGCTGTGAGCAACTCCGAGTTGATCCGTCTTTTCTCTGACGAAGTAGAAATTCGCTCTTTCCAAGAACAGATGCCCAGTATGAATGATATCTTCTTAAAAATCGTAGGACACCATGAATAAGATTGCCATTATTATCCGCAGAGAGTTTCTGACACGCATCAAGAAAAAGTCTTTTATCCTACTGACTATACTGATGCCTTTTATTATGTGTGCTGTGGTCATCGTACCTTTACTTTTGGCTCAAATAAACAGCGACGAGGAAAGTAAGGTCGTCATTGTAGACAAAACCGGCCATTATGCCGACTGCTTCAAGGACACCCTCAACTTTCATTTCCAAACTTCACCCCAACTTCTACCCGCTTATAAGAGCGATACATCAGATATTTCAACCGTTGTGCTCATTACCGATGATTTAGCTAAAAATCCGAGTGCGGTTCAGATGTATTCGCATAAAGAGGTAGCTGAAAATCTATATCAATATGTTTCGTCTTGTTTGAATGACCAAGTGCGTAAGGACAAGCTAATGGCTACAGGTATTCCCGAACTTGGAAAAATGATCGACAATATCCAAGCAGAGACGTCTATCCGCACGATAAAGTGGAGCGAAGGTGGGGAAGAAAAAGACTCACATCGCGGCGTTGCAATGGTTGCAGGCTTTATTATGACGATGATCAGTTACTTTTTCGTCCTGACCTACGGAGGTATGGTCATGCAAGCCGTCATGGAGGAAAAAGCCAATCGAATTGTCGAACTGATCGTCTCAAGCGTCAAACCCTTCCAGTTGATGTTGGGAAAAATCACCGGTATTTTATTGGTCGGACTATTTCAACTTCTCATTTGGGCTCTTCTCTTGGCTGTAATTGTGCCTATTGCCGACAAGCTTTGCGGTGTAAACATAGCAATGATGAGCGCAAACGGGAGTACAGCAGCCGTACCCGACGCCGGCTTAAGCGATGCTATGATCATGTGGCTGAGCGTTATGAATCTGCCCTATTTGGAAATGGGCATCATGTTCCTACTCCTTTTCATCGGCGGTTATCTACTCTATGCCTCCGTCTTTGCGGCCATCGGCGCAAGTATAAATGAGCAGCAGGATTCCAGCCAATTTATGATGCCTATTATGCTTTTGATGGCCTTTTCGCTTTACGCCGCGATCTATAGTGTGGAAAACACTGACGGCCCTTTAGCTTTTTGGGCTTCTATATTTCCCCTAAGCTCCCCCATCGTTATGATGGTGCGCATCCCCTTCGGCGTTCCGCTTTGGCAGGAAATCTTATCCGTCGCCCTACTCTATCTTACGGCCCTATTGGGTATATGGGGTAGCGGACGCATCTATCGTGTAGGAATCTTGATGTATGGTAAGAAGCCCTCACTCAAGCAAATGATGCGCTGGATGCTGAAGGGGTGAGGCTGATTTCCTAAAATGCGATCACGATGTCAAGCAGTCATCTCAGAAGTTTTGAGTACAGCCTTACCGCGCAGGCTATTTGATTGACGACAAACCAATATGGCGCTCCCGAGAGTTCTTTTGCATACGACTTTCGGGAGCGTTTGTTTTATTTTAATCTTTCTTTGATTGACGACCAACTTGATAA
>JABZGR010000027.1 GCA_015259125.1 Alloprevotella tannerae | reverse complement strand
TTTTTAGTGCTGTATATTTGGTGGTTTCAGATATTTTGCTAACACACACACACACACACACAGGCGCACCTAGCGTCTAATCATACTTTTTTTCTTCCATCCTACGCGCGCGCGAAGCGTGCCGTAACCCCTGTAAACAAAGGACTTCATGGAGTTTCCTTTGTTCGCTTTTTTGTGCCCGTTTGCGAACCGGCAAGGAAGCAAAATAAGAAACGTTTAACGACTGATTTTACCACAATCATTCAGTGTAATTCTCTGATGATAGTCTGTTTCCTCTCGTTGATTTCTCGGGCAGGCAGCAGTGAAATGCTACCTGCCATTTAGAGGGAAGAGAGGCAAGATAAGGCAGAAAGGGAGATGGCAAGCAATATTAAGATAAGCAAAAAAACGACTTACAAATATTCACAAATCATTCATTCATAAGATTTATTTTGTGAACCATTAAAATCAAAACAAAAATGAAGAAACAAGAAAAGAAGGTTTATTCTGCACCACGTTGCATGGTAATCCAAATGAGCGGAATGAGTCATCTCATGGAAACGTCTTTTCCGAGCCAGCACAAGAAGGGAAATCACGGTACCGGTCCTTCAGCTTCAGCTCCGGCCAAGCCTTTCGGCTTATTGGGTGATGATGAAGCTAACGATGACAGCTCATCACCATGGGACGATTAATTTCTAAAGCGATTAATTAACAAAGAGCAGAAAACGAACAAAGAAAAGAGAAAGATGAAACAGATAATGAAACATCAGTCCCTTTTATCAGGGATAAAGTCTTTGGGCATCATGCTGAGCTTAGGCTTGGCTTTGGCTTCATGTACAAAGGACGACGTGGTTCAGGACCCGGCAAAGCCAAATGAGGAGGGGAATAAGAACTTAACGACCTTCGTGGCAGGTGGCGAGAACAAGACGCGTACGTCAATGAATTACAACAGCGGTGACTTCTATTGGGAGGCAGGCGACTATATCTACGTAAAGGATGACGACGGCGTGTTGCGAAAAAGTACGAACGCCCCAACCGGTAAGGTAGCATCTTTTAAATATAAAGTTCCAGGCAAGTTTACAGACCATAGCAGTTATAAGGTTTATTATTTCGGTAAGAACAGTAGCAATAACCAAGTTGTTATTCCATCTGCTCAAAGTCAGTCAACACCAAATAACACTGAGCATTTTGGTGTATCTGGCGACTACGGTACTGCAACTGCGACAGGAAGCGTAGGAGGAAAAGCTTTTAGTTTCCAATTAGAGCATCAGGCGGCTTACCTCGTATTCCACCCTTATGTAAGTAACACATTGTTGCAGAACTGCTCTTTAACTAAGATAGAAGTAAGTTCAGATAATGACATTGCAAGCACCTATACCTTGAATGCAAGTACAGGCACGTTGCAAAGTGTCAGTACAGGTGCAGAGGCTGACAAGGAGATAATTCTTAGTACCAAAGGCAGTGGAGCTTATGCTAACGGTTTCCCTTTGAAAACAGCTTCTGATAATTTAGCAGTTAATGGAGCCTATATGGTTATTAAACCAGGCACTCATACCTTGAAGGTACGTTATTGGTTAAAGGATGTTTCAACAGGAATCGAAGGTACTGTTACAAAGGCTTTTAAAGCTTTTAACTATGACGTGAATAACTATTATGATATAGATGGCAACCTTAACATACGCGACTACGATGGCGACCATTATTACATGTGGGATGCTCAGGAACAATATTGGAAGGGATTCGAATGGACAAAGAACTTGCCAGCAGGCGTAGGTCAACCAACATATGTTGGTCAGCCAGCAGGCAACTACCCCCAGAGCAACACTGACGCTCGTTACTATAACACAAGTTACCCAGGTTACGGCATAAGCAACTCCGCTATCCACTCATGTAAAGACCTTCCCAACGCTAACGTGCTGTCTTGGTATTGCATGTACGGCGATCCCCGTTGGGATGACTATGAGTTATGGACAACTATGGGTCATTTATATATAGGTGGTATGTGGTTAAAGAAGAAGTCCGTTCTAATTGCAGAGGGTCATTACAACACCGAGAAATCTGCCGATGGTACAACCGACTTGCGTACAACATTCAAGAACTATCACAACTTCAGCAGTAGTATCCACCACTCTGGCCTCCCTTCCGCCGCCGATGCAGGTAATTACTTCTACCTGCCCGGCTTGGCTTCCTACTACTCTGGTCAGGTGAACGGCCTTGGCTACGGCGGCAACTATTGGTCGTCTAGTGCTGACCCGTGGCGCATCAACGGCGCGTACTACCTGGACGTCAACAGTGGTGCCGCCAGCGTGGCCAGCTACGACCGCGACCGCGGGTTCAGGGTCGGCAAGTTCGAGTAGTCCTAAAAGCCCCACCCCGACCCTCCCCGAACTAACGGTCACTGACCGAAGGGAAGTAAAAGGGAGGGAGCCTAACCAGGTAAAGGAGGGTGAGAGACATTGAAATATCCAACCCGTTGCAAGAAAATTTCTAACGGGTTAGAAATTTACATTCATTAGGTTAACCACCGACGGCTCTCGCAGCCGGTAAGAAAGGCCGCCTTAAGGCAGCCGGTAGCAAATAAGCTTGGAGGGTGTGTCTATTTTGACACATCCTCTTTTCGTCCTTGCGGGGGTAGCTTTGCGCTGAAAACGGGCGCGTAGCCGCTTTTTTATAGTAATAAGTGGCAGAATAAGCCGTTTCTTGTGTAGATTACGTAACTTTGCACGTTGTTTGAACACACACTTATGGTACTCAATTACATCTGGATTGCCTTTTTTCTCATTGCTTTTATCGTGGCATTGGTGAAGTTGATCTTCTTTGCCGACTTTACGGTGTTTCCGGCCATTATGCAGTCTACGTTTGATACGTCGAAGCAGGGTTTTGAAATCTCTTTAGGACTGACCGGCGTACTCTCGTTGTGGCTCGGCATTATGAAAGTGGGCGAAAAGGGCGGCGTGGTCAATGCGCTGGCCCGCCTGCTTGGTCCTGTCTTTGCCCGCCTCTTCCCCGACGTGCCCAAGGGGCATCCCGTCGTGGGCAATATCTTTATGAATCTGGCCGCCAATATGCTCGGCTTGGACAATGCGGCGACGCCGTTGGGACTTAAAGCGATGGAGGGTTTGCAGGAATTGAACGCAAAAAAGGACACGGCCTCGAATCCGATGATAATGTTTCTCGTCTTGAACACTTCCGGACTCACGCTAATTCCGGTAAGTATTATGACATATAGGTTTCAGTGTGGCGCCGCCCAACCTACGGATATTTTTGTGCCGATTCTGCTCGCCACGTTCGTATCTACGCTGGCCGGCATCATTATTACGTCGCTCTATCAGCGAATCAATCTTTTCAACCGTACACTCTTGCTGACGCTGGGTGGGATGTCGGTCTTTATGGCTTCGATTGTTTGGATCTTTAGCAGGATGGACGCGGCAACGATGAACATTGCGGGGAGTACGATAGCCAATGTCCTGCTTTTGCTCATTATCATTCTGTTCATCTTGGCCGGTATACGCAAAAAAATCAACGTCTACGATGCTTTCATAGAAGGCGCTAAGGAGGGCTTCTCTACGGCTGTGCGCATCATTCCTTACTTGATAGCCGTGCTGGTAGGGATCGGCGTTTTCCGAGCTTCGGGAGCGATGGATTGGCTCATTGATGGGTTGCACCAACTCGTGGCTTGGACGGGCGCGCCTTCAGATTGGGTTGGCGCGCTACCGACGGCGCTGATGAAACCGCTGAGCGGGAGCGGCGCACGCGGGATGATGGTCGACGCGATGAACACCTACGGCGCTGACTCCTTTGTGGCCCGCCTGAGTTGCGTGTTTCAAGGATCTACCGATACCACCTTTTACATCCTCGCTGTCTATTTTGGCAGCGTCGGTGTGCGACATACGCGCCACGCCGTGGCTTGCGGTTTGCTGGCCGACTTAGCCGGCGTCATTGCCGCCATAGGTATTTGCTATTTATTCTTTGCTACGAGTTAGGCGCCCCAATCTTGCGACTTGCCTGCACGCTAAAGTTGCCCCAAGCTGCGGCGCTATACAAATTATAATACATACGAGACAATGCCCAATTTGAAATCATTGGCCAAGGATACGTTTATCTATGGGATGAGCAGTATTATCGGTCGCTTTCTCAACTATCTGCTCGTGCCGCTCTACACGGCGAAGATGGCCGCCTCAACCGGCGCTTACGGCGTCATAACGAATGTCTATGCCTACACGGCTTTGCTGCTCGTGCTGCTGACTTTCGGTATGGAAACGACCTATTTTCGTTTCTCAACCAACGAGAAAGACGACCCGCAGCGCGTCTATTCTACCACACTGCTGATGGTGGGCGGCGTCTGTCTGGCTTTCGTTGCGCTCGTCTTGATTTTCCTGCAACCCATCTCCGCTTGGATGCAATATCCGGACCATCCCGAGTATGTCGGGACAATGTTTGTCTGCGTTGCCATCGATGCTTTTCAGTGCGTGCCCTTCGCACATCTGCGGCGCAACCATCGCCCGATTAAGTTTGCCGCCCTAAAGTTGCTCTTCATTTTTCTCAATATCCTGCTCAACTTGGCCTACTTCCTCCTTGTTCCCTGGTTGTACGCTCAAGATTGGGGTCGCCCGCTTGTAAGTAGTTTCTACGACGGACAATTAGATTTAGCTTGGGCTTTTTACATCAACCTCTTCTGCACGGCATCCGTCACCTTCTTCTTTTACAAAGAGTTGACCGGCTTCCCGTGGGTCTTTGATAAAGCTTTGGCCAAACGCATGTGGCACTACAGTTGGCCTATATTGGCCTTGGGCGTCGCCGGTATCCTCAATCAAACGGCCGATAAGATCATCTTTCCCTTTGTCACCACCCACGTTGGGAAAGAGATTAACGTGCAACTGGGTATTTACGGCGCAGCCGTGAAGATTGCGATGATTATGACGCTCATTACGCAGGCCTTTCGTTACGCCTACGAGCCCTTTGTTTTCAGTAAGAGTCACGACCGCGATAGTAAGGAGACCTACGCCGCGGCGATGAAGTACTTTATCATCTTTACCTTGCTCGCCTTCTTGGTTGTCGTCGCCTATCTGCCGCTTTTCAAGCACATTATTGCGCCCGATTATTGGGGAGGTTTGTGCGTGACGCCTATCGTGATGGTTGCCGGCATCCTGCTAGGCGTTTACTTCAACCTTTCCTTGTGGTACAAGCTTGTTGACAAGACGATTTACGGTATGTATTTCTCCTTTGCGGGTTGTGCCGTCTTAGTAGCCGTCAACGTTCTCTTTATTCCGCGCTTCGGTTATATGGCCTGCGCTTGGGGTGGTGTGGCCGGCTACGGCGTAGCCACGATTTTGAGTTACTTTGTCGGTCAGAAATATTATCCGATCAAGTATCCACTGAAGAGCATAGCCGGCTACGTGCTGCTCACGGCCTTCTTCTTTACGCTTATGCAACTGGAGCCGGCTGCCTGGAGCGCTTGGCTCACGATGAGTATCAATACGGTGTTGATCCTCCTTTACATTGCTCACGTTCTTTACCACGATTTCCCGATCAAGCGTTTGCCCATCATAGGCAAATACTTTAAGAAATAAAGATCGCCGCCCGTTCAGTTGAGCGGGCGGCGTTTGCTTTAGATGTGCAGCTTGCTGGCCGATTGATGAAAGCCGGAGCGCGGCCAATAAAGTCTGCTTAGCGCATTTCAATGTTTATGGAAGCGCGCGGTAATGTCCGTTTGCTGCCCATCGACAAAGCGATAAAGGCGCTGGTTGGTTGTAGGCGCTTTGAGCGGGCCGCGCTCCTCGATGTAGGGGCCCAGTTTTACGTAGTCGAACAATCGAGGATTGAAATCTCTGGGCAACTGTGCGCGTCCCGAATACCAACCTGTTTTCAACTTATCCCCATAAACGCGGCGCACAAGCGCAAAAAGTTCGCCCACAGCCGCCGGATCGTTGTCGCCACCCATCAATCCTACGCAAGTAATCTCCCCATCATACGAGTCGATCAAAGCTTGCAGCCGCTCCGGCGTGAGCAATTCGCCCACGTCAGTCTGCAAAAAATGGCTGTGGCAGCCCGGGCAGCAGACCGGACACAGCGAGAGGTTGATTGCAAGCGTTACTTCGTCGGGGAACTCTTGAAAAACAATATCGTAGTTAACGTATTTCAGCATAAGATGTCCGTCGATTTTTGATCGAACTTTACTTTTATCTTATCGGAGCGGAAGCGGGCGCCGTCGAGGTGCGCTGTGCTTCCGCTCCGATACATTATTATATATAGAGCGTAAGGACGATTTTTCTTCCGGTCCTATTCCGCTTTCGTTTGCCTTATTGTTTTACCTTCTCAGGGTTGAGCGAGTAATAGCGGCGTTCCGCTTCTTTCTGGCGATCAACGGAAAAATTGGATACGCGCTTCAAGTAGCCGATCACACGCGTCAAGTAGTCGACGTTATGGCTGTGGCAGTGCGGACATTCCTGCAAGTGGCGCTTATCAATCGTTCCGCATTCGTTGCAAAGCGTGTTAGGAATGTTAAACGTGAAGTAATTGCATCCCTCTTTAGCTGCCACGCGGAGCAGTTGGCGATATTGCGCTTTGCCCAGGTGCTCGTCCAGATTCATATGGAGCGCAGAACCGCCCGTCAAGTGTTCAATGTAGCGGCGGCCGTGCAGACGGAATTTTTCGATGATGTCCGTATTCGGATCTTCCACAATGTAGAAATAGCTGTTGTAGCAATCGCGCGGCACGAAGTAGCCGGCCTCGCGATCCCAGCGCGCGTGCTTCACGCCCACGTTCTCAGCCGGAATCATCTCGCAGTTGAAGAGCACATCCTTAGAGCGGTATTGCTTATTATACTGTTCGATAAGGCCCAAAATGCTGCCGACAAATTCCTCATATTCTTTGTTGTCGGAGATTTGTATGCCCAAACTTTCTGCCGCTTCGACCATACCGTTGACGCCAATCGTCAGGTATTGGCGCTGAATGTTGATATATCCGGCATCAAACAACGGAAGCATACCTTTCACCTGCAAGGCTTTCAGGTTCTCATTGTAAGCCAATTGCACCTTATGTACGAGATCTACGATCGAAGCCAAATATTCCGTGTAGTTCAAACCCTCGCGGGTAGCTTGCTGCACGCAGCGATTCAAGTTGATCGTCAGCACACTCTTCGAACCGGTTGATACGCCGCCTGCACCGAGCGTATAGCTGAAGCCGTTGTCTTGAATCTCATTGCGCAAGCGGCAGCAAGAAGCCAGCGAATCGGCGTTATCGCTCATATACGTGAAGAAACTGTGACCCGCAGCGTACATTTCGGCCGTGAAATCGGCGTATTCCTTGTCGAGCACGTCGCCGTCTTTTGAAAGCAAAGCCATCGTTTCCACCGGGAAAGTCAAGACCGTGCGGGTGCGCTCTGCATTAAACCAACGCATAAAGCGCTTTTGCAACCAACTCAGCGCGTCCCAAGAAGGTTTTTGGCCGTCGGGGAAGCGGAAATCTCCAAAGATACTTTCGAAGTAGTTCTTATCATAATAAGAGATATTCCAGAATACGGCTTGGAAGTTGCGCGCTCCCGTAGGCTGATTGATGGAATAGACCACTTGTTCGAAGCAATCCGTAATGATTTTGTCCATCGTGCGCTGCTTCTTGGAAAGGTCTACGACTTCGTCGGCGCGCAGATAGAAGTCTTCGCCGTATTCCTGCTGGAGGAAATAGCTCATATACATCAGAAACTCCGGCGTGGCGCAAGCGCCCGACAACATGGAGGAGACGATAAACACCATATTGACGAAGCCGCCGCAGAAACTCTTCAGGTTAGTCGGCGCCGTAGAGTTGCCGCCTATGTTCATCGTGCCGTTGAGGAGCCACGGATACATCGTGATACTCGCACAATAATTGGCCAGGCTGGTTTCGTCGTTTTTATAGATAAAGTGGTTGTCGAGCAGATACAGATAGCGTTCGGCCAAAGCCTTGCCATACATCTGCTTGATGCGGTCTGTCAGGAGGCGACGGTTGAGGCGGATGAAACTCCGTTTAGGCAATTCGCCGATCAGCGTCGCGATATTTTTGTTTTCGACGTTGGCGTTGGCGTCATACTTTGAGCCGGTGGCCGGGTTGGCCGCATCGCAGTAGTCGAACATAAAGCTTAGGCGCTCGGCCACGTCACGATCCTCCGTGTGCTGTTGGCGATAAAGCATAAAAGCTTTGGCTACCTTGAAGTGTTTTTCTGCCATCAGGGCCACTTCCACTTGGTTCTGAATATCCTCTACGCTCATGCCGTTGCAGAAACGCAGGTGTTCGATGACGCGCTGCAAGCCTTGCGCATCGATCGGTTGATGCAACGAGGTGAAAGCTTTGAGTATAGCACTCTTAATCTTATCCAGTGAGAATCGTTCTGTGGTGCCGTCTCGCTTGGTAATGATGAAATTTTCAGTACACATAGGTTTTCGTGTTATTTTGTTGTTATGGGCAGTTTCGCCGGCAGCCTTTTGCAGGTCGTCCTGTTTCGTTGCCACAAATTCGTATTTATTTTCATCGTGTTGATGCTGAACTGCCGGCCGTGGGCGCTTGCCCGCGCGGCACTTCGGGTGGGAGTAAAAAAGGCTTTGATCAGTTTTCCATTGATGCGCGTAATGCCTTGTTTATCCGTATTTTATGTTGCTTCTGCGATGCTCTGTAAGGGGCTAACTTGGAGCGCCTTTAGCGGCATCTCCGTTTGGATTTTGCGGACCGGTGTCGCCTTTTTCGATGCAAATGTAAGTAAGAAATCGGACTTTTCCAATGAAGACAAGAGATATTTTTTGAGAAAATTACAAGGCGCTCTAAAGTCGTGGAAGTTTTCCATTTTAGAAAACTTAACACGTCTTTTTAAGAATCTTCTTTTCTCTTTTTCTGCTTTTCGGACAACTGAAAATCGCTTGTTTGCAGCTTGAATCAAGCGCTCTGAGGGGTTGTTTTTAATGGTTTGAAGCGCTTGTTTTTAGAACTACTTAACGAAGATTTTTGAGCTATTTTTAATTTCGACTTGGAAATTTGGATGCTTCATTCGCTCCGATTGATTGCCGAGATGCAATTTCGTGTTTTGTACAGGCTTTGTGCCTGTCAGGTTTACAGGCTGTCGCGCTTCGGTGTTCTTTCTACTTGAAGATGTTTTCGCCTGATAGGTGTTTTGCGCGCCACTACTTTCCTCGCAAAATGTGGACGCACATTTTATATTCTTACAAAGGCCAAAAGAGAACTTCTTGTTTCGGATTTTCTGTCCTTCACATTCTTCTTTCGTTCGTCGTCGGTCGAGGTTTGCCTATTTGCGCTCACGATGAAAAAGGTTTACGCTCACGATAAAAAAGGCTTACTCTCGTGATAAAAAAGGTTTGCGCTCGTGAGCGTAAAGGTTTGTTGTGGGCATGCATTCGTTTAAAGTCGATTGTTGTGTGTTTGTAAGTCAAAGGTTTGGTGGGTGAAAAGGCAATTTCCGATGTACATTTTGGTTACTCTTCGTTGTGTTTCGATTTGCGGATGTTTTTGAAAGGCCAACCCTAAGGGGTTGCTCAAAGGAATGTTCATTAAACAGGGTGAAAGCGCTTGACGCTTTAACCCTGCTCTGCCAAAAGACTAACCCTAAGGGGTTATTTTCGGTGGTAGTTTGTGAAAAATAAGGCTGTTTATGTCCGCAATCGGGAGGATAAAAAATGAGACAAGATTAAACGCTCGCTATAGGCGTGGATGCGATACGTTCAACTTGTCTCTTAAAAAAAAAGATGACTCAGCCTTGGCTGTAGTCTTGATGTGCGACTGCTATTTTCGGCTCTGCTTGCGATATTGTAAGGGCGAGAGGCCCGTTTCCTTCTTAAACTGTGTACTCATATAGGTTTGCGACGTATAGCCTAAGGCGTATGCGATGTCGGCAATGGAGTCGTTCGTCGTGCGGAGCAGCTGACGGGCGCGCCGCATGCGTACTTTTATGGCGTATTTGCCGAGCGGGATGCCTTCTGTTGAGGAGAATATGTCGCTAATGTAGTGATAGTCGTAGTGAAGATGGTCGATGATGTAGTCGGAAAAGTTCTGACGGCTCGGCGGATTGGCGTAAACGTAGTCGATTGTAGCCAGTTTGATGGCTTCAATCAGTTGCGGTCGTTTGTCAAAGACAAGTTCAAAACCGAGTTCTTTGAGTCCTCTGTCCAAAGCTTGCATTTGTTCGCTGGTCGGCACGTCGTAGAGATCTATGCGCCCGAGGTCGACTTTCACAGCTTCGATTCCGATGCGCTCCAGCAGCTGCCCCACAATCATTATGCAGCGCTGGCAAACCATTCCTTTGATGAAGATAACCATTAGTCTTGACGTCGATAAACGTTAGTTTCACGTAGTTTGAATCCTTGCCCGGTGTAGAGCCTGTTAGCCGCTTCGCGGACGGGGCGGGATGTGAGGTTGAGCGATTTTGCGCCGAGCCGCTTGGATTCTTCGTAGACTTCGGCCACGAGGAGTTTGGCGTAACCCTTGCCGCGGCAGGCGTCGTCGACTACAACATCTTCCAACCAGCATTTTTTTCCGGTGGGCATCAGCGTAAAGCAAAGGGTACACATACCGCAGATGCGATCTTCTTCGTCGCGTATGGTGTAGAGGCGCGTGGCGTCGGTCTTTAATAGTGTGCGCAGAGCGTCTTCGGTCATCGGCGCGGCACTGCTGGTGAGCTGGGGTAAGAGGTGGTTGACCGCGGCTAAGAGCTCGGGGCTGAATTCTCTTTCTGGGTTAATTCGTGTTTTGTTCATATCTTTTAAGCATTTCTGTTGCGGTTGCGTGGGTCAGCGGGTGACGCCACGTGGGCAAGATTTCGGTTAATGGTTCTAAGACAAAGCGGCGCTCTGCTATGTGGGGATGGGGGAGCGTCAGGTCTTTCGTGTGGCAAATGGTGTCGCCCAAGGCAAGGATGTCGATGTCGATTGGGCGATCAGGGTAGATGCCGTCTTGGCTTTTGGTCGTGCGGCCCATGCGCCGCTCTATGGCTTGCGTTATTTGCAATATGCGCGGCGCTGAATGGGTCGTCTCAAAGTGGGCTACGGCATTCAGAAAGGCGTGGGACGATTGAAATCCCTCAGGTTCCGTCTCGTAAAAGGCGGAACACTTCACGAGGAGGCCCACTTCAGCCGTGAGGGCTGCTATCGCTGCTCGAAGCGCCGCTGCACGCGAACCTATGTTGGCGCCTAAAGCGATTAGTAGTTGCATACTTAGATGATGAGCATCGCATCGCCGTAGGGGCCGAACATATATTCGCCCTTGATGGCTTCTTTGTAAGCTCCCATAACCTGATCGTAGCCTCCGAAAGCTGAAGCGAGCATAAGGAGTGTCGAATAAGGGAACTGGAAGTTGACGAGCATCGCATCTGCTACGGAGAATTCATAAGGCGGGAAGATGAATTTGTTGGTCCAGCCTTCAAATTCCTTGATATGGCCGTCGGGGCCTACGCACACCTCTAAAGCACGCATAACCGTGGAGCCCACAGCTAAGATCTTGCGATTGGCATCTTGGGCGGAGTTGACGTGCCGGCAGCACTTGGTGTCGACAAACATTTGCTCGCTCTCCATTTTGTGCTTCGTGAGATCTTCCACATCAGTCGTTCGGTAGTTGCCCAAGCCACAATGAAGCGTCAAATATGCGGAATCGATGCCTTTAAGCTCCATCTTCTTCATCATAACTTTGGAGAAGTGAAGCCCGGCTCCGGGGGCAGTAACGGCACCTTCGTTGCGGGCGAAAATAGTCTGGAAGCGCTCCAAATCTTCCGACTCCGTCGGGCGATTAATCTCGCGGGGGATGGGCGCTTCTCCGAGCGCGTAGAGCGAACGCTTGAATTCATCGTGGTCGCCGTCGTACAAGAAACGCAGGGTGCGACCGCGGCTCGTGGTGTTGTCGATGACCTCGGCGACGATTGAGTTGTCCTCGCCGAAATAAAGTTTGTTGCCGATACGAATCTTGCGCGCCGGATCGACGAGTACATCCCAAAGGCGCAACTCTTGATTCAACTCGCGCAGGAGAAAGACTTCGATGCGTGCACCTGTTTTCTCCTTGTTGCCGTAAAGGCGAGCGGGGAAGACTTTTGTATCATTGAAGACGAAAAGGTCTTTCTCGTCGAAGTAGTCCAAGAGTTCGTCGAACTTTCGGTGTTCTATCTTGCCCGTAGTCTTGTCGAGCACCATCATTCTACAATCGTCGCGCAAGGGCGATGGATATTTGGCAATCTTTTCGGCGGGTAGTTTGAAATTGAATTGAGAAAGTTTCATACAGCAATAATATAATGTGCGTTTTGGATTGAGTCTCGTTCGGCGGCGTTGCGGCCTTGCTTGGCGGTGGTTGGATTTCGCTTGGCGGTGCCTTGAAGCCGCGGCGGCGGGGCTCAGTCTTTTTTGATGTGCTTTTTAATTTGTGGTCCATTGGCAAACTCTGCGGGGATTTCGATCGTCTGCGCGGCGAGCCATTCTTCAAATGCTTCGAGCGTGAAGCAATTTTCGACGCTGATGTCGCCAACTCGTGTGCGCCGTAGCGACGTCATATGCGCCCCGCTTTGCAATGCTTCGCCGATGTCGCGGATCAGCGACCGAATGTAAGTGCCTTTTCCGCAGACGATGTGAAGCCGCGCGTAATCGGGCAGACGCAGTTCGAGGATCTCAATCTTTTCGATGCGGATAGGCTTGGCTGCGAGTTGCACGTCCCTACCTTTGCGGGCTAAATCGTAGGCGCGGTCGCCATTAACCTTGCAGGCGGAAAAAACCGGCGGCACTTGCAGGATATCGCCCTCAAACTTTCTGACGGCTTCCTCAAAGCTTTCTGCCGTGATATGTGCCGTTGGGAAGGTTTTATCTACGGGATGCTCAAGATCGAAGCTGGGCGTCGTCTCGCCGAGTCTTAATTCCGCGATGTATTCCTTTGTATCTTTTTGCAGTGACTCTATTTGTTTCGTCGCCCGTCCTGTGCATAGAATCAAGACGCCCGTAGCCAAAGGATCGAGCGTACCGGCGTGGCCGACGCGGATCTTTCTTCCGTCCATCTTTTGTGTGAGTAAGCGACGCACACGTCCCACGACGCCGAACGACGTCATCTTATAAGGCTTGTCAAAGGCCAGAATGCGGCCGGAAAGGAAGTCCATTTCAGCCTGCCATATTAAGTTCGACTCCGCAAGCCATCAGCAGCAGAATCAGGCTACCGGCTACGATGCGGTACCACCCGAACGCCTTGAAGCCATACTTGCTCACGTAGGCGATGAAGAAGCGTATGGCCAAGAGCGCCACGACAAACGCCACGCTGCTTCCCAGCAAGAGCAACCAGAGATGGTCGCCACTCAGCAGCATCCCGCTATCGTGCTTCAAGAGCTTATAAGTTTCAAGCAATGTAGCGCCCGCCATTGTCGGCACCGCGAGAAAGAACGAATATTCCGCCGCCGATTTTCGCGTCAGACGTTGTTGCATACCGCCAACTATAGTTGCCATCGAGCGAGATACCCCCGGAATCATCGCCAAACATTGAAAGAGACCGATGAGGAACGCATTTTTATATGACGGCTCTTTTTTCCACCCATTGCCAAACAGTTTATCGGCAAAGAGCATAAAAATACCGCCGACGATGAGCATCACGGCCACGAGCCGAACGCTTCCCAAGTTCTCTTCAATCAGATCGTTGAACGCCAAACCAAAGACCACCGCCGGCAAGACGCCGACAATCAGCCGCAAGTAAAAGCGCCAGATCGCCTGCCACCAAGTATAGCCTTTCGTGCGTATACTTTCAGGGTAGAAAAAGCGCCGCCAATAGAGCAGAATCACGGAAAGAATGGCGCCAAACTGGATGATCACCGTAAAGGCCTTGACAAAGGGCGTGCTCTGCATACCCATCGCTCCTTCCGTTATGATCATGTGGCCCGTCGACGAAACAGGCAAAAATTCAGTCAAGCCCTCGACGATAGCTATCACGAGCGCCTGCCACCAGGTCATATCCAACATATATAAAGTCTGTGATTATTCTTTTGTTATCGTTTTTTCATCGCTTTTGGGCCGATGAATGATGCCAAAAATAATGGTAATATAGCCCAAAAAGCAAACAGCGGGCGCCACTTTGATGCGCATAGCGCTGAAAATGTTTGGATCAAAATGCGTCTCCGTCGAGCCTTTGCCATACATAAGTATCATGCCGAGGATCACGATCGCCATACCGATAGTCAGGACGATGAAATTTGTGCGTCCGAAGGCAAATACGTGTTTCTCCGTAGCCGGTTTCTTATCTGTTGTCATTATATAATGTGTAGAATGATTGCGTAATACGTTTGTTTATTTCAAAAGCAGCTCGTCCGTGCTCATTCTCAAGAAGCGATTGACGCTAAAGAAAGTGCAGATTATTGTAACCAAAAGGCCGCAGACGAAGATCGTGCCCAGCGTGAGGGCGATTACTTCCGGCGTAACCAGCGAACTCAAGTAGAGATTCATATCAATGAGCACATACATGCCCGCTCCGAGCAGTGCGCTTGCCAAGATGGCCGCCGTCAGTCCGATGCAGAAAGCCTGCCATAAGAAGGGGCGGCGAATGAAGCTCCATTTAGCCCCCACGAGTTTAAGCGAATGGATGTAGAGACGCTTTGCATAGACGCCCATGCGCACTGTATTGTTGATCAAAGCAAAGGATACGAGCGTCAAGAGCAAGGCTACGATCAGCAAGACCAAGCTTACGATGGGAATAACGGCGTTGAGCGAGTCCATCGTCTCTTGCGGATAAATGATGTTCTTCACAAACGGCTTGTTTTTGATCACGGGCAAGTAGCGCTCCAGGCTGTCTCGCTGCGCGTAGTCGGCCTTTAGAAAAAGCTCAAACTCGGCCGAGACGGGGCTGTCTCCGGCAAATTCGTCCTCCGTCGTCCCCAGCGCTGCGTTCATATTGGCTGCGCCCTGCTCCTTTGAGATATAATTCGTGCGGAGCGTGTAAGGCTGGCGCTTCAAGTCTTCTTGCAAGAGATAGAGGTCGTGTTGCGGAATGTTATCTTCCAAAAGTACCTCCACAGCAAAGTTTTCGCGTAAGTTCTTGCTAAAGTTGCTCGCCACGGTGACGAAGAATACGTCCGCGCCAAGCAAGATGAGCACAAGCGTCGTACTGATCACCGAGATAAAAGCGCCGAATCGGCCGCCTACACGTTTTTTCTTTCGAGCCATAAGGGTACAATAAATCTAAAATCGCACAAAATTACAACATTTGATGGTGGGAGGCAAATTTTGTCGTGCAAATTTCTACTCTGTCTGCTTTATTCTGTTGAAGATGCAGAGGCGTTCCTGCTTTTGCAGCGTAGATGGCTAGTCGGTGGTTTCGTGTTTTAGTAGCGTTATGTGCTTGTTTTTTTATGCTTTTATCTTGTTGATGAGGCGGCACGCTTTGCCGCTTGGTTCGGATGTGGGGCCTATGCACCATTCTATTGCCCGCACGCCTTTTCCGGCTTGTCGTGGCGCTTAGCGAAAGACGCTTTGTCGCGCCTGCGGCGTAAACCCACGGGCGACCGCCCGACACCTGCTCCGGCGCCACCCTCCGTGGGTCCGCGGCCGCCCACCGGTGCGCTCCCGGCTCGCTTTTTGCCGGACGTAAAACAGGATATAAAGCGCTAAAAGATAGAAGTTTGTGGCGGCAAATGTTTTGATGATTTGTTTACGCTCACGAACGCACACCTTTTTTCTCGTGAGCGTAAGTACTTTTTCTCACGAGCGCACACCTTTTTTCTCACGATAAAAAACGTCGGCACCCATAGTTTCGGTGCTCAAAAAGCAGATCTTCGCGCTGCGCGGCGGGCGCCGGCAGGCAGTTTTTTAGCGCGGCTGTTTTTCTTCGTTGTGCGTGGTGTGCAGTCGGCCGTATGTTGTGCGCCCTGCCTCCACTTTTCGCCTATCAGCGTGGGCTTTACCCATCAAAAAAGCGCTCGAAACGGATGCTTCGAGCGCTATGGGGAAATGCGTGGGCGAGGGCCTGCTTTATCGGCCGATCCAAGCCTCCGGATTAAGTGGAGACGTCTCGCGCCGCAATTGGAAGTGGAGCGTGCAGTTGCCCGATCCGTCGCCGGCTACGCTACCCAGCGTCTGGCGCGTGCCGACTTGCTGCCCGCTATGCACGCTGACGCTCGACAGATTACAGTAGACGCTTATATAAGAACCGTGGCGAACGATGACGTTATACAATCCGTTCATATTGAAAACGGCCGTTACCTCGCCGCTATATACGGCCCGCGCTTGCGCTCCCGGACGTCCGGTGAGGTTGATGCCCTTGTTGCTGAGTTGCACGCCGCGCAAGCCGGCCACGTTGTAAGTGCCGTAGTGCGCCGTGATGGCGTAGGCGCCCGTAATCGGGACGGGCAGACGACCGCGGTTGGCTGCAAATCCGCTGCTCAGTGCGTTGTCGGCTGCTGATTCAGCTCTGAAGACCGGCGCGGCGGGCGTTCGCGCTGCATTGCGCGCCTCGGCTGCTGCCTGCTGCTGTTGTCGGGCGGCCGCTTGCTGCTGTCGTTGGGCAGCCGCTTGCGCGCGTCGCGCTTCGGCCTTGGCTGCTGCGGTGCGAGCTTGTGCGGCCTGTTGCTTAGCGAGGCGCTCGGCTTCGGCAGCTTTGCGTGCGGCGATCTGCGCTTGGCGGGCTTTCTCTTCAGCCGCGCGCCGGCGTTCAGCTTTCTCTGCTGCAGCCTTGCGCGCTGCGGCTTCCTGCGCTCGGCGCTTGGCCTCGGCGGCCTTGCGTGCGGCTTCAGCCTTGCGGCGCGCTTCGGCTTTGGCTATTTCTGCGCGAATCAGTTGGTCGATGCGCGCGTTTAAGTTGGCATATTTGCGCTGCTGCTGCGCGATGGTGGCTTGCAGTTGGCGTTGCTTCTTATTCAGGTCGTCGACAACTTGCTTCTGCTTCACTTGTTTCTCGTTGAGCTGCCGCTGTTGCTGTTGCCCCTCGACGAGGAGTTTGTCTTTCGTGACCTTTACGCCTAAGATCTCGTTTTTCTTTTGCTGCACGGCGGCTTCTTTTTCCTTGATGATCTTCGCCTGCATTTGCTGATAGCGGGTATATTCCGAGACGTAACGGAGGCGGCGACTCATCTCGCGAAAATTTTTCGCCTTCAAGACGAAGAGCCACTTGTTGAGCGCCATCCGGTGGTTGAAGAAGTAGATCACGCCGTGTTCATAGCGCTTTTTGCAGAGGGCCAAGTCGGCCTCCAAAGCTTGAAGTTGGCGCTCTAAGACGGCAATATTGTTGCTCAAAACAATGACTTCGCTCTGTATGCCATCGACATATTTTTTCTGCTCCCCGATCTGGTTGTTGAGTACGACGAGGTTGTTGAGCTGCGACTTAACATCGCGCTTCGTCGTCGTGAGCAACTTTTGCGAAGCTGATAGCTCCTTCTGCAAGGCTGCTTTCTGGTTTTGCAGGTTCTTGATCTGCTTTGTCTGTGCAGCACCGTAGGTGAATCCTAAACAAGTGAGGATGAGTAAAATAAGCGTTCGTTTCATACGGGAGTTGATTCGCGCCGGTCGCCGTTGGGAGTCGGTCGCCTTATATATTATTGTGCCATTCCGGCTAACTTATCGAGCAAGCTCGTAGCTTTGATCTGCGTATATTTTGAGGAAATCGTCGTGCGCGTGGGCCAGTCGGTGTCGTTGTTGAGGCGCGAGAGGGCCAGCGTAAAACCGGCTTTCTTGCCCATTCCGCTGATGCTGACGGCCATCGATGTGGGAAATAGTTTCCCGCCGAGCGTCGTAAAATTGTCATATTTCCAAACGAATTGCCCCTGATCTGCGGCGGTTTTGCCGTCGACCGTGACGCGGTCGAGCAGAGCTGAACTCGTGCGTGTGAGAAATTGGTAGTTGAGCTTCGGTGCATCAGTCAGGAGGAGCGAAGTGTAGTCCCCGCTCGCCGCCAAGCGAAAGCGGTTGAGCTGCGAGCGTACATCGCGGCTTCCGGGGGTGAAGATTTCGTTCCAAAAGAGTGATTGCAGGGCGTAGAAATCTAAACCGGCTTGGTGGAGGAAGTCGACTTCGGCATAGGAGGCGCGACTGTATTGCCTGTGGATGCGATCTACGACGAGGACATCTTTAGGCGTGAACTCCAGACGACCAACTTCAAAACCGAGGAAGGTGAGCGAGAGTTGGATAACGTCGTCGCGCTTCATTTTGAGTGAGCCGCCGCAGGAGATTTGCTTGCCGTCGGCGTCTACATCCATATTGATTTTGGCCGTAACGCATTGGGCGGTCTGTGCTTTGGAGACTACGGCTGCTTTATATTGCTGCTCCTGCGATTGATGTGCGGCGCCGGCAGATGGCTTTTGGGTATTCTGCAACGTGCGGCAACTCGTCAGAAAGGCGAGGGAGACCAAGGTGGTGAGGAGGAAGTATTTCATATGTTTCGTTTTGTGATGTGTGTTTGTAAAAATGCGCGCCGCGGATACAATATTAAATGCGCCGACGACGGATGCGCTGCTTGATCTGCTTCTGTTGCGCCTTGGTTTTGGCAAATTTCGCTGCTTTGCGCCAGGTTTCAAGGGCAGCGCGCTGCTGCTTCAGGCGGAAATGGATGTCGCCTGCGTGCAACAAAAGCGTATAATCGAGATCCTTTTCGGGCGTGCGGCGCAAGGCTTCTTCGATGTAGATGAGGGCCTGCTCATATTGCTTGTCGCACAAGAGCGCATAGGCGTAAGTGTCTAAATATGTGGCGTTGTCGGCTTCTGCATCAACCGTTCGCTTGCTCATGGCCACAGCTTCGGGAATGCGTTCGCCAGCTTGGCAGAGGAAATATGCGTAGTTGTTGAGGCAGGGGTAGTTTTCGGGGTTGGCTTCGATAGCCTTTTGGTAGGCGGAAAAAGCTCCCGCTTTGTCGCCGGCTTGATGTAGCAGGTCGCCAAGTGCGCCAAAAATCTCGGTAACCTCATCCGGGTTTGAATAACTCGTGATCTGCTTCGCGCCATCCTGTAAGATGCGGATTGCCGCCGCGTCGTCGCCCTTCTGAGAAAGCGTCACGCCTAAAAAATAATAGAAGGATAGGTGCTCGGGATTGTACGCTAAGCCTTCGCGACACAGATGAATGATCTGCTCAAGATTGACTTCGCGGATCGCAATGTTGAGCAATTGCAGGCGCGCTCGGAGGTAGTCGGGCTCAATCTCTAAGATCTTCTTGTAGATAGGCACTCTGGTGGCTTCAGGAAGCTGCAGCGTCTCCATATAAGCGGCACAGAGTTCGGCCATACTGCGATCTGCTTGCGGCTGTTGCAAGGCTTGGTGAAAGAGGGTAAGCACTTGCAGGCTGTCGCCCACATTGCGTCTGTCAAAAGCGTAGCCCCGCATCGCTTCGGCCTTGACATCGGACGCCGCCATCGAGTCTAAAACGATTTGCTTTACGTAGTCTTTGTACAGAGAATCTTGTTTCGTCCGACTGTAATAAGCCAGCATCGAAATACGTGCAAATGCGTTTTGCGGCTCTGACGTTAAAACGTCTCGGTAAACGCGTAGGGCTTGGTCGGGATGGTTGTTTTGCAAAAACATATCACCGAGTAGGACGCGATACTTCAGTTCGTTTGGATAATTGGCGCACAAATCTTCGAGCGCTTTGTACGCTCGTCCGTCATCTTTAAGTTCTATGTAGCTTTGGAACTTAGCTAAAGCGTATTCTTCCTTTAATCCGTCGATGGTGATCAGTCTGTTGATCGTCCGGATGGCGTTCTGCGCGTCTCCGGCCACACGGTAGAGATCCGCTAGCGAGGAAAGCACGTCCGCAGTCGGTTTTTTCGCGGCCAAAATTTCAAGTTCCTCAATGGCTTCCTTGTATTTCTCGCTGCGAGCTAAGATATCGGCGCGTATTTCGTGGTAATTCAGGTTGCCGGGGTCCAATTTTATGGCGCGTCGTAAAAGCGAATCGATTTCTGCGCTTGTGATCGAATCTGCCGAGCCTAATGTCGCGTATTTTGCAATTGCTAAATCGGCCAGCGCCTCCGAACCATCGGGATTTATTTCCAAAGCTGCTTCGAGCAAAGCTATTTGTGCATCGTAATTGCCCTTGAGTTTTTGGCACTCGCTTTCGAGGAAGCGTTCGTTATAATGAAACCGCTCCTCCCAAGTCAAGTTGCGTGTAGGGGGTGTCGGGACAGCGTCGGCCTGCGGCGCGTTGACGCGCCGCGAGGATGCACACCCCATCGCCAAAGTGGCTGCCAGCGTGAAGGCGAACAAGGAAAAGAGGACCGGAATCTGCTTCATACGCCAATTTTAATGGCCTGTGTGCCCAAAACCTCCCGCTCCGCGTTCCGTCTCATCAAGACTTTCCACAGGACGCCAAGCGATTTGCTCGTGACGCGCCACGATTAACTGCGCTATACGGTCGCCGCCGTTGACGACGAAAGCCTCCTGCGACAAGTTAATCAAGATTACGCCGATTTCTCCCCGATAATCCGCGTCGATGGTACCGGGTGCGTTGAGCACGGTCACGCCCTTCTTCAGCGCCAGTCCGGATCGCGGTCTCACCTGCGCTTCAAAGCCCGCCGGCAGCGCGATAAACAGTCCCGTAGGGATGAGTTTGCGCTCCATCGGCTGCAATGTCAGCGGCGCAGATAGGTTGGCGCGTAAATCGAGTCCGGCGCTCAGCGGCGTTTCGTAGGCCGGGAGCTCATAAGGTGACTTATTGATGATCTTTATCTCCATATTTTTGTACAAAGAAACGAGAGCGGCAGCGCGCCGTTCTCTTGTTTTGCCTTGCATTGAGGCTTCAAAATTACAGAATTTCCAATGATTTTCTCCTCCTTGCCTCCTAAAAAAGAGCAATGCGCCACATTTCTTCCTGCGAGTTGCCGCTTTTGAGCCTTTGGTGCAAACGAATGCAGCCCTCAGGTCGCACTTTCGGATTGAAAGTAACAGAAAGCCGTCCGGCGTCTCTTGATTTCCGGCAAGAAAGTGCAAACTTGCAGGAAAATGAACGCGAAATGCAGACCTTTTGTTTATCTTTGTGCGGATTTTTCACGCGTTTCGCCGGCCGCACGTACAATATATATAATGTATAGTTCGCCGGTTCGGATCAGCAAATCCGACTTACTAAACGACAACTATCGGCTGCGGGCGCGGCGAGAGAGATCTTTTCGAAGCAGAATGAAGAAAGAAGAGCAGCAAAGCGCGATCGGTGCGCGACAATATACATTTACTTTACCCAACGGCTTGCGCATCGTTTGCGAGGAGCGAACGGCCGACGTTCTCTATTGTGGTTACATCGTCAAAGCCGGAACGCGCCACGAGGAAGATGCCGATTCCGGTTTGGCCCACTTTCTGGAGCACCTCTCGTTCAAGGGTACGGCCCGCCGGCGCTCTTGGCAGATCACCAATGGCTTGGAGCGCGTAGGTGGCGACTTGAATGCCTTCACCAACAAGCAAGAAACAGCTTTTACGGCTATTGTTTTGCGCGAAGATTTCACCCGCGCGGCCGACCTGCTCACTGACATCGTCTTCCGCAGCGCCTATCCGCAGAAAGAGATGGACCGCGAAGTGGAAGTGGTGTGCGACGAAATCGACAGTTACCGCGATCAGCCGGGCGACTTGATCTTTGATGAGTTTGAGGCCATGCTCTTTCGCGGCCACGGGCTCGGGCGCGACATTCTGGGCAGCAAGGAGCGCTTACACGCCTATTGCACGGCGGATGCCTTGCGCCACGCTCGCCGCTGGTATGTGCCGCAAAATGCCGTCTTTTACGTATATGGGCAGATTGATTTCAAACGCGTGGTCCACACGCTCGAGCGCTTGACCGCCGATCTCCCATCAGTGGCGGCGCCCGTTGTGGATCAGACTTTGCCCGCCTATGTTCCGGAGTTGCGAAGGGTGAAAAAGCAGACGCATCAAGCCCATGTGCTGATCGGTGCGCGTGCTTTAGCCGGCAGAGATCCGCGGCGCCATGCGCTCAGTCTCTTAACCAACATCCTCGGCGGTCCGGGTATGAATGCCCGCCTCAATGTCAGGCTGCGCGAGAAGGCCGGTTTGGTCTACTCCGTCGACGCTACGTATTACGCATATCCCGATACGGGCGTTTGGCAGGTTTATTTTGGTTGCGATGAAGCCGATGTCGGTCGCTGCCGTCGCCTTGTGGTGAGCGAACTGCGCAGAATGGCCGAACATCCCCTTTCGCCGACTCAACTGGCGGCCGCGAAGAAGCAATATTGTGGGCAGACGGGCATCGCATGTAGCAATGCGGAGAGCTATGCGCTGGCCCTCGGCAAAGCTTTTGCCCATTATGAACGCGTGTATAGCATACGGCGAAAATTGGAGCGCGTGCGCGACGTCACGGCTGATGAACTTTGCAGCCTGGCGAGCGAACTTCTGAACGAGGAGCGCTTGACTACGCTGATTTACAACTAATCGAGAGGCCGACAAAATGAGGAAAGATCATCCCTTAGCGCGTTTTTCGCATTGCCCTTGTTGCGGTTCGCCGCAGTTTGAAGTGCACGATGAGCGCGCCAAGCGCTGCGCCGATTGCGGATTTACCTATTACGCCAACGCAGCCTGCGCTACGGCGGCAATTATTCTCAACGAACGCGAGGAGTTGCTCGCCGTGAGGCGTGCCTTGCCCCCGGCGGTGGGCACGTTGGACTTGCCGGGCGGCTTCGTTAATCCGGGAGAGACGGCCGAAGCGGGCATTCAGCGCGAAGTAAGAGAGGAGACGGGCGGAGAATGCTTGAAAGTCGACTATCTCTTTTCGTTACCCAATATGTATGAGTTCTCTAATTTTATCGTACATACGACGGATCTCTTCTTTCGTTGCACCTTGCGCGATGTGGCGCGCCTTTCGCCTGCCGACGATGCGGCCGAACTCCTCTGGGTGCCTGTTTGCGCAGTGTGTCCGGCCGATTTTGGCCTGCCCTCCATAAGGGAAGGCGTGAATAAATGGTTGAAAATGTATCACTCTAATCAATAAACAAATAAAGATGGAAGTAACTTTGCAAGGAACGCCTGTAGCATTGACAGGCGAAATGCCCGAAGTGGGCACAGAAGCACCGAAGTTTTGCGGTGTACGTGGCGATTTGACTAAATTAAAGCTGCCTGAATTGCGCGGCAAACGCGTAGTTTTGAATATTTTTCCCAGCCTTGATACAGAAGTGTGCGCTGCCTCTGTCCGCCATTTCAATAAGGTTGCATCCGAGTTGGAAAATACAGTAGTACTTTGCGTGAGCAAGGACCTTCCTTTTGCACAGACGCGTTTCTGTACGACTGAAGGTTTGACAAATGTGATTCCCGTGAGCGTATTTCACTGCCATCATTTCCCGGAGCGCTATGGGCTTGAAATAGCTGAAGGTCCGCTCAAAGGACTATTGGCGCGCGCTGTCATTGTGATCGATGAAGAGGGCAAAATCATTTACGAGCAACTTGTTCCGGAAATAACTGAGGAGCCCAACTACGACGCTGCTTTAGCGGCATTAAAATAAGTAGGCCATAAGTTTTCAGATGCGAGCATTCCTTTTCTGAAGGGGTGCTCGCATCTTTCGTTTTTATCCAACTGAAACGGCCCGCCGGCCATCTGACGCTTACGGTTGCATCCTTCCCCCTTGTTTCTGCTGCGCGGCAAAGGTCTTGCGTCGCCCCGATCGTCCGCTTTCGGACCTACACTGCCCTGCTTTGCACGAATCACCTCCCGCTTATGCCCTTTGCGCTCACGATGAAAAAGGCTTACGCTCACGAGAAAAAAGGTTTGCGCTCGTGATAAAAAGTACTTACGCTCGTGATGAAAAAGGTTGTTAGTTGGATTAAGAGGCTTCAAACAGCGTGGCAAACCATTGTAAATCAGTTTGCCGGATATAAAAACGTAAGGCCTTGTGCACACTTTTTATAGGGTCGCCTTGCCGGTGCTTGGCTGTCGGATGGAATATTTCGCGCGAATCGATATGAAATGAATCGAAGGTGGCTGTCGCTTGCTATGAAGTCGTTGTGTTTCAAAAAGAAAGTTTCCCGAAACCTACTTGTCGGTTCGGGAAACCATATCCTCTTTCGCCTAAAAACAGGGATTACAAAGCCATAGGGCTACTGCCGCTTTGCGGGCAAGACCGGTATGTCGAGCGAAGCCTCTTTTACGTCCGCCGCTGTGGCTTTTAGGCGCAGTGTGCCCGCTTTTTCTCCGGCCCGAACAATAGCTGTGCACATACCGCTGAAGAGGTGCATTTGCGGGCGTTGGAAACTATCTAAACAAGTGGGGTCGCCGTTGGCAGCAGCCTCAAATCGGCCGGCGCCGCTTACGCTGAATTTTACTTCGCGCCCGTCCTGCGGACAGAGGTTGCCATCTTTGTCGACCAAACTCACCGTGACGTAACTTAGCGCGTCGCCGTCAGCTACGAGTGAGGGCTCGTAGTAGGTTTTTAATACCAAATGGTCGGGCTTTCCTGCCGTGCGAATGCTCGCTTCGGCATACTTGTGGCCCGCTTTGTCGTAAGCCACGACGCGTAGTTCGCCCGGCTCGTAGACAACGTCGTTCCACATCAGCCGGTAGCGGTGCATTGTCGTGCTGTCGTTCTTCATTCTGCGTCCCAGGCTCTTCCCGTTTAAGAAAAGTTCGGCGCTGGGCGCATCGGTATACACAAATACCGGCGTGATTTGGCCTTCGCGCCCCGGCCAAGTCCAATGGGGTAAAATGTGCAAAGTATGCTCGCCCTCCTTCCACTGACTGCGGTAGAGGTAGTAGCGATCTTTGGGCAGCGAGGCCAGATCTATGATGCCGAAGAGGCTGCTGTGGTTGGGCCAAGCGTCAGTATCGTAAGGCGTAGGCTCACCTAAGTAGTCGAAACCCGTCCATACGAATTGGCCTAAAGTCCACGGGTGATCGTCGGCCAAAGCAAAGTCTTCGTCGGGCGTGTTGGACCAATTGCAAACCTCTACATCATACGACGAACTCTGATGATCCTTGGCTACGACATCGGCCTTGCGCTCGACCGGCCAATGGTAGACGCCACGCGAACTGACGGTAGAGGCTGTTTCCGTGCCCAGCAATAAGCATTGCGGGAGGCGCTCGTAGGCTTCCACATAGCGGTGGGCGCGGTAGTTGAAGCCCGGGATGTCAAGCAAAGCCGCGAACCCGTTGTTGAGGACCGGGTCGATCTGATCCATACCGCAGGTGACGGGGCGCGTGGGGTCTTCTTCGTGGCATATATCCTGCAAATATTTTGCAACCTTGTAGCCCTCGGGCGAATGTTGTGAGGGCACTTCGTTGCCAATGCTCCACAAGATGACGCTGGGGTTGTTGCGATAATGGCGCAACATATTTCGCATATCTTTTGCGCTCCATTCGGCAAAATAACGATGGTAGCCGTTGAGACACTTGGCTATGTCCCACTCATCAAACGGCTCGATCATCATCATCAAGCCCAATGAATCGCAAAGCGCAACGAGTTCGGGTGCAGGCATATTGTGGGACGTGCGAACGGCATCGCAGCCCATATCCTTGAGCATCAGTAGCTGGTGGCGCAGTGCGGAGGTGTTGACCGCTGCACCCAATGGGCCGAGGTCGTGATGGTTGCAGACGCCCTTAAACTTCCGGCGCTTGCCGTTGAGGAAGAAGCCTTCGTCGGCAACGAATGCTATGCTGCGAACGCCGAAGCGCGTCTCGTAAGTATCTTCCAACCGGCCGCCGGCGCTGTAGATTTTCGTCACCGCACGATAGAGTGAGGGATTTTCGGGCGACCAGAGTTGCGGTTGGCGAATCAGGAAATGCTGTGTAAAAACTTCGCCCTCGCGCACCCGGCGCGTGTTGCTCTTGGCCGCAACGATTTGCCCCGCCGCGTTGATGATGTCCGTGCAAAGCGTTAACTCCCGCTCGCCGGCGCCCACGATCGTCGTGCGCAGTTCGACGGAGGCTAAAGTATCGCTAACCTGCGGCGTCATAATTTGCGTTCCCCAAACAGGGACGTGTACCTTGTTTGTATGAATGAGATGCACATTGCGATAAAGGCCTGCGCCGCAATACCATCGACTGCTTTGCGGCCGATTTTCAAGCCTTACAACCAGCCGGTTTCCCCTTCCATTGCCGCGCAGATAGGGCGTAGCGTCGCAATAAAAAGAATTGTAGCCGTAGGGCCAGAAGCAGATTTCTTCGCCGTTCAAATAGACGCGCGCCTCACTCATAGCTCCGTCAAAAACTAAGGTCGTCGTGCCCGCGGTATCGGCGTCAAAGGTCGTTCGATACCAGCCCACGCCTTCGTAAGGCAAGCCGCCTGTTCTGCCGGTCTTTTCCGAGGCTGTCGTTTCGTTGTTCTGCGTCACCTGCACGCGTTGCAAATCGTTGTCACGACTAAACGGGCCGGTGATGGCCCAATCGTGGGGCACTCTCACAGGGCGCCAGCCGGTTTCGGAATTGACAGCCTCCGACGCACCTTGGCTAAAGTGCCAATCGCGTAAAAGGCGCTCCGTGCGCTGCGCAAAACTTACCGCACACACCGCGGCGAATGCCGTCAATACTAAAAGTCTTTTCATTTCGTGTTGCATAATCAAATACGTCAAACCATTTTTCGGGCGCGCCGATCGCGGTCACTGCACCTTAATTTCTGCAAAAGTATGCTTTTCTGCCTTATTTTTCCATTCCTTTGCTGTTAAAACCCGCCGCTGGTGGCACTTCTCGCAAAGCGGTCTCGATTTTGCGAACTGAAAAGCCGATGAGGGGTAGGATTTCGCGCCGGACTTTGCCGCTCCTACACATTATATATATAGGGTAACTAGATTTGGGGGTGCGGCGGTGTGATTTTTAGCGGTAGGCAAGGGCTACTTGCGCGGCTCAAGCACTGCTTCGGAGATTAATTTCCGATTTCTGCTCGCTGCGAGCAGATTTTGAGTCGTCGCATACTGTACTTTGGGAGGCGAGCGTGGATTTTGCGCGATAAAAAGCCTTACTTGCACACTATTTTCTTTCCCTTTTTTAGCCTGTTTTCGGTCATCTTTCCTTTGATTCTGCCACTTCCACATGTCAAATTTTGCCATCTCCGGATTTATTTTTGTTTTTGCGAGAAAAAAGTTTGTTGTGTGTTTGGTGGTAAAGGTATTTTGTTCTACTTTTGCACTCGCTTTCCGACGCTGAGGCGTTAGGTTGAGCATC
>JABZGR010000004.1 GCA_015259125.1 Alloprevotella tannerae | reverse complement strand
GGGCTTTTGTTGAAACTATTTTAAGGCAAAAAACAAGCCTTGCTTATCCCGAATTAGGGTGAGTAAGGTTGTCATCGAACGAGGAATAGACGGCATCGCTACACCAACCTTCGACAACGCTATCAAGCAAGGCATCTATACACTCAGCGGCGTGAAGCCCAACGGTAAAGTAGAAGACCTGTCGAAGGGTATCTATATCATCAATGGCAAGAAAGTGGTGAAGTAAGTTAATACCAAATCGGTCATTAGAAAATTTCGTTTTCTTTTTTAGGAAATTCAAGACATATAGCAATTATAGCGAGCTAGTCGATATATTTTCTTCAATAATTGACAGCAATCCATAATACTTTGCTCGCCAAAATCTCTAATGACCGATTTGGGTTAATCGTTGTAGGGATCATAATCAGCAACCACAACAAGCAAGCAAAGCCTTCCGCCCCTCAAGCATAGGGAGCGGAAGGCTTTACCATTGATGCTATCTTTACAACAATCCGGATAGCTATATATAGTTCTTGTTCAAAAAGCAGTTTTAAGCTAGAACTATGTAGCTGAATATCGAAAATAAAAACTATTTAAGGGGCGACTATATAATGTGCGACTATCCGACAAGTTTTGGCGCTTAGTGCTTCTTGGAGTGAAGCGTGATGATGGGGATAATCATTTCCTCCATCGATATACCGCCGTGTTGGAACGTACCTTTATAATACTGCACGTAGTAGTTGTAATTGTTAGGGTAGGCAAAGAATTTGTTGCCCTCAGCAAAAATATAGTTTGAAGAGAGGTTCGGTCGCGGTAGTCCATACTGTTCCGGTTCGCGCATCTCAAATACTTCCTTCTTATTGTAGCCCATATTTTTGCCGACCTTATAGCGCAGGTTCGTGTTGACGTTCTTGTCGCCGACAACCTTTATCGGCGAATCTACACGAATGCTCCCATGGTCGGTGGTGATCAGGATATCGTAGTCTAAAGAAGCCAGATACGTAAAGAGGTCCTTAATGGCCGTATGCTTGAACCAACTGAGCGTGATGCTGCGATAGGCAGCCTCGTTAGAAGCCAGTTCGCGCACCATTCGAGATTCGGTCCGGGCGTGACTAAGTATGTCGATGAAGTTAATCACCAAGACGTTCAGCGGCGCGTGCGTCACTTTGCGGAATTGACCTAAGAAGCGATCGGCAGCAACCGAGTCGTTTAATTTATGATAGTGGAACACTTCGCGCCGTCGGAAGCGCTCCATTTGGTGTCTTATCAGCATCTCCTCGTTTAAGTTCTTGCCTTCTTCTTCTGATTCCTCAACCCACAGATCGGGATACATCTTTCTGATTTGCTCCGGCATCAATCCGGCAAACAAAGCGTTGCGAGCATATTGCGTAGCCGTAGGCAGGATACTGAAGTATAAGCTTTCTTCGATATCATAATCCTCTACGAGTTCCTGACTAAGCATACGCCACTGATCAAAGCGGAAGTTGTCGAGCACGAGTAAAAAGACTTTACGCCCTTTGCTTAAGCGTGGGAAAACGTAGCGCTTAAAAATGTCCGGGCTAATCACGGGGCGCGTCTCTGCATTGTTGACCCAATCCTCGTAGTGCTTACGAACGAAGCGCGAGAACGTTAAGTTTGCTTCCTCCTTCTGTTGTTGCAGCAATTCGTTCATTGCACTGTCTGTCTCCGACAGTTCCAGCTCCCAATAGACCAACTTCTTGTATAATTCGATCCATTCTTCCGGCGTCGAAGAGTCGTTCATTTGCGCCGCAATGTTGGCGAACTCCTGCCGATAAGAAGATTGCGTCACCTCTGTGACGATCTCCCGCTGATGAATGTTCTTTTTCAACACGAGCAAGATCTGCATAGGATTGACAGGCTTCAGCAGATAGTCGGCTATCTTTGCGCCGATGGCTTGATCCATTATATCTTCAGCCTCGTTCTTCGTAACCATAACGACGGGGACGTTAGGTTGCACCTCTTTAATACCCGCCAGCGTTTCCAAACCTGAAAGTCCGGGCATATTCTCGTCTAAAAGAATGAGGTCATAAGCATTTTTGCCACACAAATCTATGGCGTCCGTTCCGTTAGAGCAGGTTGTGACGTCGTAGTCCCTTTTCTGCAAAAATATAATATGTGCGTGGAGTAAGTCTATCTCATCATCGATCCACAATAAGCGTCCCTGCGTCATCTTAGTTTCCTTTTATATTATTGTTATCGCCGTCTGCGCGCTTCTCCACAAGGATTAGCGCATCCTTGACGGCCGTTACTTTGATCAATGTCCCTTCTTCAATAAATCCGGAAGCCGATTTGACTTCCACATCTGCTCCGTTGATGCACGCATTGCCTATCAATGCGAGCCGCGTGAGGGCTTTTCCCTCGTCGCCGGGTTTTACGGAGAGTTGCGCCGGCGTAGCATTTGTTCCGTCTATGTTCGTGTGGAGCGACAGACGCTCAATCGTGCGCGACTTGGCCAACCAACGAAAGAAGAACAGTACGACAACGATAGATCCAAACAAAGCCAGCGTAGCCCAGAACGCCCCATAATAATAGTAGACCAACGAATCGGCGATCACGACACACACCGTGGCCGCAATACCTGTGATGCCGAAACCCGGAACAACGAAAGCTTCAATCGCAAATAAGACTAAAGCGAGCAGCGCAAAAATGATAATGAGCAAAAGGGGAGACATATCGTAAACTTTTTATTTGTTCCAACTGAAGCATTCAAACCATCGGTCGCCTGTCGCGCGTTGACGTCAACTGCCGGCGCACCGCGCATTTAATAAGCTTCGCGATATTTATTTTCATCCTTATCCTCCAATACGGAGAGATAAGAAGTGTAGCGCGAAGGCGCCAGACGATGCTCTTCCAAGGCCTTTAAGACCGCACAACCCGGCTCGTGTGTATGCGTACAATCATTAAAGCGGCAATCGTGTGAGAGTTCGAAGATCTCTCGAAAGTAGTGCGCCACTTCCGCACGCTCCATATCAAACGTGCCAAAGCCTTTAATGCCCGGGACGTCAATCAAAGCGCCCCCTTCCGGCAATTCATATATTTCGCTGAACGTCGTTGTGTGCATTCCCGTCTCATGTGCTTCCGAGATGGCCGCCGTTTTGACGTTTGCCGTTGGGATAAAAGCATTGAGCAGCGTACTCTTGCCTACGCCCGAATGGCCGGCGAGCAAGGATAGTCGGCCTCTTAATTGTTCTCTCAAGGCCGGCAGTCCGTCGCCCTCGGTTGCCGAGACACAAAAGCAATCATAGCCTATCGCACGGTATAAAGTCGACCAATAAGAGAGCGTCTCGCGCTCCTCCGGCCCCAAGTCGTCGGTCTTGTTAAACACGATTAAGACCGGCACGCGATAAGCTTCGGCCGAGGCCAAAAAGCGATCGATGAAGGTGGTCGACGTTTCGGGGCGCGCTATCGTAACAAGGAGCAAGGCCTGATCAAGATTGGTCGCCAGAATCTGGCTCTGCTTTGACAAGTTCGACGCCCGGCGAATCACGTAATTGCGCCGGTCGTCGATAGCCTTGATGAGCGCCGTCCCGTCGCCCGTTTCTACGATCGTCACCCCATCGCCCACGGCGACAGGATTGGTAGAGCGAATGCCCTGCAAGCGAAATTTTCCTTTCACCTTGCAAGCTACGATGCGTCCATCGTCAGTGCGGACATCATACCAGCTGCCCGTGCTGCGCACAACTATCCCGTGCACTATGCCTATACAGTCATGATTTCCTTGTTCTTTTCTGCGAGCAAGGTATCTACTTGTTTTACTTTGCGGTCGTGGATTTTCTGCAAGTCAGCTTCCGCATCCTTTTCAGAATCTTCGCTCAAGCCGTCTTTAAGCGCTTTTTTCAGCTTATCGTTGCCCTCGCGGCGTGCATTGCGAATCGCCATCTTCGCCTCTTCTCCCTCTTTGTTACACTGCTTAGCCAGCTGTTTGCGGCGCTCTTCTGTCAGTGCGGGAATAGCCAGTCGTATTACCTCGCCGTTATTTTCAGGCATGATGCCCACTTCAGAGTCAATAATAGCCTTTTCGATCGGCGCAAACATACTTTTGTCCCAAGGTTTGATCGCAATGGTGCGTGCATCCGGCGTCGTGATGGCCGCCACGTTGTTCAGGGGCATCATTGAGCCATAGGAGTTAATGCGTATAGCATCCAAGATATGCACATTAGCGCGTCCGGCACGTATTTGTGCCAGAGTCTCTTCGAGGTGCGTTACGCTTGCGTCCATTTTTTTCTCGCAGTCGGCGAGGCATTTTTTTACGTCGAACATATTTATAGGTAAATGATGATTTGTTGGGCGAAGATACTGATAATATCCGATTTTGCAACCTTTGCGAAGTAAAATTCTTTTGTGGACCGCCGTTTCGCTATGCTTGGTCGCGCCTCGGCTCACCTCGCGCTGAGTTGGCTGCGGGTGGCGCGGGCGCAGCGTAGGCGGCTTGCGGCGATGCTAAAAGGTCGGCTACTGGTCGTTCAAAATGGTGGTACTTATCGTTTGGCGGTAGCAAACCATCGTTTGGAGCGAGCAAACGATCGTTTGCCGGGAGCAAATCATCGTTTGGTGGGAGCAAATGAAGGGGCGATGAGGGCTTGCCGCTGAATGGACCGGCTGTTTTCGCCAATTTTCTGCCCTAAATCCTCCGTCTTCCGCTCATCATGCTATGTCCACAGCGCTTGCCGGCGGTCCGCAAGTGGCAGTCTGAGCAAGCACGATACGTAGACGAGGGTTGGCATTGTTTGACCTCAAAAGACCTTCTTTTCCCCTTTTTTCTTGTCGACTCACAGCCCTCCTGCACCTTTATTCCCATTTGCTAAAAGCGCCTTGATTCGATTGAAAAATTAGCGAAACTACACTACAAAAAAGATAAAAAGCATGTGTTTCTCTTTGTCCGTCACGCCTTATCTTCTATCTTTGCACCTTGTATTATCATAGGTATATTTAGACTATATGAAGAATTATTCTTTAGTTGCTCTGATGTTTTCTTTGCTCTTCCTCTTTGGAAGTTGCAGCACAGATCTTAATACAGACGATGATAGCAATACCGGCGACTGCATTATTACTGCCGTAAAACTTGGCGATTTGAAGCGTCCTTATCATACGCTTACGGCTTCCGGAAAGGATACGGTCATTGTGGCTATGTTGGCCGGCACAAAGTATCCCTTTAGTATAGATCACGCGAAGGCGCAGATTTTTAATGTGGACTCGCTGCCTATGGGCGTTGACGTGTCCCGCACGCGCTTTGCCAAGATTACGGCCACGGGCTCGCTGAGTATCCAATCGCTGATTTCGGGTAAAGATACGGCGTTTGTGGAAACCGATAGTTTGGACTTCCGCCAACCGCGCATTGTCACTGTCTATGGTCGAGATGGCGTTTCGCGCCGCAAATATACGCTGAAGGTTAATGTGCATAAGGAGGCCGGCGATTCTTCTACGTGGAAGCAGCTCGTTAGCGGCAACTCGCTGCTTGCTTCGGCCGAGGTGATACGCGCATTCTTGGTGAACGGTGAAGCATACTTGTATGCGCTGATTGGCACGCAAAACTTCCTGCTCAAATCTCCGCTTACTGACCTCTCTAACTGGACGCAGACGGCCATTTCCGATGGTAGCATCGCGCCAGCTTCCATACATTATTATAATGGAGCCTTTTACGCTACGCGCGGAACGTACGTGGTGAGTAGTACGGACGGCTTGACGTGGTCGCCAATGGGCAATGTGCAACCGATTGCGCAGCTCTTAGCCGTTGGCGAGCCGGGCTTCGTGGGGCTCACGAGCGGCCAATTGTATAGCAGTACGGATGGTATAAATTGGACAACTGACAATATGGATACGCCAAGCGAGTTGCCTGATGCGGAACTTGAAGGGCTGGCCTTGCAACCACAAGAGGGGAGCAACTTTGACCGCTTTCTGTTGGTAGGACAGCGTGGTGGTGCCGCTCGTGTTTGGACGCGCTATATCGATAAAACAAATGCGGAGGTTTTTCCTTGGCTGTATCTCATCACAGATGCCGGTAACAAGCAGCCTTGCCCCGCATTACGCAACATTACATTGCAACCTTATGCCGGCGGGGCCTTACTCGTTGGCGACGGAAGCGATGGTAAGCCGGCGCCGTTCTACTTGACGGAAGACGGCGGGCGCACTTGGAATCCGAATGCTTTGAAGCGCCCCAATGATGCTGCGGCTACGCACTGCTCGGCTTTAGTGGTCGGTGGCGAAGTATACTTGTTCTGTAGTGGTAGTGGTAATGTCTGGAAGGGCAAACTCAATCGCGCTGCTTGGACAAAGCCACAATATAGCTTTATGAAAAGAATACGATAATACATGCTAAGACATACGTTCCTCCTGCTGTGCTGTGCGCTCCTTCCTTTCGGACTGTCGGCGCAGGATGACGATAACTTCTATCGCTTGGAATTGGGCGGTGGCGTAGGTATCGGCTTCGGCTTGAACGATGTCAACAGTAAGTTTTACGGACAGAGTCAACTCGCGGCCGGCTTGCTGGCGCGCTTTCCGCTCAATCCGCGTATGGCGATAAAATTGGGCGCTAATTATTTCAAACTTTCCGGATCGACGGATAAAATCAACGATTTTTATCCGCAAAATCCTGCGGCATCGGGACCGGGGCGCCTTATATATAAGATGAGTGGCGACTTGTACGACCTTGCAGCTTTGTATGAGTTGCACTTTCTTCCGTACGGCTGGCAGCAAGGCTATCAAGGCTTTAGTAGAGTGACGCCTTACATTCAGCTGGGCTTGGGCTTTACGTACGGCACTCCGGACAAGGCGTTCACCGTTAACTTTCCCATCGGCGTAGGATTGAAGTGGAAGTTGAATAATCGCCTCAATGCCGGCGTAGATTGGACTTTCCGCTTCACGCCTTCAGATCGCTTGGATGGCTTGGCGGCCCCTCACGGCATCAAATCTACAGAATTTAGGAACAAAGATCATTACAGCTTGACGATGTTTACGCTTACGTATGATCTGAACCCGAAATGTCCTAACTGCAATAAAGATTGAATCAATGAGCTATAAAGCGCAAATAGATCCGAAACGCATCCCAATGCACGTGGCAATTATCATGGACGGCAATGGGCGCTGGGCTACTGCACGCGGATGGGACCGCAGCGTAGGCCATCAGCAGGGCGTCGAAACGGTGCGCCGGATTACGACGGCGGCTTCGGACTTGGGGGTTAAATATCTGACGCTCTATACTTTTTCGACAGAGAATTGGAATCGTCCGCCGGAGGAAGTGGCGGCGCTGATGTCGCTGATCTTTACCTCGCTTGAGGAAGAGTTGTTTATGCGTAACAATGTCCGCCTGCGGATTGTCGGAGATCTTGAGCGGCTGCCCGAAGATGTGCGCACTTCGCTCGAAGAACTTACAGCACGCACTGCGGAGAATAGTGGGATGACCCTCGTCTTGGCTTTAAGCTACTCAGCACGCTGGGAGATCACTGAAGCCGCGCGGAAGATTGCTGCCCGCACAGCGAAGGGCGAATTGGCACTACAAGATATTACTGAAAATACGATAACGGAGGCTCTTACAACTTCGTTTATGCCTGATCCGGACTTGCTGATCAGAACGGGAGGTGAGTTACGCTTGAGCAATTATCTCCTTTGGCAGTGTGCCTATTCCGAACTCTATTTTTGCGATACGTTTTGGCCTGATTTTAATGAAGAGGCCTTTTATGCCGCCGTCGCAGATTACCAAAGCCGCGAAAGACGCTTTGGCAAAACAAGTCGGCAGGTAGAACAAACAACAGAAAAATAATAGTATATGAAAATACGACCGCTGTTAGTCGTGCTCTTCTCCTTGATGGTTGGGGCAGCATACGCTCAGAACACTTTCAAACAAGTTAATCCCGATATTACTTATACTGTTTCGCCCTCGAAATACGTGCTGGGTGGATTGGTTGTCGATGGTGTCAGCGGGTTTGACCCCGATTTGTTGCAGAGCATCGCAGGCTTGGAGATTGGCGCCACGTATGAAGTGCCCGGCGCAGATATGTCAGAAGTAGTGCGCCGCTATTGGGGGCAGAAACTCTTCTCTGACGTATCGCTTACGGCGGATAGTATTGTGGGCAATACAATATATTTGCACGTGCATCTAAAGGCGCAGCCGCGCATTTCCAGCATCGTTTATTCCGGCGTGAAGAAGTCGGAACGTGAAGCCTTGGAAAAGAGTATAGGTTTGAGAGTTGGCGGACAGATTACGCAGGATATGGTTAATCGCGCTAAGATTATCATTAAGCGTTATTTTGATGACAAAGGTTTTAAGAATGCCGCGATCGACATTCGGATGAAGGATGATGTTACGAAAGAAAACAACGTGCTCATCGATATTGATATAGACAAGAGCAATAAAGTTAAAGTCGAGCATATCTATATCACCGGCGTGACGCGCAAAGAAGCTTCTAAACTTAAACGTGCGATGAAGAAAACGCGCGAAAAGAGCTTGATGAATCTCCTCCGCTCGAAGAAATTCTTGCCTGAGAAATATGAAGAAGACAAAGCGAACGTGATCAGCCGCCTTAATGCTTGGGGCTATCGAGACGCTATCATAACTACGGATTCGGTTGCCGCAACAAAGCCGGATTATGTCAATGTCTATATCAATTTAGATAAAGGAAGGAAATATTATATTCGCAATGTCAACTGGGTTGGAAATACCGTTTATCCCACTGTGATTTTGCAGAATATTCTACAGTTGAAGAGAGGCGATATCTATAACCAGACGCTCTTAAGCAAGCGCTTGAATGAAGATGACGATGCTGTGCGCAATCTCTATTACAACAATGGTTACGTCTTCAATGTCGTAGAGCCCGTAGAAACAACTATTGATGGCGATTCAGTTGATTTGGAGATGCGCGTCAGTGAAGGCCGCCAAGCAAGGTTTAATCGTGTGAATATTTCAGGCAATACCCGCGTTTACGAAAACGTTATTCGCCGCGAATTGCGCACCAAGCCTGGTGACCTCTTTAGCATGGAGGCTATCAAGCGCTCTGTGATGGACCTTTCGCAGATGAATCAGTTTGATCCGGAAGCCTTGGGAAAAGCTATGAGTTCGGCCATCAAGCCCGATCCTCAAAACGGAACGGTAGATATTTCCTATCCGCTGACGCCCAAGGGCGGCGATCAATTTCAGATTTCAGCAGGTTGGGGTCCGACGGGTATTATCGGTACTGTCGGTGTGAAATTTACCAACTTCTCTATCCAGAATCTCTTTAAGAAAGGCGCGAGACACAGAGTATTCCTCCCGCAAGGCGATAATCAGACGCTCTCGATCAATGCGCAGACCAATGCCTCCTATTATCAGAGCTATTCGCTTTCATTCTTAGAGCCGTGGCTTGGTGGTAAGCGCCCCAACCAGCTCTCTTTCTCTATTTCCTACTCAAAGCAGACGTCAGTAGCTTCGAGTTATTACGACCGCAACTACTACAATAATATCTATAATGGATATATGTATGGCGGTTACGGTTCTAACTCCAACTACTACAACTATACAAACTATTACGATCCCGACAAGTACGTCAGAATGTTGAGTGCTTCGCTCGGCTTTGGTAAGCGTTTGCGTTGGCCCGACGACTATTTCATGTTCACGGCGGAGCTTTCTTACACACGCTATATGATGAAATCTTGGGAGTATTTCCTCTTCACCAATGGCAATAGTAACAACATCAACCTCACGTTGAGTCTGAGCCGCAACTCTACGGATAATATGTTCTTCCCGCGCCGCGGTTCTGATTTCCTCTTCTCCGTATCGGCAACACCGCCCTTCTCTGCGTGGAACGGCAAAGACTATAAAAATCTTGCCACCAACCCGCGAAGCGCCACCTATCAGAAAGAGGCCCAAGAGAAGTATCGTTGGATCGAATACAACAAGTGGAAGCTGAAGTTCCGTACGTTCACCGCGCTCACCAGTTCCAACAAAACACCGGTGTTGATGACCCGTGCCGAGTTTGGTATCTTAGGATCATATAATAAGTACAACAAATCACCCTTTGAAACCTATTATGTCGGCGGTGATGGTATGGGCGGAATGTCCTATGGCTATGCGACGGAGACCATCGGTTTGCGTGGTTACGAAAATGGCTCTTTGGCCGGCAATACCGGCACGAATGCCTACGCCTACAGCCGTATGACCTTAGAGTTGCGCTACCCCTTACTCCTCGAAGGTACAACCAATATTTTCGTACTCGGATTCTTAGAAGGTGGTAACGCTTGGACCAACGTCAAAAACTTCAATCCTTTCAACATGAAGCGCTCTGCCGGTTTCGGTGTTCGCGTTATGTTGCCGATGCTTGGTATGTTGGGTATAGACTGGGCCTATGGTTTTCAGAAGAAGATCAACGGCGTAAAAGCCGGTGGCAGCCAAATCCACTTTATAATGAATCAAGAGTTCTGATCGCCCATCATTTTCTTGACGACTGCATAAATTGTTGCCCGATAGCGTAACAAGCCCCGCCGTCAGTCGTCATGAATAATGTATTAAGAAAGAGAACGAACGATAAAAGCATAATTAGAATGAAAAAGTTTTTGATGCTGTTCCTCCTTTTTGGAGCATTTACCTTGCCGGCAGCGGCGCAGAAGTTCGCCTTAGTAGATATGGAATACATTATGGGCAACATCCCGGCCTATGAGCGCGCCAACGAGCAATTAAATCAAGTTTCCAAGAAATGGCAAGCTGAAGTCGAGGCCAAAGATACCGAAGCCAAGACCCTCTACAAGAAGTATCAGAGCGAGTCGGTCTTCCTTTCTGCCGAGCAGAAGAAAGAGCGCGAGCAAGCCATTGTCGCTAAAGAGAAAGAAGCGTCCGAATTGAAGAAGAAATATTTTGGTCCCGAGGGCGAATTATACAAAAAGCGCGAAAGCCTTATCCGCCCTATTCAGGACGATATTTACAGTGCGATCAAGTCCATCGCCGATCAGCGCGGCTTCCAGTTGATTTTGGATCGCGCCAGTGAGACGGCAGGCATCATCTTCGCTTCTCCCTCCATTGATATTAGTAACGAAGTACTCGCCAAATTAGGCTATTCCAATTAAATTGCCTACTTTCGCGACATTAAAGTGCATAATAATTAAAAACAGATAGAAACATGTTGAAAAAGATTTTGTTGCTGGCTCTTTTCGTAGCCCCCTTGAGCCTATTTGCTCAAAAGTATGCTCAGTTTGATTACGCTAGCATTATCCAAGATATGCCGGCCTACAAGACAGCGCAGACCGAACTGCAAGGCATGCAAGATAAGTTTAAGAAAGATCTTGAAGATATGCAAAAAGAATTGCAGACGAAATACGAAAAGTTCCAACAAGAGGTCAACGACAAGACCCCCGAAAATATCCGCACTCGTCGTCAGCAAGAATTAACCGAACTTAGCCAGAAGCTCGACCAAGCCAGAGCCGATGACGAAAAAGCTTTGCAAGAAGCATCTTCGCAAAAAATGCAGCCCATCATCACAAAAGTGATGGATGCTATCAATGCTGTTGCCAAAGAAGGCAATTACGTCTACATTATGGACAGCAATGCAGCCCAATCAGCCGGTATTTTCATCAATCCCGCTTTGAGTGAGAATGTAACGGCAAAGATCCGCACGAAGTTGGGCTTGTCTGCAAGCAGCGCTAAGAAGTAATTTTTTTACGCACTACCGAACTCAAATATTCTATATACATCCTCTTCCCCCTCGGGGGGAGAGGTTTTCTGCGAAATAACGAATCCTCAAGTTCTCTTTACGATGTACGCCCCTTTCAGAACGTTGCTTCTGTTGCTCCTCTCCGTTATTGGTGGTTTTAGTCTCAGCTTCAGTCCGGCTGCGGCAAAGACGGTCGCCATGCAAATGGCCGACGACAGCACAGCCATCAAAATCTGTCAGCGCGTCGACAGCTTGTTGACGCCCGATCTCCTCACCCGTTCGCAAGTGGGCCTGCATATTTACGACCTTACGGCCGACAGCACCATCTTAGCTTTTGGCGCCGACCAACTGATGCGCCCGGCGTCCAACGAGAAAGTCATCACCGCCGTGACGGCCCTTTCACAATTAGGTACCGACTTCAACTTCCGCACCTCACTCTACGGCGAAGGAAGCATCAACGACTCAACGCTCGAAGGCAACATCTACATCAAGGGTGGTTTCGATCCCCGCTTCGGCCACGATGATCTCTGGGCCTTGATCCACGCCTTGGATGCACGAGGTGTGCGCGCCATTGCCGGCGACGTCATTTTAGATCTCTCCCTCAAAGACTCCGCCCGCCTAGGTTGGGGCTGGTGTTGGGACGATGACAACCCGCCGCTCACCCCCTTGCTCTACAATCAGCGCGACAACTTTGCCGCAGCCCTCTCCTCCGCTTTGAAAGATGCCGGCATCAGGCTTGCCGGTAGCTTGATTGAGGGGCGCATTTCCTCCGGCGCATCGCTCTGGACCGTGCGTACCCACACGATTGATCAAGTATTGCTCCGCATGATGAAGCAGAGCGACAACCTTTATGCTGAGGCACTCTTTTATCAGTTGGCCGCCCGCAGCGGTATCGCCTACGCCGACCGCAAACAAGCCATCGCCTACATCAAAGAGTTAGTACGCCATCAAGGCCTCTCGCCCGCCGATTTTAGTTTTGCCGACGGAAGCGGTCTCAGTTTGTACAATTACGCCTCCCCCCGCTTATTGACCTCCTTCCTCCGCTACGCCTATGCCCACGAAGGCATCTTTCTGCACCTGCAACCCTCGCTTCCGCTTGCCGGCGTCGATGGCACCTTGCGCAAACGTATGACCTCAGGCCCCGCCTACGCCAACGTTTCCGCCAAAACAGGTACCTTGGAAGGCGTCAGCACCCTCTCGGGCTATTGCACAGCCCCCAACGGCCATACCCTCTGTTTTGCCATTATGAATCAAGGCATCTTGCGCCGGTCGGTAGCCCACCGCTTCCAAGATAAAGTGTGCGAAGCGATGACTGCCCCTTAAGCCTGTCCCGCCGCCGCCGTCTCCCTCACTTACTTTCAGCCGGTGCACCTTCGGTTTCCAATGCTGCTTTCGCCGCCTTTTATGCGCCGCCGAAAGTCTGCGCCGCCTCCATTCGGCACGGCGTCATCTTCTTTCTCTTTAGGTGAAACGATCACTTCTTTTCGCCCTTCTATTCTCCACATCTCCCCGCCTGCGCCTTATTGCGCAAGCCGTCGCCCCCTTTTTCGTTCGAGGCCTTGCCTCCCATTATCGCCCACTTTCCGTCTAAGCATTGCTTAGTGCGCCGGAACGCTATGTTTTGCGTGGGATAATACTCCTATGTTTTCCCAACTATTTTCCACCCAATCCTACTACCCGCATTTGCGCTCACGAGAAAAAAGGTTTGCGCTCACGAGCGTAAAGGTGTACGCTCACGATAAAAAAGGTGTACGCTCGTGAGCGTAAACTAAAATCGTGGGATGGAAAGGTGGTAAATGCGCGTTGCCGCGTGTGGAAAAGTCGAACCTTTGCACACCATTATCGCGACCGAGTCTCGCAAAAGAGCCTTGCGCGCGAGGTGAAAAAAGTCGACGGAGGGCGTCGTCAAGTCAGACGGAAAAGAAACCGGGTGTGTCGCATCCGCAATCCCATTGGGCGTAGATGCAGTAGCTATGTGTAGCTCCGTAGCAGGACTTGTCGACAAAAGAAAAGCCGCCAACGATTGCTTATATACATCGTTATGCGAACTAAAAAGAGCGTGGGTTGTCGGCGTGGCACCTTTCGCCTACGCCTTTGCCTCAGAGGTCGATGGCAAAGGGGCGGCCGTGGCGGCGAATATAGCGCAACCAAAATTTTTTGCGGGCTGATAACATCCATTTTAGGCAGTCGGCCGCATTCGCTCCGCGCGCCTCGGCATATTTCAAGGCGAGCAATTCAAAAAAGCAGGTCTGCCCCCACAGACGTGCGAAGTTTTCGCAGCCGCGGCGCACGCTTACCGGCCCGAAATACATCCGGTTCGTATCTACCAAAGAGAAGCGCCATCGGCCTTCCACTTGATCAAACAAAATATTGCCCGGTGAGAAGTCGCGATGCAAGATGCCTTGCTCGTGCATGCGAGCTGCCAAGGCGGCAAATTGCGCGATGATTTCCATATTCTCAGGCGTGAGTTGCACTTCCGCAAACTCGTAGAAGCGCCGCGAATAGGGGCATTGCCTACTTACGAAATAGCTGTTCGTAAGCCAAAGTCCCTCGCGCTCTTCCCGATATCCGACGGCCTCCGGCGTCTCTATGCCCGCTGCCAGCAAGCGCGCCGGATACGTATAGGCGCGCAAGCCTTTCGGCGTGCGAAAGAGCGAGTAGACCAGCTTGCGCCAGCCGCGCGGACGCCCATAGCGCTTGACGTTAAATTCTTCTCCCTCGAAAACACATACGCGTATGCTGTTGCGACTTTCGCGCAAACTGCGTCCGTTTTCAAACTCGCTCACGATGCGGTCCATAAAAGGACGCGCCGCGTCAATCTTGGGATTCGTCAGAATTTTCAATGTCTTGCGTAAATGAGTCAAAAGAGGGTGATCGTAAGGCCTTCGCGCGCGCCTCATCAGAAGGAACATAGCGGAAAAGGGCACGCGGCGCATTTAAGTGAGGGCAAAAGTAGCGTAGGCCGTAAAAACGGCCAAATTATTTGGCTAAAAACTTAAATTAGCGTATTTTCGTCCGCGATTGAATACCACTTTATGAGAATTGCTTACGACGCCAAGAGGCTGTTTAACAACTTTACCGGACTGGGAAACTACAGTAGGACGCTGCTGGATGGACAATTGAAAAACTATCCGGAAGATTTGCACCTGCTTTATACACCCAAAGTGCGCGTTACGGAGCAGACGCAGCCTTATATCCGGCGCAATCGCTGCCGCGTTGTGCGCCCGGGAGTTTTGTTTCCGGGAGGTTTTTGGCGCACTTTCGGCCTGGCCGGACGCGCGGCCAAAGATCGCGTTGATTTGTTTCACGGCTTGAGCCACGAATTGCCCGTCGGCTTGGTGCGGCGGCGAATCCCCTCAGTCGTAACAATGCACGACGTAGCTTGGCATACGTTTCCGCAAATGTATCATGCGATCGACCGGCGCATTTATGACCTCAAAGCGCGCTACGCTTGCCGCTACGCTACGCGCATCGTGGCTATTAGCGAGTCTACAAAGCGCGACGTGATGCAGTATTACGGCATCGGCGAAGAAAAAATCAGTGTGATTTATCAGCCTGCACAACCTTTGTTCTATCATCCTCCGACGTCGGAAATGGCGCGCAGGATTGCCCGCGTGGCGGTTGAGGATTTGCCGCAGGATTATTTATTATATGTGGGGGCCATCAATTCGCGCAAAAATCTGCTCGGCTTGGTGAAAGCCGTAGAGCAACTCCCCGCCGCCGACCGCCTGCCGCTCTTGATTGTAGGGCGAGGCCGCGAGTATGAAGCTGAGGTGCGGAAGTATGTGGCCGAACACCATTTGGACGCTATCATACGCTTCTTGCCCCACATTCGGAACAACGAGGATCTGCAAGCGCTCTACTGCTGTGCGCGCGCCTTCGTCTATCCTTCTTTCTACGAAGGTTTCGGCCTGCCCGTGGTCGAAGCGATGCTGAGTAGCTGCCCCGTCGTGACCACTTCCGTCTCGAGTTTGCCCGAAGCAGGCGGCCCCGCCGCCTTATACGTCGCGCCCGACAGCGTTGAGGAGTTGACGGCTGCGCTGCAAGTCGTTGTCAATGACGAATCGCGCCGCCAAGCGATGATAATGCGTGGTTTGGAACACGCACAAACAACTTTTTCGCCCGATGCCTTGGCCCGCCGGATGCACGATTTGTACGAAGAGGTCATTACCGGACGTTTGTAAGCCGAAAGCCCGACCTCCGATAACGCTGTGACGTCTTGCTAAGCGCCGGCGGCCGCCTTCGGCCATAAAGATGGGCCTTTTTCGGGTGCAGTAGCGCCTGCGCCGATTATAATTGCTACTTTTGCAAGCGCAGGGCCGATCGCCCTTAACCCAGCCAAAAAATAAAACGACAATGAATACTTTCTTGAAGAAAATTTCCGGCGACGCGATAGCTGTATTGCTGTTTCTCGTGATCGCTTTTACTTATTTCATGACGCCGATTAGCCAAGGGCTGGTCTTGGGCGGCCACGACGCGATGGCCGCTGTGGGCCAAGGGCGTGAGAATGCAGAATACGTGGCCGCAACCGGCGAGCAGACGCGCTGGACGAACACGCTCTTTAGCGGCATGCCAACTTATCAGATCGCGCCGGCCTATGAATCGAGTTCGTTTTTGGGATTCTTTGCTAAGGCTTACGGACTCTTTACTTCCGGACCGGTACTCTATCTCTTCCTATTTTTGTTGGGCTTCTACATATTATTGCGCGCCTTCAATTTCCGCCCGTGGCTGGCGGCCTTGGGGGCGATCGTCTGGGCCTTTTCCTCGTACTTCTGCATCATTATTGCGGCGGGGCACATTTGGAAAGTGATGACCTTGACCTTTATTCCGCCCACGATTGCCGGCCTTATACTCTGCTATCGCGGAAAGCTGCTCTGGGGATCTTTTGTTACGGCGCTCTTCACCGCCTTTCAAATTATGTCCAACCACATTCAGATGTCCTACTACTTTGCCTTTGTCATGTTCTTCCTTGTCTTGGCATACGGCATCGATGCTGCGCGCCGCAAGGCCCTACCTCAGTGGGCCAAAGCTACGGGCGTGATTCTTTTAGCCGGCGTTGTGGGTTTATTAGCTAACGTTTCCAACCTGTATCATACCTACGAATACTCAAAATTGTCTATGCGTGGACCCGCCGAACTCTCTCCGCAGACGCCCGAGAAAGCGCAAGCGACGAACGGCGGCTTAGATCGCGACTATATTACGCAATGGAGCTACGGCGTAGGCGAGAGTTTTACGCTGCTTGTTCCCGATTTTAACGGCGGCGGTTCCGGCAGTATTTTAGATCGTCCCAATGTTGAGGAACTCAACGGCTATGATCGCTTTTATCAGGCCGCAGGCCGCTTTCAGGAAATCGCGGCCAAGAGCGGACAACAAGTAACTCCGCCCGGATTAGATCAATATTGGGGCGACCAACCCTTCACCGTCGGCCCTGTTTATGTTGGGGCTTTCGTTTGTTTCCTCTTTATCTTTGGCCTCTTCTTCGTGCGTGGGCCTTTGAAGTGGGCACTTTTGGCTTCCACCGTGCTTTCTTTCCTCTTCGCGTGGGGCCATAATAATCCCGCCTTTACCAATTTCTGTATAGATCATCTGCCGCTTTACAATAAATTCCGCACACCCAGTTCGGCACTCGTCGTGGCTGAGTTTGCCATTCCTTTGTTGGCGATGTTAGCCTTGGCACGCCTGATTAAAAGTCCCGCCGACGTCTTCGGAACAAAGCGCGGCAAAATTGCTTTCTCCGTTGCTTCAGCCCTTACGGCCGGCCTCTGCCTGCTTTTGTGGCTATTCCCGAGTCTTGCGGGCGATTGTATCAGCGCGAAAGACGATGCCGCACTCAGCGCAATGGGTTCTGCCTTAGGCTTCGACTTTGTCAATAGTTACCGCGGCGCAATTTCCGATATGCACCACGCCATTTTGGCCGCTTCAGCTTTGCGTTCGCTCCTTATTATATTGGTAGGTATCGGCCTCTTGTGGCTTTATTTGCGCGGTATGATCAAGTCTTGGATGCTTTGCGTTGGCCTGTTTGTCGTTTGCCTCTTTGATTTGTGGCAAGTCGACAAACATTACCTCAACGACGCCTCCTTTACCGATCCCGTGCAAATGCAAACGTTGACCCCGTCCGCGGCCGAAGACGTCGTGCGCAAGGATAAAACCGATTTCCGCGTATTGAACCTCAGCGAGGGCAATCCGTTTAACGAGACGAGCAACCGAACGGCCTACTTCTTCCAGAGCATTGGTGGTTACAATGCGGCCAAGTTGCACCGCTATCAAGACCTGATCGACCGCTGCTTGAACGATGAGTTGCAAGGCTTCTTAGGCGCCATCAATATGGCGGGCGGCGATATGCAGCGCGTACCGGGCGATAGCTTGGCGCCGGTTTTGAATATGCTCAACGCAAAATGGATCATCTTCGGCGCACAAGCCGGTCAGGCCCTTCAGAATCCTTATGCGAACGGCAACGCTTGGTTCGCGACCGACGTGAAATACGTCGACACGCCCGATGCCGAGATGGCTGCCCTCAAGCGTTTGGATACGAAGCATGCAGCCGTGGCCGACAAGCGCTTCCGCACCGCGCTCGATGGCTCGCCTTTAGGCACCGGCAGCGTTCGTCTGACACAGCGCAAACCAAATGAAGTGCGCTACGAAGTGACCAGCGACAAGGGAGGTTTGATCGTATTTAGCGAAATATACTATCCCGGCTGGAAGGCCACGGTCGATGGTCAGCCCGTCGAGATTGGCCGCGTCAACTACTTGCTGCGCGCCTTGAAAGTGCCGGCCGGCAAGCATCTTGTGGTGATGGAATATCGCCCGACGAGCATTTCCGTGACAGAAGCGATTGCTTTCAGCGCCATCGCTGTGATTTTTGTCCTCCTGCTGCTCATCGCCTTACGCTTACGTCGCAAGCGTCAGGCCGAAGCGAAAGATTAAACGCGCAGCAGGGGGTAAAAGCCCTTGCTGCCGACGCAGATAAACAAGCGAAAAGCCGAGTTTGCTTCAAGCAAACCCGGCTTTTTATAGGCCCAATGATGAAACGGGAAGCGCGGCAATCTAATCTTGTGCTGCTTGCTCCGCTTCTTCGTTGCGCTTTTTCTTAACCAGCATTTCCACGAACGAGCGTTCGGCCATGAAAGACGAGCGCACGAGCGGCGAACTCTCGGCACTGTCGAATCCTAAGTTGAGCGCGTAATCTTTATATGCTGCAAACTGATCAGGGTGTACGTATTCTTTGACGTCAACTTGCGCCGGACCGGGTTGCAAATACTGTCCGATCGTAATCATACGGCAACCCGCAGCGTGCGCATCCCGCAGGAGTTCCTCCACCTCTTCCGGCGTTTCGCCTAAGCCCAGCATAATGCCCGTTTTGGCCAGAAATCCGGCGGCCGCCACTTCCTGCAAGACGCCCAAACTGTTCTCATACGTCGCCCTGCTGCGGATAGACGGCGTCAGGCGGCGCACGGTTTCCAGATTGTGCCCTACAATGTCCGGCCGCGCCTCTAATACAGTGCGTAGCTCCTCGCCGCGATAGTCCGGAATCAAGACCTCAATCACCACATCCGGATTGGCCGCCCGTATGGCGCGAATCGTTGCAGCCCAGTGGGCCGCCCCCTTGTCGGGGAGGTCATCGCGGTCAACGGAAGTTATCACACAATGCTTAAGCTTCATCAATTGGATGCTGTGTGCCACCTTTTCCGGTTCTTTCGGTTCGGGCGGAAGCGGTCGGCCCGTAAGCGTGGCGCAGAAGCGACAAGCCCGCGTGCAGCGGTCGCCGAGAATCATAAACGTAGCCGTACCACATTTCCAGCAGTGTCCTTTATTCGGACATTTTCCGCTGGAGCAAATCGTATGCAGTCCGTTTTCCTCTACCGTTTTTTCGACGAAACTAAACTTTTCTCCGCCTTCTATCTTGCTATAGAGCCAGCGCGGTTTGCGCAGATAGCTCCCGCGTTTTATTTTGTCGTGTTCCATTTTTCGAAGTGTGTTATTGTAAGTTACCAAGGGTTGGTAGTCCTTGCAAAGATATATTATTTTTTACGTTCTGCTCAAGTTTCAGCCTATAAAGTGCGCCATGCCGCTGTAGTCGTCTTATTTCTCTTTTGCTAAAGTCTGTGTTTTTTCTTGCTGAAAGACTGACGCCGGTTCGCCGCAGGTTCAAGTCTTTATTGTTTGACCCCGCCAAACGATGGTTTGCTCCCGCCAAACGATGGTTTGCTCCCACCAAACGATGGTTTGCTCCCACCAAACGATCGCCGGAGGCTGCATTTTGATACATTATCAAACGATAGAAGTCCAAATAACGCGGCGTTTGTAGGTCCGCTTGCCGCCTTCTCCGCACCGCCGCAGATGGCCTTCTTCGCCAATACATTGTCCGTGTTCGTAAGTCGATACCGGTGCGCTATCGCTTCGCTTCGCCCGCCGCCTTGGTGCGAAGAAAAGAGAGAAAGAATTGGTCGTGTTGTGTGCTTTGCCTAACTTTGAAGGCTGAATGGCAAACATAATAGCATACGAGTTTTTCAGAAATGCCCTCCTTGGCGGCTTGCTCGTCAGCATCCTTTGCGCGATGGTCGGCACATACGTCGTCACGCGCCGCATGGTGATTGTTGGCGGCGGTATGGCCCATGCTTCGCTCGGCGGAGTGGGCTTGGGAGCTTATTTGGGCTTCTCTCCGTTGCTGGGTGCGGCGCTTTTTGCCGTGTTTTCCGGTTATAGTATCGATTTTCTCAGTCGGCGCAATGTGCGCGAGGACGCGGCCATCGCTATGCTTTGGACGCTTGGGATGAGTTTGGGCATTTTGTTCGCTTATCTCACGCCCGGCTTTATGACCGATTTGCCCTCCTATCTTTTCGGCAATATCCTCTTCATCACGCGCGAAGATCTCTGGCTTCTGCTCCTGCTCGTGGTTGCCGTAGGCCTGTTCTTCGGCCTCCTGCTTACGCCCATCGTCACCATAGCCTATGATCGCGATTTCGCCGTCACGCAAGGCCTGCCCGTCAGATGGATTGAGGCCCTGATGATCCTGTTTATGGCGCTCACGCTCGTCGTTTCGCTGCGTATGGTTGGGATCGTGTTGGTCATATCTTTGCTGTCAGTGCCGCAACAGACGGCCGCCATCTTCTGCCGCACGTTTCGCAGTATGATGCTTTGCGCCGGTCTCTTTGCCTTTTCCGGTATCGTTTGCGGCTTATGGGCTTCTGCCCTTTGGGATCTGCCCGGCGGGGCGTGTATTACGATCTGTATGATCCTGCAATACGGACTTTGTCGCTTCATCAAAGCAATAAAAACAAGGAAAATAAGTTAGTATAGTCATCAACCCTCGTTGTTCGTAAGGTGAAAAAGATTATAGCGCTCTTGATATTGGTCGTTCTTCTCGTTGGATGCTCAACGAAGGAGAACACGGCAAGCACGCGTTTTTGGCAATCCTTTACGACGAAATACAATACCTATTATAATGGGCACGAAGCCTACAAAGAGGGCTTGCAATCAAAGGAAAATACGAACAAAGACAATTATACCAAACTCCTGCCCGTATTTCTCGTGGGCAATGAAGCCTCGCGCAATGCCGGGAGCGGGCAGTTTGATGTTACCATTGAGAAGTGCGAAAAAGCAATTCGGACTCATTCGATCAAGCGTAAGCCTGTCTTGAATGCCAACAAGACCCGCTCGCCGGAAGTGAAGGCTTACCTGAAGCGCAAGGAGTTTAATCCCTTCCTCAAAAATGCTTGGTTGCTGATGGGCAAGGCGCAATTTCAGAAAGGCGACTTCCTCGAAGCAGCATCTACCTTCTCTTACATCACACGCTTATACGCAGCTGAACCCATCGTGGCCAACGAAGCCCGCCTGTGGATGGCGCGCTGCTATGCCCAACTCGATTGGTTCTATGATGCGGAGGACGCACTCAATCGCCTGCACCGCGACTCCATACCCGGACGCTTGCAGCGCGAGGTTGAGACGACGCAGGCTGATCTCCTCTTGCGCCAAGCGCGCTATGCGGAGGCCTTGCCGCGACTTCGACTTGCCGCGAAGCGCGAACCGCGCCGCTTACTTAAAGCTCGCCTCTACTATTTGTTGGGCCAACTCTGCCGGCAGCAGGGCCGCAACGACGAAGCCTATAAAGCCTTGGGGCGCTGCATTAGTTTGAGTCCGCCTTACGAATTAGCCTTCAACGCCCGCATTCTACAGACTGAAGTGGTCGCTTTTCAAGCCGTCCCTGTCGGCCAATCGGATTCGCTCCGCAGTCCGTCAGACCGCCTGCCGGCGATTAGTACACGCGCCGCTTCGGAAGGGATGATCAGACGCCTCCGCTCAATGGCGCGGGCCGATAAGAACAAAGATTATCTCGACCAAGTTTATTATGCAATGGGCAATATCTACTTGGCTCGACGCGATACGACAGCTGCGATCACGGCGTATGAACATGGGCGAACGAAAGCGACGAAAGCGGGACCTGAAAAGGGATTGCTCTTGCTGCGACTCGGCGAATTGTATTGGGATCGTGAGCGCTTCGACTTGGCGCAAGGGTGCTACACGGAGGCACTTGCGTTGATAGATAAAAAAGGTGCGGACTACGAACTGACAGAAAAGCGCACGAAGGTTTTGGACAAACTCGTGCCGCATACGAGTGCGATACAGTTGCAGGATAGTTTGCAGGCCTTGGCCGTAGCTCCGGAATCAGAGCGCAATGCTGCGATAGACCGCGTCATAACTGCCTTGAAAAAGAAAGAAGCCGCGGAGCGCCGCGAACAAGCAGAGGCTGAACGGCAGCAGAATGGAGGCGCTGATATCGTGACTGAGACGACGCCGCAGCCGGGTCAAAGACGCTCGACGCAGGATCGAGGCTTCTATTTTTATAACCCGATGCTCGTAGCGCAGGGTAAGCAAGATTTCGCGCGGCAATGGGGCCGGCGCAAGAATGAGGACTACTGGCGTCGCTCGCAAAAGGCCGCCGGCGCTTTCCTTGGGCCCAACGGTGAAGTGAATCCAAATGCCGACAGTTTGAGTCAGGCTGCTGATTCCTTGGCTGCGGATACGGACGAACAAAAACTAAAACCGGAGGACGATCCGCACAATCGGGCGTATTATCTAAAGCAACTTCCTTTCACGGAAGAGGCAAAGGAGGCCTCAAACTTAATCTTGCAGAACGCGCTCTACAATGCCGGCGTCATTGAGAAGGATGATTTGACCGATTTTCCCTTGGCTGCTCGCACGCTGGAGAGACTTGTGCGCCACTATCCTAAGTTTGATCGCTTGCACGACGCATATTATCAGCTCTATCTCTTGTATATGCGCTGGCAGAAGCCGCTTGAGGCTGAGCAATACAAACGTCTGCTCGTCGAAAACTTCCCTGACAGCACGATAAGCAAGCGCTTGCAAGATCCAAACTATTTGCACGACGCGCAGTTTGCGGTGCAGTTGGAGGATTCCTTGTATGCCGCTACTTATAATGCGTATCGAAAGGGCGATTTCGCAACAGTCGGCGCCAACTTCGAACGCTCTACGCAGAAACATCCGGATGGGGCAAATCGCGACAAGTTCTTGTTCGTTCAGGCTTTGACGCGCTTGAACCGAGGCGAATACAAATCGGCTGAAGACGCGTTGTCGACGCTCGCCAAGCAGTATCCGAAGAGCGAGCTTCAACCTATGGCGGACCAAATCGTGAAAGGTCTGCAAACCGGTCGGAAAGTTGGAGTCGGCGGTATGGATTTTGGCGAACTTTGGGCGCTTCGTAATGCGCAAGGAGACTCTTTGAGCGCGACGAAAAACGGAAAAGCGCCGACCTTTAATGGGAATCGACGCGCCAATTTCTTATTCTTGGTGGCCTACGTCCGCGATTCGCTCGACGACAACCGTTTGTTGTACGATTTAGCCCAGTTTAATTTCTCCAATTTCTACGTTCGCAATTTCGATATATCGAAGCAAAATATCGCGCTCTACGCCGGCGAACTCTACAACCTGAAAGGTAAGAGCGCCGATAAGGAACGCAGTCGCACGCTCAATGTTGTTACCTTCTCCGTAAGCGGATTCAGAAGTTTTGATGAGGCCCACCGCTACGCGCAAAGCGTATTTAAGTCGCCGGCATTGGCTAACCAGTTGCGTCGTGCCCACGTCTATCTGATTTCAGACGAGAATTTAGCGCTGATACCTCGTGTCTTCAGCTTCGTAGACTATCAGCGGTTCTACGACAAGGCGTTTGCGCCGCTTAAACTCAATACTGATTTGCCGCTGGATGAGAATTATGCGCCCGGTAGTCAGCGTTATGAAGACAAGGTCAATCCGATCTATCCTAAAGTCGTGAAACAGACGGACCAAAAAGATAGTTTGCAGACTGCAAAACCCGGTTTGCCGACCGAAAAGGTCGATTCCGTTGCGACAAAGCCTGTAATTATCTCCGATACAGATAAGAGTTATCCCGAGAAAGACGACGTTAATTCTGTTGAGAAGGCGTCGAAGAAGGAGGCGCGTCAGGTAGAACCTGAGCAGAATCAAACTGAACCGTCGAAGGATAAGACCGAGCAAAAACAGGATAAGCAAGAGCCGTCGAAGGATAAGGCTGAGACCACGAAGGATAAGACCGAACAGAAGCAGGATAAGCAAGAGCCCGCTAAGGACAAGGCTGACCCCGCTAAGGATAAGACCGAGCAAAAGCAAGATAAGCAAGAGCCGACGAAGGATAAGCAAGAGGCCGACCCGAAGGCTGAACCCGCGAAGCAGAAGCAAGAACCGACGCCTCCGCCACCGCCCGTCGTCCCCGAAGATGATGATACTTATCCGGACGATCCGCCGGCGAAGACGGAGAAACCGATAAAGCAAGAAGAACAGCAGCAACCGGCTAAAGAACCGGCTAAGCAACAGCCGGCGAAGCAGCAAAAGAAGGGTACGCCGACAAAGAAGACGCCGGCCAAGACTAAGCCGCAGCAGCCTGCAAAGCAAAAGACGACTGATCCGACGCAAAAGAAAGAGACCAAGACCCAAGAAAAGCAGTCTGAAACGCCGAAAAAGGATATTCCGCAAAAGGAAAATCCACAAAAGCAAGAGGACGATGGCGAATGGTATCCCGCATAGCAATCACAAACTAAAGAGACGAGATATGAATAATCAGTATGTTGTAGGTATGGGTGAAGTTCTTTTCGATCTTCTCCCCGCCGGCGCCGCCTTAGGTGGCGCTCCCGCCAACTTTGCTTACCACGCCCGCCAACTGGGGTTGCGTAGCTGCGTCGTAAGTGCTTTGGGCGATGACGACTTAGGCCGCTTGGCTCAACAATTGCTGGCTGATAAAGGCTTAGAAGTCAGTTTGCAGATCGTTCCCTTCCCAACCGGAACCGTCGAGGTCTCGCTGGATGCCGAGGGAATTCCTTCTTACCAGATCTTTGAGGGCGTTGCGTGGGACAACATCGCCTTTACGCCCAGTTTGAAGGAGTTGGCGCGCGATACCGTCGCATTCTGTTTTGGCAGTCTCGCACAGCGTAGCGATGTATCTCGGCGCACGATCAGCCGCTTCTTGGAAGAAATGCCCGTGGAGAGTTGCAAAATTTTTGATATCAACCTTCGCCAACACTTCTACAGTGCCGGCGTTATCGAAAGTTCGCTTAGGGCCTGCAATATCTTAAAGATCAACGATGAGGAACTTGAAATCGTGTCCCATTTGTTCCAATTGAAAGGCAGCATTGCTGAACGTTGTCGCCAGTTGGCCGAGCATTTCTCCATCAAGATCGTCGTTTTGACTTGCGGCATCCAAGGTAGTTACGTCTTCACGGCCGGCGACGAAAGTTTTCTTCCCACCCCCTGCATAGAAGTGGCTGATACGGTAGGCGCCGGCGACTCCTTTAGCGCCGCCTTTGTCGCCTCCTTCCTTTGCGGACGCGACATCCATTTCGCCCATCGCTTGGCTGTCGACGTTTCCGCCTTTGTTTGCACGCAGCATGGTGCAATGCCCATTTTGCCGGAGAAGATTCGCACCTGCTTAAAATGAAATACAACTGCCTTTAGTGGCAGGTTTTTATGCTGCCGGCTGCATTTCATCAAGCCGCATCTATGGCGCGCCTCTCGCACGCCTTACGCATAATCACCTCTTCGCGTTTGATGATCGCAGTATCGTTAAAGCGGCCTACGTTTCAGTGAAAATGTAGGCCGCTGCTTTGTTTACGTACTGCACTGTTTTGATCTGCGCGTGCGCACCTTTGGCTTTTGGCGGGCAAAGATCGGCTCTGTAGGTTTTTTATCACGAGCGCAAACCTTTTTTGTCGTGAGCGCAAACCTTTTTTCTCACGAGGTGAAGCCTTTTTCATCGTGAGAAAAAACTGCCTGCGCCAACTTTTCGCGCGGTCAATGATGATGCGCGGCGGTGCAAGATGGAAATGTTGTGCGTTGAAAATCAGTTTGCCGCTTCCCTAAAAAAGACGGAAGCATAGACCGTTCGTGTTTTGTCGGGGCGTGATGACACTTCGCGGTGGTGCTGCCAAGCGGAGGATTCGCCCATCGGGGCAGCTGCTTTCTCGATTGGGGCGGGGAGGGGAGTAGGCGGACCTGTTTTGTCGGTATGCCGGCCTAAGACTTTTCCGATTGATTGCCTGAAGGTGGGAGATCTGTAGCGGTCGGCGCCGATTGAGCCTCAGCAGGCGGCAGAGGTGTCGGCGTGATGGATTGCAAGAAGCGGCGCACGTCGGCTTGCACACGGAGGTAAGCCGGGCAAGTCGTGTAGCCCGTCTGCCGCCTCAGCACATCTTCAATCGGGACTATGCTGTGGCGATAACCGGCAAGTTCGTTTTGCTCTTGCGTATAATGTACGGCCAAACGGTGGATTTCGCGCTCCCGCTCCTTACGTAGCGTGTCGCAAATGCCTTGCAAGAGTGGCGCAACGACACCTTCAAACAAATCGTGGCCACGCATATATAAATATGTATGGTCTTCGTCTAAGCCTAAGCGCTCCAACTCCTCAGATAATGGTTTGTAGGTGGATTTTGCTTCGGGAAACTGCTGCTGCAAACGGGCTATTTTTGCGTTGACTCTGCGACGTAAGGCTGCGATCGTGCGCTCGGGGTGAAAATAGTCGAGCTGCGTGAGCATTACAATATGATAGAAGTCGAGCATTGAAAACTGCGGATAGTGGCCGGTGCGATAACACCAGATGCTCCATACGAACAAGGGATAAATAGCCCGTGAATAGTCGGTCAGAAAAGCCTCGAAATCGAAGAGATGGTGGTCGTTGAGCGTGGCCATAACGCAAGCTGCGTGGAGCGAAGGGGCATAGCATTGATAGTTTTCAATAGCATAGACGTAGGTATGAAAGACATAGGGATTGGTACATAGGATTTTCGAGGTGAGCGTTGCGCCCTGCAGGGCATAATCATAGTCGGCATCGACGCAGGCTATCATATACTTACCCAATTGCGGCCCCAACTCGTTTTGCAGTACGGTCTTCTTGCCCTTGCGCAAAGTGGAGCGCGAGGGGAGCATAATCTCAAAATAATATTGCTCGCTCTCGAGCGGCTGTAGCAGGTTTCGCCAGAAGCTGACATCGTCGAAACTTTCGACATAAGCAATGATTCGGCGCCAGCGGTGCTTGCCGTCGAGGCGATTCATTGCTGCTATGTAGTCGGAATTGAGATTGCGCGAAAGACGTTTGGCCATAAAGCATTCAGTATGAGGAGTAACAGGACGTGGCGATGGAGTTGTTAATGCTTATGTCCGTTGAGCGTAATGTCGGATACTTCCGTGACGGCGTCTTGCCAACCATCCATGATCACAGCGGGCGAGTGTGTGGTCAGGATAATCTGCGCTCGTGGATTTAGTTCGCGCACGAGGGAGATCAATTGCTTTTGCCACTCGAAGTGTAAACTGGCTTCGGGTTCGTCCATAAAGAACACGTAGGGCTGGCGGTCCTCCGTCAGGGCCGTTAAGAGGATGAGAAGAATCTGTTTTTCGCCACTGGATAAGACGTAAGGCGAAAGCGTCTCGTCGTATTGCTGAAATTGCAGTTCGTTGCTTTGTCGGTCTATCGTTTTTCCCGTTTCTGCGAACAAATCATCAATCATGTCTTGGAAGCGCGTCTTGATCTTTGCGGCTTCTTCTGCCTCTTGGCGCGCTTCGGGACTGCCCTTGGTGAGCAATGCTATCATTCGGTTGCCCACATTCACCTGGTAGTCGAGATAACGCCGCTGCAAGAGATATAATTGCCAATCGAGCTCGGTCCAAAGCTTTTGGTCTGTGATCTTAGAAAGCGCCTCGCTTTGCACGATCTGGCGATCAAAACTGCGAATCAGGTCATAGCGGACGCTGTCGGCGCTTTGTGGATGAAAATCAATGCGCACGCCTTGTCGCGTGACGTGTTGCAGTTCGCCCGTTTGCGGCGCTTCGTGCAGATAATGCACGAGTTTGTTGAGGATAGTGCTCTTTCCTTCGCCGTTTCTTCCGCTCAAGACGTTTACATCGGGACGCAAGGTCCAAACAATGTGCTTCCTGCCGCTCCAAAGGCTGGTGATGTCTACTTTTTTTATGTATTCGGCGTATTTCATAATAGATCGTGTTGCAGAATCGTGGGTAAATGGCTCTTCAATTTTTGACTTTGAAGATTCAAAGCCGACTTGTAAGCCCTCAAAGCGAAGATACGAGTTTTTTTCGGCGCCATGAAGTTTTTGATAAGAAAAACGATGAAAGATTTTCCTTTCGTGCTCACTTTGCGTTGTGGCGACGTATTTCTTGCTAAAAAACCGCTGTTTGTAGAAAGTTTTGTATATTTGCGACTATAACAAGAACTTCTATCTCTTAGCAACATTCAATTAGTCATAATGAAAAGAATTGCTTCCTTGCTTCTGCTGCTTTCTGCCTTCTTGTCGGTGCAGGCGCAGCGCTATCAAGTACAGGGGTCGGTCGAAAATGCGCAGACGATGGCCAAACTCCCTTATGTTTCGATCTCAATATTGCAACAAAGCGACAGTGCTTTTGTCAGAGGTGCGCTGACTGATAGCCTTGGGCAGTTTGTAATCCGTATGGACAAGCCCGGAAGTTATCTTGTGAGGTTTAGTTATACGGGCTACGAAGAGGCGCTTCGCTACATTACGATCAATGATCACAACGAAACGGCTGATTTGGGCATCGTAAGTATGAAGACGGAAGAGAATACGCTCGCAGCGGCCATCGTCTATGGACGCGCAGCGCGAATGCAGCAGGTTGGAGATACGACGCAGTTTAACGCATCTGCATATCGCACACCGACAGGCTCGACAGTCGAAGCGCTGATTAAGCAGCTGCCGGGTGTAAATGTGAGCGACGATGGCACCATCCGATGGAACGGAAAAACGGTCAAACAATTCTTGGTCAATGGTAAAGACTTCTTCAAAGGAGATACCAAAACGGTGATGAAAAACTTGCCGACGGACATCGTAGGCAAGATTAAAGCGTATGACAAAAAGAGCGACTACGCTCAACAAACGGGAATAGACGACGGAGAAGAGGTGACGGTGCTGGATATTTCGACTAAGAAGGCGCTCAACGATTCTTGGATTACAAATATTGACCTCGGAGTCGGCAATAAAGGGCGCTATTCCGATCGTTTGTTTGCTACGCGCTTTACGGATAACAGCCGAATATCGCTCTTTAGCAGCCTGAACAATACAAATGATCAGGGCTTCGGCGGTCCGCACTCGTTTGGCGGAAATAAAGGCTTGACGGCCTCGAAAATGATCGGCCTCGACTTTTATTGGGACAACAAGATTGAGCAACAAAAAGCGGGGCACTTTGAGGTCGAAGGAAATGTGCGCTATTCGCATCGCGACGTAGATTTAAATTCTATTTCTTCGACGGAAAATTTCCTGACTTCGGGCAGAACCAGCTCTTTCGCGAACGGAAATCAGCGCAGCTATAGCCATACGAATAGCTTTTGGGCCAATGCTGAGCTGCGTTGGAACCCGGATTCGCTGACGTTTATTGGCATAGAACCCAGCTTTAGCCATAATGCAACCCGCAACAACGGGAAATCGCGCTCGGCAACGTTCAATCAAAATCCTTATACTTTCGCCGGCGTCGAGAATCCGCTCGATTCTATCTTTAGCGTGCATAATACGTTGCTTACGCCTATCGCTGTCAACCGTAATCTTGCGGAGACGTTCAGCCACGGCAATACAAATTCCGCCAATCTTGAGCTTCATCTCGTTCGGCGTTTTGGTAAAAAAGGCCGCAACGTGAATTTGCGCTTGAATGGTGAATATACGCACGCCAACAACAAACGATTCAACGTTTCAGACATTAACTATTATACCGGAAAGCCCGCAAGTTTTCTCAACCAATACGAAACTTCGCCATCCGAGAGCTATGGTTATAGCACTCGCCTTGGTTACGTAGAACCTTTGGGTAAGAATTGGTACGCCCAAGTGCGCTATGAATATTCTTATAAGTACCAAGATGGGCGCAGATCCCTCTATGACTTGGATAAACTTGACCCGCTGACTTACGGGAACGCAAACGCTTACCCGCGCCTTGGCACTTTGCCGACCGATGCGCAGATTTTAGAAACCGTGCGCGATTTAGACAACAGCCAGTATGCCACCTACCGCTACTTCAACAATAGCGTAGATTTGGATCTTCGATATGATACGAAGAATATTCGCTTCCATGCCGGTGTTTCTTTCGATCCGCAGCGCACGAAGATGCAATACACCCGTCCAAGTCAGATTGACACGCTCATAACGCGCTCTGTCTTCAACGTCTCTCCGACCTTGCGCTTTCGTTATCGCATGTCCAAGACCAATTCTATCGACATCCGTTACCGCGGCACCGCCGGCCAGCCGTCAATGACTAATTTGCTCGACGTCGTCGACAATTCTGACCCGCTCAATATCTCGATGGGTAACCCCGGGCTCAAGCCTTCTTGGACCAATAGCTTGCGTGCGTCCTACTATGGTTATAATCCGGCCCGCCAAGCCGGTATTATGGCCCACCTTGCCTTTGCACATACGACCAATTCCATCAGTACACGCGTCATCTACAACGATGCTACGGGGGTGCGATATTCGCGCCCGGAGAACATCAACGGCAGTTGGGATTTAGAAGGTACGTTTATCTACAACTTTAGTTTTGGTAAGAATAAGCAATTCTCTTTGAGTACTAACACCGACTTCGAATTCCGCAACGACGTGGGCTTCATTAGTCGCATCAGTTCGCCCACTTTGTCACCCGTATTGTTCCAATCATTGTTGCGTCCGGCTGCTTCTCTCAAAGCCAACCCGCGTGCATCCTATTATAATAGTGTGTTCGACTCCACGCCGGCCATAAAAAATTCCGCTCGGAACTTAGATATACGCGAGGACCTCAACCTTACGTATCGCGCTTCCTTCTTTGATGTCGGCCTTCTTGCTTCTATTGACTACGGACATACGCGCAATTCGCTCCAATCTGCCGGCAACCTCAACGCTTGGCAGTATGCTTACGGCCTTTCGGGCAATCTCTCATTGCCTTGGGGTATGACGATCGCTACCGATGTTCAGATGAGCAGCCGTCGCGGCTATGCAGATCGCGCGATGAACACAAACGAATTGTTGTGGAACGCGCAAATTGCGCAAGACTTCTTACATGATAAGTCCTTGACCTTAAGCGTTCGTTTCTATGACCTACTACATCAGCAGAGCAGCGTGAGTCGGAGCGTCACAGCTCAGATGCGGCGCGATTCGCGGACCAATGCCATCAACGCCTACTTCATGCTTAATCTCAGTTACCGCCTCAATATCTTCAATGGCAAGGTAGGTAGCCGCGAAAGGGGTGCAGGTGGTCATCGGCGCGGTGAATTCCCCGACCGACAATCAGGTGGATTTGGCGGCGGTCATCGCTCTTGATTCTGCCGGCAAACTACCGACATATCATACACAGCAAGGGGCGTCTGTGAGGCGCTCCTTGCTGCATCAAGGCCAAACGCGCCCGCCTCGAATCGGCGCAGAAATTCACCCCGGCGGAAGAATAAATCGCTAAAAAATTTCCCTATTCTCAACGAAAGTCGTATTTTTGCACCGCTTTTCCCGCGCCCCCTATCCGGAATCAAAGTGGCCGGACACGACGTGTGGAACCGACATATCAACAAACAAAACCAATAAAACAATGGTCGATTTAATTAAAGTTGCAGAAGAAGCTTTTGCTACGAACAAAGAAAGGCCGACTTTCAAAGCCGGCGACACGATTACCGTAGCATACAAAATTGTCGAGGGTAACAAGGAGCGTATTCAGTTGTATCGCGGTGTTGTTATCAAAATCAAGGGCCACGGCGACAAGAAGCGCTTTACCGTTCGCAAAATGTCAGGCACGGTAGGTGTAGAGCGTATTTTCCCGATGGACTCTCCCAGCATTGACCGCATCGAAGTTAACAAGATTGGTAAAGTTCGCCGCGCGAAACTCTACTATCTCCGCAAACTTACAGGTAAGAAGGCTCGTATCCGCGAAAAGCGCGTCAACCTTTCAGACGTTAAGAAATAAAAGTTTTCAACTACGATTATACAAGCCACGGCATCCGCAAGGATTCAGCCGTGGCTTTGTTCTTTCATGCTTTGCTACTGCCGGCAACCGCCTGCACCCCGCATTTTGTCGGCATACGACGGCTTTCTGTCGTAAAATTCTCCTTCCTGCACAGATTTTTTTAGGAAATAGTTTGCGCAAAACGGAAAAACCAGTATCTTTGCACTACTTTTCCAAGCGGGAAGAGTTATTATGGTGCATGTAGTTCAGTTGGTTAGAGCGTCAGATTGTGGTTCTGAATGTCGTGGGTTCGAGTCCCATCTTGCACCCTTCTAAAGGAGTCAGCCGCGCGTTGCCTCCTTTTTTTCTATCCTTTCATTCCTTTTTCTTTACTCGACCGATCCTCTTTTTGAGGCTCGTCTGCGACCCATCAAGGTCGTCCAAACGTCAGCGCCCGTCCTCCCCGTATGGCGGAAGGTCGAAAGGCCGCCAATGGCGTGGCGCAATGAGCCGTCGGCTAACCGATACCTTATGTTTCTCCTCGTTTTTCGTACACATTTGCTCCCACTATAACCCGGCAAGCAGGGTAATTATAAACGCGAACATTTCGCTGCCGAGGTTTTTTATCGTGAGGTGAAACCTTTTTTCTTACGAGCGTACACCTTTTTTATCGTGAGGTGAAGCCTTTTTTCTCACGATAGTAATCGCCGCAACGCCTCTTTCGTCGCTTGCAGGGCTTTGTCTGCGCTGTATTTTTTCCGGCCATTAAAGTTTATCATTGCACCTTCGTTTTTACGCTCTGCTATTTTCTGCGTACTAAGCACAAGCTTCCGCACCCTACCGAAGCGGGAAGTGTGCGCCGACGCGCCGTGCGGATTGATATTTAGACCTGCGTTGTCCTTATCCCCAAAAGAGTTGTGTAATCGAAGGACAAAAGAAAAAGGAATTTCGACCATGGCGCCGAAATTCCTTTTTGCTGCTCATCAAAGTCTATATATCCGTCTTTGTCTTTGCGCCCTAATCTTGTTCGGGTGAGATGATTTCTTCTACTTTGTCAACGATCAGTTGGGGCAAAATGTCGCGTAGACAGCGAAAATCGCCATATCGACACGGCGCATTGCCGAAGATGGAGCAGGGGCGGCAATGCAAGTCTTGTTGTACTACGTTTTCCTCAGCTTGATGATAGCCCATAAAGCCGGCAAACGGGTGCGTCTGCCCCCAAATGCTGACTACCGGACAGCCTACGAGCGAGGCCAGATGCATATTGCCGGAGTCCATCGAAACCATAGCGTTTAGTCGCGCCATCAATTGCAGTTCTGCATCCAAACCTTTCAGCAAGTCGCATACGAAAACCAATCTTTCAAAGTCTTTGCCCCAAGTTGGGCGTAGCATTTCCATCTCCTTCTTGCTACCAAAGACGAACAAGCGCCCGCCGGGATGCGCCTCGAAGAAAAGTCGGACGACCTCCGCCATTTGCTCTAAAGGGTAAACTTTTCCCTTGTGGGCTGCAAAGGGCGCAAGGCCCAACCAGGGCTCGTGCAGGGCGTCTGTGGGTTGTGGAAAAGGGAGTGGTAGTTTGTCGCCACCTAATTTTAAGTGCTCAAAGTTGAGACTTATGGGTAGGCCGAGGCGCGCTAAGGTTTCCGCATAAAGCGCAAATGAGGTGGGTAGCGGACGGAAGATCTTATGCTCCACGAGCAGGCGCTTCTCGCGTCGGTGCTTATCAATCACAGCCACGCGCTTGCCGCGCAAACGCAGAAAACAACGCAGGATTTTTGTGCGTAAGACATCGTGCAAATCGGCCGCCGCATCGCAATCTTTAAAAGGCGTCGTGCGCGAGAGTTGCCAAAGGCCGCGCAGACCGCGATATGTTTTGCGAATGTCGGCTCCGAAGAATTGCACGTTGGGCGCTATATGCTCGAAAAGTGGGGCGAGGAAAGGCTGCGAGACGACGGTGATCTGCATTTGCGGATACTGCGCAGCCAAGGACGCGACAACCGGAACGGTCATAGCGACATCGCCCAAGGCGGAAAAACGCAAGATCAACAGGCGCAGGGGCGGCTGAACTACCGACGAAGCAGACATAGCGCGAATAGGGCGGGAGGGGCCAACTTTTACTTGCCTTTTGCGCCGTAGAGTATAGGATTGGTTGCCGGATCGTTGTACATCTTCATCTGCTTATAGAGCTTCATGTATTTTCGCCCTTCGGCAATGTCTGTGAGCAAGGTATCAAGTGCTCCGCTCAAGTCCTGCTTTTGCTCACGCAAGACGGCCAGTTTCGCTTGGCAACGTTCGCGGTGGGCAGTATCGGCTTCCTGACGCGAAGCCTGCTCCTCCATGTGGTAGATCTTGAGGTAGAGGATGCTGAGCCGATCCACGGCCCACGCCGGCGTCTCGGTGTTGAGCGTAGCCCCATCAAGCGGGCGCACATCCTTGTAGGTCTCCAAAAAATAATGATCGATCTGCTCCACAAGGTCGGTGCGGTCCTGATTACTCTTGTCGATGCGGCGCTTGAGCGCGAGGGCCTCAACCGGATCTATGTTCGGGTCACGTATAATGTCCTCCATGTGCCACTGAACCGTGTCGATCCAGCATTTACGATAGAGGGCGGCTTCGATTGTATTGACCGGATAAGGATTGACAAAATTGGCGTCGATATGATCTGCTTTATGGTAGTCGTCGACCGCGGTGCGGAAGATTCCCCAAGCCTTTTCGGTGAATGTCATAGGGCTCTTATTGTATAATACGTTGTGCTTATAATAAAATTATATTTATCAAGGTAAGGCAAAGTTACGCTTTTTGTCGAACATTCCCAAGTTTGCGCCTCCTTATTCGTTACTTTGCCCTGTATTTGTGGCTTCTTAGCACTTGTTTTTCGGTTTAAGTCGTTTGTTTTCCCCTTTCTTCTACCGTTTTTCTTGCGATGAAATACGTAAAAAAGATATTGTTTATTCTTTTTCTCTTGGTTTTATTTTATGGCTCGAAAACTTTTTCTAAATTTGCCGATGTTCGTTTGCTGAAAAGCACACGCCGAGGTAGTCAAATGAGTCCCAACGAGTACCATCTAGCTATGCCGACGCCGATTTAACAATGAAAGACGCCGCCTAATCGGCAAAAGACGAAACCTATCCAATGCAGTACGCCACTGACCAAGCCTCAGAAGAAACTTTTCAGGTTCAGGACGCCACTGATTAAGTCACAGACGAATCTCAAACTTACTATACCCATTAACTATGAAACGTTTATTCATCTCGGGATTGTTAGCGTTGGCCTTCTTCTCAACTGAAGCCCGACGCATTCCGCAAACCGAAGCTGCGCAGTTGGCAGCAAAATTCTTGCAAGCAGGACCACAAAAACGAATGGTTCGCGCTCTGCTTCCTACACCCAAACACTTAATGGCGAAAGGGCAATCTGCCGAGCAGGCTCCCTTTTACGTCTACAATGCAGAAGGGGGTAAAGGCTTTGTGATCATCTCCGGCGATGATGCCGTCGGCACCGTCTTGGCTTATGCTAATACCGGCCAATTCTCATTTGCGGACGCACCGGAAAATCTCCTTTTCTGGATGAAAGTTTATGCCCAACGCATCGCCGCTATTGAGGAGGATGAGCCCGGAGCGCCTATTGCGACCGCTGCTCCACAAGCCGTTGTGGGCCCATTGCTAGGAGAGACGAAATGGGGGCAGGACACACCGTATAATAACAATTGCCCTACGTGGGTGGATAATGGGAAGACCAGACATTATTATGTGGGCTGCGTGGCAACTGCTTGTACGCAGATAATGCGTTTCCATAAGTATCCGCAGCACGGCGCGGGTTCGCATTCATATAAGATGGATGGACTAACGCTGTCGGCCAACTTTGCGGATGCTACTTACGATTGGGATAAAATGCTGCCCAACTATGCCGGCGAATATACCGACGAGCAAGCCCAGGCGGTGGCTTCGATCGCCTCTGATTTTGGCATCTCCGTAAATATGCACTACACGAAAACCAGTAGTGGCGCCTATTCTCAAGCCGTTCCTTACGCATTGCGGACATATTTTGGCTACGACAACGCTGTGGAGATGAAACCGCGCGATTATTATCCGACTAAAGAGTGGATTTCAATGATTAAGCAGGAGTTGGATGCAGGCCGCCCCGTTTATTATGCCGCTTCGGCGGAAGATGGTCGCGGCGGACACGCATTTGTCTGCGATGGCTATGACGATCAGGACTACGTGCACATAAATTGGGGCTGGCATGGTACGAGTGACGGCTTCTTTATGGTAAACCATCTCAACCCATCAGCGCTGGGCATCGGCGCTTCTTCAACGGGCTTCAACGTCAATCAAGAGATTATCGTTAACGTCAAGCCTGCCGGCGGCTCTGCTCAGCCCGTGCCTTACGCGATCTACTCTCCGTCGCGCCTTGGTTTGATGTCTTACGAAGAAGATATGACCATGATGGCCTATATCGAAAATTATGAGATGATGCCGGTTGATCTTAAGGTAGCCCCGGTCTTGGTACAAGGCGATAAAATCGTGAAACGCTTCAAAGAAGAGCCGGTACATATAGAAGCATGTAAAGCCGGCCGCACCGGATATACCAGTTTGCGGATACGAAATATTCCGAAAGCCGTTGCCGGCGTTGCTGATGGCGACTACACGATCCATTTTGCCTATTTTGCAGATGGAATGAGCGATTGGAAGATCTTGCGCCACCCGCTCAGTCTGCCGGCTTACGGCGATGTTAGCGTATCTAACGGCCGGATCGTCGATGCTAAGATCCACGCTCTTCATTCTGACGTTAAGCTGCTCACGCCGATTCATTTTGATGGCCCGCTCTACGCGAACGGCATCGCCAAAGCCAGCTTCACGCTTCAGAATAGGAGCAAGGATTTTCCGATTAAGGCAATTGCATTCCACTTCACGTCAGTCGATGATCCGTCGATTACCGATACCGTCTTTGTTAGAGCCGGCGTATATGAAGAAAGCACGAAGGAGATGGAACTTCTGATGGACTTAGGCGACAAGATGAAGCCCGGCAAATACACTTTGGCGCTTTATGATGCGACAAAGACGCCGCTTCCCTTTGATGATGCCGAAGTGGGTCGCGCTATGGTAGAGATTCTGCCCGAAGCTGATGCCCCCGTGTTGCGCCAGACGAGTCCTACGTATTGGTTAAAGAGTACGCCGACTGCGTCCGGCCCCGTCAAGCAAGGCACGCCACTCTACTTTGCTTTCTATGCACGCAACTACTGTGCAACCGGCGACGTCGGTATCGTCACTTACCTCAAGGGCGGTCCTAAAAATCAAGAGTACGTCTTCTTGCAAGTCGATAAAAACATTGAGCGCGGTGAACAAGTCTCCAATGGCTTCTATAAAGCAGCCGGCTTAGAACCCGGCACGTACACGATTGGCGCTAAGTACATCACCTCTCGCGGTCTTGAAGATTTGCCTACGCCTTTCGATTCTACTAAAATTGTGATCTCCGAAAACGATGAATTAGCGTTGACGTGCGAAGTCTTGGATTTTCCGACTGAAATAACCTCTGGCACGCGCTATGAAGGAATGGTGACGCTTAAGGCGCTGAAAGATTACAACGGCAAAGCCTACGTTCGCCTGCGTCAATTTACGGACTCCAACGGGGAAATTGTCTATATGGGCAACTTAAAGCTGAAGGCCGGCGAATCAAAGGAAATCAAATTCAAATACAAACCGGGCCAAGAATTGCTTCCAAACAACTACCTCGTGAAGGTTGATGAGAAAGCTGCGGGTGCGAAGACCGAAACGCCCGTAGGTGGTTACGACAACTATTACCGCATTGTCAAGTATACGAACACGACGGCCATTGAGGCGCCCGTGGCGGCCTCAAGTGTACCCGTCAGTGTCTATCAAGCCGGCAATCGCCTTCACTTCAAAGTACCCTCCGACGTACGTGTGCAGGAAGTGAGCCTTTATTCACTTTCCGGCGCCCTCTGTGTGCGCACGGCGACGGTCGAGGCCGGCATTGCTGCGCCGCGTCCGAGTGGCGTTTACATTCTGCGTATTCGTACCGACCACGGCACAAGTGTGCGTAAGATGTTTGTAGAATAAATCGAATAGCTTTAGTTGATAGATAGATTAGGTCAATACGGCCGGTGTGTGCGCCTTTATGGCAGCGTATGCCGGTCGTACCTTTTATAAGGTATACGCGTTAACCTATGTTTGCGATCCGTTCTGCGTCCGGTGTGACATTTTTCGGCCTTTCTATAGCTCTCTTCAGCTTGAGGCAGATTGCTTAATCATCTCCTTCAGTTCTGCATCTCTTGCCCGCCATCCTGCATTAACGATGGGCAGTGGTGCGGCTCGCCTGCCTTTACTTATAGATACACAAACAGCCAGCAATAATAAGCTATTGCTGACCGCTTCGTCATTTGTTCGTCCTCTTCTGAAGAGGCTGAATGCTTAGGGTTGATTTCCGTCTAAGGAGTTTCCATCGCTATCGTACGACTCTCCGTCAAGATCCTCTGATCCTCCATCGTCAAAGCCCCCAACACTTACGCCGACGTTTATGGGAGGGCTCGTCGCAAGGAAAGATTGCTCATCAAGAGCTATACGTTCGAGGAGCGGAGCTTCGTAATTTTGTCTTTCAACGTTTTTCTTTTGCATATTACCTGTTGTTTGTTTGGGGCGCTTAGTTCTGTTTTGTTTTGATACTTCCCTAACGGTACTGATAGGCTTCTTAGAGCACTATTCATCTGACTGTGCAAAAGTATGGAATATTTCTGATTTACAGTATGTTTGTTTTTGAAAAAAACCAAAATAGCGTGAAAAGAATACAGGGAAATTCTGTCTTTTTGGTTAATAAACGGCGCGCAAAATCTCGCAATCCTCGATGTATGCGGCTTCTTGCGCTATTGCGCCTCGCCCGGAGGCAGCTGTAGGCCTTTGCGTTTTAGAAGGAAATACATCCGGTGTGACTATTCATAAGTAAATCAATACGTTTTGTTACATTATAAAAAATATCAGTAAGTGACGCAAGCGTACAAAACGCCGCCGCCTGCCTCTGCGAGCCGATAATAGTCTTAAGGTTGGTACAATGGTGCATCCATCATCGGCTGCCGGCCCACTTATGCTTGTCAATGCGGTGTGCGCTTCTCGTTTGCTGCCGCCAAACGATGGTTTGCTGCCGCCAAGCGATGGTTTGCTGCCGCCAAACGATGGTTTGCTGCCGCCAAACGGTAAAAGAAGCTGGAAACGTAGGCGTATAATAGGTATAAATGGTCGGAAAACGAGTGCGAAGAGTCGAGAAATGATGATCGTGCCAACAGCGTTGACTGCTATTGACACCGCAAAAGACGGCCTCGTCCTTTGCCGCCGGTGCGGCCGCCTATCGGTTGGGGCTGTGTGCGTGGTCAATGAGGATTGCGCTGCTTGCTTTTACGCCTGCCGCTTACCGGATGCAGATGGCGGCGATGGGCTGTTTGGTTGTCTGCCCACCGCCGCCGTATGTCGTCAGCTGAAATTACTTGATGCCCGCGCTAAGGCTTAGGCTTGGAGTTTTTCTTTCAAATATTGCGCCGTATAGCCCTTGCCGAGTTTCACCAACTCTTCAGGTGTGCCAGCGCCGACCAGATGTCCGCCATCGCGGCCGCCTTCCGGACCGAGATCAATCACGTAGTCGGCACATTTGATTACGTCTAAGTTGTGCTCCACGATGAGGATGCTGTGCCCTCGACCGATTAAGGCATTGAAAGCCTTGAGCAAGGTGCGAATATCATGGAAGTGGAGGCCCGTCGTCGGCTCATCGAAGATGAAGAGCGTTGGCTCGCTGCGCTCTAAGCTGAGGAAGTAGGCCAGTTTTACGCGCTGATTCTCGCCGCCGCTAAGGGTACTGCTGCTCTGGCCCAACTTAATGTAGCCCAAGCCGACGTCGCGGAGCGGCAAGAGCTTTGCGACGATGCGCTTTTGCCCACCTTCTGTAAAGAAGTCGATAGCTTGATTGACCGTCATTTCAAGTATATCGTAAATATTTCGACCCCGATATTTCACGTCTAAGATGTCCTTCTTAAAGCGCTTGCCCTCGCAGGCTTCACAAGGCAGTTCGAGGTCGGCCATAAATTGCATTTCTACGTGAACTACGCCCTCGCCTTTACATTCCTCACATCGGCCGCCGTCTGTGTTGAAACTGAAAAACGCAGGCAAGAAGCCCAACTGCTTAGCCAAAGGTTGCTCGGCCATGAGTTTTCGTATCTCGTCGTAAGCTTTGAGATACGTAACCGGATTGCTGCGCGAGGAGCGTCCAATCGGGTGCTGGTCGACAAACTCTACGCGCTTCACGGCATCGACGGCGCCCGAGAGTCGTAAGAACTCGCCGGGGCGATCGGCCGGCTCATCGAAGTGGCGCTTCAAAGCAGGATAGAGGATGCTGCGCACAAGTGTACTCTTGCCCGAACCGGATACGCCCGTCACGACGGTCATCACGTTGAGCGGAAATTCGACGCTGATGCCTTTTAAGTTGTTGGCGCGCGCGCCTTCGACAGTGATACTGCGCGTCCACGAGCGCCGCGTAGCGGGTACATCGATCGTCTCTTCGCCCGACAGGTATTTGAGCGTGTAGGATGGAAGTTCGGCCGACTGCTGCGGCAAGTCGGTGCTTGGCGCCTGCCCCTCAGCAAACGGATTTGGCCCTGCGAAGACTACACGTCCGCCCAAACGGCCCGCATCGGGGCCTATGTCGACAATGTAATCGGCAGCCCGCATGATTTCTTCGTCGTGTTCTACTACAATTACCGTATTCCCGAGATCGCGCAAAGCCTTTAAGACGTGGATGAGGCGCCCCGTATCGCGACTGTGTAGACCAATGCTCGGCTCATCTAATATATAGAGCGAGCCGACTAAACTGCTACCGAGACTCGTGGCGAGATTGATGCGCTGGCTCTCACCGCCGGAAAGCGTATTGGCTGCGCGGTCGAGCGTCAGATAGCCTAAGCCTACGTCGACCAAGAAGCGGAGCCGCTGACGGAGTTCGGTGAGTAAGCGTGCGGCGAGTTGCTCCTCGTGAGGCTCGAGTTTGAGCACGTGTTCGAACCATTCCGATAAGTCGGCTACGGACATACGCACCAAGCGACTGATGCTTTCGCCTCCGACGCGGACGTAGCCCGCCTCGGGCTTTAACCTGCTACCTTGACAGACGGGACAAGTCGTTTTGCCACGGTAACGCGCCAACATTACGCGGTACTGAATCTTATATTGATTCTCACGGAGCATATCAAAAAAAGCATCCAGCGTTACTTGTTCCACCTTGGGCAGTGCCTGTTCCGTCTTGTCGCCGTGCCACAAAATATTTTTTTCTTCCTGCGTCAGTTCAAAGAAAGGTTTAAACACCGGAAATCCACGCGGTGCTTGACGGCGGCAAAACTCTTCGCGCCATTGGCCCATTTTTTCGCCACGCCAGCAGACGACGGCACCATCGTAGATGCTCAAAGCCGTATTGGGCACGACGAGTTGCTCATCAATGCCGATCACTTTTCCAAAGCCTTCGCACTCGGAACAAGCTCCGGCCGGCGAGTTGAATGAAAACAGTTGGTCAGAAGGTTCTTCAAATTGTATGCCGTCGGCTTCAAAGCGCTCAGAGAAGCGATGCAGCGCCTTGGAGGGGTAGAAGCGTAGCAAGCATTCGCCTTTGCCTTCATAAAAGGCACGCTCTACGGAGTCGGTAAGCCGATTGACAGCCTCGTTAGCGGGATCTACGCTCAGACGGTCAATAAGCAGAAAGGCCGCATCCGAGGCCTCAACTTCTCGAAGTCGGTCAGCGTCTTGCAAGACATCGTCGATGTGAAGCATCGTCCCATCAAGATCAAGCCTACTTATGCCCTGTTTGAGATAAACGGCCAACTGCTCGCTCATACTCCTATCTGCGCTGCGCACGATCGGGGCTAAGAGCGTAAAACGCGTGCCGGGCGAATAGGATAAAGCACAATTGACAACGTCGGCCCGCGTATGGCGCTTCACTTCCACGCCACTTACAGGGGAAAAAGTGCGACCAATGCGGGCAAAAAGCATACGAAGATAGTCGTAAATCTCAGTAGACGTCCCTACCGTTGAGCGCGGGTTGCGCGCCGTCGTCTTCTGCTCGATGGCAATGGCAGGAGGAAGCCCTTTGATATAATCACAATCGGGCTTGTTCATACGGCCTAAAAATTGGCGGGCATACGCAGAAAGGCTCTCAACATAACGTCGCTGCCCTTCGGCATAGAGCGTGTCGAAAGCCAATGAGGACTTGCCGCTGCCGCTTAAGCCCGTAATGACGATTAACCGGCCTTGAGGGAGGTTTAAGTCTATATTTTTGAGATTATTTACGCGCGCTCCCTTAACGCGAATAAGTTCTTCCATACGCTTCGTTTTAACGAGCAAAAGTAAACTTTTCCTTGCAGACGGCAAAAGTAAAAGTAACGTGAGTTTGGCGCAAACGCCGATTAAGAGCTTAGAAAAGCAGCTTCCGTGTGATCTTAGTGCAGCCGGAGACGTCGGAAGTCCTTCCCCGTGCTCCGAAAGGGGAGAAGCGCGTTGACGCAATCTACTTCGAGCCATTTCCATCTTGCACACCTCAGTCCGCCGCTATCTCAAAGTCAGCTCGGAGCGCAAGAAAACAATACGTTTACCTTCATACTTCTGCCGCCACTTGTAGCGATGCGTATTCTTTTTGCGGAGATCTTTTTCTCTGTTGCCGAGCTTGAGAAGCGGGCAATGATTTATACCTTGTTTTAGGTATTGCAGGCGACTAAAGGCGGACTTATTTTTGCAAAATAATCAGACTTACACAAAAGCGTATTAAAATGAAAAAAAAAGTACTTTATCTATCGTTATGTATCTCGATAACGTCTGCCGCACATTGTGTTGCGCAGACGGAGAACCCGCAGGACTCCACGCGGCAACTTAAGGAAGTCGTCGTGAGTGCGACGCGCATCCCCGAAGTAAAATCGAATGCGGCGGCCACAGTGACAATCATCGACCAACGTCAGATCGCCGAAATGAGCAAGACCGCGCCCGATTTAACCCAACTGCTGGGTTTGCTCACGCCCGGCTTAGCGTTGTCGAGCAATACGACGAGTAGTCGTTCGCAGTCGCTTCGTGGAAGAAGTGCGCTCGTCTTGATTGACGGGATACCCCAATCGACGCCTTTACGTTCGACCGACCGCGATATTCGCACCATCGACATCGCAGCCATCGACCACATTGAAGTTGTGAAGGGTTCGACGGCGCTCTACGGCAACGGCGCTATTGGCGGTTTGATCAACATTGTTACGAAGAAGAACGCTACGAACAGAACGATTGCCGGCCAAACTTCCGTAGCCGGTTCTACTTACAATTTCTTTCAACGAAGCAAGGGGCAGGGCTATCGCCTCAACCAACAGCTTTACGGAAAGGTCGGCAAACTCAACTATCTCGTCAACGGCGCATTCGGACGCACAGGGAGCTGCGTGGATGGTGATGGGCAATACATCTCTCCGCGCTACGGACTCGGCGATACTTACACGACCAACGTTCTCGTTAATTTAGGCTATGCTTTGTCGACGAAGAACCGACTCGAATTGATGTACAACTATTATCGTAGCGTGCAAGATACCAAGCTGATTCCCGCTGCCGGAAAATATCTTATAAAGCCGGCTATTGGTGTCATTGGCAATAAAGATCCGCAAGCTGTAGATGAGGGCACGCGCTACAACCACAACGCCTACCTCAAGTTTACGTCTAAAGAGCTGTTTCGCCATACAGATTTTGAAGCAGCCGTATTTGGCTCAAGTTTATATACGATCTTCGACTTCCGAAAAGCAAACCCCGCCCAGCCTCGCTGGGAAGAAACCAGCGGACAGTCGGCCATAAAAGATCGCAAGTTCGGCTTACGCGCACAGTTTAGTTCACATCTCATATTCTCCGACAACGTCTTTACTCGTCTTGTTTATGGTTACGACTATCTTCTTGACAAGACGGCCCAACCCCTCGTTGATGGGCGTCTGTGGGTGCCTTGGCTGACCAGCAACAACCACGCGCCTTTTATTCAAACCAAGACTACGTTGTGGCAATACGTTAACATTAAAATTGGCGGCCGTTACGACTTTATCAACGTCAGCGTACCTGACTATGACGTCCTACGCAATAAGCTCAGCGACCCGCAGGTGCGCGTAAAAGGCGGATCGCTCCACTACAACAACTTCTCTTTTAACATGGGATTGTCCTACAATAAGTATCCTGTGTTCCAGCCGTTTGTTGCCTTTTCGCAAGGCTTCTCTATCTTCGACTTAGGGCGTACGCTCCGTGCAGCAAAGGCCGATGTGCTCTCAAAGATATCTACCGAGCCGGTAAAAACAAACAACTACGAAATCGGTGCTTACGCTAACATTGACAACTGGTTGCAACTCAACGGCTCCTTCTTCTATACTTACTCAAAACTGGGTAGTGATCTCAAAATAGAAAATGGTTTTTGGGTCGTTAACCGCACGCCACAGAAGGTTTACGGCGTTGAGTTGAGCGCAGATGCCAAGCTGACCGACAAGCTGAAGGCCGGAGCTAACTTCTCTTGGCTGGAAGGAAAGATAAAATCTGCATCAGGCAACTGGGATACTTATATGTCGAACATTTCTATCCCGGCTTCAAAACTATTGATGTATGTCAACTATGCGCCCATCAAGGATACTTACGTCCAACTACAGTATCTCCATACGGGTAAACGCGACCGCTTTTCGCCCAATGCCTCCGGCGTTTATCAAGAAGGCGAAGGGCCCGTCAAACGCATCAACCTTCTCAACCTGATATTGGGGGCAAAGGTAAAAGCCTGGGATTTCAGTCTGGCGATCTCCAATCTCTTGAATCATACTTATTATACTCCTTCCTCCATGCTGATGGCTCGCAACGCGGAATATGCACATGCCGACGGCCGAAAGGTTACCCTCACGGCCACATTCAAATTTTGAAGCATATCCGTCGTTAGATAAGTCAACGGTCGCTTTAAGGAGCGGCGAAGACCACTGAGCATCTTTTGAGCCTTGGCACTACCAAAAAGGCCCTTCGTATAGCGCATTGCCTATACGAGGGTCTTTTCTGTGTGCCCGCTTCAGCTCTTGCAAGTTCTTCAGCGGCTGCCGTTTGAAAAGTAGCCGGGCAACATAAGTACGAGCATCGATGGCGTTTCCCCGTTTCGTATATGTTTTGTCGCTCCTCGCCCGACAAAGGCGTCCCTCAATAGGCAGATCAATCTGCTAAAGAGCGCTTTCAAGACACCAACCGATGTTGCAAAAATTCGCTTAGGAGATCGAAGAAATTCTCTTAGGTGATCAGAAAAATTGTCTTAGGTGATCGTAAAAATTGTCCTATAAGACAATTTTTCTTCTCTTATAGGAAAGTTTTTAGACGCCTTATACTGTTGATAATCAATGCCTTTTTTCTATCTTTATCTCGCTCTTCTCTCTGCGACTCGGCAGCTTCTTTTAATGGTCGACCTCAACTCAGGGCTGAAGCCAACGGCTACTACCCGAAAGGGAATGCAACTATTTTGCAACATTTGAATCGTAAACTACAAGCATAATAAGAACATCATATCCTTTCTCTTATTCTGATTTGCACTTTAGTTGCAGGGCCATAAAGTTTCAAGGTGACTCCGACGTTTTATTCAGCGGCATTATGACCAATTTGTGTGATTCCATAAAAATAGACCGCACTTATTCTCCTCTGAAATGGAAAAAACGCTTCTGCACTATGGCGTGGAAAGCACTAAGCAGATCGCTCACAGAAAAGCGTGGGGGAAATAAACGCAAGGGAGCTTGGGGCTTCTCTTTGTTTCTTCTAAATTTGCACTCGTAAACGACTTATATGCCTCAGAAACTCATACAAACACAAAAGGAAGAGCAAACGCAACAGCTCTCGGCTGTGCAAGTGGCTATGGCGCGCTTGCTCGAACTGCCTGTGATGGATCTGGAGCAACGTGTGCGCAACGAATTGGAAGATAACGCCGCGTTGGAGGAGGCCGGACCTGATAAAAATGAGGAGGATATGGCGGCAGAAACGACGGAAGCGGACGATAATGAGTCGGAGACCGCTGAAGATGAGCCACACGCCGATGATGAGACGGCCGATTACTTGACGGAAGACGATATTCCGGATTATCTGTTGCGACAACGTAACGAGGCCGAGGAGCGCGAGGTGCAACTGGCGGCGACAAATAATGCGTATGATGAGCTTTATCGACAGATCGGTGAGCACGATCTCGATGAACAGCAACGCCGGATTATGGAATATCTTATCGGCAGTCTGGATAATGATGGCTATCTGCGTAAAGATTTGCGCACCATTGGCGATGAATTGGCGATTTATCAGAATTTGGACGTGTCTGAGGAAGAGTTGGAGCGATTGTTGCACCTCTTACAGCGATTTGAACCGCGCGGCATCGGAGCACGCGACTTGCAGGAATGCCTTCGCGTGCAATTGGAAAGTCCGGAGCTCAAGAGTCCTTTTAAGGCGCTCGCCATAGCCATCGTTGATCGTTGCTTTAAGGATTTTACGTATCACCATTGGAACACAATAAAGACGCGATTAAAAACAGACGACGAAAGTCTGCAACAAGTAGCGCAGCTGATACGTCGCTTAAATCCGAAACCCGGTAGTGCTTTGAATGAAACGACGATCGGAACGGCGCCAACGGCAATACCCGACTTCTATGTTCACGTTGAAGATGATGGAAGTATCAGCGTGCGACTCAATAATGGAGACGTCCCCGAGTTACGCGTGAGTAAGGCTTTCAAAGATACGGTGCGCGAGTTTGGCGGCCATAAAGACTTGAATAAAAGTCAGCGCGATGCATACGTTTATGCTCGCAAGAAAGTGGGGGATGCACAGCTCTTCCTCGAACTCATCAACCGGCGGCGCAAGACTTTGATGGGCGTGATGCGCGGCATCGTCGAGCGGCAACGCGACTTCTTCCTGAACGACGACGATGAAATGCTACTCGTCCCCATGACGCTACGCGATGTCGCTGAGAAGGCCGGCGTAGATATTTCTACCGTTTCACGCGTCACGGGAAGCAAATATGTGCAGACGCAACACGGACTTTACCCGCTTAAGTTCTTCTTCTCCTCTCAATTTACTTCCGGCGAGGGTGAAGAACTCTCGTCGCGTCAAGCCAAAGCTGCACTGCGTGAGGCCATAGCTGCCGAAGACAAGCGCCATCCCTTGTCCGACGAAGCGCTGACGATCGTTATGAAAGAAAAAGGTTTCCCCATCTCGCGCCGCACGGTGGCTAAATATCGAGAGCAATTGGGCATTCCGAAGTCCGGACTGCGCAAACAATAATACAACTCAAAACCATACAACTCGTAGAAATCTCAAAAAGATTCATTTACAAGCGATGTCCAATAAGTATCTCATCTTATCAGCACAAGCCATTTCGCTGCTTTTCTCGCCGTTTTATATGCCGGTCGTAGCGTTTTTAGCCTTGTTCGTTTTTAGTTATATGAGTTTGCTTCCGCCTTCTTATAAGGCGATGCTGTTGCTTATGGTTTGGCTCTTTACCGTCATTCTGCCGCGCTTGTCCATCTTTACTTACCGCAAACTCAATGGCTGGACGCGCCACGGCTTAGGACGCCGCACCAATCGCTACGTACCCTATCTTTTGAGTATGATGAATTATGCGTTGCTGCTCTATTTAATGGAGCGCATGCATATGCCTCGTTTCACGCTTGGCATCATCGCCGGGGCGCTTGCGCTGCAGGTTGTCTGCGCATTCCTCAATAATTGGATAAAAGTGAGCACACACGCGGCTGCCTCCGGTGGCGTCATCGGCGCATTGCTGGCTTTCTCCGAAATATTTTCATTTGACCCCACTTGGTGGCTGTGCTTTTCCATCCTGCTTTGCGGCCTCGTCTGCACAAGCCGACTCATCTTGCGTCAACATTCGCTTCGCGACATCGGACTGGGCGTCTTGATCGGTATACTTTGCGGCTACCTCTGCGTGCGTTTTATGTAAGCACTTCGCAAGTTGATTGCCGCACCGCGCGGTCACACATTATTATATATAGGTTCAACGTTACCAACAAACAATATAATACAACGAACAATGCAACCACTCATCAGCATCATTATGGGCAGCACCTCCGACCTGCCCGTTATGGAGAAGGCCGCCAAGTTTCTCGACGAAATGGAAGTGCCATTTGAAATAAACGCCTTATCTGCTCACCGCACGCCGAGCGAAGTTGAAGCCTTTGCGCAAGGCGCTGCAGCGCGCGGACTGAAAGTGATCATCGCAGGTGCCGGAATGGCAGCCGCTTTGCCCGGCGTTATCGCCGCTTCTACCACCTTGCCTGTAATTGGCGTCCCCATCAAAGGCATGTTAGACGGTTTAGACGCACTCTTGTCTATCGTACAAATGCCGCCGGGCATCCCCGTAGCCACAGTAGGCGTAAATGGTGCGCAAAATGCCGCCATCCTCGCTTTGGAGATGTTGGCTTTGAGTGACGCCGATTTGGCTGAGCGCCTCCGCCGCCACAAAAGCGGACTCAAAAATAAGATTGTGAAAGCCAACGAAGCCTTGGCCGCAGAGCAATATAAGTTTAAGACCAACTAAGGTCGCAACGCCACAACACAACAACCTATGCAAAAGTATCATTGCGGGGCTGAACTTTTCAATTATACGCCCCGCGCTTCACACGAAGTAAAAGTTGGCAATCGTCCGATGGGCGGGCCATCCAATCCTATCCGCTTGCAGAGTATGACGACCACGAAGACGACCGATACGGCCGAGTCTGTGGCGCAGACAGAAAGGATTGTGGCGGCCGGCGCCGATTATGTGCGCCTGACGACACAAGGCCTGCGCGAAGCCGAAAACCTACGCAATATCAAGGCCGGGCTGCAAGCCGATGGCGTCGATGTTCCCCTCGTGGCCGATGTGCATTTTAATCCTGCCGTAGCAGATGCCGCCGCTGCCATCGTAGAAGGCGTTCGCATCAACCCCGGCAACTACGTCGACCCCGCACGCACGTTCCGCCATCTCGAATATACCGACGAAGAATATGCTGCCGAATTAGACCGCCTCGAAGCACGCTTCAAGCAACTCTTAGCCATTTGCCGCCAACACCATACGGCCCTCCGCATAGGTGTTAATCACGGCTCGCTATCCGATCGCATTATGAGTCGCTATGGCGATACGCCGGCCGGAATCGTTGAAAGTTGTATGGAATTTTTGCGCATTTGCGTCCGCGAGAATTTCCGCGACGTCGTCATCTCCATCAAAGCGAGCAACACGGTTGTGATGGTGCGTAGCGTCCGCCTGCTTTGCGCTGTGATGGAGCGCGAGGGAATGGACTTCCCCTTACACTTGGGCGTGACGGAAGCCGGCGAGGGCGAGGACGGTCGCATCAAGAGTGCTGCCGGCATAGGTGCACTCCTGGCCGACGGCCTTGGCGATACGATTCGCGTATCTTTGAGTGAGGCCCCCGAGGCAGAAATTCCTGTGGCCTATAAGTTGGCCGCCCACGTTGTGGAGCGTGCCGGTCATCCGTTTATTCCCGGTCGCGCCTTTCCCGGTTTCGACTACGTTTTTCCTGATCGGCGCCCCACGATCGCTGTGGGCAATATCGGTGGGACGCATCCGCCCGTTGTCATCTCCACGCGTCTCGATGGCGATACGCATTTTGGTGCAACGCTGCCCGATTATGTGTATGCGGGGCGCCAACTGCCTGCTGCCGAGCAGCGAAAAGCGGGCGTCAAGTACATTATAGATGCCGACTTGTGGGCCGGTGAGCCTGATACCTATCCGGTCTTCACGACCGAAACTCTGCCTTTCGTCGGAATGTGTAGGGCTAAGATGAAGTTTCTCTTCCTTACCTATCCGGCCCTCGGAGAAGAAGTCAAGGCCTGCTTGCGCCACCATCCGGAGATGGTCATTATCGCGCAGAGCAACCACGCCAACCGCCTTGGCGAACAGCGTGCGCTCGTCCACGAACTATGGTCTGAAAACTTGTCCACGCCGGTGATCATCTTCCTCCAATCTGCTTTTGGCGAAAATCAGCGCGAGGACTTCCAAATCAGCCATGCCGCTGATGCCGGCGCACTCTTTTTTGATGGCTTGGCAGATGGTTTGATGCTCTTCAATACGACGCCCGAGGGGCACCGTCCTTTGGCGCACGATCTTCAGGACGACACGGCTTTCGGCATATTACAAGCCACCCGCCAACGCACGACGAAGACGGAATACATCAGTTGCCCGGGCTGTGGGCGCACCTTGTACGACCTGCAACAAACCATCGCTCGCATAAAAGCGGAAACGGGGCATCTAAAGAGCTTAAAAATCGGAATAATGGGCTGTATTGTCAACGGACCCGGCGAAATGGCCGATGCAGATTACGGCTACGTTGGAGCAGGGCCCGAGAAGGTAAGTCTCTATCGCGGCAAGGTCTGCGTTGAGAAGAATATTCCGCAAGCCGATGCCGTAAAGCGCCTGTTGGACTTGATCGAAAAGGACCGAGCGCGCAATGCGGATACGCAAACCGACTGACGCCGCCGTCTATCATCAAGCAAACCATAACAATGCGCTTCCTTGGCTCACGAGGGGGCGCATTTTCGGATGCTGAAAGCAGAAAACGGAGCGTTTCCGGGCTGAACAATAAAGGGCTTCCATCGCTTTTTGCCTAAAGTAAAACAAGGAAGTCGCGGTCTAAAAGCCGGAATTTGAGGCCTCTTTTATAAGAAGAAGCGGAGCAAAAAGCAAAAAAATATCTGCGAGGAAAGGTGTTTCTCGTTTCTAACGCGTAACTTTGCACCGCAAAAATAACAGTTGAAAAATTTATGTCATTAGATTACATCCTTTCACGCTTAAGTTGGCAGCAGATTGCCAGTACGTTCATCATCCTGTTTGCCATTATCGACATCTTGGGCTCGACGCCGCTCATCATCAACTTGAAAAAGCTCGACCGACCCATCAATGCCGTCTATGCTACTTTGATTTCAACGGCATTGTTGATAGGATTTTTCTACGCCGGCGACCTTGTGCTCAAGCTCTTCAGTGTTGACATTCGCAGTTTCGCCGTTGCCGGTGCTATGATCTTGTTTTTCATGGCTATAGAGATGATTTTGGATATCGAATTGTTTAAAAACAACGGCCCTGTAAAGGACGCTACACTCATTCCGATTGTGTTCCCGCTCATCGCAGGTCCCGGTGCGTTTACGACGCTCTTGTCTTTGCGTGCAGAATATGCGCAGGTAAACATCATCATCGGTATTCTGATCAATATGCTCTGGGTATTCTTCGTCTTGAAGATGACAGAGAAGGTCAATACCTATTTGGGGAAAGGCACGATCTATATCATGCGCAAATTCTTCGGTATTATTCTTTTGGCCATCTCAGTGCGTATGTTTATGGTCAACCTTGCACAACTACTCCAAGGCACGGGCACAGCAGGATAACGCTTTAAGCGAGGCGGCTTTCCCGCCAATCGCGTAAAACTATTTGAGGAGATTTGTCGACAGATGAATCTCCTCTTTTTAATGTCTGTTTTCGCGAGGCGATGGCCTGCTCTGTTTCAACCTAAGTTGAGCCCAACCCGTCCGGTACTTAAAGTCGTTTCCGTCTCCTTTCCGGTCGCAAGCGGCCGATTGATAGATGGTAGAGTAGGGCAATCTCTGCTTTCACATCATCGTTATTTCCTATGGATTTAGTCCTGTATCCCAACTCCTTTCAGCCCACTCCTTTTGCCCCCGTTGGCAACTATTTCGTGTGCGCTCGTGATGAAAAGAGTTTATCATCGTGATAAAAAGACCTTGCGCTCGTGAGGATAAAGGTTTACGCTCACGAGCGTACACTCAGCTGTCGATGCCAGGTGCTTCAAATGCCTGTTCGCGAGGCTTCGATGACCCACTTTCGTGTAAAAGATAATGCGAGTGGCGGCTTCGCAAACAAGAAAGTCCGCCCGATAAACAGCTTCCCGCCAATTTCTTTTGGGCAGATTCGATTTTCTCCCCGCAGATTGCTATTTTTGCGCCGTTAATTACAGCACGAAATGAAAAAGTTCCGCCTCGGCTTATTGCCCCGCATTATTATTGCTATCATCTTAGGTATTTTCTTTGGCAATTTCTTGCCCGTTCCGGCAGTTCGCGTCTTTGCCACTTTTAATAGTATCTTCAGCAACTTTCTCCAATTTCTCATACCCTTGATTATTCTGGGCCTCGTAACGCCCGCCATCGCTGATATTGGAAAGGGAGCCGGAAAACTCTTGGCTATTACGGCCTTGATTGCTTATCTTGATACGGTCGGGGCAGGATTGATTTCGTATTTTACGAGTGCTACGCTGTTTCCCAACTTGATTCCGGCTCACAATTCTGTGGCCGCCTTTGCGCAGGTTGAGGCGCCGGGGGCGTATTTTACGATTAACATTCCGCCAATCCTGGATGTGATGACTTCGCTCGTAGCCTCGTTTACGCTGGGCTTAGGCATTGCATTCTTTTCTTCGCCTCATCTCAAAGAATTGTGCAACGAATTTAAGGATATCGTGGTCAAAACGATCGAGGTTGTCATACTTCCGCTGCTGCCCATCTACATTTTTGGTATCTTTTTGAGTATGACGCATACCGGACAGGCGATGCGCGTGATCTCAGTCTTTATATCCGTGATCGGAATCATCTTCGTGATGCACGTGGTCTTGCTCTTGCTGCAATATATCGCAGCGGGCGCGGTGTCGCATAAGAATCCCTTCCGCCTTTTGGCGAATATGATGCCCGCATACTTTACGGCGCTGGGTACATCTTCGTCTGCGGCGACCATTCCGGTGACCCTGAAACAAACGGAAAAGAATGGCGTGAGCGGCGCTATTGCCGGTTTCGTTGTCCCGCTTTGTGCGACGATCCATTTATCAGGAAGTATGTTGAAAATTGTCGCTTGTGCGGTCGCGCTAATGTTGATGGAGGGGATGCCGTTTGATTTCGGCGCATTCCTAGGCTTTATCTTGATGCTCGGCATAATGATGGTGGCCGCTCCGGGCGTACCCGGCGGCGCGATAATGGCGGCCCTCGGCGTCTTATCCTCGATGTTGGGCTTCGGACAAAGTGAACAGGCGCTCATGATCGCACTCTACATCACGATGGACAACTTCGGGACGGCTTGTAACGTGACCGGTGACGGCGCAATCGCGATCGTGATGGACCGTTTCTTTGCTAAAAAAAATGCAACTCCGACTGCTGCTTAACGGAAAGCGGACGGGAGTTGCATCATTTACACTTTGGCTTGCGCAAGACCCATTCGGGCTTGCGCAAGATTTGTTTTCGGTCGTTCTAATCTTTGCTCACGATCGCCCTAATCCAAAAAGCCTTGTCGGCGTAAAGCCTCCAGTAGCGTAGCGCTCAATGCTTCGTTGTCACGTTTGGTATAGCGGCAATCCGTGAAGACTTGCGCGAGCGTCTCTTTCTGATTTTCTTCAACGAATCTTTGATTCTCGGGTAGCGATTCCTTATAGCGATAATCGCGATCGATACTTTCGTTCGTAATAGGCTGATACTTTTCTTCGTGTAGTATTGCCGAAAGCGGAAGTCTGTCCGTCAGCGGCGGTTCTTCTGCAGGCCAGCCGAGCGTAATTGTAGCCAGAGGCATTACTAAGCGAGGCAAAGCCAGCGCATCTATGATCCCGCTAGCGTTGTACAAAGTCGTGCCCAAATAGCACAAGCCCAAACCTGCCTCCTCAGCCAAATGGCAGAACGTTTGGCAAAAGAGGAGCGCGTCAGAAGCCGCGTTGAGGAAAGAAAGAAAGTTGTCGTAGCCGGGGTGTCCTTTGCGCCGCTGCGCCCATTCCGTTGTCCGGTGAAAATCTGCGCAGAACGTGAGCACCACAGGCGCATTCTGAACCATCGGCTGGTTGAAATGGAGCGGCGCGAGCCGCGCTTTGTTCGCAGGATCCCGTGTGGTGACCACGCTATACAGTTGCAGGTTGCCCATGGTCTGGGTTCGCTCAGCTCTCTTCAAGAGTTCATTCAGCAAATCTGAAGGCACGTCTTCAGCAGTATATTTCCGGATCGTCCGTCTCGTAGTTATGTCGATCATATCTTAATTCTCGTTTTGTTAATTCCTGTTTTTAATTGTGCCGAACGTACCCGCAGTCTTGGCAGACCAATCCTTCGTCGCTATAAACCAGCGTCTCGAGGCCGCAGTGTGGACATTTTTCGCCGTGCACAAGCGTCCCGTCGGCAATATACTTCTTCAAGGCCCTTTCGACCCCAACTTTCCACGTGTTAATGTTTTCGCTCTCCATCTGCATCGAACTTATCAGCTTGATAACTCTATCGATGGGCATCCGATAGCGTAGAATGCCGGAAATGAGTTTGGCGTAATTCCAATACTCTTTGTTGAATTTTTCGTTGAGTCCTTCTACCGTCGTTTTATATCCGCGTCTGTTCTCAAATTGGAAGTCGTAGCGGTGCGAGCCGTCCGGATTTGTCGATTTAATGATGCGTCCTTTTGTAACCGACTTTGGCAATACGATTCCTTCATCGTCATCTTGCAAGCCGGTGAAAATCTCGTAGGGCCGCCCATCTAAAAGTCCGACGAAGGCCACCCATTTTTCTTTGTTGTTCTGAAACCTTACGACGTCGCAATCTAAGCTGTAAGGCCGGTGTTCCACAACTTCAGGCAAGGCGTAAGCCGTTGCCGATGCTGCCATTTGGCCGGCCTCCGCGCCGGTTGCGAGTACATCTTCCGCCGTCGCTATTTGGATGTAGCAACTCTGATACCCCGATTTCCACGTTGCGAAATAGCAGTGAGCAATCATCGATTCGTCAGCCGTTTCCGGTAAAGCGAAAGTCGGCCGGTTGATGCCTTGCGCCTCGAGTGGCGCCGTCGTGAGCGGTTGTTTTTCTTTAAAATATTCTTGCGCCTGTTCGCGTGCCGCTTTCAGCCACACATCAGGTGCACCGTCTGCTTGTAGATCCGGCTTGTTGGGTGTTACGATGGTACAAGCAAGATTTCGGCGGCCGATCTTTTGCATCCGGTCATACAAGTCAGGCGCCACGTTGCGCAAGCGAAGAATGAGCGAATTTTCGGCTTCACGTCCGGCGTCGTAGTCTGAAAACGCGCCGCGCTCCTCCGCCATTTTTACCGTCGACTCGCAGGTTGCCACCGCCAACGACTGTTTAATAGCTCGCGTATGTGCTCCCGCTGCCGGCGTATCTTGTGATAGTCCGAGTGCAGCGAGTGTTTCCGCCTCGCCCGTGAGTAGCAGGCTCGTAGGGCGATAAGTCAGCAGTCGGCGGCGCACCTTTTCCCAAAGTCTTTGTTCGATCTTTTTCGCCTCCTCAGGCAGGTCTGCATCGGTTAGGTTGTGCAGCAAACGTTCGATCTTCTCTTCTTCAATATCTATGAGGTCATCGGCGAGCCGCTGAATCAGGAATAAGTGGCGGCGAAACAATTTATGGTCAAACACGGCCTGATCCGAGAACGCCTGCTCCACATAGCTATAGAGATTGATTGTAAGCAGTCGGCTACTATCGTAAGTGGCGAGTGGTATAGTCGCGTTCTGCGTTGCCGCGAGTGTTTGCGGCCGCGCGCCGGCATAGCATCCGGGCAACTGCTCTTTGAGGATATTGTCGCCAAACTGAATTTCCGGCGCCTCGTTGCGCATCGCTTTACGCAGAAGTTTTTCCCAGAGTCGGCGAGCTTCGATATGCGTGGCGATCCGGGGGCTTTCGGCGTCGATCGGAAACTGCTGCCGATAGCTTTCGCCTTTGGCTACGGCATACATAAAGTCATCATCAATGAGCAAGCAGCAATTGACGCCTGCAATCGTCCGCATTCGTGTACCGGCATTGATAAAAGCTTCCGCGTCGGGGTGCTTTATGCTCAGCGAGAGCGTGATCGGGGCGCAGGCCGCCAAGCAAGCTACTTCCTGCCGCGAACGAGCGTAGCGCTCCAGCGCACTGACAACGTCCGGTGTAGCTCTTTCCGATTGTTCTGCTTGAAGTTGAGCGGGATAAATCCGAGATAAATCGTGCCCCAATGCCACGCCGCGCCGCAAAAGGTAAACCTCCTCATCATCAGCTTGCAGCAGCTCATGATACGAATAAGCCTTTGGTCCAAAACCGATGGCAATAGCGTCAGCAATAGGCGCCGACTGTTGCTGATTGCCCAAGCCGGCCAGCATTGGTCCGGATAGGCTGACGTGATGAGCGGGATAGAGCAAACCGAAGATCTCCTCCTCGCTTACGGGGTTTGGATGTTTGGATTCGATGCGTGCCAATGCGCCGGCACAGCGTCGGAGCGTAGCTTCCGGCATAGCCTCCAGCAGATGGCCTGACGCATCTTTCAGAGCGCAGGTCTCAATCCATTGGTAGGCAGCAGTCTCGTTGCCTTCATAATATTTGCTTGCGGCGCGTAAGGCCTCATCGTAGGTGGTGGTAGTCTGTTTCACGATCAACCAATTGAGGACATAATATAATGATACTGCAAAACTAACTAATAAACGGCAAAGCGGCAACGCTCAGCGGCCTCTCTTCGCAGGCGTAGGGTAAGTTTGCAGCCGTTGGCCGTTTGCCTTCGGAGCCTTCCAACTGCACACGGCAGCGTTGATGGTCATTGCCGGATCGGCGTCCTTCCGCTTTTTGCCCCCTATAGCCTTGTGGGCGCCGAGCGTGCTTCGTAGCCCACCCCTGCTATCTCAATACCGATATTTTCTTGCTGAAAATGAATGGATTGAATTTTATGTTGAGGACGATAAAAGTCGAGTTGTGCCGGATTCTGTCCTCGACTTGATCCGGGCGCTTTGGCGCGAGCTTAAGGCATGCCTTTATATAAAGTATGCGCTTTGAACGGCGAAAAGTAAGTCCCCCAAAAGTGGCAATGAAGCGTTGGGCCGTAAACCGTGCTGCGTGCGCTTCATCCTGCCGTCCTCTCGTTTGCGAAGTTTGCGCTCGTGATAAAAAGGGCTTACGCTCGTGATAAAAAAGGTTTGCGCTCGCGAGAAAAAAGGTTTACGCTCACGAGCGTAAGCTTAGCCGGCGGGCGCGTGCCGCTACAAAAGAAGATGAAAGAGCCTAAAAATAAGCCTTTGTGCGTATAAAAATGCATAATACGAGCAGTCTTCTTAGAAAAAATGTATGCAAGAGCATATTTTGATGTAAAAATGCTTATTTTTGCCTTGTCTTTTATCACTACTTCAGCAGGTGGATTGCGAAATGGGCGACCAATGAAGAGAGGTATGCATGTAATAGTGCTGTCGAGTAACCGACAAGCTCAATTATCAAACTCGTTATGAGAGGTTTCTAAAACCTATTTTTAAGATAAGGATAAGGATAGCGCAGAAAGGGACGTTAGAAGATTTGTAGACTACTATTAATTTAATCAATAAGAACTATGATGAAGAAGTACTTATTAGTATTTGTAGCCTTGGTAATGGGCGTTGCTGCTTGGGGTCAATCAGCTTCAAAACACCTTACGTTTAAGGAGCTCCCTATTGATGGGACGCAAGAAGAGTTCGCACGCAAGTTGGAGCGTATCGGCTTTACTTTTGTGCGAGTCGATAGCGAGGGAACGATGCTGGCCGGTGGCGTTGCCGAATATCCCGACTGCGAGGTAGCTGTATTTACGCCGCGTGGCGTTAGAGATGTGTCTTCAGTAGGCGTGATCTTCCCGGGGCGCACTTCATGGGCTGAAGTAATGAAAGACTACAGCACGTTGAAGAATATGCTCATCAGAAAATATGGCACGCCGGATAAAGTGACAGAGCAATTTCTTTGCAGTATGAGGCCGAGCAGCGACGATGAGAAGTTGAACTGCTTGAGAGAAGACCAATGCAAGTATGCTACGTCGTTTGACATTGATGAGGGCGACATTCTGCTTCAGATGGGCCACGATAACCACGGCGTTTGCTACGTGACGCTCGGCTATCGTGATAAGCAGAACGCGGCAAATTCGAGTGACTGGCCGCCCGTAGAGGAAAGAGCCGCTGGAAGGCGTGCAGTTCGCTAAGAAGCAAGTGCACTTTAGTTGTGTTTGCTGCCGGCCGAATGGTTTTTGCCGTCCTGGGCAGTAGATGCTTGGATCACTTTGAAATTTTAGGCGTGTCAGCTGATGGCACGCCTTATTTTTTATGTAAAAAGTTGGAGCAGAAGGGGCGGCATATCGATGAGCGGCATAACGAGCAGCGGGCGATAAGTGGTTTAGTTCACTTATCGCCCGCTGTTTTGTCGAGGCTCTTATGCCCAATGGGGCAGTGGTCGCTCGGTGGCGGGGCTTAGAGCTCGAGGTCTTGATTGAAAATCTCGTGCCAAGGTAAGCCCTGCTTGTTAAGTTCGTCCATAAAGTGGTCGGGATCAAACTCCTCGACGTTCCATACGCCCGGACGATTCCATTCGCCTAACATAAACATTCGCGCACCAATGCAAGCCGGCACACCCGTAGTATAGCTTACGCCCTGCATGCCCGTTTCTTCATAGGCTGCTTGATGCGAGCAATTGTTGTAGATATAATAGGTCTGCTCCTTGCCGTCTTTCAAGCCGCGAATGCGACAACCGATGCTGGTTTCTCCTTCGTAGTTCTCGCCAAGCTCTTGCGGGTTGGGCAAAACGGCTTTGAGGAATTGCAGCGGTACGATTTCCATACCGTTATAATTGATAGGCTTGATACTATCCATCCCGATGTTTTGAATCACACGGAGGTGCGTCAAATATTCTTGGCCGAAAGTCATCCAGAACCGTGCGCGGCGAATCGTCGGGTAGTTCTTAACGAGGCTTTCCAACTCCTCGTGGTGCAGCAAATAGCTCTCTTTGGGTCCGACGTTGGGATAATTGAGCGTTTTGTGAATCTCTAATGGCTCCGTTTCGCGCCATTGTCCGTCTTCCCAAAAGAGTCCCTTTTGCGTGATCTCGCGGATGTTGATCTCCGGATTAAAGTTGGTCGCGAAAGCCTTGTGGTGGTCGCCGGCATTGCAGTCGACGATGTCTAAGTATTGTATCTCATCAAAATGATGCTTGGCTGCATAGGCCGTAAATATGCTCGTCACGCCCGGATCAAAGCCGCAACCCAAAATAGCCGTAAGGCCGGCAGCTTCAAAGCGCTCCTTGTAGGCCCACTGCCAGCTATATTCGAAATGGGCTTCGTCTTTTGGCTCGTAATTGGCCGTATCAAGATAGCTGCAACCGTGACGAAGGCAAGCCTCCATGATGGTTAAATCTTGATAAGGTAAGGCGAGGTTCATCACCAAATCAGGTTTAAACTCGTCAAAAAGGCGCACGAGTTCGTCGATGTTATCGGCATCGACGCGCGCCGTCTTGATTTTCGGATTGCCAATTGCACGGACGATGTCATCACATTTAGATTGCGTCCGGCTGGCTATCATAATGTCGCTGAAAACGTCTGCGTTTTTTGCTACCTTGTGAGCTGCAACGGTGGCTACACCGCCTGCGCCGATTATGAGTACTCTTCCCATTTTATAATTGATTGTTGTTGATGTCTGTCAGATGATGATTGATAAGCGGCGATAGGCCTTGGCTGCCGCTAAGTTGGGGCTCTCGTCGGCCAAATTGCCGGTTATTGCTGTTTGTTTCAGAGTTCGTCGCCGCTGATTCCCAGTGCGCTCATCAGCGAATAGCCTAAAATTTCCTGACTAAAGCCTTGTCCGGTCTGCGGCTCCATTGCAAAGAGCGTTACGTGCTTATTTGTCAGTCGGCCGATGGCGTTTTTGATTTGCGGACCGTAGGTTTCCACGTCGCCGATGACCATTATGCGCTCCACAGCTTCAGCCTCGCCGAGCGCAAGGATTGATTGCGTGAACAATTCGCCCTTTGTGATGATCGATTCGACGGGGAAACTGTGCAGCGTAAACTCTCCCAAATTGTCGTGGAAGGCTTTGGCGTCTAATTCGTCGGCAAAAACGGCCGGCTTGAAATGATCAAACTGCTTCTTGCTTGGTTCGTGCAAAAAGAAGGCCTGCACTTGGTTCTCGCCGGGGCGAAGTCCGCCGTCTAAAGCTACGCAATCGAGCCAACGACACAAGTCGCCCAGCTCAATGCGGCGCTCCAACATCCGCTCAAAGTTGACAATCAGGTCAAAAGCTACGCGGTCGAGGTAATCAGCATCGGTCAGGATGACATTGGGCGACCATTCTGCCGGCGTTAAAGGGGCTTTCAAGCTTTTTCCTCCGTCTCTGCTGCTTCAGCGGCCTCCTCCGGATCAACGAAATCTTTGTAGCCGGCCTGAACCAGTATGTTATACCATTGTATGAGTTTGATAATGTCAGATTTATGTACGCGTTCGCGGTCATAATTAGGCAATGCCTGCTCCATAAATTCAGCCAATTCTGCAGCCGATGCTTGTTTTGGAGAGAGCGGAGAGGGTTTTCCGTCGAGCGCTTTGCAAATATTGTCGAAGACATTCATTAAAGGCGTATCTTCCTCGTCGGTATACATTGAAACATCGCTGAGTGCCGTGATTCGATCGCGCAAACCGGCGGGAAAACGACGCTTTTGCTCGTCAAGGGTCTCAAGTATTAACGTGTTACTGCCCCTGGAAACGAGGCGGAAAAGGCCCGGACGGCCTGCGATAGCCAATATTTGTTCTTTCATTTTGCTGTTTGTGTTTCTTTTGAAAAGTAACGGCAAAGATAATGTTTGATGAAGGGATAGCCAAGTAAATGCTGCCTTTTGTTGGCATCGATTATCAGGCGCTGCCGGCAAATATAGAAGAATTTTTGTTCCAATTCGCTCGCTGAAGATTAAGCGATAGGAGTCGGAAGCCTGGAGATGGCGAGCCGCTAACTTGTGTGTGGTCAAGTAAGGCTGCACAACCTTTAATAAGGTCAAGGCTATGTGTGGCAATGGCTTGATCAAACCAAACGAAGGGCATAGTCTTTCGTCGTTTTCGCTTGCCGCGTTGGGTGCGCAACTATATATATAATGTGTGGGAGGGGAAGATGTGCAAGGGGAGTATGAACAGGGCCTGCGTGCGCTTTAGTGGGGGAGAAGGGGTGTTAAATCAGGCGAAGCATTGAGTTCGTTGTCGATAACAATGTCGGCGCGCTTTAACTTTTCGGCTTCGGGCATTTGCAAACTGATCCAACGCAAGGCTGTCGTGCGGTCTATATTGTCGCGCTCCATTATGCGGGCGATGCGGGTGTCTTCGGATGCGTGAACGAGTACCACTTGGTCCACCAAAACATCAAAGCCAGACTCGTACAAAATGGCACTTTCCATATACGTGATAGGCGCTTTTTGCCGTGCATTCCAATCGAGGTAGCACTTGCGTACGAGGGGGTGGACAATGGCATCGACTTGTTTTGAATAAGCTGGTCCTTGGCAAATGTAGGTAGCCAACTTGGGCTTGTTTAGTTCGCCTGTTGGCGAATAAACATCAGCGCCCACCAAGGCTTGCAGGGCTTTTCTTACGTCTGAGTTTGTGCGAATGATGCGTTTGGCTTCATCGTCGCAATAAAAAACGGGGAAGCCTTTTTCTTCCAACAATCGGCAGATGTAGCTTTTCCCGCTGCCGATGCCTCCGGTTATGGCTCGCTTAATGGGAGTTACCATTATTGTCGCTGTCGGGATTGTCTTCAATGACGTAATCTACGTCTTGCGGGGAAATGCGAACGTGCCTTACGCCCGGCGGTACAGACTTTAACGAGAGATGGTAGCGCGACGATCGGTTTTCTAACAGACTTTCGTAGTTGACAACCAGCACAAATTGGTCGGCATTCACAGAGCGGTAGAGGTGCATCCCGACTTGGAATGTGACGCTCACGCTTGAAGGAAAGGTGCGCAGGGTCTTGGAGGCGGGGAAGTTGACTTGCTGCACGGGCACTTGGACGGTCTTTTCCACCAAGCGGTCTACGACAATGTTGAGATTGATCTTCTCGGGGACAAACTTCACGCCGGGCGCCGTCTGAAAGGATACCGCCTTCTTCGTGTTGTCTGTCAGCCCCGTTAATCGTAAGGGGACCGTCTGTGCGGCGCGAATGGTGCTCAACTGATTGCGAGCGGCGTAAACCGTAACGCTGTCCGGAACGTGGCGCACTTGCATGACGTAAAACGGATCCGCAGCTTCAAACGTGCCATTAACCACTACGGGCACGCGCTTCCGCTCCCCGTAATTAAAATAAAATTCTACCTGTTGCGGGCGTTGGGTTATGATCTGCATGCCTTGCGGTAGGCGTTGCGATATGAGCTTTGCCAGCTCAGCAGACGAGACTATGCCGCGCCCGGAATTGTCAGTGTAGTCGCTAAAGTTGATTTGAATCGGACTCTCGTCCTTATTTTGCGCAACAGTTAAAAGATTAAAGCCTTTATCGCGCAGACTTACGTGAATGCTCTTTGGAATATCGGTCGTGATAACAACATTCTCGGGGACGTTGACCAACTTGATGGGAAACTCAAACTCTTGTTTGTACGTCTCATTCAGGTTTGTAAAAACCCAGAACGCAAAACTGATGAACAAAAATACTAAGAAGGTGAAGAATTGCTTGTTCCAAATCAAGGAAAAGCCCTTCTTCGCCCACCTGTTTAGCTTTTTGCTCAATCGTTCTTCCATCTGTGCGTTTGCTCGGCCCGCTTTCAACGCCGCAGGCTTGCTTTGGCGTTATTTCGGTTGCCCTTTCGGCATAATGGCGGAGCGATCAAATTTGATTTCAACGCCGGTGCTTACGCTCAGCGTAATGATATCGTTGTCTTCAATGCGTTTGATTGTGCCGTGGATGCCGCCAATGGTGATGACGTCTTGCCCCACTTCAAGTGCATTGCGAAATTTCTGAATTTCCTTTTGTTTTTTATTTTGCGGGCGAATCATGAAGAAATATACGATGGCAAATAAGCCAACGAGCATCACGATCATCTGAATACCGCCCCCTTGCGGTTGCGCTGCAGCCAAAGGAATAAAGTTCATAGTCTTAATATTGTTTGGGTGTTTATTTTAAAAGTAATTTTTCAGCTTGGAGATACTTCACGACGTGGTCAAGCAGGCCGTTGATGTACGAAGAACTGCGCGGCGTGCTGTAGATTTTAGCGATGTCTAAGTATTCATTAAACGTCACGTTCAAGGGGATCGTCGGGAAGGTAAGCATTTCCGTCAACGCGATCTGCATAATGATTACGTCCATAAAGGCTAAGCGGCCAAATTCCCAGTTTTTGCTGTTGCCACGGATCAGGTCGCGCATTTCTTCGCCGCGTTCGATGGTCGTTTGGAAAAGTTCCAGCGCGAATTGGTGGTCGTCTTCCGTGTCATACTCCGGTAAGATCTCCTGTTTCTCCCCACTTGCCGGCGTGAAACGCTTGATGGTTTTCAAGACGAAGCTGTCTACAACGTCCTTGTCGTCATTCCAATAGAGACTGTGCTCTTCCAGAAAATCGACCAACTCATCATTGTTGCAGACATACGTCTTATAGAGTTTGCGAATCAATTCGCGATCTGCCTCGTAGTCGAAATTTTCTTTGTCCATATACATTTGGAAAATCTCGCTTTCGACAAAGAGCGTGTAGATCTTTTTTACATAGAGTTCCTCATCGTCCCACTCTGCGTGGTGCTCACGAAAAGCGTTCAAGGCCTCGTTTTCGTCCAGTTGGCGCAAGAATTGGTTCTCAGCCAGTCGACTATCGGGTGAATTGCTACCTATTTTCGTTCCCAAGCGCTCTGCTCGAGCGGCTCTCATGCCTTCTTTCTTCTCCGCATATTGGCGGATATTGATCAGGAAACCAAGTAAATATTGATAAAGCTCGTGAGCTTTCGACAAGCTGAAGTTTAATTCCTTCAGCGCAACGTCCATTGTCTTTCCCGGGTTTTGATAATATGCATAGATCAGCTGAACCACTTTCAGCCGAATAAGTTCTCGGTTAATCATTCTTTCGTCTAAGAAAAGTGTTGCTTGTTGATAATGGGGCAAAATTACGAAGAAAACTCGCCTTATTCAACTTTTACCGCTACTTTTTCCAAAGTTATTTGCCGCCGAGGCGTAATGGGGCGTCTGCGGAGCCGAAGCGAGGGTTGCGGCGGCTTCTTTGCGCCTTCTTTGTGGTCGCCGAGTTTTAAGCGAAGTTGTATATAAATAATGTGTGTCGCGGGCTGGGAGGCTGCCGGCGCAGCAGTTGGCGCGGGGCTAAGGCGCGGCGCGCACCAAGTCTGAGGGGCGTTTCTTTGGCGCTTTATGCGGAAGCGACAGGTCCTAAGGCCGGCAAGCGCCCTTGCCTATTCCCCGCCCATCTGTGGCGTAATTTGTTGGTGATGATTGCAATGCTGATCCGCTGACTGCTCGTTTTAGTCGATACGCGTTGGCTTGTTGATTCGCCCCTCGCCCTTGCGTAGTATTGCCATCGAGTTGTGCGCCTGTCGGGTTGAGCGTAGTCTGCGAATGAACATCGTAGGCATACGAAACTTTTCTCTTTTAAATGCAATAGTTTGATAATTAGCCCTATTTGTTTTGTTTTCAAACAGACCAACGCGCGCCATCTTTCGCTTTTATCCCCTCCGCTCATTGTTTGCTCCCACCAAACTATCGTTTGCTGCCGCCAAACCATTGTTTGCTGCCGCCAAACCATCGTTTGCTCCCACCAAACGAAAAAAATGCTGGTGTGCAATGACCGCAATATTTGTTGGCCGCACGCGCCGATTTGCTTTCAGCTTATGCAGTATACGTGTTTTTCAGGTGCGAAAGCCTGTTTGCTCTAATAATAAAAGGCGCTAAGCCATCGACCGTGCACTTTGCCCAAGGAGAAGGTAGATATTGTCGGCCGAGGCTAAGCCGTCTTAAACAGAAAATGGGTTGTAAATTTTCAGAAGTGGCACAAAAAGTTGCCCGTTGCAGCCTGCATTCTCCGGAAGTTTGACTATTTTTGTCGACGATAAGTGTAAGTCCTCTCCAAGGGTGAACCGGTACGCCGACCATTGAAGACGGTGGTTCATCGCTCGGTTCTAGTTGATAAAAATAGCGGACTTCGCAGCGCAGCGTTTAATTAAAATACCAGGATATGTTGAAGAAGATTTTGTGGTTCTTATGCCTGCCGTTTTTCGTGACTACGGCGGCGGCTCAGGGCTTGACGGGCGCTTGGAGCGGTAAGCTTTCGGTGCAAGGAATGCAACTAACCCTCGTGCTCCACGTGAGCAAGGACGCGGCGGGTAAAGACGTCTGCACCTTGGATAGTCCCGACCAAAGCGTGAGAGGGATGCTCGCCGAGGTAAATCTGATTACTGACGACTCGCTGAGCATCTCCGTGCCTATGATTGGCGCTGCGTATGCCGGCAAGCTTGAAGGTGGCGTGCTGAAAGGCGTATTTCGTCAAGTGGGTTATGCGTTTCCGCTTAATTTAGAGCGCGGCGAGGCGCCCATCTATCGCCCTCAGGAGCCATCACCCCCATATCCGTATGAGACAAAGGAAGTAACGTTTACAAACCCTGCGGCCGGGGCAACGCTATCCGGCACCTTGTGTTATCCACAAGCCACGGGAGGCAAGCGTAAAGTGCCTGTGGTCTTGATGGTCAGCGGTAGTGGGCAGCAAAATCGAGACGAAGAAATTTTTGACCATAAGCCCTTCCTCGTAATAGCCGACTGCTTGGCGCAAATGGGCATTGCCAGTTTGCGTTATGACGACCGCGGCACGGGAAAAAGCACCGGCGACGCCTCGCGCTCCACGATGTTTGACAATGCCGCCGATGCGCTGGCCGGCTTGCAGTATCTGCGCTCGCAGTCGGACTTCGGACCGGTCGGCATTCTCGGACATAGCGAGGGCGGATGCATCGCTTTCATCCTCGCAGCCCAAGGCAAGGCCGATTTTATCGTGAGTTTGGCGGGCAGCGGTGTGAAGGGCGATAGTCTGTTGGCAGAACAACTCCGCGCGGCGCTGGAGGGGCAGGGCCCGCAGGCAGAGATGGATGCTTATTATAAAGCGATGAAAGCCGTGTATGCCTACAAAGCGAGTCACCCGCAAGTGGATAATCCCGACGAAGTGGTCAATAATATCTTGCAACAGACACAAACGAGATTGAATGTGGGGCAAAAGTCCTCCATGATCGACTTCTTGAAGAGCGATAACCCTTGGTTGCAAAGTTTTATTTCAACGGATATGGCCGACTATGTCAGACAAACGCGCTGCCCGGTAATGGCTGTCAATGGCGAAAAGGATGTGCAGGTGGCCGCAAAGCCCAACCTCGACGCTTTCAGACGCTTGCTGCCGGCCAACAAACTGAATCTGATTAGAGAATATGCGGGGCTGAACCATCTCTTTCAGCATTGCACAACGGGAAAGCCTACCGAATATCGACAGATCGATGAGACGATCTCTTTTGAGGTGGTGCAGGACATTATAGATTGGATTAAAAGTTTGCCCGCTCCAAAGAAGTAGCCCGCGAAAACGCCGCCGGCGCGAAAAAAACGCCGCTTTAGCTTGGCAAACTTTTGATATAGTTGTAATTTTGCAGCCGATTTGTCCGCCTTGTGGGCGTCAGCTCTTCGTGCGATGGCGAATTAGGTAATTACTAATTTAGAGTAACACAAACAAAACAATGAAACAAATTTCTATTTCCGGTGTTAAGCGCACCGAAGTTGGTAAGAGAGCGACCAAAGCTCTGCGTCGCGAAGGTCTTATTCCTTGCAACCTTTACGGCCAACAAAAGAATGAGAACGGCGAAGCTGTAGCTATGGCTTTCGCAATCAGCGAAAAAGATGCGCAAAAGTTGATCTACACGCCGCACATCTACCTCGTAGACATCAATATCGATGGCGAAGATCACAAAGCCGTGCTCCGCGAATCTCAATTCCACCCCGTAAAAGATAATATTCTGCACATCGACTTCTTAGAGGTGCACGCAGAGCGTCCGATTGTTATCGGTGTGCCCATCCAAACGCAAGGTTTGGCGGAAGGTGTACGTGCCGGTGGTCGCTTGATGACGTTGATTCGCAAAATTAACGTACGTGCGCTTTACCAAGACATCCCTGAGAAGTTGCAGATCGACGTTACCAAACTTAAACTCGGTAAGAGCATCAAGGTAGGCGATCTTTCTTACGACAAGATCGAACTCGTTACGCCGAAGGATGTGATTGTCGTGAGCGTTAAGATGACGCGTGCCGCAATGAGTCAGGCTTCTGAGGCAGCAGATGCTGAACCGGAAGAAGCAGAAGCTTAATTTCGACCCTTAAAGATAGATTTGGCAGATGAGTATCCTGTCTCGGCTGGCTTCGCTTTGGACGCGTCGAGCAGATAACTCTGCTGCTGCAATCGTTGAACACGATATGCAATATTTAATTGTCGGTTTAGGCAATATCGGAGACGAATATGCCGAGACGCGACATAACATAGGATTCAGAGTATTGGACGCCCTCGCAACGGCGTCCAATCTCGTTTTTGAAGATCGCCGCTATGGCTTCGTCACGAACTTGCGCGTGAAAAATAAGCGCTTGCTACTCTTGAAGCCGTCAACGTATATGAACGCCTCGGGCAATGCTGTGCGCTACTGGATGCAGAAAGAAAAAATTCCGGTAGAGCGTGTGCTCGTCGTAGTCGATGATTTGGCGCTCCCGTTTGGCGCTTTGCGCTTACGAGCCGGTGGTAGCGAAGCCGGACATAACGGTTTGCGGAGCATAACCCAATGTTTGGGCACACAACAATACGCCCGCCTTCGCTTTGGTATTGGCAATGATTTTCCGCGCGGCGGTCAGGTCGATTTTGTGTTGGGCAAATTCGGCCCGGAAGACCTGCTGGCGATGCCGGAACGCGTAGAAATGGCTGGCGAGATTGTAAAGAGTTTCGCCCTGTCCGGTATTGATTTCACAATGAACCACTACAATAAAAAATGAACGCAGAGGCACGCTTGGATAAATGGCTTTGGGCCGCGCGCATCTTTAAGACGCGCACCTTGGCCGCAGATGCCTGCAAGAACGGCCGCGTTCAGATCAACGGCGCTCAGGCAAAGCCGGCACGAAGTGTGAAAGTGGGCGACCGAATCAGCGTTCGCAAGTCGCCCGTGACCTATACCTTTCGCATCAAGTCGGCCATAGAAAAGCGCGTGGGCGCAAAACTGCTTCCGGATGTCTATGAAAACATCACGACGCCCGAGCAATATGAGCTGTTGGAGCTAAGTAAGATCAGCGGCTTTGTGAATCGGGCTCGCGGAACGGGGCGCCCCACGAAGAAAGATCGGCGTGCGCTCGACGAGTTTACGATGCCGCAATTTTTTGACGATGATTTTTTTGATGATGAGACGGATTGGGGCGATAAGCACGCAGATTTGAGCGAAGCATCGACCGATTAACGGTTCTTTGTCGCCATCTTTTTTTTCATTCCAAAGCATAAGCCTTGCACCGATGTCCGTTTCTGATCGTGCAAGGCTTATGTTTTTTCTCTGCTGTCCTACAGCCGTGAGGCGCAGTCCCACGGTTTGAACCAGATACTGCTGATTCGGCTATTTTACAAACCCGCCGCCGGTCGCAACTCGTCCCCTTTCGCCTCGCAGCCTCGTGAAGAAGCTTGCTAAAATCCAACTTATCAGGCGAAGTGTTGGGTGGCGAGAGCGCCGGCGGCTGTTTGTAAACGACTATTTGCATAGTCGTGTTCATTATAATCTGGTCTACAAAATTCGTTTACAGCCCTAAGCGGTGTAGCGTCACATTTTTGAAAGTCGCAGTGCCCTTTTGCGTGTAAAATTTCACAGATTCGTAGGGCAACGTCGGGAATACAAGGTTCGTCATCGCAATGCGGCCGCCGTCGACAAAGATTTCCACAGAACATTTATCGACAAAAACGTCCACATGATACGACTTTCCTTTGCACAGATTCAGCGGAGCCCACGTCCCCAACGCGAAATCGTTTTTATAATTGACGGGATTCGTTTTGCGCGAGGGCGCTTTTCCGGCCTTTTCTTCGACCAAGTCGAAATCCTTCTCAATCTGGTGCGATTCAGCTTTCTCGCCGAAAGCCGTCAGACCGCTTTCCGTCCGGTCCATCACCAGTTTTCCCACCTTTGTGTCGAAGTAGATTTTAACCCGCTCGCCTTTACTGTTGTATAGTTCAAAGCCCGCTGTCGCGGCCTCGCTTGGCGTAATGTCCATCTCCAATTCAAAGGCGTCGCCGGTACCGGCTAAGAGATTTTTCTCCGCTTTGGGCGCTTTCTCTGTCGCCTTTAGCGTGCCGACAAGTCGCGTTGATTTACGCAAAGCCCTGGCTTCAGCGGCCACATTAGCGCCCATATACGTTTCGCCATCCTTTGCGAAGAGAAACAACTCGCGCGGAAGCGTATTCGCGCCGCGATATTGCTTGATCGGCGTCACGTTTGCATATTGCCAGTTGCTCATCCAAGCAAGCCCCAATACACGATCGCCCATACCCGAGAAGGTTACCGTGGCGTAATGGTCCTTGCCATAGTCTAAAAATTTGGCTTCCTTCGGCCCATCATCGCATACGAAATTCTTGCCGTCAAACTCACCCACAAAATATTCTGTAGCGCTGCCGCCAAACAAGCCTCCCGGGTTGATGTTGACAATCATAACATACTTTTGATGTTGACTATCGCCGTCGACAGGCAGACGGAAAAAGTCCGGGCATTCAAATTGGTTGGGTTGTGCCCCATATCCTTGCCCAAAACTGCTGACATACGTCCATTCTTTCAAGTCGGGCGAAGAATAGAAACGCATTTCCTTATCCGCCGATACAATCATGTACCACAAATTCTTGGGTGCGAACCAGAAGACCTTCGGGTCTCGAAAATCTTTGAGTCCATCGAAAGGCCGCAGTACGGGGTTGTGTTCGTATTTCGTAAACTTATAGCCGCCATCCGTGCTATAAGCCAAGCATTGGATCTGTCCGTTTTCGTCGCTGGCCGACGTATAAAGCGCTATGATGGCATCTTTACCAAAGCCGGCTGTACCCGCTTTGTCAATGACCGAACTACCGGAATAAATATGCCCCATCGGATCGCGATCGAGTGCAGGTGCAGATGCTTTCCAATGGATTAAATCCGTCGTGGTCGCATGCCCCCAATGCATATTTCCCCATTTCGAACCATAAGGATTGTATTGGTAGCAAAGATGATAGACGCCATCTTTATAAAGCATTCCGTTGGGGTCATTCATCCAGCCATAGCTTGGCGTATGGTGGTAAATCGGGCGATAGTAGTCTGTGTTTTTTACATCCCATTCGTTGGAAAGTCGAAGGTGTCCTTGTTGAAGAAAGGCTAAAGCCGCTTTGTCGAGATTCAAAATCTTAATCGTACTTTCTTTACCTTCATTCAGCGCGAACGGCACTTCGTAGTCGACCTTTCCAACAGCCAAGCGCACGTCCATCCACGTGTCGCTCGGGCGTTGATTGTCCAATAATACTTTGGCTTCAGGCTTATCTTCTTCGATCGGAAGAAGCAGATATTTCGGCGAGTTATGAATGTGGATGACGAGTGTATCTCCATACTCGCGCACGTCTAATTGCTGTGCTTGCGTGGTCAATGCTGTGCCAAATAAAGCAGCATCAAGCATTATTGGAATCTTTTTCATAACTTTGATATATAAGCTGTGCGCAACGCCCTGCTGAGTTTGTCGCGTCGAGTGTCCTTACGCCATCACGAAATGCCGATTACGTCTTTTCTGCCACGGTTTTTTGCCGGCAGATGATAAATGAGGGAAAGCACGTTCGTCGTTTTTGTGTTCGTTCGTCTCTATTTTGTGTATGCAAATTTAATGAACAACTTTGACAAATGCAATACTTCGCCGCGTTTCTTCCGGAAGTTTTTTGCCGATGCTCATTATCGTGGATCAAGGTTTCTGCGGCGAGGCGCGCCGGCTGTCCGGTCGATGCTGACATTTGCTTGGCGGCACCTTTCCTCTTCGTTTTTTTCTTTCCACCCTTGCTTTTTGCGCCGCCCCTTCAGACAAAAAGCTGCGAAGACTTGACGCCTACCTTTTTTATCGTGAGAATAAAGGTTTACGCTCGTGATGAAAAAGGTCTACGCTCGTGATGAAAAAGGTCTACGCTCACGATCGTAAACTCCGTAAGTCAAGAAATGTTTTCAATAACTTGTTGTTTTTCATACGATTATTAGGCCTTTATGATAATAGACTAAAGTTTGCAGCGCAATGGCTGAGTGATTCGCCTTGCGGAAAGGAATGGTCGCAAAAAAAATCCTGCGATGTAAAGCTTACTTCGCAGGATTTGCTGTCTGCTATTTTTGTCAGCAGCGTCTTTTTTCGGTTGCTTCTCGATTTAATCTAAGCCTTTCAGTCCCTCATACGGCCGGCCACTCAAGAAGGCTTGCTTGATGATGGGAGACGTATAGGCATAAGGCAAATATTCTACAGAAGAGATCGGCTCCGTGAGGAAGAAGTTGGCCACTTTTCCAACGGCAATTGATCCATAATCTTGACTTTCGCCCAGTGCATAAGCCGCATTGATGGTTGCTGCATTGATTGCCTCAGCCGGCAATAGACGCATCTTGATGCAGGCCAAGGAGACGATGAACTTCATATCGCCCGAGGGCGTAGACCCCGGGTTGTAGTCGCTGGCGAGCGCCACGCCGAGGCCGGCACTGATCATCTTGCGGGCAGGCGTGAAGGGGATGTTGAGGAAGAAGGACGTGCCCGGCAATGCCGTTGGCATCGTTTCGCTGTTAAGCAGCAGTTCGAAGCCCGCTTCGTCCATACTTTCGAGGTGGTCGACGGAGAGTGCGTTGTATTTTACGCCAACGGCTACGCCGCCGGAGGGGGCTAACTCTTCGGCGTGAATCTTCGGGCGGAGGCCGTAGCGCGCGCCGGCTTCAAGAATGCGGGCCGTCTCTTCGACGGTGAAGAAGCCCTCGTCGCAGAAGACGTCGATGTAGTCGGCCAACTGCTCCTTGGCTACGGCCGGAATCATCTCATTGATTAGCAAATCAACGTATTCGGGCTGCGTATATTGACGCCCTACGGCGTGTGCACCGAGGAAGGTGGCTTTGATCTTGAGCGGCGTTGTCTCTTGCAAACGGCGGATGACGCGCAGCATCTTCAACTCGTCGGCTGTATTGAGTCCGTAGCCGCTTTTCACTTCTACGCAACCCGTACCCTTGCGGATGATTTCATCAGCGCGACGCAGGGCTTGGCGATAGAGTTCGTCTTCGCTCAATTCGTGGAGATGGTCGGCAGAATTGAGGATGCCGCCGCCGCGACGGGCGATCTCGGCGTAACTCAATCCGCGGATTTTGTCGACAAATTCGGCCTCGCGACTACCGGCGTAAACAATGTGGGTGTGGGGGTCGCACCAAGAGGGAAAAATGCTGCCGCCGCAGGCATCGATTACTTGATCAAAGCTGCTCTCAGTAGGCATATTGTCGGTCATTTTTCCGAAGCCGCTGAAGCGATCGCCGTCGACGGTGAGGTAGGCATTGTCGATTACCTCTAAATTGGCCATCTCGCTGCCTTGCAGGCGGAGGGGGCGGTGGTTGTCGACGACGAGGTGGGCTATATTTTTGACCAGAAGGGTGCGGGTCTTGCTTGTTGCTGTCATAAGGTGGCAAATTATGATCGAGGGGCAGCCGGATGCGGCACGCCCCTCAATCGTTATTGTTAGTTATGCTTGATGGCGACGATGCTTGTCGCCGTATAGTTAACCGCGCAAGAATTGTACGGACGTCTCAATGTGAGGATACATCACCTCATCTTCGCTGATGAAGGGCACAGCCTTGCGATAAGCGGCGTGGATCGCTTCGATGGCGGGAGATGACTTGAGCGGGCGACGGAAGTCTAAGGCCTGGGCTGCGTTGAACAGCTCGATAGCCAATACGCGCTCGGTATTGAGGGCCACTTTGTACAACTTGATGGCTGCGTTGGCGCCCATACTTACGTGGTCTTCCTGACCTTGGCAGGACGGAATGCTATCTACGGAAGCGGGTGAGCACAACGACTTGTTAAGACTTACGATGGAAGCCGCTGTATATTGCGTGATCATGAAACCGCTGTTTAAGCCCGGATTGGCAACGAGGAAGCTGGGCAGGCCGCGGGTGCCGCTTACTAACTTGTAGATGCGGCGCTCGGAGATGTTAGCCAACTCGTTGAGGGCAATAGCCAAGAAGTCGATGGGCAATGCAATGGGTTCGCCGTGGAAATTGCCGGCTGAGATCACGAGATCTTCGTCGGGGCAAACCGTAGGATTGTCGGTCGCGGAGTTGATTTCCGTGTCGATCACTGATTTTACGTAGTTGATCGTATCTTTCGCAGCGCCGTGTACTTGCGGAACGCAACGGAAAGAGTAGGGATCTTGGACGTAAGTCTTCGGCTGCTTGATCAATTCGCTGCCTTCCAAGAGTTGCTTGATGCGAGCCGCCGTGTCGATCTGGCCTTTGTGCGGTCTAACCGCGTGAACAGCAGGCGTAAACGGCTCGGGGCGGCCTTCGTAGGCGTCGAGAGACATCACGGCGATCTTGTCGGCCCAATCGCTGAGTTTCATTGCTTGAAGGAGTCCCCAAACCGCGAAAGAACTCATGTTCTGCGTACCATTCAAGAGTGCCAAACCTTCTTTGGAAGCTAAGTGAATGGGCTTCCAGCCTTTCTTCTCCAAAACAGCTGCGCCGGTCATAACTTCGCCTTCAAACTCTACTTCGCCCAAACCAACCAAAGGCAAGCTGAGGTGGGCAAGCGGCACGAGGTCGCCGGATGCGCCCAGAGAACCCTGCATATAAACAATGGGGTAGATGTCGTTGTTGAAGAAGTCGATGAGTCGCTCTACAGTATCGAGTTTGCAGCCTGAGAATCCGTAGCTCAAAGATTGAATCTTTAGGAGCAACATGATTTTCACGATCTCGTTGGGAACGCGATCTCCTACGCCGCAAGCGTGAGACATCATCAAGTTAACTTGAAGTTGTTCTAACTCTTCTGCGCTCACAGAAACGTTGCAAAGGGAGCCGAAACCTGTTGTTACGCCGTAGATCGGTGCTTTGTTTTCTGCAATCTTCTTATCTAAGTATGCTCGACAACGTTGAATGCGTTGGCGGGCGTCGTCGCCCAATTCGAGTTTGTATCCTTTTTCGATGATTTCGCCGACACGTTCGATGGAGAGGTGCTCAGCTGAAATGATATGCTTCATTGCTTTGTTGGTATTTTAGTTGAATAAGTTGTTGATGAGATCATCTTCGACAAGGTTGGGCATAGTTACCTTGAAGCCCGGCGTGCGCTGCATCTCGCGCTCGATAGCGTGCATCGAACCTTCGTTGCGCGCCCAACTGCGGCGAGCAATGCCGTTGTTTACGTCCCAGAAAAGCATTTCTCGGATGTGGCGGGCGCTATCTTCGCTGCCGTCAATGAGCATGCCGAAGCCGCCATTGATTACTTCGCCCCAACCAACGCCGCCGCCGTTGTGGATAGATACCCACGTCGCGCCGCGGAATGAGTCGCCGATGACGTTTTGGATAGCCATATCGGCGCAGAATTGAGAACCGTCATAAATATTGCTGGTCTCGCGGAATGGAGAATCGGTGCCGGAAACGTCGTGATGGTCGCGGCCGAGTACGACGGGCTTGCTGATTTCTCCTTTCTTGATTGCTTCATTAAATGCGGCAGCGATTTTTGCGCGGCCTTCAGCGTCAGCATAAAGTATGCGCGCTTGAGAACCTACGACAAGGCGATTGCGGCCGGCTTCTTTGATCCAATGGATGTTGTCGTCCATTTGGCCTACGATTTCTTCGGGCGCTTCTTGGCGGATTTTCTCCATTACTTCGGCTGCAATGCGGTCGGTCGTCTCCAAATCTTTGGGGTCGCCGGACGTACATACCCAACGGAAAGGTCCAAAACCGTAGTCGAAGAACATCGGGCCCATAATATCTTGTACGTAGGAAGGATAGCGGAACTTGCCATCGCTGCCTACAATGTCGGCACCGGCGCGCTGACTTTGCAACAAGAAGGCATTACCATAGTCAAAGAAGTACATGCCTTTTGAAGTCAATTTGTTGATAGCCGTTACTTGGCGGCGCAAAGATTCTTGTACGCGTTCGCGGAACTGTTCCGGATCTGCTGCCATCATATCGTTGGACTCTTCGAGCGTCATGCCGACGGGGTAGTAACCGCCTGCCCACGGGTTGTGCAAAGATGTTTGATCGCTACCCAAGTCTACGTGAATCTCTTCCGCAGCCAAGCGCTCCCACAAGTCGACAACGTTGCCGACGTAGGCCATTGAAACCGTGCGCTTCTCAGCTACGGCTTTGCGGATAGCCGGAATGAGTTCGTCGAGATCATTATGCAGTTCGTCGACCCAACCTTGTGCGTGACGCTTTTCCGCTGCGTGCGGATTGATTTCTGCTACCACACTCACGACGCCGGCAATGTTGCCCGCTTTGGGCTGTGCGCCGGACATACCACCAAGACCGGAGGAGATGAAGAGCATTCCTTTAATTCCGTCTTGGCTCTTGTTGCTGCCCATTTGCTTGCGAGCAGCGTTGAGCACGGTGATTGTCGTGCCGTGAACAATACCTTGCGGGCCGATGTACATATAAGAACCCGCCGTCATTTGGCCGTATTGCGATACGCCCAAGGCATTGTTGCGCTCCCAATCATCCGGCTTCGAGTAGTTGGGGATAACCATACCATTCGTTACCACTACGCGAGGTGCATTCTTGTGAGAGGGGAAAAGACCGAGCGGGTGTCCGGAGTACATCACCAAAGTTTGCTCGTCCGTCATCTCACTTAGATATTTCATCACCAAGCGATATTGCGCCCAGTTTTGGAATACGGCGCCGTTTCCGCCGTAAGTAATCAACTCATGCGGATGTTGCGCTACGGCGGGGTCAAGATTGTTTTGGATCATCAACATAATGCCGGCTGCCTGCAAGCATTTGTGCGGATAGTCCTCTATTGGGCGAGCGTACATATCATATTGAGGGCGGAACCGATACATATAGATACGGCCGTATGTGCGCAATTCTTCTGCAAACTCGGGAGCGAGCGTCGCGTGGTACTTCTTGGGGAAGTAGCGCAAAGCATTGCGCAGCGCCAGTTTCTTTTCTTCCGGCGTAAGTATATCTTTGCGTTTCGGAGCGTGACTAACTGAATGGTCATAAGGCCGTAGTTCCGGAAGTATCTCGGGGATACCGGCGCGAATGTCGGCCTGAAATTCTGCTAATGTCATAGTTATGATTATTTATTTAGGATCAAAAGGAAAGAGAGTAAGCCTTGGCGGCCAAACTATGGGCGAGAGAGAAAGGACAGGCGGATAAGACGCCACCATATATATAATGTATATGCAGCCGTCTTATCCGCTTTTTCTCATCATTCAGCCATAGTGTGCAATGTTATGCTTCGTTGATTTTGCGTTCTACGATACCGATGATTTCAGCTTCCTTCTTTTGCGCTTCCGCAATGAGTTGTTCAGCTTCAGCAATCATCTTGTCGGCCGTTTCCCGATCTTTGAGTGATGCGGCGTTGATCTTCACGTTGAGGCCTGCGCCCAATACCGCTGCTCTTGCAGCCAGTGCGCCTACGCCCGCATCCGAAACGCTGTTGGGGTTACCATGTTCAGCCATAGCTTGGCAGAGCTCGAACGCGCCAAAGGCAGCCTGCATCGTTTGTAAAGGCACTTGCGTCGCAAAGAGCGTTGCCGCCTGAATAGCTTCAGAGCGCAAACGCTTATCTTCGTCCGTCTTCTTCGGAAGTCCGAAGGCCTCCATAATCTTATTGAAAGCGCGCGTATCTTCGTCAACGAGCACGAGGAGTTCGTCAGAAAGCGCTTGGCCTTTGTCTGCCCAGCGGCTAAATTCTTCCCAGCGATCGTCCCAGCCCGGTTTGTGACTGGAGAGATTCGCTACCATCGTGCCCAATGCGGCACCGAGTGCGCCCATATAAGCCGCCACAGAGCCGCCGCCGGGAGCGGGAGATTCGCGCGAAGTTTCTTCAGCGAAGCCCTTCACCGTCATTTTAACGAGCGCTTTGTCGTCGCCGTTTTCATCTTCGAGCAGATATTCGATCACTTTCTCGCGCGGGTTGAACGGTTTGAGGTCAGACAAACCGAGCGACTTAATAGCAATCATAATAATGTCCTCTTTCGGAATACCCGTGGAGCGTTGTTGCTTTTCGAGGAAGTAGCGTCCGGCTTCGAGCAGCGTGCGTTCCGGCACAAGACCTACGATTTCCGTACCCGTAACGCGTACGCCGCGGTTTTGAGCACAACGACATACCTCATCAAAGGCCACGTGAAGCGGCGTCACATTGATGTTCGTGATATTCATAGACACCTGTGCGATGCCATATTCCTCAATATACCAACCGATGCCCTTTGTGCCTTTCAGCGTGCCCGGGATCATGATTTTCTTTCCATTCTCGTCGAGCTTCACCTTTCCGGTAATCGGATTGCCCTCGCGTGCGGGGCGGCCTTTTTCGCGCACATCAAACGCGATAGCGTTAGCACGGCGCGTAGACGTCGTGTTCAGGTTATAGTTTACTGCAATCAAGAAGTCGCGTGCACCAACATTTGTGCAGCCCGTGCGAGCTACGCCCTCGTCGAATGGGCGTGCGCCGAAGTCGGGCGCTTCAGCCGGATCGTTGATCCTTTCAGGGATCGCCTCATATTCACCTCTGCGCACTACCGCCAAGTTTTTGCGCTCCGGCTTCAAAGCTGCGGCCTCATAACAGTAGCACGGAATCTCCAGTTCGTCGGCCAAACGCTTTGCCAATTTGCGAGCCAGTTCGGCGCACTCTTCCAGCGTAATGCCGGCAACGGGAACGAGCGGCAACACGTCCGTGGCGCCGCTGCGCGGGTGTGCACCGTGGTGCTGGCGCATATCGATCAGTTGAGACGCCTTGCGCACTGCGCGGAAAGCAGCTTCCATTACCGCATCAGGTTCGCCCACAAAGGTAACCACTGTGCGGTTTGTAGCTTCTCCCGGGTCCACGTCAAGCAGACGTACGCCTGCAGAATTGCGGATCTCGTCCGTGATTTGTTGGATAATACCCATATCGCGCCCTTCACTAAAATTGGGCACGCACTCGATAAGTTGCTTTATTTTTGCCATCGTAGCCTAGATTTTATAATCATGATTAACTCCACAAAAGTATGATTTTTGGCTCAGAATAACAAGGAATGGGCAGATTATTTTGTGCATCTTGTTAAAAAACGTCCGCATCAGGCAGCGCGTCGACCTATTCTATATGCCAAAAGGGAAGCTGCCGGTGGTGGCGGTGTAAGTGGCGTTCGTCGTCGCGCCGTTTTCGTGATGCTGAGCGACAAACAAAAACAGAGCAGATCAATAATGACAACCGGTATGTTAACTCTTTATAAATGAGTAGATAATAACTGGAAATTTCATTTCGATTTGCCGCCTCTTGTTCGTTTGCTGCCACCAAACGATGGTTTGCTCGGGCCAAACGATGGTATGCTGCCGGCAAACGATGGTTTGCTGCCACCAAACGATCGAAATGGGGCTTCCTACAGCAAGTATTTGGCACGCTGAAAGCACAGGTTTTGATGGTTGGCGACCCAAGTGTGAGGTCGGTCGGTGGCGGTGGCGTTGTTCGTCTTCGCAAATCCGCTTCTCTGTCGACAAGTAGAAAACTTCTTGCGCCTACGTGCCGGTTGCTCAATCAAAATAGGGCGAGCCGGATTAAAAACCAAGCACGAAGCGAGTAGCCTTTGTGGATTAACGGCAAAAGAAGACTTCCGCCGTTAGCGCAATTGCCCCTTGCGCCGGCGTTGGTTTGAGACGCTTGGCGGCAGACTTACCGCCGCTAAAGTTAAATGCGCCCGCTGCTATCGAAATGCCGCTTTTCGCTGCCCAAACGGCCCTCATCGTAGGCTGAAAAGGCCTACGGCGCGATAAAATAAGGGATGAAACGAGTCGTTTTTCAAATTCTGACTATATTTGTACAATCAATTATCAATCGAATTTCAGTTATGTCAACCATACTTTTCCCGGCTCCTATTTTTGGCCCCGTACATAGTCGGCGCTTGGGCGTTTCTCTGGGCGTCAATCTGATGCCTGCTGATGGAAAACTCTGCTCTTTTGACTGCGTTTATTGCGAATGTGGCTTCAATAAGCCGTCCCACTCAGGCAGTAAGCGACCCTCGCGTGAGCAAGTGAAGACCGACTTGGAAAAACAATTGCAAAAGATGGTCGAAGAAGGGCGTTTGCCTGACGTGATTACCTTTGCCGGCAATGGTGAACCAACGCTTCACCCCGACTTTGCGGGCATTATAGACGATACAATCGCACTGCGCGATCGCTATTGTCCGCAGGCAAAAGTCAGCGTCTTGAGCAACGCGACGATGGCCTTTAAACCGGATGTGCACGATGCACTCTTGAAAGTGGACAACAACATTTTGAAGCTTGATACGGTAGACCCCGATTTTATACAACTTGTCGACAGACCCGTCGGAAAGTTTGATGTCAATAAGATTATCGACGATTTGGCCGCCTTTCATGGGAAAGTCATCGTGCAAACGATGTTTCTCAAAGGTAAATATCAGGGTCGGGATGTCGATAATACGGGCGATTATTACGTGACGCCCTGGCTTAAAGCCTTGGAAAAGATAAAGCCGGAGGCTGTAATGGTATATACGATCGACCGCGAGACGCCTGCACACGAATTGCTGAAAGCTACGCCGGCCGAACTCGATGCGATCGTAGCGCGAATCAAGGCTTTGGGCATCGATGCCTCAGCTTCGTATTAACATAAAATGAAGAAACTCCCTGCAACCGCCGACTTCCCGCAGCGCGTGCTGAAGACGCTGCGCAGACTGCCGGAGGGCTTACTTCCGGTAAAGGATAAGCGCCTCTTGGTGGCTGTCAGTGGTGGAGCAGATTCCGTTGCTCTCTTGCGCGTGTTGCATCAGTTGGGCTATGCTTGCGAGGTGGCCCATTGCAATTTCCATTTGCGTGGCGAGGCTTCAGATCGTGATGCCGCCTTCGTGAGCGATTTGTGTCGCAACTTGGGCGTTCCTTTCCATTTGCGCGACTTTGCCACTGAAACTTTCGCACGCTCACAGGCGGTGAGTGTGGAGATGGCGGCGCGCGACTTGCGCTACCAATGGTTTGACCAACTCTTGGCTGAGCGTAATTTGTCGGCCGTGGCCGTGGCGCATCATAAGGAGGATAATGTCGAAACTTTTTTCCTGCATCTTGCGCGCGGCAGTGGGCTGCACGGTTTGGTCGGTATGCGCTATCAACGCGAGAAAATCATTCGCCCGCTGCTCGACGTATCGAGGCGGGAGATTGAAGCGTGGTTGTCGGCCATTGGTCAGCCATTTGTGACGGACGAAACGAATGCGGACGTTCGCTTTAAGCGCAATCGGCTGCGTAATCGCATCTTGCCCGAATTGCGCCAACTCAATCCGGCCTTTGATGATACGTTGCTGCAAACGATGCGCCGTTTGCGTGAGGCGGACGACTATTTGAATCAAGTGCTCGACGATTTGTGGGCAGATTTCACAAGTGCGCTGCCCATCGGCCTCGCGCTCGATTGCCGGCGCGCCAAGGCGCATCCACTCTTCCGTACGCTACTACACAAGCAACTCACCCCGCTGGGCTTCAATGCGGACGAAATAGCAGATGCACTCTGCCGATCGGAAGTGAGGACGGGCGCTTGCTGGGTAGGCGAGGGCTATACGGCCGATTATAATCGCAGCTACTTGGAGATCACGCCTCCGGCGCCCGACTTCATCCGGCGCTCGTTGGAGGTTGGGGAGATTGAATTACCGGAGCAGGCGCATCTTTCTGTTCGTGCTTATCAGCTTTCGACACCGCCGGCTTTGGATAAAACAACCTTGCGCTTCACGGGTAGGGAAGGGGATGCAAAAGATGAAACTACGGTCACGATAGATTTGAGAAACACGCTTGAAATCTGCTTAGATCTCGACGAGTTGCAAGGCTTGTGCTATATTCGGCGCGCCCAAGTGGGCGATAGTTTCCGGCCTTTTGGCTTGCAAGGTAGGAAGTTGGTCAGTGATTTGCATACCTCGTTAAAAATATCTCCTGCCCGGCGGAAGCGCACGTTGGTTGTGGGCGATGATTCCGGTCTTTTATGGGTTGTAGGTCTGCGCCGCGCTGCCGGCGCTCCGATTACGGTAAAGACCAAGCGCCTCTTGCGCCTCACGTTTACGCCCCCGACATCGTCGCTGTAGTTTTGCCTCAAGTAAGCAGCGGCCTTCGCCGCTGGAGTTGCTTACATATTATTATATACAAGAGACGGACGCCAAAGCGTCCGTCTCTTGTTGTCTGTAAATCGGCAGATAGCGTGCCGGAATGAGGTAGGCTAATCGCCGATCACTTACGAATGATGCGTCGACTGCCTTTATCTGTCTTCAAAATATAAACACCGGGCTGATTATTGTCGTCTACGCGACGCCCTTGCAGATCATAGATGCCGAGGACCTTCTCTGCCGGCTCGCTCGTGACGTCAGCAATGCCCGTGCCTTGCTCTTTCAAGAAATCAAATACGATCAAGTTGCCTTGACGGCGGATGTTGTACAAGGGCCTGTTTAACGTGCCGCCCGTAAATACGCGCATTGCCGGATAAGAACCGATTGAGAGCGTATTGTTGTCGGCATTAGGATATAAATCGTTGACCAGTGGCGTCCAATCTATCTTGCCTTGTGAATCGTAGCCATAAAATTGTTGCTTTGCGCCGTCAGCCGGAACATAAGCCATGCGAGGGTGGCTCTCGATATTGTTGACTACGTTGGCTGACCACGCTTGTACATCGTAATCAATGTGGAGCACGAGCATACCAGTGCCCATATCCTTCACGTGATAGGGGTTCGCCTGACGATTCTCAAAAAGATAATACTCATTTGTGTTCTTCGGATTGCGAATAATGTAGGCTGAGTTGTCTCGACCTTCGATGTCGAAAGGATGTAGTGTGTATGTTCTCTCCTCCTTTAGTTCTTCGAGTTTCAGCCAGCCTAAATAAGAGCGCTCGTATGAAGTGAAAGCCACCGGCGTGGCAGCATTGTTGAGGTAGCAACCGATGTCCATGTGATCCCAAAGGCCCATTGTCTTCAATCGGCCGCGTAGTGATGGATCACTGCCCGTATAGTAGCCATCGGGCAAGCCTAATGCGTGGCCAAACTCGTGCACGAAAATGTTAATTCCGGCAAGGCGTTTCTTTTTAACGCCGCCGCTTGTGTACTCATTTAACTCGTTGCCGACAAAATATGCGCCCACCTTTACGCCTTGATTGCCGATGGTGTAGCCGGAGTACATATAGTCGATGCCCGTCCATTGGTGCGGCCAAATATAATCGTCAGAGTTGTTGTCTGTAGAGTTCGCCTCGCCCGGTCCGGCATACATAATACTTACCAAAGGCACGCAACCCTTGTCAGCTTCAACATATTTGCGAAAATCTACGCCTTGTTCTGCCGCCAAATCGCAGGCTTCCTTGACGAGATCCAAGACGCGGACGTCATTACGCCCGTTGCTATTCTTTCCGTAATAAGCATAGCCGTGAGATACCTTGACTTTCGCCACCACTTCAAAGGTCGGGTCAAACAAACCCTGGCTCATTGCCAAGAAATAATCGCGAGCTGAGCCGCGTGTAAAAGGTTCATCGTGGTAGCCTTTTTCGTTTAGTTGGCGCGAAATTTTCTCTACGGTTATGGTGTCGCCCATTTCTACGTCGGCATAGCTTACCAAGATGACAGGAATCGTGTGTTTGCCGACACTGCTCACAGCGCCGAAGCCGGAAACGCCCCACTGGCCAAGCCCATCTCCATTGTTGCCGATCATCTTCGTGCGATGCTCTGGCAGAGATAAGAGTTGGTCTACTTGTTGAGCCGTATTTGATAACTGTTTAATCAATTTTAGTTCGGGCGCTTTGCGATCTTGCGGGTTATGCGCCAACTGCTTGGTGGCAATAAGTTTGCCGTCCTTCACCTCAGCATAGTATAAGCCGTTGTCAGCTCCTCTTTGGAGGATCAGGCCATCGATTGTCGTATAATAACCAAAGCGTTCGTTGCCGCAACGATACACTGTGATTTCTGAGCCATCAGCTTGGCGTAGCGTGAATGCATCCGGCCGTGGCGGAATCGCAAATGCGCTTACCTGCACAAGCACGAAAAGGCAAAATAGTAAAAAGTGTCTCATAAAAAGTTGTCCAAAATTTTTGCGAAAGTAAAGATAAAAACATGACCATCAAAGTGGAACAATTACAAATCAAATCTTTCGTCCGAAATTTAACACTTTATTCCAATCCGGCCTTATGATTAGCCCAGCCAAATTAAAAGAATTCTCAAAATCTTTTGCGTCCGATTCTCTATGTCCACGGTTTTCATTTTAAGCAAATGGAGATCAGTAGAATAAGTTTTGTTGGCCGTGAAAAATAATACAGTTAGAGCCGTATTCGTCGCAATATTTGTCGGCAAAAAAGGAAGTTCCATCTTGTTGTCCTCAAAAGTTTTTACCAATTTTGCAGACGCTCTTCAGAAAAGATTGAAGTTTGTAATGTCACAGAATAAATGGGACCTTTGTATTAAGACTTTGCAAGCACATTTGTCGGAACAAGCGTTTCGCACGTGGTTTGCTTATTTGAAGTTTGTCAGCCTTGACGCCGACAAACTTGTGATTGGTGCACCCAATAAGTTTGTGATCGATTACATAGAAGGCAACTATCTCGCTTTGTTGCAAACCAGCATCAAAGCCCATTTTGGTAATGTTAAGGTAGCTTATTCTTTCCCGAAAGAAGGTGAGGCGCCCCGTCGCGAAAAGGTTGAAAAGGTCGAAGAAGCTCCCCGCCGCGAGCGCTTAGATCCACAACTCAATCGCGATTATACCTTTAAGGCTTTCGTCGAAGGCCGTGCCAACAAATTAGCGCGCGTTATCGGTTTAGCCATTGCCAAAGAGCCCGGAAAACCTGCTTTTAATCCTTTTTTTCTTTACGGTCCCAGCGGCGTAGGTAAGACGCATTTGGTCAACGCCATCGGCTTGCGGATTCTCGAATCGCAGCCCGAGCGGCGCGTGTTATACGTACCGGCCCATTTGTTTAAGACGCAGTACACCGACTCCGTCCTTCACAATACGATCAACGACTTTATTCATTTTTACCAAACGATAGACGTCCTGATCATCGACGATATACAAGAGATCACCACAGCTAAAACGCAGCAGGCCTTTTTCCATATCTTCAATCACTTGCAACAGAACGGCCGACAGATTATTATCACCTGCGACCGCGCCCCTGTTGATTTCGAAGGTATTGAAGAACGTATGCTTACGCGCTTCAAATGGGGCACGGTGACGGAAATGGAAAAGCCCGACGTTGCCCTTCGGCGCGCCATACTCACGGCAAAAATCAAGCGCGACGGCTTAAAATTTCCGCCCGATGTGATTGATTATATCGCCAACAATGTAGAGAGCAGCGTGCGTGAACTTCAAGGCATTGTCAATTCGATTATGGCTTATTCCGTCGTGGACAACTGCGACATTTGCCAAGATCTGGTCGAGAAAGTCGTGGCGCGGGCGGTTAATCTTGAGAAACACGAGCTGACGCTTGATGATATTGTCAAAGCCGTCTGCAAACGCTACAACGTCAAGTTGAAAGACGTCAATTCAAAGAGCCGCAAGCAGGGCATCGTCTTGGCACGCCAGTTGGCGATGTTCCTCTCCCACAAATATACGACGCTTCCTTACTCGCAAATAGGTCATTTGATCGGGCGTAAGGATCATTCTACAGTATTGCACGCCTGCAATACGATTTCCAACCGTATAACAACCGACAAAAACTTCCGACGCGAGGTGGAGGAATTGGAGTCTACATTAAAGTAGATCCAAGGCCCGGCCGCTTGGCGCTTCGTTTCCTTTCGCGCCAAGCCGAAAATCGTTGCGCCGCTCCATATACATATATATAACAGACCACCGATGATGACCCCGCGCGAAGCTTTGAAGAAATACTTCGGCTATTCCGATTTCCGCCCACTGCAAGAAGACATCGTAGCCACCACGCTTGCGGGCATCGACTCGCTGGTGCTGATGCCTACGGGCGGCGGAAAATCCATTTGCTTCCAGTTGCCGGCCCTCTTGTTACCGGGTGTGACGCTGGTGGTCTCTCCCCTGATTTCTTTGATGCAAGACCAAGTGGAGAACCTGCGCGAAGCAGGCATCCCCGCTTGTGCTTTGAATAGCAACCAGACGGCTGATGAGCAACTCCGGCTGCGACGCGCCTGCCTTGATGGTCGTGTGAAGTTGCTATATATGGCGCCCGAGACCGTATTTAAGGAATTGGACCAACTACTTGCTGCTTTGCCGATCAGTTTAGTGGCTATTGACGAGGCGCATTGCGTAAGTCAGTGGGGCCACGACTTCCGTCCCGAATATGTCCAACTGGGTACGCTCCGCAAAGCCTTTGGCAGCGCCCCCTTCATGGCCCTTACGGCTACGGCCGACGAGGTGACGCGGCAAGATATTCGTGAGCGCCTCAATCTGCATTCACCCCGCGTTTTCATTTCTTCGTTCGACCGCCCGAATCTTTCGCTCAACGTCTTTCGCGGCTTAAACGGTGCGGAGAAACTCAAGGCTATCAATCGCTTCCTCGGCATACGCGCCGGCGAAAGTGGGATTATCTACTGCCTATCGCGGAAAACGACGGAGCAATTGGCCGAAAAACTCGAGGCCTTGGGCGTATCGGCGCGCCCCTACCACGCAGGTTTGTCGGCCGATAAGCGCCGCGAGACGCAACAGGCTTTTATTGCCGACCAATTACGGGTGGTTGTGGCTACCATCGCCTTTGGAATGGGCATAGATAAAAGCAATGTGCGCTGGGTCATTCATTATAATTTGCCCAAGAGCATCGAGAGTTATTACCAAGAAATCGGGCGTGCCGGGCGCGATGGCGACCCTGCCGATACTTTGCTCTTTTACAACTATGCCGACATCGTGCAATTGGAGAAGTTTGCGCGCGAAAGCCACTTACGCGAGATCAATTTGGAGCGCCTTGATCGCATGCGCGAATATGCCGAATCCAATGTTTGCCGCCGACGCATCCTCTTAAATTATTTTGGCGAAGTATCTGCCGCCGACTGTGGCAATTGCGACGTCTGCAAGAGTCCGCCCGAGCGCTTCGATGGTACGCGCGAGGCGCAGATGGCTTTGAGTGCGATTGTACGCAGCGGAGAGCGGATTTCTATGCCCGTAGTCGTGGATATTTTGCGCGCAGTTTACTCTCCGGCCGTGAAAGAAGGAGGCTACGACCGGTTGAAAACTTTTGGCGTAGGCCGCGCTTTGAGTGCAGCAACGTGGCGCGATTATCTCCTGCAATGTTTGCAAATGGGACTCTTCACCATCAATTACGCTGACCAGCTCCATCTGCAAGTGACCGAGCTTGGGCGCGACGTCCTCTATGGGCGCAGTTCGATTATGCTGGCTGTTTATCGCCCGCCCGAGCGTTTGGAAAAGCCGGCGAAGAAGAAAGGGCGAAAGTCGCGCGCGTCCCAATCCGCCGATGTTGAGGCCGATTTGCAACAAATGGAAGTCGATAAAAATCTCTTCGAGCGTTTGCGTGCCCTTCGCTTAGCGTTGGCCAACAAACAAGGCTATCCCCCTTACATTATCATGAGTGACCGCACGCTGCGCCTCTTGGCTACAATTCGCCCGAAGACCTTGGACGAATTGAGCAATATCTCCGGTATCGGCGAGTATAAGCGCGATAAGTACGGTCCGGCTTTCTTGAAAGTGATCAATGCCTAAGCCCCCGCCGCTCGGCGAATCTCACCAACGACGCGCCGACTTCTTGCTTTGCTAAGCGGCAGTATGTTTTTTTGCAAACGAAGTAGCGCTTTGTCGTCCTTCATCTCTTCCTTTTCACATCCTTTTCTTCATCTTTTTATACAGACCCTCTGCCGCCTTATCGCTTGGCAGGCATAGCTGTCGTACCATCCTTTTATCAGCATCTACAAATCTTTGGATGAGCAAAATTCCGTCTCATTTTTCTGCGGTCAAGACTTTGACAACAAGCGCATAGTACGTTGTTCGTCACCCCTAAGTCTTACACGCGTAGTTTTTTATCACGATAAAAAAGGCTTGCGCTCACGATAATAAAGGCTTACGCTCGTGATGAAAAAGGTTTGCGCTCACGATGAAAAAGCGAGTAGCGGAGATGTCTTGTCTGCGATGTAGCCCTTTTGCCTCGCGATTTTGCGTAACCTGCACTTTGTTTTCAATCCTCCTTGAGCTGTTACCCGTTTTTCGCCCCCGCTTTGAGAGGCATACTAAAGTCTCATTAGGCGTAAACCCTCAGATCTTTTGCCTAAAAGCAGTATAGCATCATAGAAAGAGCGGTAAAAACATTGGCCTGTATACTTTTTCGCTGTATCTTTGCCGCGAATAATAATTTAGGGGTGCCTACTCGTGCCTTGCGGACGCCTTGCGCCGTGAGCTATTCGGTTGAAGCAGCGAGCTGACGAACACGAGCTCCGCGGGGAGCGGCTGAGAACAAACCCTTATAACCTGATCCGGGTAATGCCGGCGAAGAGAAAATTACTGTTATATGCGAAGAACTTTATTCTTGGCCGTCTTATCCTTGACTGCCGGACGCGCTTTCGCGGATGAAAGCGACACGTTGAAAACCTATCGTTTGCAAGAAGTGCAAGTTACGTCTACGCGAGCCGGTCGGAAGACCCCCGTAGCTTTTACCAACTTGTCGAAAAAGTATCTTTCCACACTCGATTTTGGGAAAGATATGCCTGCGCTTTTGTCCTTGACGCCGAGCGTGACGACTTCGAGCGATGCCGGTATAGGCATCGGCTATTCGGACTTGCGCGTGCGCGGCACAGACCCAACGCGTATCAACATTACGGCCAATGGTATTCCGCTCAATGATGCAGAAAGCAACAAGGTTTATTGGGTAAATATGGGCGATTTTGCGTCGACCTTGGGTAGCGTCCAGTTGCAGCGCGGCGTAGGTACGTCGACCAACGGCAGTGGTGCGTTCGGCGCGACGCTGAATATGCAGACGGAGAGCATAGCAGAGTTGCCCTATGTGCAACTTGACGCTTCGGGCGGTAGTTATGCCACGCATCGCGAGAGTTTGCGCTTTGGTACGGGCCGTCTGAATGGACATTGGGGCTTGGATGGGCGCTTGTCGAACATCGGAAGTCAAGGCTACATCGATCGTGCCAGTTCGCGCTTGAATTCTTACTTCTTGCAGGGTGGTTATTTTTCAGACCAAACGGTCGTGAAATTGGTCACGTTTAACGGCACGGAGCGCACGTATCACGCGTGGGACTATGCTACGGAAGAGCAAATGAAGAAGTATGGGCGCCGCTACAACCCTTGTGGAAAATATAAGGACGCGGCCGGCAATACGGTCTATTATAAGGATCAGATCGACAACTATCATCAGCAGCATTATCAGTTGTTTTGGAATCAACTCTTGAACGACGCTTGGGATTTTAATCTCGCATTGCATTATACGCACGGTAAAGGCTACTACGAACAGTATAAGACGAACCAAAAACTGTATAAATATCTGCTCCAACCGCGTTCGGGATCGAAGAGCGACTTGATTCGTCGAAAATATTCCGCGGCCGATTTTTACGGAACGGTGTTCTCGGCCAATTATCATGCGGATCGGTTGACCGCAAACTTAGGCGGCGGATGGAATAATTACAAGGGCGACCACTACGGACGCGTCTTGTGGGTGGCAGAGTTTGATGGCAAGCAGCAGCCGACCCATCCGTATTACGACAATCAAGCCGATAAGAAGGATTTTAACGTATATGCGAAAGCCAATTTCGAATTGCTGAAAGGCCTGAACCTATATGGTGACCTGCAATACAGATATGTGAAATACAATATCGATGGCCCGAGCGATCAGTTTGATGCTGCGAAACAGCAAGTGCCCTATAATGTGCACGAAACCTTCAACTTCTTCAATCCGAAAGCGGGCTTGTCGTGGACAATAGCGCCCCGGCATACGGCTTACTTGTCTTATGCGATGGCGCATAAAGAGCCTACGCGCAACGATTACGAGAATGTGTTGCAAAATTCCTCAAAGCCGCGCCACGAAACCTTGAATGACTTCGAGCTGGGCTATAACTTCTCCGGCGAGCGCTTGTCGTTCGGCGTCAATTTCTATTATATGCGCTACAAAGATCAGTTTGTGCTGACCGGAGAACAAAACGCCATCGGCGAAATGATTTCCAAAAACGTCGGCGATTCCTATCGTCGCGGCGTGGAGTTGCAAGCTGCTTGGCGCCCCTTCGACTTCCTGCGCTGGGATGCCAACCTTACGTGGAGCCATAATCGAGAAAAAAATACCTTGGTCCAAATGAACGACACGGGAGAGACGGTAAACTTGGGCAATACGCCGTTGAGCTTCTCTCCAAACCTGATTTTTAACAACGTATTTACAGCCGAATATCGCGGATTGCGCGCTTCTTTGCAGACGCAATACGTAAGTCGGCAACTGATGACGCGGACCGGCTTCACGCAATTTGAGGAAGACGGCCACACAGTCCATACTTCGATCGACCCATATTTGGTTAGTAATCTCGATTGTTCTTATACTTTCAGTCGCCTAAAAGCTTTTAAGGCCCTGACGGTTGGCTTTACGATCTACAACTTGATGAATGCGAAGTATGAAAGCAATGGTGCGGCCAACGTAGTCTTGAAGAAGGACGCTGCGGGCAAGGTTGTCGCTTATCAGGATGCCGATTACAACGCCTATTCCGTGTTTTCAGCGCAAGCACCGCTTCACTTCCTGGCCCATATCTCCATTCGTTTTTAATTTTAATCTCATCTTCCCGCCCCGCCGCCCCGTCTGAGGGCGCGGGCGGCTTGATGCTATTTTATGGAAGAGCTACTTACGTTTTTGCAAACCTACCATCACGCGCTCTTAGACGGGCTTGGTGCGCTCTTGGGCTTCATTTATCTTTGGTATGAGTATCATGCGGACGCCCGACTTTGGCCTGTGAGTATGATTATGCCGGCTATCGACATTTATCTCTATTATAAAGTAGGTCTTTATGCCGATTTTGGGATGGCTATTTACTATTTCTGCGCTGCGGCTTACGGCTGGTTTGCTTGGCGTGTTCGCCGCGGGGCGACGAAAACACAAGTGCTGCCCATTACGCACCTCCCGAAGCGTGTGGCCGCCTATTCTTTAGGCGTTTTCCTGCCGATTTGGGGCGCGCTGTATTATATATTGTCCGTATGGACCAATTCTACCGTTCCCTTCCTCGATAGTTTGGCCAACGCGCTAAGCATTATCGCGCTTTGGATGTTGGCGCGCAAGTACGTAGAGCAATGGCTCGTTTGGATAGTCGTTGATATCATTCTCTGCGGGCTGTATGTCTATAAAGGCGTTCCCTTCCACGGCGTACTCTACGGCGCTTACGTGCTGATAGCCTTGGTTGGTTTCCGAAAATGGCGTACTATGGCGGTGCGAGCATAGCGGTTTGCGACGCAACAATAAGACGAGAGAACGGCAGAATCAGCTGCTGTTCTCTCTTTTTCTTTGTTTTTAGTTGGAAAAATGCGAGAAAGAATTGTTTTTACTAAGAAAAATGCCTATATTCGCCAATGAAAACATTTCGCCATCTTGATTGGGCGATTTGACAACACAATTGCCGAAAAAAATCAGTAGAAGTAACGCACACGAAATCTATGCAGCAAGAAAACAAAGCCTTACTCCGGCGCTTTTTGTCCTACTTAGCGAGCGACAAAGGCTATTCTCCGCTCACGATCTTGAAATATCGCGACGTCTTGGAGGGCTTTGAGGCGTTTTATATCAGCCAAGAGGCTACGCTGACTTGGCAGACGATCGACGCCGACTTGGTGCGCCGCTGGATTGTTTGGCGTATGGACGACGGCATCGTAGGACGGACGGTCCGAAGAGACCTTAGCGCGCTGCGCAGCTTTTATCGCTATCTGCAGGTCTTGGGTTTGATCGAAAAAGATCCGATGTGCTTTGTCAAAAATCCCAAGTCGGCTCAGCCCTTGCCCGCTTTCGTGCGGCAAAGTGAGATGGATCGCTTATTTGATAAGACCCATTTCCCCGAAACGTTTGAGGGGCAGCGCGACTATCTCATTCTGCTTACTTTTTATAGTACCGGCGTGCGACGAGCCGAACTTTTGGCCATGCAATGGGCCGATATTGATTTGAGCCGTTGCGAAGTGCGCGTCACCGGAAAGCGCAATAAGCAGCGCATCATCCCCTTTGGCGCCGAGTTGGCCGAGGCTTTTCAAGCCTATTACGCCGCGCGGATGGATTTAGTCAAGCACATGAGCGGCCCACTCTTTATCCAAAGCAACGGGCGCCCGTTGCAGCCGACGCAAGTAGGGCGTATCGTTCACGATTACTTGTCGCTCGTGACGAATATCAAGAAAAGGAGTCCACACGTGTTGCGTCATTCCTTTGCAACGGCAATGCTTAACAATGGTGCGGACTTGATGGCCGTCAAGGAACTCTTAGGTCACAGCAACTTAAACACAACGGCGATCTACACGCACGTGACGCCCGAGGAACTACTCAAAGAATATAAACACGCCCATCCCAGGGCTTAACCCGATAATCAAAGGAGGTTTTTATGGAACTAAAGATTCAATCGATCCAATTCAACGTTACGGAAAAGTTGCAGGCTTTTATCCAAAAGAAGTTTGCGAAAATTGCGAAGTTCAACGAAAATATTTCTGCAGCAGAAGTTATTCTTAAGGTGACAAAGCCTGAAACGGCCAACAACAAGTCAACAGTGCTGAACATCAATGTGCCGGGGGAAAACTTCCATGTCGAGAAAGTTTGCGACACATTCGAAGAAGGCGTAGACCTTTGTATGGAATCTATGCTGCGCCAATTGAGTAAATACAAAGAAAAGCAGCGCGGCAAAAAAGCCGACCCCATTCGCAGGATGGAAGGTGGCTTCGAGGCCGAATAAGCACTGCATTTTTGTGTACTTGCTACTGTTTAGACAATAGTCCCATACTATTGATATTGTAGATTGTTGTAGTCCGCCGACCATTTGGATCGGCGGACTATTTTTTTTGTCGGAGTGGGGGAGGAGCAGGGCAATGTTGCCACTCCGTGTGACGGTCATTCTTATCGCTAAAGTTTCCATCTTTATCGCGAATATGCTATTCGGCAAGCTTCCTTGGGAATATTGCGCAAGGCGAGGCGCATTTTTGTCCGCCCGGCGCTGAAGATTTTTTGCCTTTCGCGCACCGCTTGATCGTTTGCTGCCGCCAAACTATTGTTTGCTCCCACCAAACTATCGTTTGCTCGGGGCATACTATCGTTTGGTGGGAGCAAACGAAGTGCGCGAAGGCTTTTAGTCTTTACCATCTTGCCTGAAATCCTCGTATTTTCTGCTGATCAGAAGCCTCGACCGCGTGCAGCGGATGTTTTGCAGCTGCGGCCTTTTCCTTTTCAGAGACTTTCAGTAGTCAAATGCAAAGAATCGAGGTGAAATATGCATCTTGTAAGATGAATTATGGATTTATGACAAAAAAAGCGGCGAAACGTCTTTTCAAAGCAGGGGATTTTGTATCTTTGCCTTGAATTAATGTAACTGACATGAAACACAAAGTTATTTTTCCTGCCTTAGCTCTTTTGCTGCTATGTAGTGCGTCGCTGTTTTCTGCTTGTCATAAAGAGGATTTACCGCCAATGGGAGGCGAAGATCCTACTCCCAATAAGACTTTATTTGATCTGACGGAAGCGCATTCGAAAGATACGCTGCGTGTACGCGGTTTGGCCAGTAGAATTTCCGATCTGAAGATCGTGGAAAAAGAGACGAAACGCGATTTGGGAGAGATCGTTTTCGAAGGAAACCCCACAAAGACACCTTATGCTGAGATTGCATATGAATCTCCCGGTATTTTCTCTAAAGTAACTGTATTTGACTGGGTTGAAATAGAGAAAATCAAATCTGAAGGCGATGAAAATATCTATGTTTTCAAACGCATCGGAGATCGCAATAAGGATAAGAAATTGCAAATCCAGCTCCGGCTATGGGCGGATATACCTTATCACGAACCCATAAGGGTTGAATAGCCCATTAATCTTACTCGCAGCCTCATTATTTCTGATAATAGGGCTGTATTTCTATGACGCCTTATATAATAATGTGTGGTGGATTCAGAAGATATTTACGGAAAGCATCAGATCGTAAACGCGCCTTGCCTCTCGGTAGTAATGACGATTTCGATAGCAATACGACGTCAATCGTATCCGTACGTAAGTCCTCTGTATGCCGCCATTGTTTTACGACGAATAAGGAAGAGGTCTAGATTTTTCGAGAAAATGAACGAAATAAATTGCACTTTTGTTTTGCGGATTAGAATTATTGCCTAACTTTGCAGCCGTTTCGAGGTAGGCCCAAGAGCTAATGTGATTTAGTCTATAGTCTTTTGGGAATCTGCTCGCGGCTCGGGCAAATACCAGAGTGGCCAAATGGGGCAGACTGTAAATCTGCTGGCTTACGCCTTCGGTGGTTCGAATCCATCTTTGCCCACCTCGGGGTGCGTAAGACTACGAAACTTTATTGCGGAAATAGCTCAGTTGATAGAGCACTAGCCTTCCAAGCTGGGGGTCGCGGGTTTGAGTCCCGTTTTCCGCTCACTCTTGCTGTAATAGCTCAGCGGTAGAGCACTTCCTTGGTAAGGAAGAGGTCCCGAGTTCAAATCTCGGTTACAGCTCTGCTCGGCTTGAAAATGTATGGCGCGCAGGGAAAGTCTTTCCTTGGGTTCCTTGCTTACTCAAAATAACGAACATTCATATTTTAAATAAATACAGCTATGGCTAAAGAAAAATTTGAGCGGACCAAACCGCACGTAAACATCGGTACGATTGGTCACGTCGATCACGGTAAGACGACCTTGACGGCAGCCATTACAAAGGTACTCGCTGAGAGGGGTTTTTCTAAATCTGACGAGATCAAATCTTTCGATCAGATTGATAATGCTCCTGAGGAAAAAGAGCGTGGTATTACGATTAATACGTCGCACGTTGAATATGAAACAGAAAAACGTCACTATGCACACGTAGACTGCCCGGGTCACGCCGACTACGTGAAGAACATGGTAACGGGTGCTGCGCAGATGGACGGTGCTATTCTTGTAGTTGCTGCTACGGATGGTCCGATGCCTCAAACGCGTGAGCACATCCTTCTTGCTCGTCAGGTGAACGTTCCTCGTCTTGTTGTCTTCTTGAACAAGTGTGACATGGTTGAGGACGAAGAGTTGATCGAACTCGTTGAAATGGAGGTTCGTGAATTGCTCGAAGAATACGACTATGAAGGCGATACTCCTATCATTCGCGGTTCTGCACTCGGTGCGTTGAACGGTGTTGCTAAGTGGGAGGATAGCGTTATCGAATTGATGAATGCTGTTGATACTTGGATTGAAGAACCTGTTCGCGACGTTGAGAAGCCTTTCTTGATGCCTGTTGAGGACGTGTTCTCTATCACGGGTCGTGGTACTGTTGCTACCGGCCGTATCGAAACCGGTGTGGTTAAGGTGAGCGACGAAGTTCAGATCCTCGGTCTTGGTGAAGACAAGAAGTCGGTTGTAACTGGCGTTGAGATGTTCCGTAAGATTTTGGATACAGGTGAAGCTGGCGATAACGTAGGTCTTCTTCTTCGTGGTATCGAAAAAGACGAAATCAAGCGCGGTATGGTTATCACGCACCCGGGAACTATCAAACCTCACTCTAAGTTTAAGGCTTCTATCTACGTATTGAAGAAGGAAGAAGGTGGCCGTCACACTCCGTTCGGCAACAAATATCGTCCTCAGTTCTATCTCCGTACGATGGACTGCACGGGTGAAATTCACCTCCCTGAAGGCGTAGAAATGGTTATGCCTGGCGATAATGTTGAGATTTCTGTAGAATTGATCTATCCGGTAGCATTGAACGTAGGTCTTCGCTTCGCAATCCGTGAAGGTGGCCGCACGGTAGGTTCTGGTCAGATCACTGAGATCCTTGACGATTAATAGGCTTTCTCGTCTTTAAGTAGACGAAACCTATCTCTATAAAGAATCAGTAATGAGCGCTCGCCTTTTATGGCGAGGCTCATTCTTACGGGAATAGCTCAGTTGGTAGAGCACTGGTCTCCAAAACCAGGTGTCGGGAGTTCGAGCCTCTCTTCCCGTGCTTAAAGAATAGCTACTCTATGTTCAAGGGTATAATTACATATTGTAAAGAATCTTACGAAGAACTCGCATATAAAACCACGTGGCCAACGCGTCGGGAGTTAACTCATACCGCAATTGTCGTTCTTGTTGCTTCCATTGTGATTGCGTTAATGGTGTTCGTAATGGACACGGCGTTTGACTACTTGATGAAGTTCATCTACCCCACTGTTTAATTTCTTACGAAAATGGCTGGAATTGAAATGGCGTGGTACGTGTTACGAGCTATCAGCGGTAAAGAGAACAAGGTTAAGGAGTATATTGATGCTGAAATAAAGCTAAATGCTTTTCAGGGCAATGTCTCCCAAGTTCTCGTGCCAACTGAAAAGATCGTGCAAGTCCACAACGGAAAGCGTACTGTGAAAGAGCGCAATTATTTACCCGGCTATGTGTTAGTGGAAGCAAAACTCGTGGGCGAGATTACACATATGCTTCGCAATACACCCAATGTTTTGGGGTTTTTGCCGGATACGAACGACCCGACACCGTTGCGCGAATCAGAAGTGAATCGTATTCTCGGTAAGGCTGATGAAGAACCGGACGTTAATGAGGCACTTACTGTGCCGTTTGTCATTGGCGACTCGGTGAAGGTTACGGAAGGTCCGTTCAGCGGTTTCTCAGGTACGGTTGAAAAGATCGATGATGAGAAGAAGAAGGTTACTGTCACAGTAAAGGTCTTCGGCCGTAGTACAGGTCTTGATTTAGGTTTTATGCAAGTAGAGAAGGAATAAGGTTTGTTGTTACGCTAGTCTTTTTCCTCCTCACGATAATCAATTAATAATACAAACAATGGCAAAAGAAGTTGCTGGATTAATCAAATTACAGATTAAAGGTGGTGCAGCTAATCCTTCTCCTCCCGTAGGACCTGCTCTAGGTTCTAAGGGAATCAATATTATGGATTTCTGCAAGCAGTTCAACGCCAGGACACAGGATAAGGCCGGTAAGGTACTTCCGGTTGTCATTACTTACTTCAATGACAAATCTTTTACCTTTGAGGTAAAGACTCCTCCTGCTGCCGTTCAATTGTTGGAAGCCGCCAAAAAGAAAAGCGGTTCTGCCCAGCCTAATCGTCAGAAAGTGGCTGCTGTTACTTGGGAACAAGTGCGTGCCATCGCTGAGGATAAAATGCCGGACTTGAATTGTTTTACAATCGAAAGTGCAATGCGCCTGATTGCAGGTACTGCACGCAGTATGGGTATCACTGTTAAAGGTGAATTCCCCGGAAATAACTAACTTCAATTTTAAACAACAATGAGCAAACTGACAAAAAATCAGAAGATTGTAGCTGGTAAAGTTGAAGCGGGGAAGGCTTATACACTCAAGGAAGCAAGTTCTTTGGTGAAAGAGATCACGACGACGAAGTTTGATGCTTCTGTTGATATTGATGTGCGTCTCGGGGTAGATCCTCGTAAGGCAAATCAGATGGTTCGTGGTGTCGTTTCTCTCCCTAACGGAACCGGTAAGACAGTTCGCGTTCTTTGCCTCTGCACTCCTGATAAGGAGGAGGCTGCAAAGGCTGCAGGCGCTGACTATGTAGGTCTCGATGAATATATCGAGAAAATTAAAGGTGGTTGGACTGACATTGACGTCATTATTACAATGCCGGCTATCATGGGTAAAATCGGTGCTCTTGGTCGCGTGCTTGGTCCGCGTGGTTTGATGCCTAACCCCAAAAGCGGTACGGTAACAATGGATGTTGAGAAGGCTATCAAGGAGGTGAAGCAAGGTAAGATTGACTTTAAGGTTGACAAGACGGGTATTGTACACGCTTCAATCGGTAAGGTTTCATTTGCACCTGATCAAATCTTTGGTAATGCTAAAGAGTTTATATCCACGATCATTAAGCTCAAACCTTCTTCTTCTAAAGGTACTTATGTTAAGAGCATTTATCTTTCCTCTACTATGAGTCAGGGGATCAAGATTGATCCTAAATCAATAGAGGAGGCTTAATAGTAAATGATATGAGAAAGGAAGATAAAAGCAGAATCATCGAACAACTCGGTGAATACATCAAGGAATATACGCATCTCTATTTAGTAGATGTAACTGGCCTCAATGCTGAAGCTACAAGCAGCTTGCGTAGAAAGTGTTTCGGTTCACAGATCAAAATGGTTGTAGTGAAAAACACTTTGCTCCACAAGGCTTTTGAAGCGTCAGAAAAAGACTACTCTCCTCTCTATGATACACTGAAAGGTACAACTGCATTATTCTTATGCGATACTGCAAATGTTCCGGCCAAATTGATCAAAGAGGTTGGTAAAGAAGGCATTCCCTCACTCAAGGCTGCTTACGTAGAAGAGGAATTCTATGTAGGTGCTGAAAATCTTGAAACGCTGTGTGCAATTAAGAGTAAAGCCGAACTCATCGCTGAGGTGGTTTCTCTATTGCAATCTCCTGCGAAGAATGTTATTGGCTCACTTCAATCAGCTGGCCAAACAATTCACGGTGTACTCAAGACATTAGGAGAGCGTCCTGAATAAGTCTAGATAATCTCTCCACCCTTACAAAGTAGAAACAATAAAATTATATTTGAAATGGCAGATATTAAAGCTATTGCTGAAGAATTGGTAAATTTGACAGTAAAAGAAGTTAATGAGTTAGCAACTGTCCTCAAGGACGAGTATGGTATAGAACCCGCTGCTGCAGCTGTTGCTGTTGCTGCTGGTCCTGCTGCTGGTGCAGCTGCGGCTGAAGAGAAGTCGGCATTCGACGTTATTCTTAAGGCTGCAGGTTCTGCAAAGCTTCAAGTTGTTAAGGCTGTGAAAGAAAATTGTGGCCTTGGCTTGAAGGAAGCTAAAGATCTCGTAGACGGCGTTCCTAGCAAGTTGAAGGAAGGCGTTGCAAAAGAAGAAGCAGAATCTCTCAAGAAGGTTCTTGAAGAAGCTGGCGCTGAAGTAGAGATTGCATAATTTCTCTACGGCTCTATAAAGAGTTACGGTTAAGAATCCTCTGGTAGGGGGTTCTTAACCTTTTTGCATCTATAAATATTCCGATTACTCAGGGTTGCTCTTGATGCATTGTTGCAGCCTTCATTAATACATAACGAATGTCCCAAGTAATTAATAACCGAGTTAATTTTGCATCTGTTCATAATCCGATGCCCTATCCGGATTTCCTCGATGTTCAATTGAAATCATTTAAGGATTTCCTTCAGTTGGATACGCCGGCTGAACAGAGAAAGAATGACGGATTGTACAAGGTGTTTGCAGAAAATTTCCCAATCGCAGACACACGAAACAACTTTGTCCTGGAGTTTCTTGACTACTACATTGACGCTCCTCGCTATTCTGTAGAAGAGTGTTTGGAAAGAGGCTTGACTTATAGTGTTCCCCTCAAGGCAAAGTTGAAACTCTATTGTACTGATCCTGATCATGAAGATTTTGATACTGTCGTACAAGATGTCTTTTTGGGACCTATCCCTTATATGACAGAGAATGGTACATTCGTAATTAATGGAGCTGAGCGCGTTGTAGTATCTCAGTTGCATCGCTCCCCAGGCGTTTTCTTTGGCTCTAGCATTCATGCGAATGGAACGCAATTATATAGCGCGCGTATCATTCCTTTCAAGGGTTCTTGGATTGAGTTCGCTACGGACATCAACAATGTAATGTATGCCTACATTGATCGTAAGAAGAAACTTCCCGTTACGACTTTGTTGCGTGCTATTGGCTTTGAAAAGGATAAAGACATTCTTCAAATCTTTGGCCTTTCTGAAGAGGTTAAAGTGACCAAAGCTAATTTGAAAAAATACACCGGTCGTAAATTGGCTGCGCGTGTTTTGAAAACGTGGGTAGAAGATTTTGTAGATGAAGAGACGGGCGAAGTCGTTTCTATTGAGCGTACAGAAGTTATCCTTGAGCGAGAAACTGAGATCACAGTCGACAACGTTGAGGAAATTCTTAATAGTGGGTCGAAGACGATAGAAGTGCATTTAGACTCTTCAATGGGTATCGACTACTCGATTATTTTCAATACGTTCCAGAAGGATCCGTGTAACTCAGAGAAGGAGGCCGTCAACTACATTTATCGTTTGTTGCGAAATGCAGACCCTGCAGATGATGCGAGTGCACGCGAGGTTATTAATAACCTGTTCTTCTCTGAAAAGCGTTATGATTTAGGTGAAGTCGGACGTTACCGTATGAATCGCAAGTTGGGCTTATCAACAGATGGAGATACCCGCGTGTTGACGAGAGAAGATATCATCGAAATTATCAAGTATCTTATCGAACTCATCAACTCTAAGGCTTCAGTCGATGATATTGACCACTTGAGCAACCGAAGAGTAAGAACTGTTGGAGAACAATTAGCTAATCAGTTCTCTGTAGGTTTAGCTCGTATGACTCGTACAATTCGTGAGCGAATGAATGTGCGTGACAATGAGGTGTTTACACCTACTGACTTAATTAACGCAAAGACTATTTCTTCAGTTATAAATTCTTTCTTTGGGACAAATGCTTTGTCTCAATTTATGGACCAAACTAACCCGCTGTCAGAGGTTACGCACAAACGTCGTCTCTCGGCCTTAGGTCCCGGCGGTTTGTCGCGTGAACGTGCAGGTTTCGAGGTTCGTGACGTGCACTATACTCACTATGGTCGTCTTTGTCCTATTGAATCTCCTGAAGGTCCGAATATTGGTTTGATCTCTTCTTTGTGTGTATATGCAAAGATTGATAGCCTTGGTTTTATTGAGACTCCCTATCGTAAAGTCGAAAATTCTAAGGTAGATCTAGATAATAATGACGTTGTCTATTTGAGTGCCGAAGAAGAGGAAGATAAGATCATTGGACAAGGTAATGCGCCCTTGAATGCAGATGGTACGTTTATTCTTTCTAAGGTTAAGTGTCGTCAAGATGCTGACTATCCTGTTGTTTCGCCGAAGCAAGTTGAGTTGATGGACGTTGCTCCTCAGCAAATTGCGTCTATTGCTGCCGGCCTGATCCCTTTCTTGGAGCACGACGATGCTCACCGTGCATTGATGGGATCTAACATGATGCGCCAAGCTGTACCATTGATTCGTTCTGAAGCTCCTATTGTAGGTACTGGTATCGAAAGACAAGTTTGTATCGACTCTCGCACGATGATTAGTGCTGAGGGTGATGGCGTTGTCGATTTTGTGGACGCAACGACAATTCGTGTATTATATGATCGTACAGAAGACGAAGAGTTTGTAAGCTTCGAGTCTGCTCTTAAAGAATATCGCATCCCCAAATTCCGCCGCACGAACCAAAACATGGTCTTTGACTTAAGACCGATTTGTGAAAAGGGGCAACGTGTTAAAAAAGGAGATATCCTTACAGAAGGCTATGCTACGGAGGGTGGCGAGTTGGCGCTTGGCCGTAATCTTCTTGTGGCTTATATGCCTTGGAAAGGGTACAACTATGAGGATGCAATCGTGCTTAATGAGCGCATGGTTCGCGATGATATTTTGACGTCTGTTCACGTAGACGAATTCTCTTTAGATGTTCGTGAAACTAAGCGAGGCGTTGAAGAGTTAACCAATGACATCCCCAACGTCAGTGAAGAAGCTACGAAAGACTTGGATGAAAATGGTATTATTCGAATTGGTGCTCGCGTAGTTCCTGGTGATATCTTAATTGGTAAGATTACACCTAAAGGTGAGAGTGATCCTACGCCTGAAGAGAAATTGTTGCGTGCGATCTTTGGCGATAAGGCTGGTGATGTAAAAGATGCATCTCTTAAAGCAAATCCCTCTTTGTCTGGTGTGGTAATTGATCGCCGCTTATATTCTAAGGCGCAAAAGAGTCGTTCTTCTAAGGCTGCAGATAAGTCAACCCTATTAGAACTCGATGAGCAATTTGACAAGGAAACATCAGTGTTGAAGTCTACAATGATTGATAAATTACTGGTGTTGACAAAAGGAAAAACGTCTTTAGGCGTTAAAGATACTATTGGCACGGAGATTATTGCAAAAGGCACAAAATTCTCGAAGTCTCTGCTTGACTCGTTAAGCTACACGTCTTTGCAATTGAATGATTGGACGAATGATGAGCATACCAATCTCTTGATCCGCAGCTTGGTGCTCAACTATTTGAAGAAGTATAATAAGATGGATGCCGTCTTGAAGCGTCGTAAGTTTGCCATTACGATTGGCGACGAACTTCCTTCAGGTATTATTCAGCAAGCCAAAGTCTATATTGCTAAGAAGCGCAAGATCGGTGTCGGAGATAAGATGGCCGGTCGCCACGGTAATAAGGGTATTGTGTCAAAGATTGTTCGTCAGGAAGATATGCCGTTCTTGGCTGATGGTCGTCCTGTAGACATTGTCTTGAACCCGCTAGGTGTGCCTTCTCGTATGAATTTAGGACAGATCTTTGAGGCTATTCTTGGTGCAGCAGGTAAGCGCTTAGGTGTGAAGTTTGCAACTCCGATCTTCGATGGTGCAAAGTTGGATGAACTTTGCGCATGGACTGACAAAGCCGGCTTGCCTCGCTATTGCGCAGAGCAGCTTTTTGACGGTGGAACCGGTGAACCATTTGACCAAAAGGCTACTGTAGGTGTTACCTATATGCTGAAGCTCGGCCATATGGTTGAAGATAAGATGCACGCCCGTAGCATTGGTCCATATTCTCTGATTACACAGCAACCTCTTGGAGGTAAAGCTCAGTTTGGTGGTCAGCGTTTTGGTGAGATGGAGGTTTGGGCTATTGAGGCCTTTGGCGCATCTCACGTCCTACAAGAGATTTTGACTATTAAGTCAGATGATGTTACCGGCCGTGCAAAAGCTTATGAAGCCGTCGTTAAGGGAGAGACGATGCCTACTCCGGGCATTCCTGAATCGCTTAATGTCTTGCTGCACGAGTTGCGTGGGTTAGGTTTGAGTATTACGCTGGATTAACGACTAAATTCAAAAAAAATGGCTTTTAAAAGAGATAATAAGATAAAGAGCAACTTTACGAAAATCACGATTGGCTTAGCTTCTCCAGAGGAGATTTTAGCTAATTCTTATGGTGAAGTGCTCAAGCCTGAGACGATCAACTACCGCACCTACAAGCCTGAGCGTGACGGACTCTTCTGCGAGCGTATTTTTGGACCGACAAAAGACTACGAGTGTCATTGCGGTAAATACAAGCGTATTCGCTATAAAGGTATTGTTTGCGATCGTTGCGGTGTTGAAGTTACAGAGAAAAAAGTAAGACGTGAGCGTGCCGGCCATATTGCATTGGTCGTTCCTGTCGTACACATTTGGTACTTCCGTTCTTTGCCCAATAAGATCGGTTATCTTTTAGGACTCCCAACGAAGAAGCTCGATACTATTATATATTATGAGCGTTATGTTGTTATCCAGCCGGGCGTTTTGGGTGAAGAAGTAGAGGTTAACCAACTCCTCACTGAAGATGAGTATCTTGAGTTGTTGCGTAAATTGCCTAAAGAGAATCAATATCTTGACGATTCTGATCCCAATAAGTTTATTGCAAAGATGGGTGCAGAAGCTGTTTTGGATATGCTTCAGCGCATTGATCTTGACCAGTTGAGCTATGATCTTCGCGATCGTGCTAATTCTGATCGTTCTGCGCAACGTAAGAACGAGGCCTTGAAGCGCCTTCAGGTTGTAGAGTCCTTCCGGGCAAGCAAGGAGCGCAATAAGCCCGAGTGGATGATTATGAAGATTCTGCCCGTTATTCCGCCAGATCTTCGTCCGCTTGTGCCTCTTGATGGTGGACGCTTTGCCACTTCCGACTTAAACGACCTCTATCGTCGCGTGTTGATCCGCAACAACCGCTTGAAACGCTTATTGGAAATTAAGGCTCCCGAAGTGATCCTTCGCAATGAGAAGCGTATGTTGCAAGAAGCTGTTGACAGCCTCTTTGATAATTCTCGCAAGTCTTCAGCTGTAAAGAGCGATAGCAATCGTCCGTTGAAGTCTTTGTCTGATGCCTTGAAGGGTAAGCAAGGACGTTTCCGCCAGAACCTGCTCGGTAAGCGTGTTGACTATTCAGCACGTTCAGTTATCGTCGTAGGTCCGGAGTTGAAGATGGGTGAGTGCGGTCTTCCGAAGTTAATGGCTGCCGAACTCTATAAACCATTTATTATTCGTCGCTTGATTGAGCGCGGTATTGTAAAGACCGTAAAGAGTGCGAAGAAGATCGTAGACCGTCGCGATGCCATTATTTGGGACATTCTCGAATTTGTCATGAAAGGTCACCCCGTTCTGCTTAACCGTGCTCCGACCTTGCACCGTCTCGGTATCCAAGCTTTTCAGCCGAAGTTGATTGAAGGTAAGGCAATTCAGTTGCACCCCTTGGCTTGTACCGCATTTAATGCCGACTTCGACGGCGACCAGATGGCTGTTCACCTTCCGCTGAGCAATGAAGCTATTATTGAAGCACAGATTTTGATGCTTCAGAGCCATAATATCCTCAATCCTGCAAATGGAGCGCCGATTACCGTTCCTTCTCAGGATATGGTGTTGGGCCTCTATTATATTACCAAACTGCGCAAGGGTACTAAGGGCGAGGGCTTAACCTTCTATGGCCCTGAAGAAGCTATTATCGCTTACAATGAGCGCCGCGTAGAAGTTCATGCTCCGATCAAGGTTATTGTAGACGATCTTGATGAGAATGGCACGTTGGTTAAGCGAATGCTTGAGACTTCTGTAGGTCGTGTAATTGTCAATGAGATTATTCCGAAAGAAGTGGGCTATTTCAATGGTATTATCTCCAAGAAGTCTTTGCGCGACATTATTGCTCGCGTCATCAAAACCGTAGGTATGGCACGTGCGTGCGAGTTCTTGGATGGTATCAAAAACTTAGGCTATCGCAAATCCTATGAAGGTGGCCTTTCTTTCAACTTAGATGATATCATTATTCCGCAAGAGAAGCAAGACATCGTAGCGAAGGGTAACGAGGAGATAGACCAGATCATTGCCAATTATAATATGGGTTTCATCACCGATAATGAGCGTTACAACCAAGTTATCGACACCTGGACGCATGCCAATACCAATTTGAAGCGCACCCTGATGAAGCAGATGACCGAAGCTGATCAAGGTTTCAATGCCGTATTTATGATGTTGGATTCTGGTGCTCGTGGTTCTGCTGATCAGATTGCGCAGTTGGCCGGTATGCGTGGTTTGATGGCTAAACCGCAGAAAGCCGGTGCAGAAGGTGCACAGATTATTGAAAACCCGATTCTCTCCAACTTCAAGGAAGGTATGAGCGTATTGGAGTACTTCATCTCTACTCACGGTGCACGTAAAGGTTTGGCCGATACAGCTTTGAAAACGGCCGATGCCGGTTATCTGACGCGTCGTTTGGTCGATGTGTCTCACGATGTGATCATTACCGAAGAAGATTGCGGCACTTTGCGTGGACTCGTTTGCGCTGCCCTTAAAGATGGCGATGAAGTGATCTCATCACTGAGTGAGCGTATCTTGGGTCGCGTATCTGTTCACGATATTATTCATCCGATGACGGGTCGCCTCATTGTTGCTGCCGGTGAAGAAATTACCGAGCCGATTGCTGCTGAGATTGAGGCCTCGCCAATAGAGAGTGTAGAAATTCGCTCCGTTCTTACTTGTGAGAGCAAGCACGGCGTTTGCCAGAAGTGTTATGGTCGCAACTTAGCTACCTCTCGTATGGTTCAGAAGGGAGAAGCTGTTGGTGTCATCGCAGCTCAGTCTATTGGTGAGCCGGGTACGCAGTTAACGCTCCGTACTTTCCACGCCGGTGGTATTGCTTCTAATGCTGCAGCTAATGCCTCTATTATTTCTAAGCAAGACTGCCGCGTCGAATTTGAAGAAATGCGTACGGTCGACATTATCAACGACGACGGCGCTGCCGGCAAAGTCGTTGTCGGTCGTTTGGCTGAAGTGCATTTTATCGACATCAATACCGGTATCATCTTATCTTCGCAGAATATCCCCTATGGCGCACAGTTGTTTGTAAACGATAAAGAGAAAATTGAGAAGGGTACGATGGTGGCCAAGTGGGATCCGTTTAATGCCGTTATCGTTACGGAGTTGGCAGGTCGGATCCATTTCAATGATGTGATTGAAGGTGTTACGTATCGCATCGAAGAAGATGAAGCTACAGGTCTTCGTGAGCGCATCATTATAGAAGCTAAGGAGCGAAACCGCATTCCTTCAGCGGATATTTTGGATGAGAAAGGCAACATCATTCGTTCTTACAACTTCCCCATCAATGGTCACTTGGCCGTAGAAGATGGCGAAGAGTTGAAAGCCGGTGCTGTCTTGGTGAAGATTCCGCGTGCCGTAGGTAAGGCCGGTGATATTACCGGTGGTCTGCCGCGTGTTACGGAACTCTTTGAAGCGCGCAATCCGTCTAACCCTGCTGTCGTTTCTGAAATTGATGGCGAGGTGAAGATGGGCACGATTAAGCGTGGTAACCGTGAGATCATCATTACGTCCAAACTCGGAGAGGTTAAAGCCTACCTCGTGCCGCTGTCTAAGCAGATCTTGGTACAGGAAAACGACTACGTTCGTGCAGGTGAAGCACTCAGTGACGGTTCGATCACGCCGGCCGACATTTTGGCTATCAAGGGTCCGACCGCAGTGCAAGAATATATTGTTAACGAGATACAAGACGTCTATCGTCTACAGGGCGTGAAAATCAACGATAAGCATTTTGAAGTCATCGTTCGTCAGATGATGCGCAAGGTGCAGATCAACGACCCGGGAGATACACGCTTCTTGGAGTTGCAAGTGGTCGACAAACTCGATTTTGCTGAGGAAAATGACCGTATTTGGAGTAAGAAAGTCGTAGTAGATGCCGGCGATAGCGAGATGATGAAGAAGGGTATGATCATTACGGCGCGCAAGCTCCGCGATGAAAATTCTCGCCTCAAGCGTCTCGATCTTAAGTTGGTGAAGGTGCGCGATGCCGTGCCGGCTACGTCTACGCAGATCTTGCAAGGTATTACCCGTGCAGCGTTGCAGACCAAGAGCTTTATGTCGGCAGCTTCCTTCCAGGAGACGACAAAAGTCTTAAACGAGGCTGCAATCAGCGGAAAGATAGATTATTTGGAAGGTATGAAGGAAAACGTGATCTGCGGCCACTTAATCCCGGCCGGCACAGGTCTCCGAGAATTCTCCAACCTTGTCGTAGCTGATGCTGAAGAATATGCCCGTGTTCAGGCAGAGAGAGCTGCTGCAATGGCAGCAGATAAGGACTGAGCGCTGATTTAATAGACTAAAGGCGTCCGTCTTATTCTTGCAAACCCTTTGTAAGGGGTAGCGAAAATAAGACGGCCGCCTTTTTTTGTGCGGATTAGCATTGGTGGCGTGCGAGGGGCGAGTAGGCCATAATAGCACGTGAGCCGGATAGGAGAGAATTCCGCTAAAAGTTGTGAGACCTTTGTGTGGGTATTATTCTCGTTTCGTCGTTTGTTGACCGGCAAGAATAGTTCAAATTGTAAAGGTCATAGGATTGAGCTTTCATTCGTATTTGTTTTATGTTTAAATAGTCGTCCCTTAAAAACTATATTTCAGCATAAAGTTTGTACTGACAAACTCTATACTGATTCTTTTTATAAGGTACAAAAGAACTCTCATAGCTCTTTTGAAGTTATATGCTGCTGCAGCTAATAATACATTGATAGCATCTCCTTTCACACCTTTATAAAAGTTGCGAGATAATCGGTGGTCTGCTTTAAGATGTCCTATCGTTGGCTCTATACCAGCTCGTTTACAAAATAGTTTGTGTTTCTTTCTCTTTTGGTAGTAGCTGTCTTTAGCTTTAGGAGTGTCCGGGATGAGTATCTCGGTCTTCCCAATCTGCTTTATACCTCTATACCCTCTATCTCCTGCTAACTTATCAACCTTCCTTCCTGTCATCCTTTGGGTTTGTTCTAACGTCTTTTCGATAGTATGCCCATCATATTCATTCCTAAAAGAACAGGCACCAA
>JABZGR010000026.1 GCA_015259125.1 Alloprevotella tannerae | reverse complement strand
GCGTCAACCCCGCCTCGGAACGTCAGTTCAATCAACCCCTTAGGATTGGTCTCTCAAAACGCCTTGATTTACGGACAGGGAAAAACGAGAAAAAGTTCCAAAAGCCGATTTCATCGAAGATTCAGCAAGAAAAAGGTCGCGTCACGCACTCCGTTTCTCCTGATTATGCGCTACCGCAAAATTCTTTCCTATGATCGGAATAATTGTCTTATAAGCGACTTTTTTCGATCATAGGAGAAAGTTTGCCCAACATCCTAAGCCTAATTTCACGAACAGTTGGCTGAGTTTTGAAGGCATACGAAAACAGCCGCGCTTTCATCGGTTGAAAACGCGGCTCTTGACAAGTTTAAATCTGTTTTTATCAGTTCTACTCGCCTTGAACCTTTCTTATCGAGTTCACCTTAGATTAGGTGGGATAAGCGGAGTACCTGCCGATTTCTTTTACGCTCAAGAGATCTCTGAAAAGTTAATCTTCTCTCGCCGCAACTGATCAAGACGCTGGCGGAAAAGCGCATTTTGCGACTGCTCGAAAAGCGGATCTGCATCTATAATAGCTTCGGCAGCTTCGCGAGCCGTTTGCAGCAGATTGCCGTCGCGCACAATATTGGCAATCTTTAGATCAAAAGGAAGTCCGCTTTGGGCTGTTCCTTCCAAGTCGCCGGGACCACGGAGCTTCAAGTCGGCTTCAGCTATTTCAAAGCCATCGTTCGTATCAACCATGGTACCAATACGCGCCCGACTATCTTTACTCAACTCGCGTTTGGTTACTAAAATGCAGTAGCTTTGAGCTGCTCCTCGCCCTACTCGACCGCGCAATTGATGAAGTTGGGCCAAGCCAAAACGCTCGGCATTTTCTATCACCATAACACTTGCATTGGGGACGTTGACGCCAACCTCGATAACCGTTGTCGAAACGAGGATCTTCGTTTCTCCCCGAACAAATCTGGCCATCTCTGATTCCTTCTCAATCGGTCGCATTTGCCCGTGCACGACACCAATATCCATATCTGAGAAGACTTCGCGCAAAGATTCGAAACCTTGCTCCAAAGCTTTCAGATCCATCTGGGCATTTTCTTTAATCAAGGGATAAACGACGTAGGCCTGCCGCCCCAAACCGAGCTGATAGCGCAGGCCATCATACAATTGGTTGCTATTGTCTTGATAATAATGTACGGTCTTAATGGGCTTCCTGCCGGGTGGGAGTTCGTCAATAATAGAGACATCTAAATCGCCGTAAACGGTCATAGCCAAGGTGCGCGGGATCGGCGTTGCTGTCATTACCAAAATATGGGGTGGGCGCGTGTTTTTGGTCCACAGCTGGGAGCGCTGCTTCACGCCGAAGCGATGCTGCTCATCAATAACGGCTAAACCTAAGTTGAGGAAGCGGACGGTCGGCTCTATTAGCGTGTGTGTGCCGATCAGCAATTGAACAGAGCCATCGGCTACGCCATCCAAGATTTCTTGGCGCACCTTGCCTTTCACAATGCCTGTAAGAAGGGCGACGCGTACAGGTAAATCGCCGAGAAACGCCGTAATGGTAGCCAAATGCTGCTCGGCGAGAATCTCCGTCGGCGCCATAATGCAGGCCTGAAAGCCATTGTCGAGCGCCAACAAGCAAGCCATCAAGGCCACCATTGTCTTTCCGCTGCCGACATCGCCTTGCAATAAGCGATTCATTTGCCGCCCGCTACCGGCATCGTTGCGTATTTCGCGAATCACTCTCTTTTGCGCCCCCGTTAATTCAAAAGGCAGGCGTTCGTGAAAGAAACGTAGAAAAAGGTCACCAACTTTAGAGAAACGAAAACCTTGCACTGAAAGTTGGCGGTGCTTCATATAACGCAGAATATCCAACTGCAAATAAAAAAGTTCTTCAAACTTTAGGCGGCGTAAGGCTTCGGGGAGCGCCGCGGAAGAGGGCGGAAAATGAGCGGTAAGCAAAGCCTTCGTCAGCTCCATCAAATGATGCTTTTGCACAAACCACGTCGGCAAAGTCTCGGGCAGCGACGTACTCTCAATTAAGGCAAAAGCTGTTTGCATCAGCTTTGATATAGACTTTGAAGTAAAGCCCATCTTCTTCATCCGCTCCGTCGTATGATAAACGGGCTGCAAGCCTAAATTTTGCAAAGGGGCATCGGGCGCAATCTTTTCCAATTCGGGGTGTGCAAATGAAATACGTCGGGCAAAAAGCTTCGGCGTTCCGAGCAATAAATAAGTTTCATCGTAACGCAAAGTCTCCTTCACGTATTTCAGCCCTGCGAACCAAACGATATCCACATAGCCTGTCCCATCTGTAAACACGGCTGAAATGCGCTTCTTGCGCCCTTCCCCTTCCTCACTAAAAGAAATAAAGCGGCCGCGAATTTGCACGTAAGGCATTCCTTCCTGCAAAGCTTGTATCTCGTGCACTTCGCTGCGATCAATGTAGCGAAAGGGAAAGGTATACAGCAAGTCGCCCAGCGATTCAATATGTAGTTCCTTGCTGAGCAGTTCGGCTCTGCGCGGGCCTACACCTTTCAGATATTTAATAGCTTGCGAGAGGAGCGGAGTGGAAGTCAAAAGAGAATGCTATTGAATAAAACTTATCAGTCGACGGCGCACACATTATATATATAATGCGTCTTGAGCTCAACAAGCTTTGTTAACCTCAGGACGCATCGCGCGCACATTGTTATATATGTAGACGAAGGAGAGCGGAAATGCTTATGGCCGATAAGTAGTCGGCGTATAAATCATACCTTGTCGCAACTGCGCTACACAGTCAGCCGACGTAAGGCGCTCGGCAATGGTAAAACCAAATTCGGCCGCTGCGCCGGGGCCGCGCCCTGTAATGATATGGCCATCTTCTTCTACGAGTCGTTCCGTATAGACTTGGCAATCCAAATACTTCTCAAAGCCCGGATAGCACGTAGCCCGCTTATCTTTCAAGACTCCGGCAGCACCAAGCGTCATTGGGGCGGCGCAGATAGCGCATAACAAACCGCCGCGCTCATTTTGCTTGATAATCGCCTCGCGCAAGGGAGCAAAGTCGCACAAGTTTTGAGCGCCCGGCATCCCGCCCGGCATAATAAGCGCTGCGGCCTGCGTCAAATCAATCTCAGTAAAGACGGCATCTGCCATAATCTTGAAGCCGTGACTCGAAGCTACGAGTTTGTCCGCCGTAATGCTCACCAAGCACACATCAAGACCCGCCCTTTTCAAAATATCAGCCGGCAATAAAGCCTCCGACTCCTCAAACCCATCAGCCAAGAAGATATATACCATCGTATGATTACTTTAAACAGTTAAGATATTGTTGAATCGTATTATGCAGACCAAGGTAAAGCGCATCCGAAATCAGAGCGTGCCCGATGCTTACCTCGTCAGTCCAAGGTATTTGCTGATGAAAGAAGGAGAGGTTTTGCAAACTCAAGTCGTGGCCTGCATTCAAGCCGAGTCCTATTTTACGCACATAGTTGGCCGTCTCCACAAAGGGGCGTATAGCCGCCTCTCTGTCGGTAGCATAATTGGCCGCATAAGGCTCCGTATAGAGTTCTACGCGATCAGCCCCCGCTCGCTTAGCATATTCTGCCTTTTCGCTTTCAGCCGAAATAAAGATACTCGTGCGAATGCCTTTCTCCTTAAAGCGCCCAACGACGTCTGTTAGTTGCGAAAGGTTGGCCCGCGTATCCCAGCCGTGGTTCGACGTCAGCTGGCCCGGCTTATCAGGCACCAGCGTCACTTGCGCCGGCCCGACTTCGCAAACCAGATCAATAAAGTCGTCAGAAGGATAACCTTCAATATTAAATTCCACGTCCAATGCCGGCCGCAGCAAGTGCACATCGCTACGGCGAATATGGCGCTCGTCCGGCCGCGGATGCACGGTTATACCTTGTGCGCCGAAGCGTACACAATCAAGCGCCACAGCCAAGACGTCGGGATTATTGCCTCCGCGGGCATTGCGCAGTGTCGCTATTTTATTGATGTTCACACTTAACTTTGTCATGCGTTATGCAGTCTTTTTCGTCTATTAATCCTTACTTTTGCAAAGTTAAGCATATTTGACGAGACGTGAGATCGGGAACTTTGAATTTTACAACAGAAAAAACGCTCCGCATAGCTCTTTTCGGCAACAAACATCAAGATGAGAAGAGCAGCTGCATCGCAACCCTGTTCGCAGGCCTTAAAGCGCGCGGAGCGCAGGTGATGATTGAAGAAAACTTTGCCGGTTTTCTTCGGCGCCGCGGCTTGAGCGACTTGTGTCCCTATGAACTATTGCATCGCAACGATCCTTTTACCGCCGATTTAGCCATATCGCTTGGCGGCGATGGCACGTTTCTTCGCACGGCAGCTTTCATCGGTAACCGCGGCATACCTATTCTTGGTATCAATACGGGGCATCTTGGTTTTTTGGCCGACGTCTCTCCCGAGCGCATCCCGGAAGCGCTCGAAGCCATCTATAATAATGGTCAGAATGTCGTAGAATCTCACTCGGTAATCGCCGTAAGTTGCAACAGCGATCACTCCCTGCGCACCTTTCCTTATGCCCTTAATGAGGTAGCCTTACTAAAGCATGACAACTCCTCGCTAATCAACATACGCACAGAGATCAACGGCGATTTGCTGGACGATTATATTGCCGACGGCCTTATTGTCAGTACGCCAACCGGCTCTACGGCTTATGCACTGAGCGTAGGCGGTCCGATCATCGCGCCTAACTCCGACGCTTTCTGCATTGCGCCCGTTGCGCCGCACAGTCTGAATGTGCGCCCCTTCGTTGTAAAGGACGATGTTGATATTCGCCTAACAGTCAAGAGTCGCTCGCATCGCTATCTGCTTTCCATAGACGGTCGCAGCGAAAGCCTGTCTGAGACGATCGAAATACATCTGCGCCGCGCACGCCACACAGTCGGCGTCGTCAAAGTGGAGCACTTAAAGTTTTTCGACACCTTGCGCGATAAAATGCTTTGGGGCGCTGATCACCGCCATTAAGCTGACCGCCGACGCCCCGCGCTTTCATCCTCTTCAATAAGCCACAGACAATGATCAGCTTGAACCGCTTAATGAGTCTCTTCCGTCGCTCGTCAGTCTCTTCGGCCGGCGATAGCGCCATCCACCTCTCTTCATATCCTTCTCTTCTGAAATGGTTATGGAAAATGTGGCAAGGCTACCGCGCTCAAGCCCTGATGAACGTAGCCATCGGCCTTGGAGTCGTTGCCTTGGATCTGCTCTTTGTATGGGCTACGAAGCTGGCCATAGATATTGCGACAGGCGTTGATACGCAGTTTAGCCTGAAATGGGCCATCTTCCTCTTAGTATGCTTTGCCTGCGGGCAAGTCGGTTTGGGTATCTGCTCGCGCTGGGTTAGCGCCGTACTCGGTGTGCGCGCACAAAATAAGATACAGCACGACCTCTACGCCCGACTCTTAGGCAGCGGCTGGCGGGAGTTGCGGGCTTACCATACAGGCAACCTCTTGAATCGCTTAGAAACAGATGTCTATACCGTCATCACGCTACTGACGGAGAATTTCCCCTCATTTTTCACGACTATCGTAAAGTTCTTGGGCGCCTTCCTTTTCCTTTTCTGGATGGACAAGACGCTGGCTTTAATCGTCGTCGTTATCGTGCCTTTCTTTGTCATTTGCAGCAAACTGTATATGCGCAAACTGCGCCGACTGACGCACGTTATCCGCGACAACGATAGCAAGATTCAGTCTTTGCTTCAAGAAAGTCTTCAGCACGTTGTCGTGATTAAAACGCTCGGCCGACAGCGAACAATGCTCGACCGATTAGCCTCGCTGCAAAATTTACTCTACCGCGAAACGCTTCGCAAAACAAAATATAGCACGGTTTCTTCTACAGTCATCAACGCAGGTTTTATCGCAGGCTATATGCTTACCTTCACGTGGGGCACAGTCAGTTTGCAGCGAGGTCTGATTACCTATGGCGCACTCATTGCTTTTATTCAACTTGTAGGGCAAATACAAGGTCCGGCACGCCAATTGGCGCGCTACGTTCCGCTCTTCATCAGTGCCTTTACAGCTACGGAGCGATTGATGGAACTTGAAAACATTCGCCACGAAGCGGCCAAAGGCGATCATCTGCTCTCCGGCCGCGTAGGACTGCGCTTGGAGCACCTCACCTTTGCTTATGAAAAAGGAAGTAAAAAGATTTTCGACAACTTTTCCTACGACTTCCCACCGCAAAGCATTACGGCCATCTTGGGCGAAACGGGTAGCGGAAAGACGACGCTCGTCCGCCTGCTGCTCAATCTGATTCGTCCACAAGCCGGTTCGCTTTATCTTTACGACACGCAAGGTTTGCGCTTAGACGCATCGCCCGATACGCGCTGCAACTTTGCTTATGTTCCGCAAGGCAACACGCTGCTGAGCGGCACGATTAAGGAAAATCTTTTGCTTGGTAGGCCTGATGCCACCGACGAAGAACTCCACGAGGCCTTGCGTTTAGCTGCGGCCGACTTCATCAACGAATTACCCGACGGCATTGAGAGCATTTGCGGCGAAGGCGGCACGGGCCTTTCTGAAGGACAAGCGCAGCGCATCGCCATTGCCCGAGCCTTGCTCCGGCGTGCACCTTTCCTCTTGCTCGACGAGGCTACATCGGCCCTCGATACGGAGACAGAGCGCCGCGTCTTGCAAAACATTGTCGGCACTTTCGCCGGGCGCACGGTCATTGTCGTTACGCATCGTCCGGAAGTCCTGCAATATTGCACGCAAGTGCTCGATTTAGAACACCTTTAATCGCATAACGGAGCTGCTCAGCTCCGTTTTTTATAGGTTCAATGGTGTTTGACGAAGCTCTGAGGCGATAAATAAAACGATACATTAAATAACATCGTACTACTAAAACGCTATCTTTGCGAACGACAAAAGAAGTCAAAAAATGAATACGAACACACAGGAAGCAAGTAATCAGAACCATAGAGTGATCAAACCACGCATATTATACCTTGATGTAGCTAAAGCTATCGCCATTACGCTCGTTTGCGTTGGGCACGCCACTTATCTTATGACGCTACGTGGTCCTTCTACACTATACAATTGGATTTACGCCTTTCATATGCCCTTATTTATGCTCTTAAGTGGGTATTTCTCATTAAATGCATTCAAAAAAGGCGCTAAAGATTTCTTCTTACAAAAAATTCGACAACTCATTATACCGGCCATTGCGATTTCAGTCCTAACTGTTGGTATATATATCCTATTAGGCCGTACGGACTTAGCGCAAATCATACGCGCAGAGGCCATCGGAGGTATGTGGTTTTTGAAAACTTTGTTTGCCTGTTATGCAGTCGTCTATATAGCTAAACGACTTCCCATAAGCGATGGTTGGCTTTGCCTAATTACCGTTGCCATAGGCTTAGCTTTTCCTCATGGCTATTTCCTTCAGTTCAACTATATGTTGATCTTCTTTTGGGGAGGCTTCTTCTTGAGAAAACATTATGATTTATACGAAAAACACAGACTGCTCATCACAATCGTATCTCTGGTCTTCTTTATCCTATTTGGCATTCATGCACCTTCACACCTACTGACTTACGACTTTATTCTAAATCATCCAATACAACTTATCTACCAGACTATATCTTCGCTTGCAGCTGCACTTGCGGTTATCGGCTTATCCTACTATCTTTGTCGCTATAGCGCAACGAGCAAAGTGATGAAGTGGATAGGAGATATTGGTATCTTTACCTTAGGAATTTATGGCACGCAAGTACTTGTATTGGAAAATATAGTAAAGAACATCATTCATATAGATGCCTCTACGTTCCCGCAAATAGGAGATCTACTCCTAACACCATTAATAGGCATCGCGTCAACTATCTTCTGCTACTACCTCGTAGTCTTCCTAAAACAATATAAGTGGTGTAATACATTGCTTTTTGGTGGGCAATATAAGACAACTAAAAACTAGAACCTACCAAAAAGGAATAAAAGTGTGCGCCTGATAGGACTCGAACCTACACGACCGAAATCACCAGATCCTAAGTCTGGCGCGTCTACCAATTTCGCCACAGGCGCATTCGTGGGTGCAAAGTTAGGCATTTTCTTACAATTTACGCAGGAAAGAAAGGCTTTTTTTGTAATTTTGCCCGAAAAGGAGGCGTACTGCGCTTGTCTGAGCGCTTACTTCTCCGCCTAAGGTCGGAATAAACCGACATTCAACCCGAACGACTCGCACCGCAGCAGAGCTGCGTGCGTCTCTTCACGGTAAACGTACAAATATGGCAGAGCAGATTGAAAACGACGCAACATTAACGGAAGCCCATTCTACTTATAAACCCGCAGATGCAAGCAACGAAACCGGCCGCCACCCGCTGACGGGGATGTATCGCAACTGGTTTCTCGATTATGCCTCTTATGTGATTCTCGAAAGAGCCGTTCCTCACTCCGACGACGGATTGAAGCCCGTGCAGCGCCGCATCTTACACGCGATGAAGCGCCTCGACGATGGGCGCTACAATAAGGTGGCCAATGTCGTGGGGCATACGATGCAGTTTCATCCTCACGGCGATGCGTCGATCGGCGATGCGCTCGTACAACTCGGGCAGAAGAATCTGCTAATCGATACGCAGGGCAACTGGGGCAATATCTTAACGGGCGACGACGCGGCCGCCCCGCGTTACATCGAAGCGCGCCTCTCGAAGTTTGCGCTGGACGTGGTCTTCAATCCGAAAACGACTGCGTGGAAACTCTCTTACGACGGCCGCAACAAAGAGCCCATCGCGCTGCCCGTGAAGTTTCCGCTCCTCTTGGCGCAAGGCGCTGAGGGTATCGCCGTCGGACTATCGGCTAAAATCCTGCCCCACAACTTCGGTGAACTGTGTCAAGCAGCTATGCAATACCTCCGCGGAGAAGAGTTTACCATCTACCCCGACTTTCAAACGGGCGGCAGCATAGATGTCTCCAATTATAAAGAAGGACGCCGCGGCGGCTCGGTCAAGGTAAGGGCGAAGATTTCCAAATTAGACAACAACAAGACGCTCGTCATCACTGAAATCCCCTTTGGCACCACGACGCAGAGCATCATCGACTCCATCCTGCGCGCCAATGAAAAAGGCAAGATTAAAGTGCGTAAGGTCGACGACAACACCGCCGCAGAAGTAGAGATTCTCGTTCACTTAGCCCCCGGCACGAGTTCTGACAAAGCGATCGATGCGCTTTATGCCTTTACCGATTGTGAAGTTTCCATCTCGCCCAACTGTGTCGTCATTACCGACAAGAAGCCACGCTTCCTCTCGGTCAACGAAGTCTTGCAGCAATCCGTGGATCGCACGATGAGCCTTTTGCGTAGCGAATTGGAAATACGTCGCCACGAATTGCTCGAAAGTCTGCACTACGCTTCATTGGAGCGCATCTTCATCGAAGAGCGCATCTACAAAGATAAGGCCTTTGAGCAGGCCGTCTCTACTGATGCTGCCTGCATCCATATTGACGAGCGCCTGACGCCTTATTACCCGCAGTTTTATCGCGAAGTCACCAAGGAAGACATTCTGCGCCTGCTCGAAATCAAAATGGCGCGCATCCTGAAATTCAATAAAGAAAAGGCCGACGAACTCATTGCCCGTATGACGGCCGATGTGGCGCGCATCAACAAGGACCTGAACAATATGACCGGCGTGACGATCAATTGGTTTCAGTTGCTTTTCGACAAATACGCGGCCGAGCATCCGCGCCGCACCGAACTGCGTTCTTTCGATACGATTGTTGCATCGAAGGTGGTCGAGGCCAATCAAAAACTCTACGTCAACCGCGCCGATGGCTTTATGGGCACTTCGCTCAAGAAAGACGAATTTGTAGACAACTGTTCCGACATCGACGACGTGATCCTTTTCTATCGCGACGGCACTTACAAGGTCGTGCGCGTGGCCGACAAGGTCTTCATCGGGCGCACGGAGAAAAGCGAGAAAGAGCACCGCAAGCCTGAATTGATCCACATTGCCGTTTTCAAAAAGAACGATCGCCGCACCATATATAATATTGTCTATCGCGACGGTAAAGACGGCCTTTGCTTCATCAAACGCTTCAATATAACCGGCATCACGCACGACCGCGAATATGACGCCACGCAAGGGACGCCGGGCAGCCGCATCATATACTTCACGGCCAATCCCAACGGCGAAGCCGAAACGATCAAGGTACTCTTGAAGCCCAACCCGAAGTTGCGCAAGCCTTTCTTAGATCGCGACTTCTCCGAAATACTCGTCAAGGGGCGCCAGAGTCGTGGCAATATGCTGACGAAGCTCGATGTGCAGCGCGTCGTGTTTAAGGCCCACGGCGTTTCCACCCTTGGCGGGCGAAAGGTTTGGTTCGATGCCGATGTGCAACGCCTCAACTATGATGAGCGCGGCACTTACCTCGGCGAGTTTCACGGCGATGAGGCGGTACTCGTCATTCATCCCAACGGCGATTATTATACGACGACTTACGACCCCAATAACCACTACGAGGGCGAGATCCTACGAATCGAAAAGTATGATCCGGAAAAGGTTTGGACGGCCGCACTCTTCGATGGCGACCAGCAGGGTTTCCCCTATTTGAAACGCTTCCTCTTGGAGCGCACGAACGGGGCGCGCCGCAACAGTTTCTTAAACGAAAATCCGGCCACCCGCTTACTGCTACTGACGGATACGGCTTATCCGCGCTTCGAACTCGTCTTTGGCGGGGCGGATGCTTATCGCGACCCGATGATCATCGAGGCGGATGAATTTGTAACGGTTAAGGGCTTTAAGGCCAAGGGCAAACGACTGACGACCAATGCCGTCGAAAGCATCAAGGAGTTAGAACCGCTGCGCGTTCCCGAGGCGGACAAGGCGGAAGCCGCTGCATCGGAAACTGAAACGGCCTCCGCTGACGATCAGCGCCCGAATGAGGCCGACCAAGGAGCGCAAGATCTTTTTAATCAGGCGGATTAACGCGCGGCGGCAAGGCAAAATGACCAACTCGCCCCCGCCTCCTCACCACACGACATAAACACGAAATTATGAGCCTGCATCTCAGCAAAATGAGTTGCCGAATACTCTTCTGTCGATTACCTTCTTCTACCTCTTCGTTACCATTCGAGAAATGAACTAACGGTTTGGTAACGGAACTTTTGCATAAATCCATATCTTTTGCTCTTTATCTCAATACGCAAATCATAGAGATATAGCGCAAATCCATCTCATTTCCATCTACTTACCTCTCTTCCTCTCTATAATGCCCTTTCCTCGAATAGTTCCTATAAGACAATTTTAATTTGCCTATAAGAAAGTTCAAATTTTCACCTAAGAAACTTTTTCCGATCATAGGTGAAAGTTTCAACAATCCCTATCCCTGTGCGACCGAAAAACGGCCCATTTTCGATAAAGTACGAAAAAACCGCGCTCCCGAAATCGGAAACGCGGCTAACGCTTAATGTCATTTTTTTTGCCGGCACTACGCTGTGCCTCCTCTTCACCTACTTCGCATTTCGAATATCGTCCTGCGCACCGAAGATTAAGTTGCGTTTGTCAAGTGCCATACGCATCGTACTGCTTTTCGTAAACCGCACGCTTACACGCTTAATGAGATTCGCACCTTTTTCCTTGGCCTCTTTCGCCGTCGTTACGCCCTCGCCGTGCATCGTCAGGCGAAAAGAACCAAGATCACCTAAGCGAACCGAATTACCATCGGAGAGTGTTTGGAGAATCTCATATTGCAGGGCGTCCAATACCGCCTTGACGGAGGCAGAAGATACGCCCGAACGTTTCTCGATGCGCCCGACAATCGTGCGCAACATCACGGGCACGCCCGGCGCCATCTGCGGATAAAATTTTACTTGATCTTTTTTGAGCGGATTTTTCTTCGCTCTAATGACGAATTTAATCATTGTGGTATAGATTTAATTGGTGAATAATATAACCAAGGACGCTCCTCGCCCTTGCGTATGCAAAGGTAAGCAATTCTACTGAACCGGCCAAATGCGCGATAAACGCTTGACTATTAGCTGATATGCGGACGATTTTGAAAGACCAACCCTAAGGGGTTGCACCTTCGCGGCGGATTATGGCAGGGTTGTCGCTTCGCTCCAACGCCTGCCCTACCAAAAGACCAAGCCTAAGGGCTTGTGGTGCGGGAGTGGGCTTTGGTGGTGTGATTTATCAGCATATACAAACGGCTATATGCGGATGTTTAGGAAGACCAACCCTGAGGGGTTGCCGCGTGCGGCGGATTATGGCAGGGTTGTCGCTTTGCTCCAACGCCTGCCCTACCAAAAGACCAAGCCTAAGGGCTTGCGGTGTGGGTGTGGGCTTTGTCGGTTAGGGTTATAATAATATTGCGTTCGTTATTTAATATTCGGGTGATTGCTTCCGCCTATTATTACCCAATTCTCGCGCATTGTCGTCTACAAATAACCCCATCGGGGTTAGTCTTTTGGCAGGGCAGTGTTGACGCAAAGCGTCAACGCTGCATCAGCAAGTAGCGCTAATGCCAACCCCATAGGGTTGGTCTTTCAAAATCCGCCAATGTACGCCTATAATAACTTTCAAAGACCAAGCCTAAGGGCTTGTTGAGTGCGAGTTAACACCGCTGTTTGCTTTTTTCTGTGGAAAAATGAGATTGACCAATAGACTATGGGCGCCCGAAAAGTGAAAATTTAAAAGTGGCAGTTTAGAGATTGATTTTTAACTATTTTCGAGGCAATATGGCTTGTAATTCTTGATTGTAAATAGTAGTATATGTAACTTTGTATTGATTTTTACGATAGCTACTATCGAAACAATCCGTTGTCAATCCTTGTGGAGCGTTGGGCGTAAGGCTACTTTTGCAGCGTTAACTCAAAACAAGTAGAATTATGACTAATCAAACAATTGGAATGATCATTGCGGCAGTCGTCGTACTATTTATTATCTTTGACGCCGTTTATTGCTTCAAATCCGACCAACTTGCAAAAAATGAGGATTACGAAGACGAAGATTGACTATAAACTCAACTCAGACGCATAGGGGCGGGTAGCGTACTCGTTGATGGCTGGCTGTAAGTGTGGCCGGCAGAACGATGCTTAAGTGGCACGCTGTTGCTCCAGCGCTCAGTATAACAGAACGCATGGAACTACGCCAACTTCACTACTTTATAGCTGTAGCCGAACAACTTAATTTTTCAACGGCTGCCAAGTCGCTTTGCATTACACAAAGTACCTTATCACAGCAAATAAAACAACTGGAGGAGGAGTTGGGCGTAAGACTCTTAGAATGCAATAGTCACGAGGTTGTGCTCACAGAACCGGGTGAAGCATTTCTGCCCAATGCGCGGCGTACTATTGATGATGCAGAAACGAGTAAACTGTATATTCGAGATCTACAACATCTTAAGACCGGCGTGCTGAATGTGGGAGTCACGTATTCGTTTCACCCGATTATGACGGAGACGGTGCTGACCTTTATGCGACGCTTTCCGGCCATTCGCCTGAATATCTTTTATAAGCGTATGGAAGATTTGCTGGAGGATTTGCAAAAACGACAAGTCGACTTTGTGCTTTCTTACAAGCCCTTGCATGCGCTACCATCCATTAAAAGTAGAGAACTTTTTCGTACACAACTTGCGGCCATTACGGCTGTGGACCATCCGCTTGCCGGACAGAAAAGCGTCACGTTAAAGGAGTTGGCACAATGTGATTTGGCGCTGCCGACGAACGGCTTGCAAGCGCGCAACTTCTTTAATCGTTTTGCCGAAAAATCGGATTTGCATTTTAATGTGCGCTTTCAGCTCAATGTGGTCCATATGCTCCTTGATTTAGTGGGGCGCAGTCGGTTGGTTTCCGTACTGTCGGCCTCGACGGTAAAGGGGCATCAAGAGGTGGTGGCTATTCCGATTGATCTGCCTGAAAATGAAATGATCGGTTGTATACATACACTCGAGGGCGCTTATGAGAAGTATGCAGCCAAAGAGTTTTTGCAACTGCTGCGGCAGCAGAACGACCTGCAAGAAATGGTAAATAGTATGTAGGTTCATTGCCCACGTCGGGCTGTTTATTAGCCCACCCAAAAAGTAAACGATGCGCATTTCCCGCGAGAAATGCGCATCGTTTGTATTCTCAAAAGCGAAAGGCGAAGCCTTGCGCTTTTGAAGTTAAAATGCCTGATTAGCTTACGCGCTCCAAGCGCTTCATGATTGTAAACATGAAGAGGGCAGAGAGGAGGCAGAGACCGATGAAGACGGCCCAAACAGACCAGAGCGGGAGGTTGCCCCAGAGGTAACCACCGACGCTGACGAGGAAGTTACCGATAGCCGTAGCTACGAACCAACCACCCATCATCAAACCTTTATATTTAGGCGGCGCTACCTTGCTGACAAAGCTGATACCCATCGGAGAGAGTAGGAGTTCGCCGAAAGTGAGGACGAGGTAAGTACCGATGAGCCAGTTGGGCGATGTATAGGTAGCATTAGCGCCGGCTACTGCCTGCTGAGCAGGCGTATTCAAACCTTGTGAAGCCAAAACCATGAGGATGTAGGCTGCACCTGCCACGAGCATACCGTAGGCAATCTTGCGGGGCGCGCTCGGTTCCTTGCCGGTGCGGCCGAGGTAAGCGAAGATCGCCATACTTACGGGCGTGAGGGCTACGACATAGAAGGGGTTGAACTGCTGGAAGATCGGGGCACTGACTTCTACCGTGCCTTCGAGGTTCATATACTTATAGCCGATCACAGCTAAAGCGGCGATGATAGCGAGTCCGGAGATGAGTTTGGATTTGCCCGTCTTACCCTGCACGAGAGAGAATGCGGCGTAGATAATGATAATAATCATAAAGAGGTTGATCACATCGAAGGCCATGCTCTGTACGCCGGTAGCCGTCTTTTGTACGAACTCATTTGCAAAATATGTGAGTGTCAAACCGTTTTGGTGGAAAGCCATCCAGAAGAAGATCACTACGGCAAAGACGAGACAAAGGGCGATGATGCGATCTTTCGTCTCCTTGGCTGAAATCTCCTGCACGGGTGCTTCTGCCTTATCGTCGGCTGACTTCTTTGTGCCTGTCGAACCTTCTACGTGGCGGAAAGAGGAGCGGAAACCGTAGTAGATAGCCATTGAAAGAATCAAAGAGGCGCAAGCTACGGCAAAGGAGAAGTGGTAAGCGTCGTTTTCGTGATAACCGATCGACTCTGCCCACTCTTTAATGCGCACAGCGGCTGTCGGAGCGAAGAGGGCGCCGATGTTGATCGCCATATAGAAGATGGAAAAGGCAGAATCGCGCTTGCCGGCATATTCCGGACTGTCGTAAAGATTGCCGACCATTACCTGCAAGTTGCCTTTGAAGAGACCCGTACCAAGACTGATGAAGATCAGGGCTGCGAGCATAGCAATCATTGCTACGGTGCCGCTACCTAAGGGTACGGAAAGCAGGAGGTAACCACCAAACATGATGAGAATACCGATCGTAACCATCTTGCCGTAGCCGAATTTGTCGGCCATATAGCCGCCGATCAAGGGCAGAAAATAGACTAAGCCTAAGAAACTGCTGTAGATCATGCCGGCCGTGCCGGGTTCAAAACCAAAATTCGCTCGCAAGAAAAGCGCAAATACGGCTATCATCGTGTAGTAGCCGAAGCGTTCGCCGGTGTTGGCAAGCGCAAGGGCGTAAAGCCCTTTGGGTTGTCCTTCGAACATAATTGTGTAATTAAGGAGTTATTAGTACTTGGATTAATGTATATAATTTACTTGTTTATAAGTCGTACTCATCGGGTGTTAATGGGGCGTAGACAGCCGCACAGCAGCGCAGCAAATCGGCCGGTGCCACTTTGAGTTGCAAGCCGCGTACGCCGGCACTGACATAAATGAAAGGTTGCCCCTCAGCCGACGCATCAAAATAAGTCGGGAAGTGCTTCTTCATACCGATCGGGGAACAGCCGCCGCGAATGTAGCCCGTGAGGGGGAGCAATTCTTTGAGTGGAAGGGGTTCAACCTTTTTATTGCCACTCGCCTTGGCTGCTCGCTTTAGATCTACTTCGCTATCGCCGGGCACAACGCAGACGAGGCAGCCTTGCTTATCGCCGCGCAAGACGATGGTCTTAAAGACGCTCTTGACGTCTTCACCTAAAGAGGCGGCTACGTGGGCGGCGCTTAGGTCGTGCTCATCGACGAGGTAGGGAATCAGTTCGTAGCTGACGCCTTCGCGGTCGAGTAGGCGGGCAGCGTTGGTTTTCTTCTCTTTACTCATCGGTGCAATTCTTCTTTTAAATATCGGGCGGTATAGCCTAAACCCTTGCTAACTACTTGCTCGGGCGTGCCTGCGGCTACTACTTTGCCGCCGCCTCGGCCGCCTTCAGGGCCCATATCGATGAGGTAGTCGGCAGATTTGATCACGTCTAAATTGTGCTCAATGACAATAACGGTGTTGCCTTTTTCCACCAACCGATTTAAGACGCCGAGCAGGATGCGTATATCCTCGAAGTGCAGGCCCGTAGTCGGCTCATCTAATATATATATTGTGTTGCCCGTATCTCGCTTCGCCAGTTCGGTAGCCAGTTTTACGCGCTGACTCTCGCCGCCTGAAAGCGTCGTGCTGCTTTGTCCTAATTTGAGATAGCCCAAGCCCACGTCTTGCAATACTTTGATCTTATGCAGAATAGTGGGGACGTTCTCGAAAAACTCAACGGCGTTGTTGACCGTCATATTAAGTACGTCGGCGATGCTCTTACCCTTAAAGCGCACCTCTAAGGTCTCTCGATTATAACGCTTGCCGTGGCAGGCTTCGCAGGGGACGTAGACGTCGGGCAGGAAGTTCATCTCGATGGTCTTGTAGCCATTTCCCTTGCATACTTCGCAGCGGCCGCCCTTGACATTGAAAGAAAAGCGTCCGGGCTTATAACCGCGCATCTTGGCTTCGGGCAATTCGACAAAGAGATTGCGGATGTCTGAAAAGACGCCCGTATAGGTGGCCGGATTGGAACGCGGCGTGCGCCCCAAAGGACTTTGATCGACGGCTACGACCTTGTCGACCTGCTCGATTCCTTCGAGTTTGCCGTAAGCTAACGGTGCGCGCAGGGAGCGATAAAAGTGTTGCGAAAGAATGGGGAGTAGCGTGTCGTTGATCAACGTAGACTTGCCGCTGCCTGAAACGCCCGTCACGCAGACGAATGTGCCGAGTGGGATCGTCACATTTGCGCTTTTAAGGTTATTGCCCTTAGCCCCGATAAGGCGGAGCTTATGCCCGTTGCCTTTGCGGCGAGTCTGAGGAATGGCAATCTCCCGCTCGCCGTTCAGATAGTCGGCCGTCAGTGTATGACAAGCCAGCATAGTGGTTGGCTTTCCTTGAAAAACAACTTCGCCGCCCAAGCGCCCGGCGTGCGGACCCATATCTATAATGTAGTCGGCCGCCAGCATCATATCTTTGTCGTGCTCTACGACGATGACCGTGTTGCCTATATCGCGCAAATTCTTGAGCGACTGAATCAGACGGACATTATCGCGCTGGTGCAAGCCTATGCTTGGCTCATCTAATATATATAGTACGTTGACCAACTGTGAGCCGATTTGCGTGGCCAAGCGTATGCGCTGACTTTCGCCGCCCGAAAGACTCATCGTGGCGCGCGAAAGGGAGAGATAATCCAAACCTACGTCTAACAAAAACTTGAGGCGGGTGCGCAATTCTTTCAAAATTTCGTGGGCAATGGCGGCGCGCTGCTTATCGAGTCGCGCTTCAAGATCGGAGAGACAAGTGTAAAGTTCGCTAATGTCCATCTCCGCAAAGTCGGCGATAGAGTGGCCGTCCAAGCGATAAGAGAGCGCTTCGCGATTTAAGCGTTTGCCGTGACATTCAGGGCAAACCGCCGTACGGGAGAATTGCTCAGCCCATCGCTGCGAAGCTGCTGTCATCTCGCTATCCGCCATCTGGTTGATATATTTCGCAAGGCCGTCGTAGCTTACGATGAAGTCCTCCGTCGTATGCATTGCTGCGGCGGGAATGTGTAAGCGTTCGGTTGTGCCGTTGAAGATCATATCAACGGCTTCTTCCGGAATATCTTTAAAAGGCGTCTTAAGATCGCAGCCGAATGGAACTAAAATAGCCTCAATCTCCGCAAAGATGAGCGTGCTGCGATAAGCGCCTAAAGGCGCCAGAGCGCCCTTTCGGATGGAAAGCGTGGGGTCAGGAATAACTTTTTCGCGGTCTATCACGCTGACATAGCCCAAACCCTTACATTTAGGGCAGGCGCCTTCCGTAGAATTAAAAGAAAAGTTGTTGGGTGCCGGCTCTCTGTACGACAAACCGCCGACAGGGTCCATCAAGCGCTTGCTGTAATAACGTGTTTGATCGGCCGCAACATCAAAGAGCATCATCAAGCCGTGGCCTTGCTCTAAGGTTTTGTGCACACCGTGTGCCAAGCGCTTCTCGTCTTTGGCTTGAACGACCAATTTGTCTACGACGACTTCTATGTCGTGCGTACGATAGCGATCGAGTTTCATTCCGCTAACCGCCTCGCGCAGTTCGCCGTCGACGCGGACGGTCAAAAAGCCTTTTCTACGTACAGTTTCAAAGAGTTCTTTGTAATGTCCTTTACGCTGCCGTACAAGCGGCGCGAGCAAAAGCACTTTTTTGCCTTCATATTGCTCTAAAATAAGCGAAGTAATCTTCTCTTCAGAATACTTCACCATCAGTTCGCCCGACAAATACGAGTAGGCATCGGCAGCGCGAGCATACAAAAGGCGAAGAAAATCGTAGATTTCCGTCACGGTACCTACGGTTGAGCGCGGATTTTTGTTGGTTGTCTTTTGCTCAATGCTGATTACCGGACTGAGGCCCGTTATCTTGTCGACGTCGGGGCGCTCAAGATTGTCCAAGAAACCGCGAGCGTAGGCTGAAAACGTCTCGATATAGCGCCGTTGACCTTCGGCATAAAGTGTATCAAAGGCCAACGAACTCTTTCCGCTTCCACTCAAACCGGTAATTACCGTCAGGCTGTGGCGCGGCAAGCGTACGTCCACATTCTTCAAGTTGTGTACGCGCGCTCCAAGTACATCGATATATTGTTCAGCGTCTGTAGACATGTATAGTTTATGGTGCTACCGAAGAGCCTTCCTCAAAGCCGCGCAGCAGATTGATCGTTTTCTTTATGTTATAATTGCGTCCGTCTGCTCCTTTGGCTTGCAGGTTGAGGTAATAGGCGCCATCGGGCGCATTGCTTCCTCCGGCGCGGCCGTCCCAACCTCCCTTGAGGTCAGTCCATTCATAGAGTTTCTTACCCCAGCGATCGAAGATGACAGCCCGAAAAGAGACGATGCTCTGGTAGCCGTCCTTTACTTTGAATATGTCGTTAATGCCGTCACCATTGGGCGTAAAAGCATTAGGCACTTCCAATCGAGATTCGGAAATTGTAATCTTAAACGGCTCATCCATACTATATTCTATGGTGTCCGTGCCTTGTACAAAACTAATCAAAAGGCTGACGGTAAATGCACCGCTCTCGCGAAAGACGTAAGTCGTATTCTCCTCGTGGCGCAAGAGGAAAGGTTTTGATTCGCCCACCTTTGTAAAGCGCCATTCATAGAGCGGCGTATAATTGCCGATTGTCTGCGGATTGGCCGTAAACTCAGCCGTCATCGGCGCATTGCCTATGTATTCTGAAAGTTCTTCGCCGATTGTCTCGCCATACGTCGCACGCATTTTCGGCATAGCCGAAGGATTGGCGTCATCAGCTTGAACCGACAGCGCAAAGAGGGCGAAAAAGCAGCCCAAAAGGGCCGACAACAAACGTCTCATATCAGAAGATTTTGCGCGAAGATAGTGAAAACTCATAGATAGACAAAAACGAAATCCAACAAAATATATTGTCAGTGAGCTTATCGTGAGATAAAAAAGTAAGTAAGGAGAAAGCAAAAAAGAAAAAGCACCGACACTTTGGGCGGCGCTCTTTATCTCAAACCTTTCGGACGTTGTGTCATAATCTCTTTCTGTGAGCCTCTTCGAGTGGAGGCGTAAGATCATCGAAGTCTAGTTTAAACGGTTTTCTTTTTGTGCTGATTAATGGTTAATGCACGTTCCTAATCTGTCTGAGATTTCTACAAAACTATAGATTTCCTTGCTTTTGCGCAAATTGAACAACGCTTTTTGTCGATTTTAATGGCGAAAATCAATGCTTTTTAGAGCGATTAACAATTACCCTCATACTTTTGCTTTATCAGCTAAACAAAACTTGCGGTTAATTCGTCCTTTTCGGAAACGCTCTACTTTACGCTTTGTTACTATTCGTGTGGAATTTTTTTGTCGTTTTCTTTCGCCTTTTCAGGCGATTGTAGGAAGCTGATGCATCGCGAGTCTGTTTTTAAATAAACGAGTTGGCCGATTTTTCCCATTTTGCGCTGCGGCGTCGCTGTCTTGTCTAAAAATTTGCCAATGCATAACGAAGGCGTTTTGCCCCGATTTTCCGTTTTTTGCATCTGTTGCAAGGCCGGTGGCGTCCGTCTCGTCTTAAATATGCCCCGGCGCAAGTGGCACTACGGAGGGCAATGTGGAGTTTTTTAAGTGTAGATGTTTGGACAAGAGAGGCAGGCTGCTTATTTTTGTAGGCGCAAACTATCGTCCAATCAACACGTTACTCCATGATGAAAAGACTACTCCTGTTCTCCGCGCTCCTTTGCTTAGCTTTCTCTGCCGTAGCCGGCGATGACTTCAGCACGAAAACGCAAACGCTTTTGCAGGAATTAGATAAGGTGGTCGAGCGAAAAGACTACTATTTGCAACAGCGAGAGCAGCGAGCATCGAAGTTGAAACAAGTATTACGTAAAGTGCCCGACGCGCAACGGGCGCCGATCTACCGCCGGCTTTTCGAAATCTACCTACATACGCAAGCCGATTCAGCCAATTTGTATTTGCAGCGGCTCGAGCAGACGCCGCAGGCACATACCGACCCATCGCTCCGAGCCTATGTCTTGTTGGGGCGTGCCGAACTTTTGGCTTTGATGGGCTTATATCCGGCGGCGCTGGAGATGGCCGATAAAGCTGCAACTTTGCATCTGACGGGCGAAGACCTGCTCCATTATTATCGCATCAAACGAACGGTTTACGGCTGGATGAAAGACTTTGCGGCCGAAACGGCATCCGGCGGATCGCCTGCCAAGTTGACGGCCGCTTACAGAGACTCCATCCTTTCGCTTGAGCCGGCCGGACACGGGCGAAACATTGTCTTGATCGATAAGCTCCTTAGTGAAGGAAAAGTGAATGAAGCCTTGCAATTGGCGAAGGCTGAATACCAACGGAGCAAGGGAAAGCTCGATGTTTTCACGGTTTTTAATTTGGCAGAATGTTATCGACTTTCTGACGATTACGACCAAGCGGCCTACTATTTGGCTGAGACGGCGTTGATGGACTTGAAGGCCGGTGTGAAAGAATATGAGGCCCTCCCCTTATTGGCAGAGTTGCTCTTTCAGCGCGGCGACCTGACGCGGGCCTACAATTATTTGATCTGCACGATTCAAGATGCCAGCTATTGTAAAGCTCGTTTGCGCTCAGTCGAAGCCAGCAAAATCTTCCCGCTCATCGATCGCGCCTATAAAGAAAAGTCGCAAGAATGGACGCGCATCGAGCGCATCTTCTTTGCCGGCGTTTCCCTGTTGGCCCTGCTGCTCTTCATCGCCGTCTTCTACCTGCGACGGCAGATGAAAAAACTCTCGCAGACGCGTATGGTCTTGGCCAAGACCAATAAGCAACTCTTAGAGACCAATGCGCACCTGCAAATGACCGATAAGATGAAAGAAGCCTACATCGTCCGCTATCTGGATCGCTGTCGAGATTATATAGAAGCCATCGGAGGTTATCGGCGTTCGCTTTTGAAGTTGGCCAAGGCGGGTAATATGCAGGAGGTGGCCAATCGTCTTCGCTCGGATATTTGGGAAGAGAGCGAGCAGGAGCGCTTCTATGCCGATTTTGATGAAGCTTTCTTGAATCTGTTTCCCAATTTTATAGAAGATTTCAACGCTTTACTCTTGCCCGAAGCGCAGATTTATCCGAAAAACGATGAATTGCTCAATACGGAGTTGCGCGTATTTGCACTGATACGTTTAGGTGTCAAAGAGAGCAAACGGATTGCGCATTTCCTCAACTATTCGCTGGCTACGATCTACAATTATAGGAGTAAATACAGAAACAAATCCGTTCTCTCGAAGACCGATTTCGAGCAACGCGTGCAGCAACTCTGATTCGCTCCTCCGACTATGCTCAGCTTAAAGACGCTTGCAGGTTGCGCTTCATCGCTTTTCTGAAATAATAGTAGAAAAGCGCTGCTGCCGTAAACAAGCCTGCCGGCAACCCGAGAAAGAGTCCGTTAAGTTTCCAATCGACAATGAACCCCAGCAGATAACCTACGGGGATACCGATGCAGAGATAAGCCACCAAAGCGATGGGCGCCATCGGCTTAACGTAAGCCGTCCCGCGCAAAGCGTTGGCATAGCAGATCTGCATAGCGTCAGCATATTGATAGAAGATCAGTCCCGGAATAAGCATCACGGCCATCTGAACCACGGCGGCGTCTTTCGTGAAGAAGCCGATCAGCGAAGGGCCGAAGAAGTAAAACACGAAACTGGCTACGACCGCAACGGCCAGCAGGATGTCGCGACCGGCGCGCGCCGAGCGCTCCAGTTGGGTCCAATCTTTCATACCTTGAAACGTCGCCACTCGAATTGACATAGCCGAGGCCAAGCTATAATAGAACATAAAGCCCAGTGTGCTCACCGTCATGATCACTTGGAAGGCCGCCAACTCTACTTTTCCAATCCATCCGGCCATCACGCCGCAGCACGTAAACGCAGCCGTCTCTGCCCCCATCTGGATCGAGACGGGCAAGGATTGTGCGTTGATGCGACGTAGTTCGGACCAATCAAAGCGAACGTCGAAAAAACCTTTGAGATAAGGCTTGTAGCAACGCTCTAAGAGTAGGGCTGCCGAGATCCAAATGACGATAAATATACGAGAAATCAGTGTCGACAGGCCCGCACCTAAAAGCCCCAACTCGGGAAAGGGGCCCACGCCGTAGATCAGCAACCAGTTGCCTAATATATTGAGCGCATTGCCGGCCCAAAGTGCCCACATGGCGGTCTTCGTATGCATCGTTCCGTCCGACAATTGTCGCAATACGTTAAAGAGCATCACGAAAGGCATCGACGCCAGTATGACTAAATAATAAGGACGTATCAAAGGCAGCAAACTCTCCGGCTGTCCCATCCGGTCAACGAAGAAATAACCGACGCCCATAATCAGCATGAGCAGGGCGGCAAACAAACTATTGGCGCGCAGCGCTTGACGCACGGCGGCGCCCACTGACGCCGTCTCGCCTTGGCCAAACAAGGCGCCCACTTGGGGCGTTAAACCGAAAGAGTAACCTATAAGGAGAAAAATGACGAGGTTAAAAACGCTGTTCACAAACGAAGCAGCAGCCAACGAGGGCGTATCGTATCGGCCGACCATCATCGTATCGGCAAACGAAAGTACGATCGTACCAATCTGCCCGATGGAGATCGGAAGGCCCAACTTTAATGTCTGTTGATAATGAGAGAATAATGTTTTAGAAATCATAAGTTCCGGTTTGTTTAGAGCGCTAAAAAGAGGGAGGCGAACGCTGTCTCGTTCGTGTCCCCGCTTATCGCGAAAGCTTCAAGCCTTCAGGTGTGAAATAAAATCGGGTGCAAACATACGAAAAAACTGCCGGATGGCCAACACGTGCCCCGCAGATACTGCCGCGAGCAGGACTAAACAAGCCTTCGCCCTACGTTTCCCTGCCTTCGGCCCGGACGGGTATGCCCTACGTCCCGTTTGCGTCGCTCCGCAACGCGCGTTTCGCGCCGCAAGGCCTGTTTCCGTCGGTCTTGCTCATCGTTTGTGGGCTTACGCTCACGAGCGCAGACCTTTTTTCTCACGAGCGCAAACCCTTTTCATCGTGAGCGCAAACCTTTTTTCTCGTGATGAAAAACCTCCGCCGCCCAACGTTGTCGGTGCGTTTGGCTATGCTGCGCGGCTCTTGGCGAATGCTTACAGCTTTGCTTTCGCAAGGGTGTCGATGGGGCAGGCGGTCGTCGTCGCGCTATAAAAAACCTGCTCGAAAGCAGCCGCGCGGGCTGCGATTCGAGCAGGTTGATGGGTCGTCAGCGATCCGCCGTTGGCGGAGGCTGAAGGGGGTTGAGGCGCTTTATTTTACAATGCGCTTTTTGCCGTTGATGATGTAGACGCCGCCGGGCAGGCCGCTGAGCGTCTTTGCTTTCGATTTCACTCTGACGCCGCCGAGGTTGGTCACGTCTAATTGCGTCTCGCCCGCCTCGATGGTGGAGAGGGAGGAAATGGTGATCGAAGCATCGTTAGAGAAGCCCGACTCGTTGACCTCACCTTGCTTTGATGTATAGACTGCCGTCACGTTGTAGACGTGCGTACCCACGGCATCCGTATCGGTAAACGTCATCTTGTCGCCGCTGACGCGAGCGATTTCTTTTCCGTCGCGATAGATGATGTAGGCCGTCACGTCATCGTCAGCACCCGTGGCGAGTTGCTCGTAGGTGATGTTGTCGATACCGAAAGCGTAAGCGTTGCCCTTAGGCGTATTGTGATGGATGGCGAAGTATTTTGCACCTTCAGGTAGCTCAATGGTGATGAGTTTCCAGTTGGCTGTCTGATTAAATGGCTCCGTACCATCAGCTTTTGCACTTTGTAGCTTGACGAAGCTTGTCGTATCCGTATTCTCCGTCGAATAAAGCACATCGAAGTGTTCCGCAAATCTCGTTTCACCACGAGAAGTCGCAATGTTCATCACATAGAACGAGACCTCCTGCTTGCGGCCCGAGAGTCGCGGCGAGATGAGCCAGTTGTCCTGCTGTACCAGTTTGCGATCCGCATTGTAAGCATAGACTGCCGCCGCATATTGCGCGCCATCGTAGGGCTCTAAGCCCGGGTTGATGGTCGTCATGTCCTCGATCCACCAGTTGGGGTTGAAGGCGATGAAGGCAAAGGCCTCACCTTGTCCGGGATAAGATGATGATTGCTGCAGCGCACCGGCCGTTCCTTTGTCGCCATCAAAGAGCGTCCAAGGCGCCATTTGTCTTGCGAAAGGCTTAAAGTCTTCGAAGCCTTCCGTCACGCGCTCCGGTTCGGGCAGAACGGGGCTACCCCAAGTGAGTGTAGCTTGTCCGCCATCGGCAGCCGTTGCTTGCAGGTCTGTAATGCGGCCGTAGGGCGATTTTACTACGCCTACTTCCACCATTTCTGTGGTGTCGTCGGCTGCCAATTGGTCGCCATCGTACGCGATCGTGGCCTTCACGCGTAGTTTGTTCGCCTGCTCGTTGATCGCCACGGGTAAATGCAGGCGCACCGTATCGTTGGCGAGCGAAGCCAAGGGGCGGTTGATGCTAACCGTATCGCAGGGCTTGTCGTTGGCGAAGAGGACAATGCGATAAGCATCGGCCGGCTTCGTACCCAGATTCTTCAGCGTCACGGTGACGCTATCGCTCTTGCCGGCATTGATGAAGTCGGGCGCCTTTATGCTCGTTGCGGCCAAGTTGCGATCCATCTGATCAATGATGTTGATGTTGTCGATGCCGATCAAGACTTTGTTGCCTTGTGCCAGACCATCAAACTTCACAATGATATAGCGCTCGGCGGTATATGCAGAGAGGTCGATCAACCGGCGTTCCCAGCCGTTCTTGCTCGTTTGCGTGAGATCGTATTGTGCCACCAAGTGGTCTACGCCATCAGGTGTTTGCACGAGTACTTTCAGCATGGCTTCGTTGCCAACCAAAGAGTAGAGGTCGAAGAAGAGCTTCGGTCGAACAGCGCCCGAGAGGGTTACCTTCGGAAGGTTCACTGAGGTTTCGTCGCCTTGCTGAATGGTGTAAGAAATCGTTTGTCCGGCGTAATTTTCCTCATAGTTGGCCCAGACTAAACTGCCGCCGTCGTTGTCGGATGCGGCATCGGTGACCACGCGCCAAGGCGCGGCCGTCTTACGATTCTCGTATTGCGCATTACCCAAGAGGGTCGCAAAACCATTGTCGAGTTTGCCGCCCGTCAAGCTTTCTTTGAAGGGCAATTTAATATTAGGTCCTACGACCACACCGCGAGCTGAGACGTAATCGCTATGACCGCCTTCGCTGTTAGCTCGTGCGGCGAACCACGCCAAGGCTTGCGTTTTGCCGTCGGCGGCAGGGGTGATGTTGGGATCAATGGCTAAGGTCGTGGTAGTTGCGCCTGCTTGGCTCGTCGTCAGCGAATCGCCCAATTCATGTCCGAATTGGCCGTTGACAAGCGAGAAGAAGGTAACACTAACCTTGTCCGGCTCGAGGAAACCGCCGTTGGCGCCCGGCTGGCTGAAAGCATTCCACGATGCTTGCAGACTCGTTCCTTTGTCGACAAAGGTTATGCCGGTAGGATTCTTGGGGCGGTCCATGCCGATATAGGCCTGCGTTGACGTAGAGCGGCCCGGGTGGCCGTTAAGATAAGGCGTGATCGTGTAGGTATGGTAGCCGTTGTCGGGAACGTTGGCGTCAGTCCACATTACTTGCGCTCCCGGTGTTGAGCCGCTGATGCGGCCGGCCCAAACATCGTCGCGCATCACTACGAAGCTGTCTACGCGGCTCAGCGTTGCGCCATTGAGCGTCACGTTTGGCGTAGTAAATTGCACGGTAGCTTGCAGCGCGCCGCGCTGTGCGGGCGTTACGGTCAATGATTTTACGGAGTCGGGCGAAGCGGTGTAGGCCGTCTTCTTGATTGTCAGTTTGTCGATGGCGATTTGGAATTTCTCGCCGGCGGGCGTGTTGTCGTGGAAGCCGATGTAGACGTTCCCGCTCGTCGTTGGTATGAGGTCAACCGTGCAAACCTGCCACTGGCCGTTTGTTTCTGAATATTTGGGCGTGAAAGTATTGAGCAATGTGTTGGTCATGTGGGCCGGTGTGTCGCTGTTACCCCATTTTACCTCCAGCGTATTGCGGTAGGCGTCCATAATATTGCGCACCTTGAACGAGATTGTATAGACACGATCGCCGGAAATGTGGATGGGCGGGGTAAGCAACCAATCGTCGCTGGCCGCTTTGACGCGTGCTTGGTTGCTCATGGCGCCGTAGCCGGTCACACCATTGGACCACCAAGTGAAGTTGTCGTTGTTCGCATCAATGACTTTGAACAAGGACAACGCAGATGTGCCCTCGATGGTGTACTGCCAATCCGGCTCGATCGCTGCGCCGGCGATGATGATCGGCGTATTGGCCCAAGCGCCCTTGACATTGGCGCTAATGGCCCGAACGGCATAGGTGTAGCTCGCCAATTGCGCAGCAGAGACGTCGTCGGTGTACGACGTGGCGCTGATTCCTGAAGCAACAGTCGTCGTATCTCGGCCCTGAATGCGTATAACATCGTAGGTAAGTGGGCCTAATGTGCCTTGTTTTGTGCCGGCAGTGGGAGCGTTCCACGCAATTGTTACGATGCCGCTCGCCAAAGTAGCCGTCGGGTTGCCCACTTTTTCGGGTTCATCGAAGCCAATCCATTTGTTGAGCGTTGCAGCGGCCGACTCGCCGGCTGCATTGGTGACGGTCACGGCCAACACAAAGTTGTCGCTAAACGGCACGGTGATCGGCGCATTTACCGTTGCACCCGGAAGCGCTGTGCCGGACGCGAGCGGAGCGCCATTGCCCGTTATCGTATAGTTCAAAGAACCCGTCAGACTTTTTCCTCCGGCCGTTTGCGTCGGCATGGTAAACTGCATGCTGCCACTGAGGCTCGTGCCGCTAAAGGTGGCGGCCAGGCCGGTTGCTACTGCGGGGACGTCGTCGGCAGCTGTGGCCGGTGCAATCAGCATACCATACATCGTGAAGTCAGTATCGGCAATTTTCGTTGCCGCACCGGTCTGCAAGTTTACGGTATAGAGGCCCGTGTCGTAATTTTTATCTTGTGCGTACCAAAAAAACGTATCGTCTTTCGGGTTAATCTCACCCGTCTGATCGTATGGGCCGCCGTCTTCATCGGTCAATTCAAGCCCGGTTGGCCCTACGAGCGTCTCCTTTCCATCTGTGATGGAGATGCGATACAGATTGCCGTCGGCTGCGATGCCGTAGAGTTGCTTTGCGGCTGTGATGCCCATCGCTACATAGCGGCGCGAGGTCGTGCCGAACGTTGTGCGTTGGCGCGTGCGGTAATCTACGGTGCCCAGCTCGTACTGGCGGTTGCTGGCGCGACTATTAAAAAACTCGCCATACACAGTGCCGTCGGCCGCCTGCGCAGTTTCGATGGCGGCGAGCGAGAAGTCGTTGTAGGTCTCCCCGCTTCCCGTCCACGTAGTTAAGTCGTACGTGTAGAGCGTCAGG
>JABZGR010000056.1 GCA_015259125.1 Alloprevotella tannerae | reverse complement strand
AAGAGCTATGAGAGTTCTTTTGTACCTTATAAAAAGAATCAGTATAGAGCTTGTCTGTACAAACTTTATGCTGAAACATGGTTTTTAAGGGACGACTATGTAAATTTTTGGCAAACTTTTTGGGGTGTCTAAAATAAAAGCAGGAAGAGGATATTCTCTTCCTGCTTTATATATGAGCGTGTAATAGGCTATGCTTTATTCAGCATCAAGACTCCAATCTTCTTTCGTCTTACGCACGTAAGCCGTGTATCGACGTTGAGCCGCTTCTTTTGTAGCCTTGTATAGTTCTTCTGCTTCTTTCGGCTGTGCTTTACGCAAAGAGAGGAAGCGAACTTCATTATCTAAATAGTCTTGGAACTTATTCCAATCAGGTACCTTAGAGTCGAGAGTGAACGGATTCTTGCCCTCATCTGCTAAGGCTGGATTATAACGCCATAAGTGCCAATAGCCGCATTCAACAGCGCGAGCCTCTTCTGCTTGGCTGCGTCCCATTCCGCCTTTTGCTTTCAGGCCGTGATTAATACATGGAGAGTAAGCGATAACGAGTGAAGGACCAGGGTATGCTTCAGCCTCGCGGATTGCTTTGAGGCATTGATTTTGATCTGCACCCATTGCTACTTGCGCTACGTAAACATAGCCATAGGTTGTTTGCATCAGACCTAAGTCTTTCTTCGTTACGCGTTTTCCTGCAGCGGCAAATTGTGCAATTGCACCTATTGGTGTAGATTTTGAAGCCTGGCCACCTGTGTTGGAGTAAACTTCAGTATCAAGCACCAAGATATTAATATCTTCTCCGCTAGCCAATACGTGATCAAGACCGCCATAGCCGATGTCATAAGAAGCACCATCACCGCCAATAATCCATTGACTGCGCTTTGTAAGGAAGTGAGCTAGCTCTGTTAGTTGCTTACAAATAGGACAGCCTTTCTCTGCACCGGCTTTGATTTGCGGCTCTAACTTCTCTGCTGCTGCACGACTTGCAACGGCATCATCTTTTCCCGCTAACCATTCTTCAGCAGCTGCCTTGAACTCCATAGGAACGTGGTCGCTATCAATAGCTTCTTGTAAGAGGGCAGAAATGCGTTTGCGCATCTTCTTATTTGCTAAGAGCATACCAAAACCAAACTCGCAGAAATCTTCAAAAAGTGAGTTTGCCCACGCAGGTCCTTGGCCTTTAGCATTAGTTGTATATGGCGTGGAAGGTATAGAACCTGAGTAAATTGAAGAGCAACCAGTCGCATTAGCAACCATTTCACGATCACCAAAGAGCTGACTGACTAATTTTACGTAAGGTGTCTCACCGCAGCCACTGCAAGCGCCAGAGAACTCAAATAGAGGTTGTGCGAATTGAGAATTCTTAGGATTAGTCGAAATATCTACAAGATGCTGTTTGGTCTTAACTTGCTTAACGCAATATTCCCAGTTATCGCTCTGAGCGCGTTGCGTCTCAAGCGGCTTCATTATAAGGGCCTTTTCTCCCTTCTTACCCGGACATACATCAGCGCAGTTGCCACATCCTAAGCAGTCAAGTACATTTACTTGTTGTACGAAGCGCATGCCTTTCATCGTAGCAGGAGCCTTGATCTCAAGACTTTCACCCTTAAAGCCTGCTTTTTCATTTTCATCCATTACAAATGGACGAATTGTAGCGTGAGGACAAACAAAAGCACACTTATTACATTGGATACAGTTTTCAGGAATCCATTCTGGTACGAAAGCTGCAACTCCACGCTTTTCATAAGCCGCAGTTCCTTGAGGCCAAGTACCATCAACTGATACTTCATAAGCAGAAACAGGAAGCTTATCGCCTTGTTGGGCGTTGATAGGACGAGTTACTTTTGTGATGAATGCAGGCTCGTCTCTTACCACTTCTTCATCATCGGGTAGATTCTTCCAAGCCGGATCTATTGTTAATTCTTTGTATTCGTTACCACGATCTACTGCTTGATAGTTTTTATCAACGACGTCTTGTCCCTTGCGGCTATAAGACTTCACGATAAACTTCTTCATCTGATCAATGGCTAAGTCAACAGGTATTACGTTCGTGATGCGGAAGAACGCAGACTGTAGAATTGTATTTGTACGATTGCCTAAGCCTATTTCCTGTGCAATCTTAGTAGCATTAATGTAGTAGACAGTAATATTGTGTTCAGCGAAGTAGCGCTTAATATTGTTGGGAAGGTTCTTTGCTAATTCTTCGCTGTCCCAAATAGTGTTCAACAAGAATGTCCCGTTGTCGCGCAAACCCTCTGTTACATGATACATGCGAAGGTAGGCCTGAACGTGACAGGCTACAAAGTTCGGAGTCTTAATCTGATAAGTAGAACGGATTGGTGTATCTCCAAAGCGTAGGTGAGAGCAAGTAAAACCTCCTGACTTTTTAGAGTCATAAGAGAAATAAGCCTGGCAATATTTATCTGTGTTATCACCTATAATCTTAATTGAATTCTTATTTGCGCCAACTGTACCATCTGCACCAAGACCAAAGAACTTAGCTTCAAAGATGCTCTTGCCACCTAATGCTTGCTCTTTCTCAAGTGGAAGAGATTCAAAAGTAACGTCATCAACAATACCTAATGAGAAATGATTTTTCGGTTCTGGCAAACTTAAGTTGTCGTAAACAGATATGATCATTGTAGGTGTAGTATCAGCTGAGCCTAAACCATAGCGGCCACCAACGATCAGAGGACGATCTTCGTGATTGTAGAATGCCTCTTTTACATCAAGGTAAAGCGGTTCTCCCTCTGCGCCTGGTTCTTTTGTGCGGTCAAGAACAGCAATGCGTTTTACTGTCTTTGGAACAGCTGCCAACAAGTGCTTTGTAGAGAATGGACGGAACAAGTGAACGCTGATCATACCAACCTTGCGTCCTTCTTGCATCAAGTGATCAATTGCTTCACGTGCTGCTTCTGTTACAGAGCCCATACATATAATAAGTTGTTCTGCGTCTTCTGCACCATAGTAGCTGAAGAGGTCGTATTTGCGCCCAGTAATCTTAGATACAGCTTGCATATACTTCTCTACAATACCTGGAATTTCGCGATAGTATTTATTGGATGCTTCGCGATGAGCAAAGAATGTTTCCGGATTTTCAGCCATACCGCGTGCAACCGGACGTTCGGGGCTCATTGCACGTGAGCGGAACTCTGCAAGTGCTTTTTGGTTAACCAAAGGACGAAGCTCTTCCATATCCATCACTTCAATCTTTTGGTATTCGTGAGAAGTGCGGAAGCCATCGAAGAAGTTTATAAATGGTACGCGACTTTCGATTGCCGTTAAGTGAGCTACGGCAGACAAGTCCATTACTTCTTGAACAGATCCTTCACAAAGCATAGCGAAGCCTGTTTGGCGACAAGCCATCACATCGCTGTGATCACCGAAGATACAGAGAGAGTGTGTAGCTAAAGTACGTGCAGAGACGTGGAATACGCAAGGAAGAAGCTCTCCGGCAATTTTATACATATTCGGAATCATCAAGAGTAGACCTTGAGAAGCCGTAAATGTCGTGGTCAAAGCGCCAGCTTGTAATGATCCGTGCACAGCACCAGCTGCACCTCCTTCACTTTGCATTTCTTGCACGTGAACTGTATCGCCAAAAAGGTTCTTTTGGCCTGCTGCAGCCCATTCATCGATGTGCTCTGCCATCGGAGAAGAGGGCGTGATTGGGTAGATAGCAGCCACCTCAGAGAACATATAAGCAATATGCGCTGCTGCTTGGTTACCATCGCAAGTAATGAATTTCTTTTCTTTTGCCATTGTTGCTATAGAAAAAATTAATTGTTATATATCTGGTAAAATTTTAATATAAGAAGCCAAATAACCAAATAGGTATTTCATTGTCGCGCCCTATTTCTGTATTGTATTTTGCGTAGTAGAAATTTTCAGAACGTTTGGGCCTGCGTGCCTTCTCACATACACAAATTTCAGTAGTCCCATCTATGGTATAAAAGCCGGGACGTCTTCCTTTAGAGATCCTATGATGTCTCCATAAAACGTTGACGAAGAATGTCTCCATTACAGTTTGCTCTGTTATTTCTCCGGCCTTTATGCCGTAGATCAAGTTTGTGTCATGGAGCATTACTGCTGCTGGTTTTTTGGGGAAAGAGTCACCTTCTTTATACACCATATTTATCAAGCGCGCTTCCTCGAGATATTCGAGATAGTTCATTACTGTAGCGCGTGATGTTTGTATTTCTTCTGCCAATCTGCTTACATTTGGTGAGAAATCTTCTCCTGCAGCGGCGAGCAAATATAGTAACTTCTTGATGCGTGACAAATATTTCAGTTCGATTTGTTTGTCAAAGAGAATGTCTACCTCAATCATGTTATTCATAGCTTTCAGAAGTGCCTCCATAAAGTTACGATTCTCTAAAAAGAAAGGATAGTAACCATGGTGCAGATAGTTCTGAAAGTGCTCAAAAGGCTTCACTTTTGGTAGGATAGCCTTTAAGATACGCTCATGGTCATTTAGAATTTCCGAAAGCGTATAAGTACCCAGCTCGTAACCAGTCTGCTGATTGATATATTCTCGGAATGAAAAGCCATGAAGTACGTAGCTATGCGTGATACGATTTAATTCGTGATCACCGTCTTCCTTATTGTAGCCAACAGAAGTCGTCGTATATACAATACGTAGATAGAGATATTTACGATAAATCTCTACAAGCTGGTTCTTCCAATTAGGCAGCTTGAATGCTTGGTCAATAAGCAGCACTTGTCCGCCGCGAGCCACAAATTCCCCGACAAACTCGACTAAGCCGTGACCTTGAAAATAGAAGTTGTTCATATTGACATACAGACACTGATGTAGCTGAATGTCGAAATTTTCTTTGGCATATTCTAGCAAAAATGAGGTCCGGCCTACGCCTCGTGGCCCTCTAATTGCAATCATGCGATAGCTCCAATCGATCGTGTCCATTAAAGAGCGGCGCACGGTCGTATGTAGATGCTCTACAAGATAGGCATGGGTTTGGAAAAAAGTCTCCATATATGTTGTTCAATGAGAATGGTTACCCTATGGTCAGATATATTGTTTCGTAAATTTATCTGCAAAGATAAGACAAACAATTCTGATCTGCAATATAGACAAAGCATTTTCCACATATTTTGATGCGCCGGAAACACATATGTAACGGCACAAATTCATGTCTACCAAATGCTTGTCTTTTATCGCCCCTTATTACCGAAATAGAGACCTTTGAAAAATGGGGTGGACAATAATTCTTTTCCTTTTCAGGATCATTTTTGCTTGAAGAAGGGTAACTATTGAGGATGATAAGGTTCCCCTTTCCCTCGGTTGGGCCTCAAGCTCAGGCCCGACCGGGGAAATCTTTGCTTATTTGACGCATTTAGATATTAGCGAAATTTGTTGTAACTTTAAGGTGTTGATATACCTAGAATTACGAACAA
>JABZGR010000055.1 GCA_015259125.1 Alloprevotella tannerae | reverse complement strand
GTTGAAACTATTTTAAGGCAAAAAACAAGCCTTGCTTATCCCGAATTGGGGTTATTAGAGCATACAAGACATACATATTAGCATGGTATGACCATTATATAACAAATGGAACAATTGAAGGCATTAACAATAAAATAAAGGTTCTGAAAAGACAGATATATGGATTCAGAAATGAGGAATACTTCACATTAAGGCTATATGCATTGCATGATAGGCGTCTACGCATTTAACGGAAGAACCAAAAAACACACCTAAAAACCACCCCTACATCCCTTATCTCTACACAAGCAGCATTCCTCCCGCCCGACACACAACCCCCCCTCAAACACCACCAAAACGCCCCTCATCCTCCTCCAATGTAACATTCCCCCACTTAAACACCATTCAAACCACCCCAAGATGTAACACAAATGTAACACGAATGGCACATCTCGTTTTTCCTTTCTTCTCCCTCAAACTTACTTAACTGTCTCAAAATCAAACTAAACTAAAAACTCTCTTTTCATATCTCGTTTTACACCCCCCCCCTTACAGGAACAAGCGAGGAGAAAGAACAGTCGCTTTGTGCAATGGTCTCTTATTGTGAGTAAGGTGTTACAATCCACATACAAGTTTGAAATGCACTTTAAAAATTTGTCCAAATCAGGGAACTTGCTTAAATTTGCCCTCAAATTGCAAAGATAGAAATATGCGCGACTTTATTCTAACTCTAGCGGCTTTGGGATGTTTTCTTTTTGCCTCGTGCAGCGATTATAACAAAGTAGATAAAACGCCTGATTATACGTATAAGTATGAAGTTGCTAAGCAGTATTATACACAAGGATACTATAATCGTTCTGCGCAGACCTTACAACAAGTTATTTCAGTATTTAAAGGTACTGAAGCTGGAGAGGAGTCTCTTTTCCTTTTGGGTATGGCGAATTTGAATGCACGTAATTATGATGCGGCGGCGACTTATTTAAGACGTTATTATCAGTCTTACCCCAAAGGATTGTATACGGAAACAGCTCGCTATTATACGGGGATGGCGCTCTATTTATCTACCCCGGAGCCAAAATTAGATCAGTCGGCTACATATGAAGCCGTTACTGAATTTCAAAATTTTATAGAAACATTTCCAACGAGTATATTTCGTTCGCAAGCACAAGATAGAATCTTTGAATTGCAAGATAAATTGGTGGAAAAGGAATATCTTTCTGCAAAATTGTATTACGATTTAGGAGACTATTTCCTAAATGGAGGTAACGGGAATTACCAAGCTTGTATAGTTACATCGGAAAATGCTATTAAAGATTTTCCTTATACAAAGCGGCGCGAAGATTTTGCTTATCTCATATTAAAGGCAAAGTATGAATATGCAAAGCATAGTGTGCTCGAAAAGCAGGCAGAGCGCTACAATGACGCAGTAGATGAATATTATGGATTTCAAAGTGAGTTTCCTGAATCCAAATATATGAAGGAAGCAAAGGATATGATCAATAAAATCCCGAAAGCTTTTTATAAGCCGGAAGTGAACGATTCAATAAAATAAAGCATATGGAATATAAGAAAAGTAAAGCCCCTCTCAACACAACTACGCATAACGTTATAGATTTTGCCAAAGGAACCGGTAATGTTTACGAGAGTGTGGTAATTATGTCTAAGCGGGCAAATCAGATTTCAACTCAGATGAAAGAAGATCTGAATAGGAAGTTGAAAGAGTTTGCTTCGGCTAATGATAATTTAGAAGAGACATTTGAGAATCGTGAACAAATAGAAATTTCTCGCTATTATGAGAAGTTGCCTAAGCCAACTTTAATAGCAATTGACGAGTTCTTGCATGACAAGGTCTATTATCGTAATCCAACGAAAGAGAAAGACAAGATAGATTTGGAATAATGATACAGCGCCTTCAGAGTGTTTACCTGCTTTTGGCAGGAATTACAGCTACATTATTGTTATTTATTCCCTTAGCGAGATTTAATGTGAGCGGACAAGGTTATTTTTCTTTGTCCCCTTTCGGGATAGATAGTATAAATGTAGCTCCGATAGGTGGTACAAATAGTTATTTGTGGGTTATTGCGTTGTGTACTGTGCTTGTTGCTGTATGTTCATTCTGCAGTATCTTCCTCTTTAAACACAGAATGCTGCAGCTCAAATTGACGAGGTGGGCTATAGTATTTGAAGTTGTTTATTGTATGACCTATGCTTTTCAATGTTATAATTTTCAATCCAACACCACATCACACTTTTCGTTTACGATAGGCACAGTATTACCTTTTGTTGTTTTTATTTTTTTATGGCTTGCAGCGCGTGCCATTAAGAAGGATGAAGAGTTAGTGCGTGCAGCCAATCGGATTCGCTGATAAAATGCTTACTGTACAATTCGTATTTTAGCTAAAAGAGTTTATGTCTCTCAATAAAGTAATGCTTATCGGTAATGTGGGGCGTGAGCCCGAAATACACTATATCAACAATGGGATTTGTACGGCAAGTTTATCTTTGGCTACGTCAACGCCTGGTTATACTTTGTCAAGTGGGACACAAGTTCCGGAACGCACAGAATGGCATCGTATTTTACTTTGGCGACGAATGGCAGAGATAGTTGAAAAGTATGTACATAAAGGAGATAAACTCTATATAGAAGGAGAACTTCGAACGCGTAACTATACGGATAAAAAAGGTGTTACGCGTTACGTTACAGAGATATGGGCAGAGAAGTTAGAGTTACTTACTCCAAAAACCGCTCGACAAAATACGACTGAATCTTCTATAGATGCCTCGGATATTGCTTCCAACCAGCCTCCTTTTTGAAGGAGTGATAAACTTCTTTTTTTGGGAGATTACAGAGACGGTAGAGGATTTGTTGGCGCTTTTTACATATCCTGACTATATGAGAAAGGAGATCGAAGACTTTTCGAGAAACATCACGCGTCAGAAGGAATGGTTGGCTACACGTTTGTTGCTAAAAGAGGCCTTAGGAAATGATGTGAAGATTTCGCATACAGTATCCGGACGCCCATTTCTCGTAGGATCAACTGATTATGTTAGTATTAGTCATACTCGCCAATATGTAGTATTGGCTTTGGCGCGAGGGCCATTCGGAGTTGATATTGAAGTCTGGAGTTCCCGTGCCTTACGATTACAGCAGAAGTTCTTGTCACCCGATGAAGTATCCTTGCTTCATTCTATAGAAGCAGAGAAAATGGCCGTAAGGCTGTGGAGTGCAAAAGAAAGTTGTTATAAATACTTAGATATATCAGGACTTTCTCTCAAGAATGATATCTCTTTGGCTCAACGTGATGTTCGGCTTGAAGCCCACATTATAGGTATGGATAATGCAGTACCTATATATTATCAAGATTTTCCTTCTTTTGTTCTTACTTGGACGAAACCTGAATAAAATAGAGGAAATCGAAATCTTTACGTTTGCTTGTGTAAACAGAATAGCCTAAGTCTCTATATTTTTATTGGAGCTCCTCATTTTTTTGCGAGAAAGTGATAATTGCTAAAGATTAGATTTACAATAATACGAGCATAGTATAAGGCTTTATCAAAGACCTGAAACACTGATGACCTTATTACATCGGCATACAAGCCTCACAACCGCTTATTCGTGATAAGCAATGTATGTTTTATCTTAAAAGACTTTCAACAACAGCTCCAAAAAAGGATTGTCTTTCGTTATTTATTACGATTTATAGTCATAAATAAAATCAGAAACAACTATTCACAAGTAAAATTTTATAGTCCCTTAATTCCTCCTCCTTACTGATGTCGAATTCATGTTACAGTAGAATTTATATAGTTCTAAAAGCAGCTTTTTTACCTCAATGGTTGGTATAGAAACACTGCTTTTGAAGAGTTGGTGTAGTTATTCTTTTATTGCAGTCTTATAGCGCTTTTGCCAAAGAAAGAACCATATCAATGTAATTGCAAATGTTATCCCTCCGATAATATAAGATGTCGTTAAGCTGAGGTTGAGCATTGTGTTGGAATAACAAATAAAAGTTGTGCAAACAATAGTCATAAAGAGCGCCGGAATTAATGCCAGCACATAAGGTTTTTGTTCTCGAGCCAGATAGACTGTTGCCGTCCAAAGAGTGAAGACTGCAAGAGTCTGATTAGACCATCCGAAATAACGCCAAATGACATTGAAACCGTCTTTGTCAGCAATGTTAAACCAAAGTAGAAAGCTGGCCGCCACGAAAAGCGGTGCAGCCACAAACAGACGATTAATAATGGGACGTTGGCTAATCTTGAAGAAATCAGCAATGATGAGGCGAGCACTACGGAACGCTGTATCACCACTTGTGATTGGTGCAGCAACAACACCGAGAATAGCTAGAATACCACCGATGAAACCCAACCAACCTTTGCTTACAGCTGTAACAACTTCAGGCGCTTGAGCTGCCGTTGTGCTGTCAACAGTTGCAGCACCACCATCATAGAAGAAATAGCTAGAGACAGTTGCCCAAACCAATGCGACGATACCTTCTGTTATCATTGCTCCATAGAATACGGAGCGTCCGCTCTTTTCCGACTTTATACAGCGCGCCATGAGAGGGCTCTGTGTCGCGTGGAATCCACTAACTGCACCGCAAGCAATAGTGATAAAGAGGCAGGGAAAGATAGCAGAGCCATCAAGGTTTGGAGTTGAAGACATATTCCAAACTTCAGGTAGAGTAGGCCATTTTATGAGTAGATATCCTCCCAAGGCGACTGCCATAAAAAGCAGAGCAAAAGCAAAGATAGGATAGATTTTTCCAATGATTTTATCAATAGGAAGCATTGTCGCCAATACATAATAAGCGAAGATAATAGCTACCCATATCATAATGTGAAATGTCTTAGCGTCAACGTTTGGCGCAGTCATACCACCTAAGATTAGGGCGGGAGAATAGACGAAAACTGTACCTACCATTAACAGCACAATGATACTGAATACAAGTAGAATTTTCTTGGCTGGTATTCCTAAATAGATCCCGACGAGCTCTGGTAAAGATGCTCCTTTATGTCGCATCGAGAGCATACCACAAAAATAGTCGTGGACAGCACCTGCAAAAATGCAACCGAAAACAATCCATAGATAGGCTGCGGGACCAAACTTTGCCCCCATAATGGCTCCGAAGATAGGGCCTGTTCCGGCAATGTTGAGAAACTGAATCATAAAGACTTTCCAAGATGGCAGAACGATATAGTCGACACCATCAGCTTGGGCAACAGCCGGTGTTGGCCTGTCGTCGGGAGCAATAATTCGCTCTACGATGCGCCCATAGATTAAGTAGCCAAAAACTAAAGCTGTGAGACTGATAACGAAACTTATCATATATGAGTGTTTTTACTATCTACCGCAAAATTACTAAAAGAATCTTCATCTCAATTGAGCATTGTAGATATAATGTCTATTTTTGCAGAAGATCAAAGTGTTTTTACAATGAAGCAGTATAGAAGTATCCTCGCTTTTTTAAGCCTAGGAATAATCACAGCAATGAATGCTTGCACAGTGATGAGTGTAAATAAAATTGCTATATGTGATATTATGGTTGATACGATTAAGGTTGTAAAAGATTCTGTCGGACTTGATTCGGGGATATGCCACGCCGAGGTCGTGTCGTACACTCTCAAAAATGCAGGAAAGGCCCTGACCAATAGTGTTAATGAATGGACAAGTGAGGTTCTTGGTAATTCTTATACCGGAGACTATTCAGACTCGAAAAAAATGATAACTTATTATGTTAATGAGACGCTGAGGAGCCTTCAGGAGATAGTGGCAGAAGATACAGAAGGAGGATTGTCATTATTTCGGAATTTTTATATATCTAAGATGAATGAAGGAAAATACTATTTGACAATGTCCTTCTTTTGTGATGAGTTTATCGGCGGTTTTCATGGATTATTTACCCTGAGTGGCGTTACGTTTCGAAAATCGGATGGTCGGCGTATTGGTTGGGATGTGTTTTTTACGTATCGGGACGGTTTTGAGGAGTTGATGACGGATAGTTTAAAAGCTTACTTTGGTGTGGATACCGACGAAGAATTACGTAATCAGCTTTTAAAGGATAATGAGTATCCACTCGTTCCGCTGCCGAGATGTGGACCTCTTTTTACGACTAAAGGTGTATTGTTTCAGTATCAATCTTACGAGATTACTAGTTATGCGAATGGGATGCCTAATTTCATTCTTCCTTATGAGCAACTTAAACCTTATATGACAGAGACAGCTAGACGCTTGGTGTTTGGCCCTTCTGCATCAAAAAACTTTAATTAATTATTGCTGTCCGATAAACGTCAAAAAGAGTAGGAAAGACCGCCTCAATCGCT
>JABZGR010000054.1 GCA_015259125.1 Alloprevotella tannerae | reverse complement strand
GCCCTTAGGCTTGGTCTTTTGGCAGGGCAGGCGTTGGAGCGGAGCGACAACCCTGCCATAATCCGCCGCGAAGGGCAACCCCTTAGGGTTGGTCTTTATATGCGTCCGTAGATTTGCTAAATATCAAGCGATTATAGCCTATTTTGTAGGCTCATCGGAAATGCTTACCTTTGCATACGCAAGGGCGAGGAGCGTCCTTGGTTATATTATTCATCTATTAAATCTATACCACAATGATTAAATTCGTTATCAGAGCGAAGAAAAATCCGCTCAAGAGAGATCAAGTGAAATTTTATCCGCAGATGGCGCCGGGCGTGCCCGTGATGTTGCGCACGATTGTCGGGCGCATCGAGAAACGTTCGGGCGTATCTTCTGCCTCCGTCAAGGCGGTATTGGATGCCCTGCAATATGAGATTCTTCAATCACTTGCGGACGGTGATTCCGTTCGCTTAGGAGATCTTGGTTCTTTTCGTCTGACAATGCACGGCGAGGGCGTGACCACGGCGAAAGAGGCAAAGGAAAAAGGAGCAAATCTCATTAAGCGCGTGAGCGTGCGGTTTACGAAAAGCAGTACGATGCGTATGGCTCTTGACAAGCACAACTTAATCTTCGGTGCACAGGACGATATCCGGAATGCGAAGTAGTTGAGGATTAAGGCACAGCTTAGTGCCGGCAAAAAATTACATTTAGCAAAGGCCGCGTTTTCAACTGAAGAAAGCGCGGTTTTTTCGTATTTTGTCGAAAATTGGCCGTTTTTCGGTGGTGCAGGGATAGAGATTATTCAAACTTTCACCTATGATCGGAAAAAGTTTCTTAGGTGAAAGTTTGAAGTTTCTTATAGGCAAATTAAAATTGTCTTATAGGAGAATTTTTCCGATCATAGGTGAAAGTTTGGCCGAGGTGCGCAGCGGGTTGTGGCGGGGTGGTTTATTCGGCGTTTTTATAGCCGAATATGCGATGAAACCGCCGTTTTTTGAATAATTTTGTTTTTTTGTTGATGCATTTTCGCGTGTTTTTGAAAGACCAACCCTATGGGGTTGTCATTTTTTTTCGAGGCTTCGAGGCAGGGTTGACGCAATGCGTCAACCCTGCCCTACCAAGAGACTAACCCCGATGGGGTTATTGGCGGAGTAAATTGGGCGAAAGTTGCGTAAAGTTGGACGAGCTATTGACATTTTTATAGTAGAGAGCGTAGAATGGGGGTTATTGGTGGGCAAAGTGAGGTTTTTTTGTGAGTGAGAGTGCGCGGGAATTATGCCATTTTTAAGCACTCTCTTCATTTAAGAGACAGGACGCTCCTTACGCCTTTGAAACCTTATAAAAAGCAACTAAGCGAAGCTCACGCCCCGCTTAGTCTGCCTGATCTAATACAATAGATGCTTACCCGAACGCTATCGGATAATTAAGTCTATAGGATGAGGCGACAATACTCTGCCGCAGAGTCCCATTTAATTTGATCATAACCAGTATTCTTTCTTGCGAAAAAACTATTTAACTCTTCTATAGACGCTGCAAAGTTAACGCTTATTTCAATTCGCTGCTTGTAATCAGTACAATTATTTTGCATTTTTTAGTGAAATGACCTCGATTTTGCTTATTTCCCCCCGTTTTCCCGGATTTAGATGCACTGTGAGCGCCTTTTCTGCCCTTTTATTAAACGACTTCGGCGTCCATTTTCACAAGGACGCCGAAGTCGTTAATGGTTTCTAATCCGTTTTTTCGCGGACTATTATATAAAGAGATGTGTACGCAGTATCAAATGCCGGCCAACTCAACCACTTTATCTACAGCCGCAGCCAATCCGCCAAGATCTTTACCGCCGGCCGTGGCGAAATGAGGCGCTCCACCGCCGCCGCCTTTCATCAATTTTGCTGCCTCGCGCACCAATTGGCCCGCATTAAGTTGCTTGCTTTCTACCAATTGCTTGCTAATCATAACTGTCAGCAAGGGCTTTCCGCCTTGGTGACTACCGATTACGCAGAACAAGTTCTCTGGTAATTGTGCGGACATTTGGAAGGCCAAATCCTTTATCAGATCGGGCGCCCACTCATCTTTTACTACATATTTCAAGAGTTTGATGTCGCCGCGACTCTCCGCTATCTTCATCAATTCTTTACCGAGTTCTTTTACGCGTAGCTGCATAAACTTCTCTACTTCTTTCTTCAACTCGTCATTTTCTTCGATGGCATTATGCACAGCTACGGAGATATCCTTCGCATTATTGAAGAGCGCGCGCAGATCGTTGAGTACATCGTTTTGCCGGTAGCACATTTCTTCAGCTGCTTCGGCCGTTACGGCTTCGATGCGGCGAATACCCGCTGCAACGCTGCTTTCGCTCACGATGCGGAACAAGCCGATGCGGCCCGTACTGCGGACGTGGCAACCGCCGCAAAACTCTACGCTCTTGTCAAATTGAACTACGCGCACGCGGTCGCCGTACTTTTCACCAAAGAGCGCAATAGCGCCCATCTTCTTTGCCTCTTCTATAGGCACATCGCGGTGATCTTGCAGCGGAATATCTTCACGTATGCGGCGGTTAATGATGCGCTCTACTTGGCGTAACTCTTCCGGCGTCACTTTTTGGTAGTGAGAAAGGTCGAAGCGCAAATAAGTAGGTGTCACGAGTGAACCTTTTTGCTCTACGTGCGCACCCAAGACTTCGCGCAGGGCTTGGTCGAGCAAGTGGGTTGCCGAGTGGTTGGCCTCGCACGAGCGGCGAGCCGCTTCGTCTACTTCTGCCATAAATTCTGCCGCAGGATTCTCCGGCAGGCGCTTTGTTAGGTGAATCGATAGGTTATTTTCCTGCTTCGTATCGAAGATTTCCACTGTTTCGTTCGCACTGCGCAATACGCCGCTATCGCCGACTTGTCCACCCATTTCTGCATAAAACGGTGTTGTGTCGATGACTAACTCATAATAGGTTTGTTTCTTCTGCTGTACTTTGCGATAGCGGAGGATGCGACACGCTTGTCGGAGCGTATCCCAGCCCACAAAGTGCGATTCGCCTTCGCTCAAGATGACCCAATCGCCCGTTTCCACGCTTGCGGCACTGCGTGCGCGCTCTTTCTGTCGCTGCATTTCTACGTTAAAGCCTGCTTCGTCAACCGTTAGACCGTTTTCGGCGCAGATCAGTTCGGTCAAATCGAGCGGGAAACCGTAAGTATCGAAGAGCGTAAAGGCCTTTTCGCCTTTTACGATGCTGCTGCCGCCGTCTTTCGTTTCCTTCATCACGCCTTCAAGCAGCGAGATACCCGTGGCGAGTGTGCGTAGGAAACTATCCTCCTCTTCTTTCATCACGCGCGTAATCAAATCGCGCTGCGCGACGAGTTCCGGATAAGCCTCGCCCATCTCTTCAACGAGCGTCGGCACAAGCCGATACATAAAAGCCTCCTTCTGATCTAAGAATGTATATGCATAGCGCACGGCACGGCGCAAGATGCGGCGGATCACGTAGCCGGCTTTCGCATTAGAGGGCAACTGCCCATCGGCAATGCTGAACGAGATGGCGCGCAAATGGTCGGCAATGACGCGCATCGCGATGTCCGTCTCCGTCGACTCGCCATAGCGGCGGCCCGAGAGTTCTGCGATCTTATTCAGAATAGGGCGGAAGACGTCTGTATCATAATTCGACTGCTTTCCTTGCATCACCATACAGAGACGCTCAAAGCCCATACCCGTATCAATCACGCGCTGCGGCAGAGCGTCCAGCGAGCCGTCGGCTTTGCGGTTATATTGCATAAAGACGAGATTCCAAATCTCAATCACCTGCGGATTATCTTTATTGACTAATTCTCGTCCCGCTACGGCCGCCTTTTCTTCGGCCGAGCGTATGTCTATATGGATTTCCGAGCAAGGTCCACAAGGGCCCGTTTCACCCATTTCCCAGAAGTTGTCGTGCTTATTGCCGTTGATGATATGGTCTTCCGGGAAGTGGCGGCCCCAGATGGCTGCCGCCTCATCGTCTCTCGAAAGTCCCTCATCGGGTGAACCTTCAAAGACGGTCACATAGAGGTTGGCAGGGTCTATTTTCAAGACGCCGACCAAGTATTCATAAGCAAACTCGATGGCTTCCTCCTTAAAGTAGTCGCCAAAACTCCAGTTGCCCAGCATTTCAAACATCGTATGATGATACGTATCGCGGCCCACCTCTTCGAGGTCGTTGTGCTTGCCACTAACGCGCAGACACTTTTGCGAGTCTGTCTGTCGGCGACTTTTAGGTTCGCGATGGCCGAGGATAATGTCTTTAAACTGATTCATCCCGGCATTGGTAAACATCAGTGTGGGATCATCTTTGATCACCATAGGAGCGGAGGGAACGATCAAGTGCCCTTTGCTCTCGAAGAATCTTTTGAAAGATTCGCGTATCTCGTTAGCTGTCATATTCCGTAGTCTGTTTTATCTTCGGCTCACCTACAAAAGGTTAGCCTTTTATGGTGCATATTAAAGTGCTGTCTATCTTATGCAAAATTAGTAGAAATATGCTTGAAGTACAAACATTGAGCCGCCTTTTGTAAAATAAGATATATAAGAAGCCTTCCACACCCTGCTCTTGAAGGGTGGAAGGCTTTGTTTAGGCGCGATGGTGGCTGATCAATAACCACACTTTACTTCTTCACCACTTTCTTGCCATTGACAATATATATACCCTTCGGCAGACAAGGCAACAAATCCCAACACATGGCCTATTAAGATTTTTCCCAAAGGTTGGAAATTTAATCCCCACTTGTTGGAATTTTTGTTCCCTTAGGTTGGAAATTTAATTCCCTTAGGTTGGAAATTTCGCTATCACAGGCTAAAAAGAAAAACATAAGCACACTATAAAAAATCTCCGGCATCTACACCAACGGATATGCGGATCCAAAACCGCCTTTCTGCCTTTCGCGCTTAGCGCCCACAAGACTTTTTCCCCTTCGTCCTATAAGATGAAAGGCAAATCATACGACCCAAATCTCACGCCCGCCTGCCCTCAAAAAATAGAAAGCTAGCGCCATCTGAAAACTCATAGAAAACTATTGTCAGACAACAACCTTTTTCATACCTTTGTACTTGTGAAAATCTGTTAGCCTAAGCCCCCTTATCCTTTGGAGCTTACACCACAAGTTTTTCACTATGACAATCGTCCTTTCATGTAAATGTAACGCTATGGAAAATATACCTCACGGACTAAAAGAAGCCATCGAAAAAGATGAGTTGGTACTGTTCATCGGCGCCGGCCTATCTTGGGACTTAAAGAATACGGAGGGCAAAACCCTTGGAGGATGGAAAGAAATGGTTTCATCTATGCTTTCTTATCTGAAGGATATGAAGCATATCACAGCTAAAGAGCAACAATCTTGCGAAGAGTTAGGGCCGATAAAAGCGCTTCAGAGATTAGAGAACAATAAAATAGATAAAAGAGTAATAGGACACTTTGTCAAACGCTATTTTACATTAGGAGAGGAAAACGATTTTTCTCTTCAGGAAAAACTATACAGTTTATCTACAAAAATTATTACCACCAACTATGATTTAGCTTTTGAGAAGGCTATTGAGAAGCTAGATAAAGAAAAAGCATATAAGGGTCAAAATAAAAAATTAAGCAAATTGCTGGCAGACCCCGTCTTCCTTTTCAAACTACATGGTTGCATAGAGGATATAAACTCTATGGTCTTATTTCCATCCGACTATAGAAAACTTTATAATAGCAAAGGGCAAGATGCCGCACTTGCATTGCTGGTTTTCAAATTCCTCATCTTCAGTAAAACTTTCCTCTTTATTGGAACAGGAATGGACGAGCATCAAATAATCAACTTCTTTGAAGAGATTAAAGACATACGAAGATTCTACAACCAAGAACACTATATCATCACTACTGATCCATTAAATATTCCTACTAACTTCCTAACGCCGATCAAAATCAATGATTATGCGGAAATTCCAGAAACCATTGATCAACTTGTAAATATTAAGAAGGAAGCAGAAGAAAAGAAAAATTATAAAAATAAGCTTCTTTTAGAACAGCTTATAGCATCTGAAAAAGAGAAAGAAGCTCTTGAAAAAGAACTTGATAAAGATAAAGAACTCGCAAAAAAACTCGATACAGATAAAGAACTCGATAAAGATAAAGATAAAAATAAAAATAAAAGGATAGCACTCTTCTTAGAAAGAGAGGCCAACAACCGTTTCCTCACAGGACTAAAGCATCATATAGCTAAAGAGTACTTAGAAGCTATAGAAGAGTATAAGGCCGCAACGGAATTAAAACCTGACAGTTCTGAAGCATATCACAATTGGGGAGTTGCTTTAGTTGAGCTAGCAAAAACAAAATCAGGCAACGAAGCAGAAGA
>JABZGR010000025.1 GCA_015259125.1 Alloprevotella tannerae | reverse complement strand
GCCCTTAGGCTTGGTCTTTTGGCAGGGCAGGCGTTGGAGCGGAGCGACAACCCTGTCACAATCCGCCGCAATGTGCAACCCCTTAGGGTTGGCCTCTCAAAATCATCCGTGGATTCGCTTATAATCAAGCGATTATTGTGCGTTTTGTCGGCTCGCCTGAAATGCTTACCTTTGCATTCGCAAGGGCGATGAGCGCTCTTGGTTAATTATTCACCACATAAATCTATACCACAATGATTAAGTTCGTTATCAGAGCGAAGAAAAATCCGCTCAATCGTACACAAATTAAATTTTATCCGCAGATGGCGCCCGGCGTGCCCGTGATGTTACGCACCATTCTCGGGCGCATCGAGAAGCGTTCGGGCGTATCTTCTGCCTCCGTTAAGGCGGTGTTGGATGCCCTGCAATATGAAATTCTCCAAACGCTTGCGGACGGTGATTCCGTTCGCTTAGGAGATCTCGGTTCTTTTCGCCTGACGATGCACGGCGAGGGCGTGACAACGGCGAAAGAGGCAAAGGAAAAAGGCGCAAATCTCATTAAGCGCGTAAGCGTGAGGTTCACGAAAAGCAGTGCGATGCGTATGGCCCTCGACAAACGCAACTTAACCTTCGGTGCGCAGGACGACATCCTGAATGCGAAGTAGGCGAAGGGACGGCGCAATGTAGTGCCGGCAGAAAATTACATTTAATTAAGGCCGCGTTTTCAACCGATGAAAGCGCGGTTTTTTTCGTGTTTTGCCGAAAATGGGCGGTTGTTCTTTCACACAAGGCTAAGGATTGTTCAAACTTTCTCCTATGATCGGAAAAATTGTCTTAGGTGAAAGTTTGAATTGTCTTATAGGCAAATTAAAATTGTCTTATAGGAGAATTTTTCGGATCATAGGAGAAAGTTTGGAGGCGGTGCGGAGGCGGGTGAATCGGGGTGCGTAAGGCGGTGTTGTTTTGTAGCTGAATCTTCGATGAAACCGTGCTTTTTTGAACTTTTCCTCCGTTTTTACATTACTTTTTGCACGTTCTCGTAAAAGCGTGAAGCGCCCTTTACTCGTAAATCGGCGTGTTTTTGAAAGACCAACCCTGCGGGGTTGTCATTAAACCCTTGATTCGTAGCAGCGTTGACGCTTTGCATCAACACTGCCCTGCCAAAAGACTAACCCCGATGGGGTTATTGGCGGACAAAAGTGCGAGGTGTTTTGCCAATTTCATCGATGAAATCGGGTATTTTGATATGTATTTTGAATGGAAGTGCGGTTATTATCGGAAGAGGTTACGCGAGGATTTTATGATTTTAGGCGGAAAGTTGGAGCGTTTATAGGTGCGGTTGCTTGCAATGAGGGGTATCGGTGGACGAAGTCGTGCGGAAATGGTGCGATTTTAGGCGGGAAATGGGGCATATATCGCAGCGAGTTTATGTAGCAGTATGGGAAAATACCGACAAAACAAGCCCTTAGGCTTGGTCTTTTGGCAGAGCAGGGTTAAAGTGCATAGCGCTTTAACCCTGTTTAATGGATCACGCCGTTTTGCAACCCCTTAGGGTTGGTCTTTCAAGGTTTGCTGCGTGTATGAATTGGGGTGTTTTTGAAAGACCAACTCTACGGGGTTGTCATTAAACCCTTGATTCGTGGCAGCGTTGACGCTATGCGTCAACACTGCCCTGCCAAAAGACTAAGCCCGATGGGGTTATTTGTGAATGGAAGAAAAACTGCAATCATTATGGCCTAAGACAGCTAAATCGAAAAAGACTCGACGCGTACAAGAAAAAAAACGAGGATGCGTCATTTTGACACATCCTCGTTTCGAGGTCTACGGTTGGGATGGGAGCAAGCGTTTCTTACACGGAATAGATTTCGAGCAACTGATTGTATTCGTCCGCTACGAAGTCTGTTGAAATCGTTTACAAAGCCGTGCTCTTCTCTTGCGGTAATTTTACCTGCTCAAGTTCCTTTTAGTGCTCCCCCGCACCCCCATTGCTTCAAGCCGATAAGAACGGCAGGAGCAAAACGTGGCTGCAATACCCAAACACTTTATGGATTGATCCTTTATTACTTAAAGATCTTATTAGCCTCAGTGTAAGTAACCTTAACTTCTATTTCTCGGTTGTCTACTGCAGAACGAAGCGTGTAGGCGATAGGTGCAGCAGATTGAACCAATTGAGCCGGTGTTGGCTTCTTGAGGAAATTGAGTAAGTCTTCGTAAGATGTAACATTTTTACCCATGCTAAGCGGTCCGCCCCAGATCAATACGTTTACTTTGCTTTCCTTAAAGTACTTATAAACCTTATTGTCCGTAGATACGCCTGCGCCAACGTTGAATTTCTTCACGGCTAAGTTAATTTCCGTTTCAAACGTCTTACGAACAGATTCAGCACTTTCATTTGTTTCGACAAGCAAGTTAGCTACACGACCATAATCAACGCTGCTTACATATACCGGTTCGTATTCGCCGGTCTTAACAAAAGTACCCCAGTCTTCGAAAAGGATAGGATCAACGCTGATGTTGTAGAAACTTTGACGTATTTTCACTAGGACATACTTCTTAGTGTTGCTGGTTTCCTTGTTATAAGTATACTTCAGTGTCAGGCCAAGCAAATTGTTCAATACACCAACTTTCACGTGGGTACGGAAAGTCTTATTACTACTTTCAATAGTGGTAACCTCGTGTGCCGTATAAGACAAAGAAGTTTTATTATTATCGTAGTCAATACGATCTCTGTTGTCGTTAACGAGGTCATTTACGTTCTGGCGCACCTCACTGATCAACGGCAAAGTCTTCTTAGAAACCTTAACGCCGGGACCCTGTAAAGACATTGACAGTGTAATTTCCTTCGGATCTTTGATAACGAGCGGAGAGTAGCCGGTTTCCAACAAATCGCCACCACGCAACACGCTACCCGGATAGATCTGAGGATTTTCCTGAACGAGCTCAACAGGAGTAAACGTGTCTTGCTTTCTTACGATTTGCAGATACTCGCGCTTGTCGCCCTGCACATTATCAGTCGGCGTTTCGCTTTCTACGACGTCTTTCAGCGTTTTGAACTCGACCCTCTTCATATCAGGCTGAGTGGGAGAATCGGGCGTGTCGTTGTTGTTACAACTTGCAGCTACAAGGCCCAAGAACAGAGCGCAGGCTGCATTACCAAATAATTTCATACTTTTCATTGTTTTGTTTTGTTTGGTTGAGTTATACTTAATGTTATTTATCGTTTTTCTAACTTTAAATTCTTGAATTGGAATGATGTTGGTGTCGGGTTATCTGCCGAAGTAATGTTTAAAACAAAGTTGGAGACAACAAGATTCTTAACTTCCGGCCTTCCTCCGTGTTGTTCTTTGTCTTCATAGAAATACTGAGGAACATTGCCTTGGAATGTGCCATTAAACACTTTACCATCATAGAAGATCTTATAAGTATAAGAACGCTCATTAGAAGATAACCCGGAATTATTAAACAATTGGTCTGTATTAAATTCGCCACATCTTACTTTGAAATAGAAATTGTTTCGATAGCGTCTCCGACCATGCTTCCTGTAAGTATATTCTTCGAACCATAGCTCTACGCGTAAGACATTAAACAGTACAGGTTGATGCGTAATCTTTCCCTTGGGTTTCTCATCTACGCGACGTTGGATTTTCAGATCGTGGATAAACGTTCCATCTGACATCGTTATGTATTTAATTTGATAGAGGCCGCTAGAGGGCAGTACGTAAGGAAACTCGTTGATCGTCTCCCATTCCTTCACTGAATCTCCATCTTCAACCTTACCTATCATAAGCTTAAAGTCTTGATTGATTCGTCGATGATAGTCTGCAGAACCTGCTCCTTCAAAGTCCAACGTATAAGTAGTATTCTTGGGTGCTTTGGTATCAACAATTCTAAAGTCGTAATAGATTGTATCGCCCAATAAGAGCCCGTTAAGGTCTTGATCGGTATGCACACCTGAAGTAGGCGTAAGCCGCACAATGACAGAGTCACTACTTGTACTTACACTTGGATCAGAATCGTCAGGAATGTCTTCGCCTTTATTATTGCTGCAGGCGGTTAAGCTGATCATCAATCCGCACATCAGCAGAAAGAATGAAAGGCCTGAATTGTAGATTTTTTTCATAATCGGATATTTGAGAATCAATTTTAATTATCACATTACGCTTAGCCGCGTGACTTTCTTCGCCCATTAACTTCTCTCACCATTCTCAGATTCTTATACTGAAAGAGCGTCGGTGGCGCATCGCTCGAAGGCTTAACAGTAATTACAAGTTCTGAGATATACTTGTCTTGAAATTCCGGCCCACTATTTTTTCCATAATAATGATACTTAGACTGATTATAAAATGTCTGCCACACACCGGGCTCAAAGGTATCGTTATATTCGACCCCATCACACACAATTTTGTAAGAGTAAGAGCGTCCGGGAGCTTTTTCAAACAATTTATCTGTCGCGAAGTCACCACTCTTTATACTTATACTTAAAGAATACCTCACCAAATAGGCATTAGCACCATACAGATCTTCCGTCGATTCTACAGCATAGAGGAGATTTATTGCTAGGACATTAAATACAACAGAGAGGTTTGTAACCTTGCTATGGGGTTCTTTATTTAACCTGCGCTGAAGTTTGAATTCGTGAATAAACGTACCATCTGAATTAGCCACGTACATCAGTCGATAACGACCCTTTTCCGGCAAAACATAAGGGAAACTATTCACTTGATGCCAATCTTTCGTCGAGCCATCGCTTTCTATTTTAGCAATCTTAAGTATAAAGTCTTTATTGAAGCGTCTATGATTATACGTACTATTTACACCTTCAAGGTCAAGTGTATAGTCGGTCAACTTAGAAGCTTTTGAGTCCTCTATCGTAAGATTATAATAAATAGTATCGCCTACTAACAAGCCGTTAAGATCTTGACCAATGCGTGCACCGGTAGCCTGCGAAATTTTTGCAAAGATCGAGTCGCCCTTCTGTTGCACTTCGCCCGAATTAGAATCATCCGGAGTAGGCTCATCAGTCGTAGGCTTTTCGGGAATGTTATCGCCCCCATCCCGACTACACGCCGACAACGTCACCATTAAGCCACACAACAATAGACTGACTGAAAATATTGAACTGAAAAACTTCTTCATATATATTATTTTGAAATCTAAACTACGCCAAGACGTCCACGCACCGTAGCGAGATTAAGCGCTTTAATACTCTTCTCTTTACTTTCTTCTCCAATCATCATCTCTTCGTACCCCCAGCTTCTTAAATCGAAATTTGAGAGGAGCTACATTGGCTGCTGTCTTAATCGTAATAATAAGATCTTTAATATCCCTAGACAAATAATCAAGGTCTGGTTCTCCTTTTCTCTTATCATAGACCACATATCCGCTATGATAGAACCGCTGATAAACATTTGGCTGGAAAGAGTCGGTATAATCTTCATTCTTATAAACAAGCTTAAACGTATAGGAGCGACCTTTAGGGAAGTTAGGATCAAACGTTTCAAGCAATTTATCTGTTGGCAAACTTCCACATTTTATTTTGATACCCATCAAATATCTCACCCGCTCATCATAAGGAACTGATAATTTTTCAACAGCATAAGCAATATCCACGTCCAACACATAAAAAACGATCGGGAGGTTTGTGGTCTTGCTATCAGATTTACCCTTCGATTGACGCTTAAGCTGGTATTTATGATCAAACGTTCCATCAGTCTTAGACTTGTACATCAAGCGATAATCACCCTTTGACGGCAGCGTATAAGGGAAGCTCTTCACCTCATTCCAATCTTTTGCCGAGCCATCTGCTTTGACTTTTGCAACAAAAAGGGCAAAGTCTTTTCCGATTTGCCTATGATTTTCGACGCGGCCTGCCCCTTCGAGGTCAAGCGTATAAGTACTCGACTCTGCACCTTTAGCGTCTGTAATCTTAAGATCATAATAGATTTTATCGCCTACCAAAAACCCCTCCAAGTCTTGACCGGACTCAGCTGCCGGTGTCGGTACAAGTTGCGCCAAGATAGAATCGCCTTTCTGTTGAGGTGTATCGGGATTAGGTTTATTGGGAGTAGTCCCATCTGAAGAAGGATCTTCTGTGTTAGGTTTTTCAGGCGTCTCGCTCCCTTCATGGCTGCAAGCTGTCAAGCTTACAGACAAACTGCATAGAAGTAAGACTGCGGAAAATATAGATTTGTAAAACTTCTTCATTTGTTGCTCTTTTGAGTTACTAAGTATTTTGTTATGGTGTTTTTGCGCGTATTTATACTATACTCTTCTCCAATTAACCACTTTTCGCATCTTTAGATTCTTGTATTGGAAGTAGGTAGGAGGCGCACCATTAGATGGCTTAATTGTAATAACAAGTTCTGAAACATACTTATCATTAATATACGGCCCTATATCGTATACATAATCTTGGCCGTATTTTACAAAAACCTGTTTAGATCCAGATTCAAAAGAACTACTATACTCCTTCCCATCATAAATGAGTCTATAAGCATAGGAACTGCCATTCGACTTTTCAAGTAGCTTATCTGTCGCAAAATCGCCACCCTTTATACTTATACCGAGAGAATACCACACATTATAACATATATTACCAACTTGCGAGATGTCGAGGTTATAAACAAGATCCACATCCAAGACATTAAATACAACAGAAAAGTTTGTAACCTTGCTATTAGGCTTATTATTTATTTTCCGTTGAAGTTTGAATTCGTGAATAAATGTACCATCCGACTTAGCCACGTACATCAAGCGATAGCGCCCCTTTGACGGCAAAGTATAGGGAAATTCCGTTATCTGATGCCAATCATTTGTCGAGCCGTCGTCAGCTATTTTAGAGATGTGGAGCGTAAAATCTTTATTGAAGCGCCTATGATTCTTTGTACTACCTACGCCATCTAGATCAAGCGTATAAGTTGCCGACTTAGATCCTTTGGGATCGTCTATCGTCAAGTTATAATAGATGGAATCACCAATTTTCAAGCCGTTCACGTCTTGACCGATGTGTGTACCCGTAGCTTGCGAAATGGTCGCTAAAATTGTATCGCCGCTTTTCTGCGGTTCTTCGGGCATATCCTCGCCCCCATTGTGACTGCAAGCCGTTAAGCTCAGACTCAAACCGCATAGAAATAGGACTGCGGGCAATATAGAATTGTAAAACTTCTTCATATATCTCTCTTCAAAAATCCCAACCCAATCTGCTCACCACAAGGTCAAGCAGAGATGGATTATTTGGGCGCGAAAGTAAGCAAAAGCCTTTGCGCCGTCAAAAACGTATTTACAGATATAGACAATTAGAAAAGATTCTATCGTGATTCAAACTATCTTAAATCATCAGTAAAATATTCAGCGTTCTGACTCATTTTAAAATATTATGCACGTAAAAACCGCACTACTAAAATAAAATAAGGAAAAGGCAGAGCTTAATTGCCGGACATTTGAAGACCGAAAAACAATCTGCTTAAGCTACTTTAAGCGTATTTAGTTTTTACCATAGCGATGGAAACGGCCGTTTAAGGTCTTTTTGTTTTTATCAGCGATGACGCTTGTCGCTGTAAACATTGCAGCAAAAGCCTCTGCTACAATTTTCAATTGAGGCCTCCTAGCGGGCATTGCACACGCGATGCAGAAAAACGATGAAGGGGAAGAGAAAAGCAGATTAGGAGAAGAGACTATTTATTTATGAATACCCCTACTCCCATTCACCTACCGGCAGTCAAGGTAAGTCTGCATAAAAAGCAGTAGGGACTGCCGGGCCGAATATGACACAGCAATCCCTACTGATGAGTTGATACCGACAAAGCCGATGCAGCGCTACGTTGAGGCAGCGCGCAAGGCCTCAGCCGTTTCTTCTAATTCTTTATACCAGGCTTCACCAAAACGGCGAATCAAAGGCGCTTTTAGAAAGCGATAGATCGGCAAATGCAGTTCCTGCCCTTTACGGCGCGCAGCATCGCAAACGCTCCATCGATGATAATTGAGTCCTACGTAACCATTACTCAATTGCTTTTCGCGAATGGGATACAAGGCGCAGGAGATGGGCTTGCACCAATCCGTATGCTGTTGGCGATAGGCTCGCTCAGCAGCACAGAGGCAGCAGCTGTCTTCGTAGCAGGTGAAAACGCAGTCTTGCCCATTTACGATGCTCGTCACCAAATCGCCCTCGATGTCAACATAAGCTACACCTTGTTGGGCTATGACTTTGCGCGCCTCGGCCGATAAGTCGCCCTCAACAATCGGCAAAACGCGCTCCAGCTCTGCGGCTTCATCGAGCGTAAGCGGCGCCCCACTCTCACCATCGACACAGCATTGGCCGTGGCAGGCGGAAAGGTCGCAACAGAAATATTCCGTAACGATTTCGGCAGACAATAAGACATTGGCTACTTGCAAAATGGGCATTGCGCGGCGAGAAGAGTGCATCGTATATTAATATTGTGTGTAGAAAGCGCGAAATATCGTTACCAATTGATCGGCTCTAAGCCGTTGGCGCGAAGATAATCGTTGCAAAGGGTAAAATGATGGTTGCCAAAAAAGCCACGATGGGCGGACAATGGCGAGGGGTGAGGGGAGCGCAAAATAAGGTGACGCGAAGCATCTATGAGTTCGGCCTTTCGCCCCGCATAGCTACCCCATAAGAGGAAGACCAGGTGCTCTCGACCGGCGCTAAGCCGACGAATGACGGCGTCGGTAAAGGTTTCCCATCCGCGACCTTGATGACTGCCGGCGGCATGAGCCCGCACGGTCAACGTAGCGTTGAGCAAGAGTACGCCTTGAGCAGCCCAGCGGCGCAAACTGCCGCTCTCAGGAATGGCCTGGCCGACGTCGGCTTGTATTTCCTTGAAGATATTACGCAAGGAAGGGGGAAAGGGGACGCCATCGCGCACGCTAAAACAGAGGCCTTCGGCTTGGCCGGGCTCGTGGTAGGGATCTTGACCCAGAAGTACGACGCGAACGCGATCGAAAGGGCATAAATCAAATGCATTAAAGATCTGCGACCCCGGCGGATAGCAAGGACCGGATTGATACTCGGCTCGCACGAAATCGGTAAGCTGCGCAAAATATGGGCTAGCAAACTCTTCAGCTAAGCAGGCTTTCCATCCGGACTCTATCTGTACTCCCATCGGGCAGTTTACTCTAAATAGGTGTAGCCGTAAAGGCCTGCGCGGTAATTACTGATAAACTCTTTGCCCTCTTCGTTCGTAATGCGTCCTTCGCCCACGGCTTTGTGCACCCAGGATTCAAGACGCCGCACCAAACTCTTGGGGTCATATTGGACGTACTCCAAAACGTCGGCCACGGTTTCGCCATCGATGGTCTTATCAATTGTATATCCTTCGGCATTTACCGAGATATGGATGGCGTTAGTATCGCCAAAGAGGTTGTGCATATTGCCCAAGATTTCCTGATATGCACCAACGAGGAAGACACCTATATAATAATGCTCGCCTTGCCGCACATCGTGGAGCGGGATGTAGCTTGTCTGGTGTCCGTTGTTAACATAGCCGATGATTTTTCCGTCGCTATCGCAGGTGATGTCTTGAATTGTGGCCGATTGCGTAGGCCGCTCGTCGAGATGGGCAATAGGCATAATGGGGAAAATCTGATCAATGGCCCAAGAATCGGGGAGCGATTGAAAGAGAGAGAAGTTGCAGAAATATTTATCTGCCATTCGCTTGTCGATGTCGCGTAGCTCGTCGGGCACGTGCTTTTGGTGGTGAACCATTGCACTGACTTCGTGGGTAACACTCCAATAGAGGGCTTCGATCTGTGCACGCGTCTTGAGATCAAGCATACCCATACGGAATAAATCGAGGGCTTCTTCGCGGATATCTTCGGCGTCGTGCCAATCTTCAAGCATGGAGCGCGGCGATGTTTTGTCCCAAATCTCACTCAAATCTTTGACGAGTTGATGATCGTCGGGCGATGGTTCAAAATCTTCGGGCATTCGGGCGGGGCGCACGCTTTCCAAAACGTCGAGAATCAAAACGGAATGGTGCGCAGTAAGTGATCGGCCGCCTTCGGTTATGAGATTCGGATGGGGGATGTTATTCTTGTTGGCCGCATCGACGAAGGTGTAGACGCAGTCGTTGACATATTCTTGTATAGAGTAATTGACGCTACTCTCAGAGTTGGATGAGCGCGTGCCGTCATAGTCTACACCTAAACCGCCGCCGCAATCTACGAATTGTATGTCGAAACCCAGTGAGCGCAACTGTACGTAAAATTGTGCCGCCTCGCGCAAAGCGGTGGAGATTCTGCGAATTTTAGTAATCTGACTACCAATGTGGAAATGGATAAGTTTGAGGCAGTCGCGCATATTCATCTCGTCAAGCATCTGCAAAGCCTTCAAAAGCTCACTGGAGTTGAGGCCAAACTTTGAAGCATCGCCACCGCTTTCCTCCCACTTGCCTGCTCCGCTAGAAGCAAGTTTGATGCGAATGCCTAAATTAGGACGAACGCCAAGCCTCTCGGCTGTGCGAGCAATGATAGCCAGCTCCGGCAACTTTTCAATAACGAGAAAGACGCGCTTGCCCATCTTTTGCGCCAACAAAGCCAGCTCAATGAAGTTTTGATCCTTGTGGCCGTTGCAAATAATCGGGCTGTCGCTATCCATATTCGTGGCAATCACGGCGTGAAGTTCAGGCTTAGAGCCGGCTTCGAGGCCCAAATTATAACGCTTGCCGTGACTGATGATTTCTTCAACAACCGGGCGCATCTGATTTACCTTAATCGGGTAAATAATAAAATGCTCTGCTTGGAAATCATATTCTTTTGCGGCGTTGTTAAAGCACTGTGCAGTCTTCTCAATGCGGTTATCCAAAATATCCGGAAAGCGCAAGAGCATCGGCGCCGTGATATCCTGCTTTGCAAGCTCCTCCACGACGTCCTGCAAGTCAACCTTTACGCTATCCTTACGCGGAGATACGTAGACGTGACCTTGCTCGTTTATACCAAAGTAACTGACACCCCAACCTTTTATTCCGTAGAGTTCCTCGGAATCATCAATTTTCCATTTCTTCATTGCCTACAATCGGTGTAGATATTTGCTTTTAGCTTTATGTATATGCGTTGTGCCGCGCGAAGGCGTTATTCGATCAGCCGTTGAAGCCGGTAGCTGTTTCTGCCGCGGCTAAGCGTCGCTGTATCTCATTTACGACAAAATTAATCTTACTAAAACTGTCCAAGACGTCTATATTAATAATGTGTCGCGCCTGTTCGTAAAAGGGCGAACGCTGCTCTAATTGCGCGGCAATGTACGATTCGAGTTCTTCGGGTGACTTCCCCTCCAGCAGGGGGCGCCTGCCGCGACTCATCTTCACGTGATCGCACAACGTGCGCGGAGAGGCCTTCAAGTAGATCGTTTCTGCTACCTCGTTCATAAAGTCCATGTTCTCCATAAAGCAAGGCGTGCCACCCCCACAACTGAGAACAATGTCTTCAAAGGCTGCAACTTCGCGCAGCATACGCGATTCTATGTCGCGAAAGTAGGCTTCTCCCTCATCCTCGAACATCGCTGCGATCTTCTTGTGGTAACGTTCTTCGATATACCAATCGAGATCGTAGAAGCGGCGTCCTATGGCCTTCGCCAGATCGCGGCCTATGATGGTCTTCCCGGCACACATATAGCCGATGAGGGCGATACATTTACTCATACAGACGTCTTTCTGATCAAGTCTTTTTGGTGGTTCGCCGACGCGTTGCCCGCGCCGGTTTCTTATTTTCTTCTGCGATAATCTTACGACACTCTTCCAGCGTCAATTCAGCGGCGCGCTCAGCCACGGCTTTCGGCAAGCGATAGTTTTTCTTTTGGAAGGCGATATACGGACCAAAGCGCCCTTTGAGCACCTCCATTTCCGGCTCTTCTTCAAACGACTTTATGTGTCGCTCGGCCTCTTCTTTGCGCTTTCCGACAATCAGGGCTTCTGCCTCCTCCAGCGTAATCGTCATCGGATCTTGATCTTTAGGAATGGAAACATACTTTTTCTCGTGCATCACATAAGGTCCGAAGCGCCCCACGTTGACCACGACCGTTGAGCCTTCAAAATCACCCAGCGTGCGCGGCAGTTTGAACAAATCCAAAGCCTCTTCGAGCGTAATTGTCTCAATACTTTGCCCTGGTTTAAGGCGTGCGAAGCGCGGTTTTTCCTCTTCTCCCGCTGCTCCGAGTTGGGCCATCGGGCCGAAGCGCCCTATTTTGACGCAGATGGGCAGTCCTGTGGTCGGATCAGTGCCCAGTTCTCTTTCGCCTGCCTTATGCGCCGTTTTTTCCTGCAAGATTTTTTCTACCTGCGGATCGAAATGACCATAGAAACGTCGCAGCAATTCCTGCCAATCCTCGTTTCCTTCGGCCACTTGGTCAAAGTCCTTCTCCACTTTCGCCGTGAAGTTATAATCCATAATCTCCGGAAACGCGTGCAAGAGGAAGTCATTGACGACGAGGCCCACATCTGTCGGGAACAATTTATTCTTTTCTGCGCCGTAAGTCTCGGTTTTAGTCGTGTCCGACAATTTTTCGCCGCGCAAAGCAAGCACATTATATTTACGCTTGCTTCCCGGCCGATCCTCCTTTACCACATATTCGCGCTGCTGTATGGTGGAGATCGTAGGCGCATAAGTCGACGGGCGACCGATGCCCAATTCTTCAAGTTTATGCACCAGCGATGCCTCATTATAGCGGGCCGGATGCTGCGTAAAGCGCTCTGTGGCCGTTATTTCGGAGCGCTGCAGCGTAGCCCCTTTCTCTATTGGGGGCAGCAGGCCGCTCTCTGCGCGCTCTTCATCCTCATTGCTGCTTTCGCGATATACTTTTAAGAAACCATCAAACTTAACCACCTCGCCCGTAGCGATAAATGGTTCCGCCAAGCCTGTGCCGGCGATTTCGATCGTCGTCCGCTCGAGTTCCGCGTCAGCCATTTGGCAAGCGATCGTCCGCTTCCAAATCAATTCATACAAGCGCTGTGCTTGCTTTGTTCCAGCTATTTCTCGCGCAGTCATATCCGTCGGGCGAATAGCTTCGTGCGCCTCCTGCGCACCGAGCGCATTCGTATGATACTGTCGGCTCTTGTGGTAGCCTTGCCCCATCGTCGCATTGATGACCTCCTTACAAGCCGATAGGCAAAGGCCCGACAAGTTCATCGAGTCGGTACGCATGTAAGTAATGAGTCCGGCTTCGTATAAGGTCTGCGCAAGTCGCATCGTCAGCGCCACGGGATAGCCCAACTTGCGTGCAGCTTCCTGCTGCAAGGTCGAAGTGGTGAAGGGCGGCGCTGGCTTTCGCTTTGCCGGCGTCTTGGTTACGGCCTCCACCGTAAAGGCGGCCTGCTTGCAAGCCTCAAGATAGGCTTGGGCTTCGGCTTTTGTTTTGAAGTTTTTGCGCAATTCCGCTTTCAGCAATACTGATTCACCTTGCGGCTCGGGCAAGGTAAACAGCGCGGAAACGTGGAAAGAAGCCTCCGACTGAAAGGCTGCAATTTCGCGCTCTCGCTCCACGACGAGGCGAACGGCCACGCTCTGCACGCGGCCGGCTGAAAGGCTGGGACGCACCTTGCGCCACAGAATCGGCGAAAGTTTGAAACCGACCAGGCGGTCTAAGACGCGGCGAGCTTGCTGCGCATCTACGAGCCGCAGGTCAATATGGCGCGGTGCTTGGATAGCCGACAGGATCGCCGGCTTCGTAATTTCGTGAAAGACGATGCGGTTGGTGGCCTCGGGGTCCAACTTTAAGACTTTCGCGAGGTGCCAACTGATGGCTTCTCCTTCGCGGTCTTCATCGGATGCCAGCCATACAGTCTCGGCTTTCTTGGCTGCGGCCCGCAAGTCGGCCACTACTTTCTTCTTATCGTCGGGTATTTCATACTGAGGCTCAAACGTTTTTAAGTCGACCCCAAAATCTTTCTTCTTCAGGTCGCGTATATGACCATAAGAGGACATTACTTTGTAGTCTTGTCCTAAAAATTTCTCAATGGTTTTGGCTTTTGCGGGCGACTCCACAATCACCAAGTTCTTTTGTCTTTCCGTCATGTTACGTATTCCTCTTCTTGTTTCCGCTACTCCGACAAAACCTGCCGAAAGAAACTATCCGGCAGCGACAACGGCGCAAGCGGATTCTGCCGATGCTCACTTTTCGGCCGCGAAGATAGAAAAAAAAAATGAGGGCTACACATTATATAATACGAGTTCACCCATTGGAGCGTAAAAAATGAGATTTTCCGGCAGACTGCGACTTGATTTTTCTTCCTGACGACCCATAGTTATGACTCCAAAGCAGCAAACCGGCTGCATCAAGCGGCAACTTAAAAGGCGGAGCGGCCGATAGCGAACGAGGCCGATTGAAGAGTCTTTTATTTTCTTTTGATTATGAGCGAATTGACAACGAATAAGTTGCAACACGAAGCACTTATGCTTCGCCAACAGGTCGGTTTCGCTTCGTTTGCTGCCGCCAAACCATCGTTTGCTGCCGCCAAACCATCGTTTGCTCCCACCAAACCATCGTTTGCCCCCGCCAAACCATCGTTTGCTGCCACCAAACAAAAGCCAAGCGGGCGAAAGTTGCGGCTTATACGGTCGAAAACAATCGCTATGCGCTACTTCATCACCGTCGTACGCGCTTTTTGCCTACGATTATAAGTTAAAAGTATCTGAAAGTCTATTAAAGCACCATTTATATCAAAAATGCGAGAAAATAAAGCCCGGAAACTTGCTTTAAAACAAGAAAATACCTAACTTTGCTTCCATACAATACTTACCATTTAAAGACTACGTATTATGGGACAGGACTTTTCTGACGATTTTCGCCTAAGAGAAACGGCGGAGCGCGAAGAATTTGAGCAAGAGTTCTATACTTCGGCTCACCCCACAGCATACGCGCGCAAACGGCGCTTGCAGGAAAAGGACGAATGGTACAGTATGCTGGACAAAGATTAAGGTAACCATTGGACAAAAGAGTACTTCAAGCGCAAACGATCAAAGCCGAGGCTGCCCGCCTCGGCTTTTCGGCGTGTGGACTGGCGCGTGCGGAGCGGGTGGATCAGACGCAGGAAGCGCGCTTTAGGAAATGGATAAGCGAGGGTAAGCACGGAGAGATGGATTACTTGGCACGTAACATCGAAAAACGAATGGATCCGCGCTTATTGGTAGAAGGCGCGCAGACGATTGTCGTAGTGGCGATGAATTATCTGCCGGCTGATTTGCCCGAAAAGCCGCCTTTGGCGCGCTATGCTTATGGAAAGGACTATCATGACGTGGTGCGCGAACGCCTGCTTGCCCTGATGCAAAGCTTAAATCTGAAGCCGTATGAAGACGGCCGTGCCTTTGTCGATACAGCGCCTGTCGATGAGCGTTATTGGGCGGTCAAAGCGGGCTTGGGATGGACCGGTCGCAACGGCCAACTGATCATACCGCGTGCGGGGTCGTACTTTTTTCTCGGCGAACTGATTTTGGTGCATCCGGCCGACGCTTATGACAGTTCGAAGCGCAATCTTTGCGGCAATTGCCGGGCCTGCGTCGACGCCTGTCCCGCCGGCGCACTCTGCGGAGACGGCAGCATGGACGCGCGCAAGTGTCTTTCTTATCTGACCATCGAACATCGCGGACCGCTACCCGAAGAGGCGGGTGAGCAGATGGGCACCTGCTTCTACGGCTGCGATCGTTGTGCGGAAGTTTGCCCGTGGAACCGCTTTGCGCGCTCATCAGAGGAAGCGGCCTTTGCGCCTTCAGCGGAATTGCTCCGAATGAAGACCGAGGATTGGCAGGCGCTGGACGTAGAAACTTACCGCCGCCTTTTCAAAGGATCGGCCGTTAAAAGAGCAAAATATGAGGGTTTGAGAAGAAATATCGACGCGTGGAAGCCTTAAACATTTCAAAAAACACAGAAAAATCGGACCTTTTGCGTAACTTTCGCCCTGCTTTAGACGTTATACCTCAGAAGAACCAATAAAAAACCAATGATAACGATATGAACAAAGGATCTATTTTTGCACTGCTCCTTTGTGGAGCGCTCCTGACAACGGGCTGTGCAAGCAAAAAACAACTGGAAACACTACGAAACGAGAATGCGGCGCTACGCCAAGCCAACGAGGAGGGTCGTATCCAATTGGCCGAATGCAACGCAAATTCAAATAATCTACGCAACCGACTCTCAGATGAGCAACGCCGAGTAGACGATCTCAGGAAAGATTATCAACGCCTACAAGGCTCACTCGACAAATCGCTGCAGCAGAACTCGCAGGGAAGCGTCAATATCTCCAAACTGGTAGATGAAATTAATGCGTCGAATAGGTTTATTAAGCAGTTGGTAGAGGCCAAATCGAAGTCGGACTCTTTGAATATGGTACTCACAAACAACTTGACGCGCTCACTCAGCAACGACGAGTTAAGGGAAGTCGATGTTAAGGTACTCAAAGGCGTAGTCTACATTTCGCTGGCCGATAATATGCTCTACAAATCAGGCAGCTACGAGATCAATAGTCGCGCCAAAGAGACGCTGAGCAAGATCGCAAAGATCATAAAAGACTATCGCGACTACGATGTCTTGGTTGAAGGCAACACAGACCCTGTGCCCATTACGCGTACAAACATTCGCAACAACTGGGACTTGTCGTGTCTGCGCGCTTCGAGCGTTGTGCAGGCCCTGCAAAACGACTATGGCGTAAACCCCGCACGCTTAACGGCGGCCGGACGTGGAGAATATAACCCCGTAACGACGAACGATACGGAAGTGGGCAAGCAGCGCAACCGCCGCACGCAGATCATCATCACGCCGAAGTTGGATCAGTTTATGGACTTGATTGACAAAGCGCCGGAAACGGAGAACAACAAATAAAATTCGCACGACACTCTTTTCAATATTCAGAGAATGGCGGCAATTTCGTAAGCGCTCTCGCAACGCTTCTCGAAGTTGCCGTCTCGTTTTTTTACACACCGCCGCCGCGCTTTTGCTGCGCGGCGGCAGCGACGACTATCGACCGCAACAGACCGCGGCGGCGAGGAGCCTAAAACGTTAAAAGCTCGGCGCAATGCTTTTTTAACGTCAAAAAAGTATTGCGGAATCAAAATTACACCCTATTTTTGCGAGGCAAATATGTTATTCGAACTGATTCTAATCTAAATTGTCTAAAAATGAAAAGGACTTTACTCGCACTGGCTCTTGTGCTGAGTTGCTTCTGCGGCATTCAAGCGCAATGGTTACAGCCAACTGTGGACGCTCCTTTTGTAAAGGTTCTCACACCAACAACAAAAGGCACAATCAAACCCGGCACCAACCAAGTTTGGTGGGGTTATTACGCCGATGGCATGCAGCGTGATGCTATCGGAACGCAGGTTGCCGAAACGGTAGAGCAAGCAATCTTCATCAAAGGCAACGACCCTTTTATGGCCGGCAAGAAGATTCAAGCTATCCGCTTCTTCCTCCGCTCGCTCAAGGACGTTTCCGAAGTTCGCGTATGGCTCGCAAAGCCTAACGCAGCAGGACAACCGCCTGCCAATACAAAGCAGGCTAACGTGTCTGTCACTTGCGATCTGACTAAACTGCAAGCCGGTGATCAAGATCAAAAACATCTGGGCATTGCAAACGACATCGCTCTTACGCAACCCTTTGAAGTGCCGGCTGAAGGCGTATTCGTTGGCGTTACTTTCGAGATCGAGGCGCTCTCTGATCTGATCAACGCTTCGCCCATCGTGACGACCGGCAGCGGCACAGACGTTGACAATTCGCTCTGGGTGCGAACGGCTGTCCGCATACCTAACTGGGCAGATGCAGCCAACAAAGGCTTCGGCCGCGCAGCTATTCAAGTGTTGAGCGAAGGCGCTATTCCTGAAAACGCACTTGACGCAAAAGACTTCGATCCGGTATATATGAAGCCGGGCAAGCGTACCATCGTGCCCGTAACGGCAACGATGGCCGGCACGAAGCAGGTAAACAGCTTAGCCTTTACAATGAAAGTGGGTAACCACGAACCATCGAAAGAGCAAACGGTAAATCTGCCGCAGCCGCTCACATTGTTTGGTCAGGAATTGCAATTAAATATTCCCGTCAATGCGCCTATGCAGAGCGGCGAATATCCCGTAGAAGTAACCATCACGAAGGTTAACGGCGAAGCTAACGGCTCTCCTCACGCTACGTCTAAGGGTGCTTTTGTCGTACTGGAGAAAGAGATTGTACGCAACGTGGTCGTAGAAGAAAATACAGGAACCGGCTGCGGCTGGTGTCCGCGCGGCATTGCCGGAATGATGAAGCTTCGCGATACTTTTGGCGACCGCTTTATCGGCATTGGCATCCACCGCTTCAACCAAAGCGACCCGATGTTTATCTCGAAATATGAGCGCATAGCTTGGAGCGGCGCACCGATGTGTATGTTGAATCGCGGCGATCAGATCGACCCCTTCAAGGGCTCCGGCGAAGGCATTGTGAAAGACTTCCAGGAGGAAATGGAGCGCACTTCGGCTATCGAAGTGAGTGTATCCGGCGTCTTGGATGATGCAAAAACCCACGTTTATGCCACGGCTAACATCAATCCGCTCGTTAGCGGCAACTTCAAGTTGGCTTATGTTTTGGTAGCTGATGAGGTTTTCTGCCCGAAAGACAACTGGCGCCAAATGAACTACTACTCTGCACGCCGCAGAGAAACGCAACCTGAAGAGATGGCGCAATTCTGCATGGGCGGTGCGCAGGGCACGAAACTCTTTGAGTGGCACTACGATGACGTAGCGATCAGCAGTTCTTACGACAACAACGGCAAGAACCAAGTGCAGATCGACGCACTCGAAGCCGGCAAGACCTTGAAGCACTCCTTCACGATCGATATGCCGACGGATGCGGAACTGCTCTCTGCTGTTCAGACGAACAAACTCTACGTGGTAGCAATGGTCATCGCCCCTGACGGCCGCATTGAGAATGCAGCGAAGTCGCACGTAACGCCGATCGCAGGCATCCACGATATCGAAGGTACGCAGACGCTCACAGAAGTAGCGCGCTACACGATCGATGGCCGCCGCATCAGTCAGCCGCAAAAGGGCGTGAACATCGTGAAACTCTCAGATGGCACAACCTTCAAGGTATTAGTAAAATAATTCGACGAGGCCTAAGGCTTGTTTAACATACCGCGCCGGCAATGAGTAATCAGAATCTCATTGCCGGCGCTTTTTATTGTGTGCAATCTAAAATTGCTTCGTGAGGCACGTCGTGGCCAATTATTCAAATTATAGTCCGTCTCACACAGCGCACGGTTTGAACCCCTTCAAACCTCCGCCGCGACCAAGTACCGACAACCACTACCTTTCTCCCTTAACCAAGATTTTCTGACGGCTCGTGCCCACATTGCGAACCTTACCCGCGGCCTCAAGTGCTTGCACCAGTCGATAAGCCACGGGCCGCGACAGATGGAGCGCCGCGCGAAGGTCACGCACAAGGATGAAAGCAGAAGCGGAAAACAATTGGTCGAGCGCAGCAGCCACTTCTGCCGGTTGAGGCGCGGCATAAGGTGTTCGCCGATAAGTAGCATTTTCAAAATCAATGCCGTGCAAGGCTTTCAGCAATTCCTTTTCGGGACGAAATTTAACGGTGCGCACGTGCGGATTACGCAGGCGAAAGTGCCCCGTCTTCGGATCTTCGCAAACCTCTCCTTTAACGGCAAGCGAAAAATAGCCCAACCCCGGCAGATGAACCCGATAGCCGTTCCCCAACTGATCGACCATTTCCGACCGCAGTGCATCAAGCGCACCGGTGAGGTCAGCAGAAGTCAGCGACGAAGCCTTTTCAATGTGCTGCCCCATCCTATCCATTTCGGCCGTGTCATAGGAATCTACGACCACTCGCATCTTTGCATCATTAGCGACTCTACCCTTTGTTTTCAATAGTTTGTAAGAAACTGTCATAAGCTTTTGTTGTTTTTCGTTATGGTAAAAGTAAACTTGTCTTTCATGGTTATACATCGTCTTACGCGTAGCGTATCAAACGCCGCGCCTATAAGGCCTCGCCGCACTTCCGCTTATCCGATTGAAGTGCCGCCCTATCCATTTTTCAGTCTCTACGTGCAGATATTATCGTCTCAACACGTAGAGACCATGATCTCAACTTGCAGAGACCTCCGTCTCAACACGTAGAGACAACGACTACGATAGTGCAAAGATAAGCAGAAATTAGCAAACTGCGAAAAGACCATAGCAGCCCCGGCAAACCCCAACTACATCTTTTGATGTGAGCTATAACGCGATCAACAAACTTAAGAAACGATTATTTATACATAATAATCCGATGCATTCAAAAATAAAATATACCACATTTTGATGCGACCATTGTGCCTTTATAACATAGGCTTTTACCGACAAATTAAACGAAAAACACCCAAATACTTGCGCGTTTATTTATTTATCTATACCTTTGCACTCACTTTTAAGGGCTTAGGCCAACCGAAAGGAATCATCTTATTAAAAATGAGTAGATAAAGCTCCCTGGTTATTAAAAAACTATAGGAAGCATGGCAAGAATAAGTACAACCAAGACCGGCTATCTCAAAGTAGAAACCAGCTACTTTGAGCGCTACCGCATGCTTGAAGTCGAACTAAAAAGATGTGTAGAATAAAGAAGACGGCCGCTTTCGAATATATCGTAACTAAGCTGATAGGCTTAGACCTGAAAAATGAGAATTTGGCGGCTATGGACCCTACAAGGAGAAAAGAACTCAACGAGAAGCTTTCAGAGTACCCTATGACGCGTTATATGAAGCTCCTCTACTTTCTATGCCTGAAAGACACGCAAATAAAGAAAGACGAACAAGTTTTAAACAACACATTTACCAGTTGGGACAAACTGAAAACAACCGCTACGCTTCTTAATGTGTTTGACAATTTTGTCGCATATCAAAACGGGCCTGTAGAGATTGATATCTACGAAAACCGTCGCAATGAGGGAATGTTCTCCCTCTTTACTTTTGAGAGCAATGGTCAGCTAAAGCTACGAGATGACAACCTCAAATCTAAAGCAAATAGCGTTTTGACCGAAATTGATAAGAGCACCCAAAATGCTGTTAATAAGGCACTTGAGAAACTCAAAAACAAAAGTTCAAAGATTATCCCAAGCAAAAGCATCTTGGAGCAGAGTACGACAGCTGTAGTAGAACTCTCACACAATCTTTCCCCAAACGTTTGGAATGATTGCTTCTACTACAACAAACAAAATGGAAGAATCAGCGTACTTTTCCAAAATGCAGGCGGTGGAGCTGTTCTTGAAGCAGAAGTCAAAGCATTTCAAAATTCATTAAAACAGATACAAAAAAGAGCTTGTTAAGCTTCATTACTCAAATAAGGAGGATGCCGAGAACAAAGCGGGCATCCTCCTATATTATTTGTAACTTAACATACCCTATTACCTAAAAACTATGGATCAAAATCAAATCGATAAAACCTTATATATTGACAAATTCAAAGAGCAGGTTGAGCTTCTCCTCAACCCTTATGAACACCCTAAATATCTAGAGCTACTTGGACCTAAAGAGGATTTACAAAAAAAATACAAGTCTGAGTTAGTACAAATTATCAATGATACTTTTGTCAAGCAGAAAAATGAGAAAAATAATTCAGATAAGAAGTTTCTTAAGAAAACATTCGAAAATATTATTAAGAAGGTATTTGAGTCCTCAAGTGAGACTTTAGAATCAGTGCAAACAATAGAGGACAGTTTAAAAAACAAATTTGACTGTTTTTTAGCCCCTGATTTAATTGAAAAAAAACATCATAGATTTGTTGGGAATTTAAATAAAAAACTGATAGAATCTCTTGATAAACATAAGAAACCAATAAAAAGTAATATACAAGCCCGAATCAGAAGGGAGCCTGTAATATCACAAGAAGACGCAATAAAGGGCGAACAAGATTCAGCACAAATCCAACACCCTCCCACCTCTTCTGTCCAAAATGATCATATATACACTAAACTCGATGAAATCATAAAAGATCTATGGACTTCTTTATCTAAATCTCTTTTGGAAGGAGAGTTTCTAAAGGATTCAGATTATTCTATTAAGCTTCAAGCTATTATCAAAGCGATTAAAGATAAATACGACACGAGTTCCCAAGAAGAAACGATCTATCTGCACCCTATTCTTCCCTATATACACGAACTCTGTCAAGAACTCTCATACATGTGTCTGCGAATTCGGGTTCAGATAGAGGAGTCTCAAGAGGAAGCCTCCTGCAAACGCAAGGTCTTTTACGCTCCGGTTTCTGATGTGGCCCGTAAACTTTATGCAGGAGGCATGAACTCAGGGGAAATACTCAAGGCCAAGCTCTTTCATGATCTTGGAAAAAAGCTCATAGAGATGACACGAATAGATATCTCCGGCATAATTGACGATCAAGCTATCCCACCCCTATTGCTTCTATATAAACAATGTGAGCGTCTGAAAGCGGAAAATGACGGAATGCGTCGAGATTTCCCGACAAACCTAGATATTCAAGCAATTTTCAAGGCCATCTGCGCCAAAACTTCACTACTCCTCTTCCAGTCCTTCTACAAGCCTGTGGTAAGCCCAAATAATCCGCGCAAACTTGACAAAGGCGAGAGTGTTAAGAACCCCTATACAAGGGCCAAAAAGTTTGAAATTCTCTACGAAGGCAATAAATACTATGTAGAAAAAAAAGGAGAAAAAAAGGAGAATTTACTCTATGATAAAATCAATGAATTTGATAGTTTGATTCCCTTCGAGAAGCCCTCTACTGATAATTCTACTGATAACTCTACTGATAAGCCTACTGATAAGCCTACAGATATACAGAACTATGATGATTATGTCACAGAAAAAAATAAAAAAGAGAAAGGAAAGGAAGAATGTAAAGATGTGCCCCAAAACGAAGAAAGACAAAAAGAAATTCTTGAAGGCCTTCTGAATGATCCGAAGAACATCAATGCAGAACACTTAATATACTTTCGTTCTTTAGACTCACTCCTTGCGCTAATGAAAAGACTGAAGAAGATGAAAGAGGAAGGAAAGAATAATTACGACACTAGTAAATATGCCCAAGCCTTAGGACATCTCCTCAAATACTTCTCCGAATGGATTCAAAGCTACAAAGATTTTGTATCAGCGGAACAAAAACGAAATAAATTTGAAGATTCTTTCTATATGGTAAAGAGAGAGGAAAAAGAGGAAAAAGAGGAAAAAGAGGAGAGAGAGGAAAAAGAACAACCAATCTTTATCTCCTCCTATGGGTGCAAACTGATACATACACATGCGCTGCAAGATGAAGCCTACCCTAAGTACAACCGTCTCTATAGGCAATGGATTTCTGAAGCGCAAGATGAAGCACTAAATAAGGCTGATGAAGCAAAAAAGGAAGCAATTGACGCAAACAAAAAAGCAAACGATGTATACGAGGCTTCAAAAAAGGCAGAAGAAAAGCTCTCTCAAGCCCAAAGAGAAACTATAAAAAAGACAACTAGAGTAATCAATAAGGTGCAAGCGGATTCAAGAAGAGAATCCATCAGCACACTCTCTATATTTGTTGCATTGCTCTCTTTCATTTCCGGTGGCATCAATATTCTCCAGGGGGCAGCCGGCTTGGCAGATTATCTAATTCTAACAGCCACACTCTATATTTTCATTGCATCCATTATCTTCTTCTTATACTTCAAAACAATTGAGGGAGATAAGCAGGAGAAAGAGCTCAATTGGTCAAAGATAGTCATGCTTATAGCTACAGCAATTGCTATAAGAGTTGTCGTAGTTGGTCTATGTATCAAATACTATAACAAAACAGAGGCGCAAGATAGCAAGGGCGGCCTTGAGATGAACGTCAAAGTAGAGAACTTTAACCAGACCTCTCCCAACGTGAAGCAAATTACTAACTCTTCCTCAGATTCAAGTAAGACAAGTGATGTTATAAAAGGGGATCTAGGAAAGAAAAAGACAGAGAACGCTTCGAAGGAGCAACAAAAAAAGCAAGGAAAAAGCTAAAACCAATAATCGCCTTTAGAGCAGAGTTAGAATTTAGTGGGGCTTCACCAAAACAAATTTTGGCGCAGCCCCATAAGCTATCAAACATAACAGTTATCAACACCAAGATTGCAGAGCTTTTGTGAAGCAAAACGGTAGCCTCTAAAGACAGCATCGGAAAAGCAACCACAAACAATCTGTAGCGAAAGCGACGCTGACTTAACAAAGAAAAATAGCGAAAGTTTTCTAACGTATTCTTTGCGATTATCGATTCGACCTCGTATCTTTGCCTTGAAGAGGGAAAGTGCAAAAATTAAACACATCTATAATCCATACGCGCTCACCCGCAAACTTTGTAACCACAGGCAGCGAAAAGCTGTATTTGTATAACTAAAAACCGCTATTTACTTATGAAGAAATTTTTCGCAACTTTCCTGTTCTCCGCCCTCTTTGCAGGTATGGCGGTAGCACAGGACGCCCCGACGGTCATTACGAAGCCGGCTGCGGGCGAAACGATCAACCTTTACCGTACGACGACGGGCTTTGAGTCGATCTACTACTATGGCGTACCCCATCAAAGCACGGGCGACTGGCATCGAATCGTCTTTGGCGATGACGGCGCTGTCTACCTCGAAAACCCGCTCAACTCGCTCTACACGAAGACTTGGATTAAAGGTAAACGCACTGAGGGAGACACGATCAGTTTCCAACTTCCGCAAGCAATTTTTGCTGAGAAAGACTTTTCTACGGGCGACTACAAGTATGGCTACCTCTATCGTATTCATCCGGCAACTAAAGATGGTAAACAAACGTATATGCCTAACGAAGGCGAAGCCAATCAGGTATTGAAATACGTATGGCGCAACGACTCGCTCGTGATGGTGCTTGGTCGAGAAGAAATGATCGGTATGTGCCGCGAAACAGGGGCTTGGACCAGCTATGCTGAGGGCACTTACGAGGGCGTGCGCAAGGACAACAACACGGAAGCGCCGTCAGCTTCGGCGAAGACTTGGGATGGACTGATACTCTATATGGATATGGAGGGCAAATCGCAGTTGTATCCCGTGAAATACGCTATGGATGGCGATGATGTCTATATTGGCGACTTGTCGGCTAACGTGAAGGGTTTATGGATAAAGGGAAAGAAGGAAGGCACGACCGTCACTTTCCCCTCTACCTCCTATGTTGGTATCGACACTACGGCGGCTTGCTACGTCTATGCTTCTTCCGGCTATATGGGCAAGGGCAAGAGCGAATCGGGCGAAGAGTTTGCGAAAGCTTGCATCAGTCCGGATCCGCTCGTCTTCACTTACGACGCAGAGAAAAACGCGCTCAGCACGAAGGGCATCTTAATGATTCACAAGAGTCTGGAGGATGATCGCAGCACACACATCTTCGACGTGTATCGCTATGCGCTCATCAATCAATGGGATAAGAAGCCGGCTGCACCTATGCCACCGAAACTCACGGCTTATCAGCCTTATGATCCAAACCCGTGGGGAGGCCCTGGCGGTTTGCAGTTCACACTAAGCTATTACTCAGCCGACTTCAACTATCTTGACCCCACACATCTCTACTACAATCTCTACATCGACGGCGAACTATTTACGTTCAAGCCTGAAACGTACAAGAGTTTGACGGAAGAGATGACCGATGTGCCCTACGCTTTCTCTGATCAGTATCATTTCTACAAGTATGACGAAAATTCACGCGCCATTTATTTTTATAAAGACGTGAAGGATAAAGTGGGTATGGAAGCAGTCTACATCGACGGCGACCAGCGCCTCCGCTCAGGCATCACGGAGTATATCGTATCAGAAACCGGCCTCAAGCCCGCGACAACGAAGCGCATTGAGCGAGTTGAGTTCTACGACTTATCCGGCCGTAGCGTAAGTTCTCCGGAAAGAGGCATCTATGTGCAGACAACGATCTATTCTGATGGTTCTAAGGCTTCGCAGAAGATCGTGAAGTAACCCTATCATAAGAGGCTGCTGCCAAACGATTGACAGCAGTCCTCTTCTAAAACTTTTCCAGCAATCGCAATAAAAGTTTTAAGGATACTGTTAAAGGGCTGACACCTATGAATGGTGTCAGCCCTGTTTTTCGTTGGCTTGTTGTCGATAACGAAGGCAATCTGCAAGGCAAAACGACGCCCCCTACCGCAGACAGCGGCAAAGTGACGACCTATCCATTCACTTACATGCGCCTCGGAATGATCTCATATACATCAGCCTTACCGACCAGTTCGATATGATCCACACCCTTGGCAACGTCTACCGTAAAGAACGATTTATCTGTAGTCATCTCAGCCTTCAGACGTTTGCGCTTATCATACTGACACACGCGCACAGAACCATCTTTGGGCAAATCAAGCAGGAAGGTGTAAGCACTCGTAGCGCGCGGCACTTCAAACAAAACGACGTGCGTACTCTTATAGGCTGTGTTCAATTGACGATCAAAGGCATTTACGACCCTCTCAGCCGTAGCTTTACTATCACTCAATACCACAGAAGCACCATCGGCCGGCGTCACAACGAAAGAGCGTATGGCCGCCCAATTCTTGCGCGCAGAATCTAATCGGCGCAAACGTATATAACGCGCCATCACCGGCTCGCCCTGCCACAAAATATCATAGCAATTCTTCAAATCAGCCAGCAATGGCTGCCAAGCATAGCCATCCACAGAATATTCCAAAGTCGCGTGGTCATAGAAGTCGCAATCATCTTTAGAATTTCTGCCTTGCAAAATGTGTACATCGCTCACGGCCGTCAGTTCAGGAAGCGCTACGCCCATCCAGTCGCCATCTTTCTGAGACACGCCTGAGGTGTAGTGCGTCACGCTATCCGCATCAAACATCAACCTACTTTGCATCGTCTTGATACTTTTATATGTTCCTATGCCGCGCAGCCTGAATGCTTTTTGCCCCGAAAGCTGTTCGTAGAAGACATCAGCCAGATCCTCCATCGCAAACTCATAGAAGGGTTGCAACTTCATCGTGCCCAACTTGTGCGCCTCGTAGGCTTTCTTATCCTCCGGACGCATACAATTCTTCAGATAATCTTGCCAGAAATTCTGCGTATGGCCTGCGCGATAGAGATCCATAAGTTCGATAGCCTTCTTACCTCGCTCGCCGAGTTTGCCACACTCTATGAGCCACGGCCTCAACTCTTTCAGCAATTGTGGGTCTGTGCAACCGGCCTCGATCTCAGCCGGCGCTTTCGCCACACGCTCAAATTCTTGATACAGATCGTCACGTTTCCCGCGCGTGTAGTTGGATAATCTGAAAATGACCGTCTCCCACGATTCATCGCGCCGATAGCCCGTCTCCGTATCGGCCGAGTGAATCGCAAAGGTGCGATAAGCCTCCTTAGCACGCGGCATCATCACCTCCAAGCCACGCTCCCAACTATCAATCGGATTGTAGTCCTTTGGATTCCAAGTATAATCGGCAACACTATAAAGCGACAGCTTTGAAGCCGCGCCGTGCTCCATCGGATTGCTCACAAGTCCGCACATATCTTGATTCGTAAGCGAATTGTCCAAGCCATAAACCGGCCCTTGCAAGATAATATGGCGGGCATAGTCGGTTACCGCATAGTTCCACCAGAAGAAAGCCGGGCGCTTGATGCGACTATCGACCCAATCGAGCGTCTCCTTTGTCACGTCACTGCAAACCACATCGCCCGTCCAAAACACGCGAATAGAGGGGTCGAGCGTTCGGCCATAGATACTCAAAGGTCCATCTTCGCCGGCCTTTGCCCACAACTTGGAATAGTCCGTAGGGCAAACAATAAGTGGCGACACGTCACCTTTCGCTTTCACAAACTCCTCGGTCAGACGATTCAGCAGTTCTACTTGTCGGTTCGGATTAGTGCCCTCGCCTTCAATATCATCAAAGAAGATGGCAAACGAGCGCACACCGTCAGCATACATAAGATCAAACTTATGCACGAGGTTCTGATAATCTTCTTCGTTCCATTTAATATCCTTTCCCGGATGCACAGCCCAAACGAAGTCTACCCGATTCTTATGGCAGGCCTCAACCAGTTCCTTAATCTGCTGCTGCTCCTTCACGGGATAAGGCAGTCGCCAATTCGGAGCACTATGATAAGGATCATCTTTAGGGCCATAGATATAGGTGTTAAGTTTATACTTGCCATACCAATCAATCAGCGACAAACGCACAGCGTGCGACCAAGGTGGCCCATAAAAGCCCTCTACGACACCACGATAAGGAAAGACCGGCGCGTCACTAATCTCGAGGCAAGGAAGCTTCTTTCCACCCTCCACAGCCGGACTCTCCATCAATTGTCGCAAAGTCTGGATGCCATAGAAGAGTCCTAAATCGTTCGCAGCCATAATGCTGATACCCTTCTTCGTAATGCGCAACGAATAGGCACCATCTGCAACCGGACTACCCTCATAGCCTTTCTCTATAATCACCGGTATCTTTGCAAATTGCAGCCGCAGCGGGAAGCCCTTGGGCGTATGAACGAGAAAGTCAATATCGCCCCGATAGTCCCAAGCCTCTTTAAGCGTCGGCAGAGGCGACTCCAACTTTACGCCGCCACTAATATCGATCGTTCCCTCATTCGTCAGCTTCATATAACGCGGCGTGGGATTGACCACAAGTCCGTGATGATCCATCTTCTCTCCCGGAGCCGGATTGACCCACTGCACCTCCAAGCGCTGACTACTTAGGTCAAACTCATTGCTCTGTGCATAAGCAGCCGCCAGGGCGCATAAACCCCAAGCGAAAGCCACGAATCGTTTCTTTTGTTTCATGTAAGTTCTTCAATATTTAGCAGCCGACTTACCACATACTTCTACATAAGTTCAAGCCGACAAAGAGAGGCAACCCGATAGTTCCCTCCGTAAAACAAGAAATTTTACCTGCAAAAAAAAGAAATTAAAATGACTTTAACCCCTCACCGCACATTAAAAATTCCTTTAATAGAAGATTCGCATCACGAATACCTAAACTTTTTATCGAAGAATTGTAGTAAATCGTGATATGATCAGTAATGTGCAACCAAACTTGCGATAGGTTTATAAGTTATTAGGCCAAAAAGTTTACTATCATTCAGGTCAATGATCGCAAGGCAATTGCTAACTTCATCTGACAAGGCTCCCCCTGGCAACGCAAGCTCTTAGGCTTGGCCGTTAACCCTTTCTACTGGCGGGCATTCGCTTGTTTTGAAAGACCAACCCTAAGGGGTTGTCAATTAACCTATGCTCCGAGGCAGCGTTGACGCTGTGCGTCAACACTGCCCTACCAAAGGACTAACCCCGATGGGGTTATTGGTGGACGGAAGTGAGCGATAGTTGACGATTTTAGGCGTGCAAATGTTAGCCTCATATTTATTTATGTCAAAGGTAACACAAAATTAAACCGACAAAACTACACCCTCAAAAACAACCCCTTAGGGTTGGTCCTTTGGCAGGGCAGGGTTAAGATGCGAAGCGGCTTAACCCTGCCTAAGTCTAGCGCGAAGTGCAACCCCTTAGGGTTGGTCTTTCAAATTGGTCGCTTATCTCCGTTGGAATATGTTTATAAATTAAGCCACTAAAGTTCACATCCGCAATAGCAAGCCCTTAGGCTTGGTCTCTTGGCAGGGCTGGTGTTGGAGCAAAGCGACAACCCTGCCATAGTCCGCCGCAAAAGGGTAACCCTTAGGGTTGGTCTTTCAAAATCGTCCGCATATAGCCGTTTGTATATGCTGATAAATCAAACCACCAAAGCCCACCCCTGCGACACAAGCCCTTAGATTTGGCCCTTCAGGGTTTCCGCCGGCGGGCGTTGGCTTGTTTTTGAAAGACCAACCCTATGGGGTTGTCAATTTAGTTATGCTCCGAGGCAGCGTTGACGCTGTGCGTCAACACTGCCCTACCAAAGGACTAACCCCGATGGGGTTATTGGTGGACGAAACTATGCGGAAACGATACAAATTCACGCGGAAATTCTGACACGTATACGTGTTATTGATCCAAAGCAATTATAAACTCGAATGTAAACGCGCAAAACATCCCCAACAAGCCCTTAGGCTTGGTCTTTTGGCAGGGCAGGCGTTGGAGCAAAGCGACAACCCTGCCATAGTTCGCCGCAAAAGTGCAACCCCTTAGGGTTGGTCTCTCAAAATGTCCACTGATAGGCGTGTAAATACACAGATAAACCCAAACCGGCAAAGCTCATCCCCGCAACACAAGCCCTTAGGCTTGGTCTTTTGACAGGGCAGGCGTTGGAGCGAAGCGACAACCCTGCCATAATCCATCGCGAAAGTGCAACCCCTTAGGGTTGGTCTTTCAAATCGGTCGCATATCAGCTAATAGTCAAGCGATTATCACACGTTTGGCCGGCTCAGTAGAATTGTTTACCTTTGCATACGCAAGGGCGAGGAGCGTCCTTGCGTATATTATTCATCTATTAAATCTATACCACAATGATTAAATTCGTCATTAGAGCGAAGAAAAATCCGCTCAAGAGAGATCAAGTGAAATTTTATCCGCAGATGGCGCCGGGCGTGCCCGTGATGTTGCGCACGATTGTCGGGCGCATCGAGAAACGTTCGGGCGTATCTTCTGCCTCCGTCAAGGCGGTATTGGATGCCCTGCAATATGAGATTCTCCAAACACTCGCGGATGGTAACTCCGTTCGCTTAGGAGACCTTGGCTCTTTTCGCTTGACGATGCACGGCGAGGGCGTAAAGACGGCGAAAGAGGCAAAGGAAAAAGGAGTAAATCTCATTAAGCGCGTGAGCGTGCGATTTACGAAAAGCAGTACGATGCGTATGGCTCTCGACAAGCGCAACTTAATCTTCGGTGCGCAGGACGATATTCGAAATGCGAAGTAGTTGAGGATTGAGGCACAGCTTAGTGCCGGCAAAAAATTACATTTAGCAAAGGCCGCGTTTTCAACCGATGAAAGCGCGGTTTTTTCGTATTTTGTCAAAAATTGGCCGTTTTTCGGTCGCGCAGGGATAGGGATTATTGAAACTTTCACCTATGATCGGAAAAAGTTTCTTAGGTGAAAGTTTGAACTTTCTTATAGGCAAATTAAAATTGTCTTATAAGAGAATTTTTCCTATCATAGGTGAAAGTTTGGCGAGGGTGCGGAGACGGGTGGATTGGGGTGCATAAGGCGGTGTTGTTTTGTAGCTGAATCTTCGATGAAACCGTCCTTTTTTGAACATTGCCTCCGTTTTTACATTACTTTTTGCGCATTCCCGTAAAAGCATGAGGCGCCCTTTACTCGTAAATCGGCGTGTTTTTGAAAGACCAACCCTACGGGGTTGCCATTAAACCCTTGATTCGTGGCAGCGTTGACGCTGTGCGTCAACACTGCCCTGCCAAGAGACTAACCCCAATGGGGTTATTAGCAAGTGAAAGTGCGCAAGGATGATGTGATTTTAGGCGGACAATCGGCCTTTCTCTACAGTAAGTTTATAAGATCGGACGATAAGGTAAAACACATAAAGGCAAGCCCTTAGGCTTGGTCATTTGGCAGGGCAGGTGTTGGAGTGAAGCGACAACCATGCCATAGTGTGTCGCAAGAGGGCAACCCCTTAGGGTTGGTCTTTTAGCTCTCGCCGTAGTAAATATATGAGACTACATTGTTTTTATAAGTTAGAGAATAAAACTACCTAATATCCAATTGTTATTTAATTAAAGATACGTATTTTTGCAGCATACCATAAAAATAGCTATGCCACAAACTCTTTGTCATCTACTCATACATTGTGTATTTCACAAAAAAGTATCTGCTCCAACCATTAGAGATATAGATCAACGACGACTCAACATATTTATAAAGGATACCTGTGAGAACTATGGATGTTCTTGTATTATTGCAAACGGTCCGGGCGATCACCTTCATCTACTTACAACTTTATCACCGGAAATATCCTTATCGACATTTATAAAAGAGATTAAACGTCTTTCATCTCGTTTTCTCAAAGAATGTGATAGCATATATTATCACAACTTTTATTGGCAATCAGGTTATGCCGGCTTCTCCGTCTCGCGTAAATTCAAAAAATCCGTGTATCAATATATTATTACTCAAAAAGAACATCATCAGAAGCGATCAACATATAGTGAACTTGAAGCTTTATTAAGAAATGCCGGTATTGATTCGGATCATCACTATTGGAAATAAAGTATTATCTATATAACCATTGGGCCGTTTTGAGAGACCAACCCTATGGGGTTGTCATTGAACCCTTGATCCGAGGCAGCGTTGACGCACAGCGTCAACGCTGCCCTGCCAAAAGACTAACCCCGATGGGGTTATTGCGAGTGGAAGTGCGTAGAAATGATGTAATTTTAAGCGGGGGATGGGTGCATGAACAGATGCGAGGTCGCGGCGATGCGCTTATTTATAAAGGAGGTCGCGTAGGGAGTATGTGATTTTAGGTAGAAAAGTATCTCATTCATAATTGCCATTGGTTGCAATGGGGTATTGGCGGGCAAGGTTGCGTGGGCATTATATGATTTTAAGCGGGAAATCGGCCATATCCCGCAGCAAGTTTACTTGTTCATATGAGATAAAAAGCACGCAAACAAGCCCTTAGGCTTGGTCTTTTGGCAGAGCAGGGTTAAAGTGCATAGCGCTTTAACCCTGTTTAATGGGCCACGCCGTTTTGCAACCCCATAGGGTTGGTCTTTCAAGGTTTTCCGCGTATATGAATTAGGGTGTTTTGAGAGACCAACCCTGTGGGGTTGGCATTGAACCCTTGATTCGTGGCAGGGTTGACGCTATGCGTCAATCCTGCCCTACCAAGAGACTAACCCCGATGGGGTTATTGGCGGGTGAGAATGCGCGAGGATTATGTTGTTTCAATCGGGAGGTTGGTGCGTTCATAGGTGTGTCCGGTTGCGATAAAGTTATTTGTGGGCGATATTGTATAAGGATTATGTGGATTTCATCGATGGAATCGGGGATTTTGACACTGTGACTTGGACGGTGATGCGGTATTGGTGGGCAAGATTATACGATATTATTGTGATTTTGGGCGAAGAATCGGCCATATTCCATAGCAAGTATAGAGAGTTGAGCGGTAAGGAAAAATGTACAAAAACAAGCCCTTAGGCTTGGTC
>JABZGR010000053.1 GCA_015259125.1 Alloprevotella tannerae | reverse complement strand
AGCGATTGAGGCGGTCTTTCCTACTCTTTTTGACGTTTATCGGACAGCAATAATACTCAATCGACTATAAAAAACGGAATAAGAATGTAGCTATAAAACCAAACTAAACATAAAAGAGAGTTGCACGCTTTAGATAAGTAATGCAACCCTCTTTTTATACTAATAAAAAGCAGAAGACGTTATTTTCTTAGTTTCGATAAGAGACGCCCTGACAATTTCTTTTTACTTTGCCGATTGTTATGCTGTCCTCCATAGCCATAACTATAGTTACCATAACTATAGTTACCGTAACCATAGCCGTAGCCATAGCCATACTTAGCTTTAACATCAACGTCATTAAGCGCAATGCAGAGGTGACGATATTTCTTATCTTTATTCATTTTTTCAAGTTCTGGCAAGAAAGCACGCACCTGAACACCTACGCGAATAACGAACAAGGTAACATCTGCCACTCTATCAACAATGCTTGCATCAGATACAGCTAAGATAGGTGTTGTATCAATAATAATAAAATCATACAACTCGCGTGCCTCTTCTACCAATGCCTCAAGTCTACTAGACATTAATAACTCAGATGGGTTAGGGGGAAGCATACCAGCCGGAAGAAAATCAACTTGCTTGGCAACACCATCCTTTATAATTATCTCATCCAACGAGAGCTTTTCTTCCTCATCAACTAACCACCCAGTTAAGCCATTTGAACGCCCAAACTTCGAACTTAATGTGCGCTTTCTAATATCAGCATCAACTAGCAATACACGCTTATTAGCCATACCCATGATTGCAGCCAGATTGCGTGATATAAAGCTTTTACCTTGTCCGGGTGTTGAAGAAGTTACGACACAAACTTTTGCAGAATGGCGCATAAAGTTCAAACCATAACGCAACATACGAAAGGCCTCCACAATCGGAGCATCAGAAGAGCAAGTAGTTATCAAACCATCGTCTCCTCCTTCTTCCCAAGTGGGCAGTTCGCCGACTAAAGGAATTGTTGTAGTTTCCTCAACATCGTGACGACCAGAAACTGTAATATCCATTAACCTACGTATCGTGAGTATCAGTGTTGGAATTAATAGTCCTATCAACAAACTAATTAAGATAATTGTCGATCGACTTGGAGATATCGGAGTATTCGAGCCAAGTGGATCCTCAACTAAACGAACGTTAGCATCATTCACAGCAAGCTGTAATGCAACCTCTTCACGTTTATTCATCAAATATGTATACAAGGCCTCTTTCAAATTTTGTTGGCGACCTATACTTAATGCGCGACGCTCCAAACCTGGGGCGCGACTCACTTCTCCATTAATAACACTTTCATTTGAACGAGCGCTTTGTGCACGCATCTCAAGGGTCTTCACATAGCTGCGTACAGAAGAAAGAATCGTGTTACGCATCGTCGTCAACTTATTATCCAAATCCTTCACAAGCGGCGAGTTCGGACTACTATTCTTCTCCGTACTATTTCGCTCTATCATCATTGTATTATACTCGTTCACCAAGCCTGCAAAGGTTGCATCAGGAAGGTTTAATACAGGGATAAGCTGATGCTTATTGCTGTTATTCTGCATAAAATCTTTCAAGTAGCGCGCCACAGAAACTTGTGATTGCAAATCTACTGAGCTTTGACGTGCAGTCACGCTCATTGACGAGTATTGGTCTGCAGCAGTCTTAAAATCTACAATGCGATTACTTTCCTTCAAAGAGGCTAGGCGACCTTCGACTCCAGCAAGTTCAGAGCCAATCAAAGAGAGTCTTTCATCGATAAAATGTGCCGTGTTTTGCCCTACGCGATTCTTGTTATCAACTACATCTTGCTTATAACAACTGAACAACGTATTAATAATGTCTGTTGCTCGAGCTATATTAATATCTTGACAAGTCAGCACAATCAAAGAGCTTTCTTGATCTTGCACTGTTGCTGATATTTCTCCTTGGTAACGGCGTGCAACTAGATCAGCAGGTATATAATCTACAGTTATGGCTTTTCCTTTGGGGAATTCTTCAAAAGTAGCATTCTTCGATATCTTCAATATGCCCAACGGAGTCTTGATAGCTTGCTCCGGAGCAGTCTCAATGTCATCACTATATTCCTCCCCATTTAGTTTGAAATCAAACAAGCGCACTTTTCCGCCTGACATGATCTCAGCTTGGAAACTTGCAGGAACGCCCGTCTTAGTTCCAAAACTAATATCAAATGGACGGTTGTCATACAAAGCAATACGATGGAGAGCATTCTTTGTCGTATAATCTACGTCTAAGCCTAAACTGTCAACTACTTTACGCATCAAGCGGCGTGTAGTAAGAATGAAGAGTTCATTAGAAAGATTATCACCAATCGTGACGCCATTAAAGTCCATCATGGTGTTTAAGCCGCTACCACGATTCCTAGAACTTGAAAATCCGCCACGACCACTACCATTCCCACCTTCGATAAGCATTGTTGCTTGACGTGTATACACTCGCGGTTGTATTTGTTGATAATACCAGCCACAAGCTACACAAACAATTATAGAGAAAGCAAACCAACGCCATTTTGCTAAAAATACATGATAGCAAAGAAGTAAGAAGGGGACAATCTTAAACTCGGAGTTTTGTACCTCGTTTTTCTGTGAATATTCCATATAAGAGCTCTTAATTTGGCTACAAAAATAGGTATTAATTTCGATAAGCAACACTTCCAAGCCAATACTTCTAGTCTAAAATGCGAAAAAATATGGACTAACATCGAAAAATATCTCCTTAGTACTTGTCTTTTCGTCAAAAACGATTAGATTTGCAGTATGAAAACCACAGAAAGATCTTCCATATTGATTATTTACACCGGAGGCACTATCGGCATGATAGAAAATCCGGAGACAGGTGCGCTTGAAAATTTCGGAATCGAAAAGTTTCGCAGTTTTGTACCAGAATTAAAGCACCTAAAATATCGGATAGATGTACTGACATTTACACCGCCAATTGACTCCAGCGACATGAATCCGACACATTGGACGGAAATCGCAAACATCATTAGCAAGAACTACCTCCAATATGACGGTTTTGTAATTCTTCATGGTACAGATACGATGGCCTATACTGCCTCTGCATTAAGTTTCATGTTAGAAAACATTGGAAAACCTGTTATTATCACCGGCTCTCAACTCCCTATTGGTCAATTACGCACTGATGGGAAAGAGAATTTTCTGACAAGTGTAGAAATCGCAGCAGCAAAAACAGCAGACGGTGAGCCTTGTGTTCCTGAGGTTTGTATCTTTTTCGATAGCCTTTTAATGCGTGGCAACCGCACCACAAAGATTAATTCTGAGGGTTTTAACGCTTTTCGTTCATACAACTTTCCGCCTTTGGCTCACGCCGGCATCACCATTAAATATGATACACGCTTAATCTTAAGGCCAGACAAGCACAAGCCATTCACGCCTCATTTTAAGTTGGATGATCACGTCATTGTACTAACGATTTTCCCAGGAATTCGACAAGACTATGTCGAACGACTTTTAGATTTTGAAGGATTAAAAGCTGTTGTTCTGAAAACATACGGATCCGGCAATGCTCCTCTTCGCCCTTGGCTTGTCAATCTCCTGCGTAAGCTTAGCGAAAAGGGTATTATCATCGTTAACATTACACAATGCCCTAAAGGAGCGGTAGAAATGAAACGCTACGAGACTGGACTACAATTGCTACAGGTTGGAGTAAGCAATGGCTATGACGCGACTTTGGAGTGTACGATCACCAAATTAATGTATCTTATTGGTGAGGGTCTTAGCCGAAAAGAGATTGTACGATGGATGAACACCGACATAGCCGGAGAGATTTCAATACAATAGTTATCTAAGTCAACAAAGCGAAGCAGTTCGCTGCAAACCACCTGTATGAAAGCCATCGTAGCATCCTCTTTGTTGCTATTGTTCAGCTTATTATTCTCTACCTGCCAAAATAAACCTGAAGTATTGTCAAGTAGGAGGGAGATTCCATTACAATACGCTACCTTACTTCAGCTGACTGCTGCCGATTCTTTTACTATTGCCACGATTAGAGAACCACATGACACAACTAAGATTTTGCAGCGCTATTGCTTGCTGGAAAAGGATGTAACACCACCGAAAGCTTTGCCAAAAGCCACAACTATCATTCGCATTCCTCTTCAACGAGCTGCAGTTTTTTCTTCCGTTCACCTAGCTTTATTACAAGAGTTACACGCCATTCGTCAAGTTAGAGGCATTTGTGATATACAGTATATCATTGATCAAAACCTACAAGCACTCATTCGGCATCGACGACTCACAAACTATGGAGGAAGTCTGCGGCCGGATCTTGAGCTATTGGTAGCGACGCGTGCTGATGCTCTTTTAGTTTCTTCGCTTGTTGATGTAGATCGACCTGAATTGCGAAAAACGGGCATTCCCATTATAGAGTGTGCCGACTATTTGGAGACCTCAGCTTTAGGGCGTGCAGAATGGATCAAATTTTTCGGACTTCTATTTGGACAAAGACAAGCTGCAGACAGCATTTTTCAACAAGTAGAAGACCGCTATCAATCTCTCACACGTCAAGTACGTACACTTCGCCAACGCCCATCTTTACTTGTTGAAACAAAAAAAGGCGGCGTTTGGTATGTTCCTGGGGGTAAAAGTACGATGGGCGAAATTTACCAAGCAGCCGGCGCAAACTATTTGTTCAGCTACTTAAACCAAAGCGGTTCTGTCGCTCTTTCATTTGAGACAATATATAAAAAAGCGCTAAATGCCGACTTTTGGTTGATCAAATATGGAGATACTACCTCCTTATCATACCAGCGACTTAAGGCTTCCTATACTCACTATAGCGCATTCAAAGCCTTTCGCCAACATAACATTTATGCCTGCAACACGCTACAAAAAAGCTTTTACGAAGAAACGCCTTTCCACCCCGAACGATTATTGGAGGACCTCATAAAGTTATTTCATCCACAACTCTTACCAGATCATCGACTACGTTATTTTGAACCATTGCAGTAGACTTTTTGTCTACGATTAATATATGCCACACAATTATATACATGTAGGCAAAAATAACTTGCTTAAATGGGGAGGCTCATTGTTTCTTTTTAGCCTACTCTTCTTTAGCAATTTAGTCGTAGGAAGCACCTCGCTTTCGCTCTCTCAGATCTTTGACGCTCTGGTCAACCAAGGATCACCAGATGTCGTCACCCACTTTATTGTAGTTGAAACGCGCCTACCTGCTGCCGCGACCGCCACATTAGCCGGCGGCTCACTCGCCGTTATCGGACTTTTACTCCAAGCCTCATTTCATAATCCTTTGGCAGACCCCGGCTTATTAGGTGTTTCGGGAGGTGCAAGCCTTGGAGCAGCCATATGTATATTGTTAATAGGTATCAATTATTCAAGTGCAGAAGCAGCTATAGGCTTTTCTGCCACTATTCTATCTGCATTTATAGGTGCTATCATTGTTACCTTACTCCTCTTTCTCTGCAATAAACTATTTAAAAATTCACTTATCTTACTCCTTTTCGGAGTATTGCTAAGCTACACACTCAATGCGATTGTGACAATGCTCAACTTTCAGGCCTCAGCAGATAATCTTCGCTCGTTTTTCAGCTGGCAAATGGGTAATTTCTCGAGTCTCACCTTATCCGACCTTCCTATCTTTGCTCTACTCAGTCTTACTGGATGCTTGTTAGCACTGACACAGGTTAAGCCTCTTAACCTATTACGAATGGGCGACGATTATGCAAGAAATGCAGGCATTCACGCCAGACGTTTTCGCGCCATAACCTTATTAGTTACCGGCCTGTTAACAGCCACGGCCACTGCATTTTGTGGACCTATAGCTTATATAGGTTTAGTTACACCTCATTTTACTCGCATTTTGTTCCATACGAGCGATTATCGTAGCTTACTTCCGCTATCTATACTTTGGGGTGGAAGTATTGCACTTTTATGCAATCTCATCTCCTCATTACCTGGCGCCAACGGACTTATACCAATTAATACAACAAGTTCTATCTTGAGTCTACCTTTCCTTATCCTTCTACTCCTTAGGTGGGGCAGAAGGTAGCAGCTAACTTGTTTATAACGTTAATTGCCCCCCCCTCTGTTTATCTATTTCTCTCTGCAAAGCAGAGAGTCATAAGCTTATTAGAAATATTCATTTGCAACCCTTTTAGCTCTGACTCAGAATAGTTTGCTCCCACCAAACGATGGCTTGCTCCCACCAAACGATAGACAAAAGGAGACCTTTGCACAATAAAACAGTCTATTTTACCACTTGTCCAATTGTTTATTAACCCCAATTCGGTTTAAGGTCACCTCCTTTTTACTCAGGTTATAGCCCACAACGATTCTTTCAACCTTGTTGAGACCTTTGAAAAATGGTTCGGACAATAATTCTCTTCCTTTTCAGGATCATTT
>JABZGR010000024.1 GCA_015259125.1 Alloprevotella tannerae | reverse complement strand
AAGTATGTTTTATAAAAGTGTGCGCTGCTTCACCTCTGCTTCTCCCTCCATCTCAAACTCCATATTGATAGAGGGTTTTGTATCGTAGAAAGCATAGGCTGCCATTCCAGCCAAAAGGTTGACAATAAAGTTTGATACACTTCTGTGGCGGGTATGAACAATCTGTGCCACGTTCTTGAGCATATCGTTGATGGTCTCGATAATGCTTCTTTTACGGAGCATGATTTTGTCGTAAAAAATTGCAGAAAGTTCCGCGTATTCAAAAGTTCTTTTTAACTTTGTTCCTGATAGTCCCTCAGAGAAGACTTAACTCTCTAACTGCTAACAGAGAAAGGGTTGAAAACGAAGAGGAACGCAACCGTATCGAAGGATTACAATGGACGGAAAACTGAATCTACAAGAAAAACTGCTATCATACTTTGGATTCGACTCTTTCAAGAGCAACCAAGAAGCTATCATTCGCACACTGCTCAACGGCGAAGACGTTTTCGTATTGATGCCGACAGGTGGCGGCAAATCGCTCTGCTATCAGCTTCCCTCGCTGCTGATGGACGGCGTAGCCATTATTATCTCTCCATTGATTGCTTTGATGAAGAATCAAGTAGACGCTATCCGCCATACGAGCGAAGACGACGGCATCGCCCATTTTATCAACTCATCGCTCACAAAAGGCGCCATAGATCAGGTTAAAGACGACATCAGAACAGGCAAGACAAAGCTGCTTTACGTCGCTCCGGAAAGCCTGACAAAGCGCGAACAGGTAGAGTTTTTACGGTCGGTCAAAATATCCTTCTATGCAATAGATGAGGCGCATTGTATTTCAGAATGGGGTCACGATTTTCGCCCTGAATATAGGAAGATTCGCCCTATCATAGACGAAATAGGACGCGCCCCGGTCATTGCACTCACAGCTACGGCAACGGATAAAGTTAGACTTGATATAAAGAAAAACTTGGGCATCCTCAATGCCAAAGAGTTTAAGAGCAGCTTCAACCGCCCCAACCTCTATTACGAAGTGCGCTCAAAGACAAAAGACATTGATAAGGACATTATCACTTATATCCACCATAACAAAGGCAAGAGTGGAATTATTTACTGCCTGAGTCGTAAGAAAGTAGAAGAATTGGCAGAAGTGCTTCGCGCCAACAACATCAAAGCCGCAGCATATCACGCAGGAATGGATCCGCAAACGCGCTCGCAAACGCAGGACGATTTCTTAATGGAGTCAATTGACATCATTGTTGCGACAATCGCCTTCGGTATGGGTATAGATAAGCCTGACGTGCGCTTTGTGATTCATTATGACATTCCAAAGAGTTTGGAGGGTTACTATCAAGAGACCGGCCGTGCAGGCCGCGATGGCGGAGAAGGCGTATGTTTAGCCTTCTACTCTCCAGACGATCTTAAGAAATTGGAAAAATTTATGGAGGGCAAGCCTCTAGCCGAACAAGAAATAGGCCGGCTGCTACTCAAAGAGACAGCAGCTTACGCGGAATCATCTGTATGTCGCCGTAAGATGCTCTTGCATTATTTTGGAGAAGAATATAAAAAAGAGAACTGTGGCAATTGCGACAATTGCTTACATCCGAAAAAGAAAGTGGAAGCAAAAGATTTATTGTGTCGCGTCTTGGAAGTTGTGCTCGCTGTCCGAGAGAATTTTCGCGACGATTATATAAAAGATATCTTGCTGGGTAATGAGACTGAAGAAGTCTTGGCTCACAAGCACGAGCAATTAGAAGAATTTGGTTGTGGCGAAAACTACTCGGAGAAAACGTGGAACGCTGTCATCCGACAAGGATTGATCGCCGGCTACTTGTCTAAGGAAGTTGACAACTATGGCATTCTTAATGTGACAGATAAGGGAGAACATTTTCTCTCTCATCCGGTCAGCTTCAAGATTGTGGAAGATCACGAATACAAAGATGCGGCAGAAAGCGAACCGGTGCAAAACGGTGCGGAAACTACCGTGGCGCCGGAGCTATATGAAATGCTGAAAGATTTGCGCAAGAAGAAATCTAAAGAATTAAACTTGCCACCTTATATAATCTTTCAAGATCCTTCACTCCAGGCAATGGCTACCGTCTTCCCACAGACGACAGACGAACTACAAAACATTCCGGGCGTAGGATCAGGTAAAGCAAAGCGATACGGCGATGAGTTTTGCCAGCTCATAAAACAATATTGTATAGACAATGAAATAGAGCGCCCGGAGGATATTCGCATTCGCACCGTGCCCAAGAAATCAAAGTTTAAGGTGGCTATCATTCAGAGCATCGACCGCAAGGTGGCACTCGACGATTTGGCAGTCTCTAACGGCGTTGAGTTTGATGAAATGCTTTCAGAGGTTGAGAGTATCGTCTACTCCGGCACAAAGATCAACATCGACTACTTTATCAATGAAATTATGGACGAAGATCACGTCCATGATATCTACGACTATTTCAAAAAGAGTGAGACAGACGATTTAGAAGTGGCCATCGACGAATTAGGCGAAGATTATTCTGAGGAGGAAATACGCCTTGTCCGCATCAAGTTTATTTCAGAAATGGGTAACTAAATCGCAAGATTGAAGATTTATCCATTCACACTTAACAGCAAGAGTATGTGTACGCACAACGAGAACACGAACGAGATCAAGGAACGAATGAACTTTATTGAGCAGATCGTTGACAACGACCTGAAAGAAGGTAAAAACGACGGTCGGCTACAAACACGCTTCCCGCCCGAGCCCAACGGCTATCTCCACATAGGCCATGCGAAGGCAATCTGTATGGACTTTGGCATAGCAGAACGCTTTGGCGGGAAATGTAATCTGCGGTTCGACGATACGAATCCGCAGAAAGAAGACACAGAATATGTAGAGGCGATCTTAGAAGACATTAAATGGTTAGGATTTCAATGGAACGACATCTATTATGCCTCCGATTACTTCCAACAACTATGGGACTTTGCCGTACGTCTGATTAAGGAAGGCAAAGCTTATATTGACGAGCAATCCAGTGAAGAGATTGCCGCACAAAAAGGCACGCCGACGGAACCAGGGAAGCCCAGTCCTTATCGCGACAGGCCGATTGAAGAAAGTTTGGCGCTCTTTGAGAAGATGAACACAGGCGAAGTGCCCGAAGGCGCAATGGTTCTGCGCGCCAAGATAGATATGGCCAATCCTAATATGCACTTCCGCGATCCTGTCATCTATCGTGTGATCAATAAGCACCATCATCGCACGGGCGATCAATGGAAAGCTTATCCGATGTACGACTTTGCGCACGGGCAGAGCGACTACTTTGAAGGCGTCACTCACTCTATCTGCACGCTTGAGTTTGTGCCCCATCGCCCTTTATACGACTATTTTATCGACGAACTCAAAGAAGGAAAAGACCTGAACGATCATCGACCGCGCCAATACGAGTTTAATCGGCTCAACCTCACTTATACAATGATGAGTAAGCGCAAACTTCTAGCTTTAGTGCAAGAACACATTGTCGATGGTTGGGATGATCCGCGTATGCCGACCGTTTGCGGACTTCGCCGGCGTGGTTATTCACCACAAGCTGTGCGTAAGTTTATCGATATGATTGGCTATACGAAGTTTGACGCGCTCAACGACTTTGCAATGCTTGAAGCCGCCGCCCGCGAAGACCTAAATACGCGCGCCCTGCGCTTGAGTGCTGTGCTCCACCCCGTAAAACTCATCGTCACCAACTACCCTGAGGGCAAGGAAGAAGAGATGATTGCCATCAACAATCCCGAAAACGAGGCAGAAGGCACGCATACAATCACCTTTAGTCGCGAACTTTGGATGGAGCGTGAAGACTTTATGGAAGATGCACCCAAGAAATTCTTCCGTATGGTTCCCGGCAAAGAAGTTCGCTTAAAGAATGCCTACATCGTGCGTTGCACCGGTTGCAAGAAAGATGACGCCGGCAACGTCGTAGAAGTATATTGCGAATACGATCCTGAAAGCCACAGCGGAATGGAAGGCGCTAACCGAAAAGTAAAAGGCACACTCCATTGGCTGAGTGCCGCCCACTGCCTACCGGCTGAAGTGCGCGAATACGACCGTCTCTTCTCCGTAGAAAACCCGTCTGAGGACGAGCGAGACTTCCGCGAACTCGTCAATCCGGACTCTAAAAAAGTATTCACCAATTGCTATGTAGAGCGCTATGCAGCTGAGCAAACGGCCAACAAGTACCTGCAATTTCAGCGCATCGGCTACTTTACATACGACAAAGACTCTACGCCCGACCATCTGATCTTCAATAAGACCGTAGGACTTAAAGACAGCTGGGGCAAAAAGAACTAAATACAGACAAATGAGCGTGGGAAGGGAGCTATATCATTTGGCTCTCTTTCCACTTTATTTTACCCCTCTCCCACTTCATTCTATAATCATGCCCAATCCAGACCATTCTCTGCAAGCGCTCATCGAAGAATACGAACGCCTGATTGCATCCGGAGAGCCTTTCTATATGGAAGCCGAATCCTTAATTGATATTCTGGAATATTATATCAAGCAAGGCAAACTCGAAGAAGCAGATGAGTGCTTGCGAATTGCACTTCGACTCCATCCCGACAATGACGATCTGCTCTTGACCAAGGCTTATCGTCTGAAAGACAGGCTGCGCTGGCAAGAGGCAGAGGAAATCATCCACCAACTCTCCGAACCCAACGAGAAGGAAGTGGCTCTTTTTTATATCGAAAAGATGCTCTGCAAGCTGGATGCTAATTCAGCGGAGAAAATCTTCACGGAGACTTACAAGCTCAAAGGCGACGAGTTTGGTGTCGAATTTCACGTTGACTATATCGAACTTCTACTCGACTATGGGCTTTATGATCGCGCCCTGCGCCTCCTTAAAGCGCTGCCGGATGGCTATCAAGACCAAAAACACCTTTACGAACTCCAAGGAGAAGCCTATTGCAATCTAAGATCCTTCGATGCTGCTATCGACGCCATCAATAAAATGATCGACTTAGATCCATACGACGACATTTCTTGGGTACAATTGGCAGAAGTGCAATACAAGGCCGAGAAGTTTGAAGAGGCAGTTGACAGTTGCGACTACGCTCTTACGATCAACGCCGACAACAGTCGCGCCACGCGTATTAAAATACTATCGCTCATCGGCCTACGTAAAAGTGCCGAGGCCTCAACCTTGGTTCAAGACTTTCTGGATAGCAATCCGGACGACTACTTAGTATACCTCCTCTTGGCTGAACAAATGGGCGGACTACGCCTTTACGACACCTCCATCCGCCTTTTCAGAGAAGCAGCCTTGCGTTGCCCGCAAGACAGCGTGGATCATCTGCGCATTGTGACCCATCTGAGCTCGGTTCTCCTCTATGCTGAGCGCTACGAAGAGGCCTTAGAAACGATGATGAGTGCAAATTCAGCCAACATAGACGTGCAAGACGTACGCCTACAAATAGCTGAAGCAGCCTTAGCTCAAAAGCAAACGTCCGTAGCCCTCACGATCATCCGGCGAGGGTTAGAAGATCCGACGGATCAAGACCATTTGCTACGTTATACGTTCCTTTTGGGAAGAAACAAAATCTACGAAGAGGCCGCTACAATTTGGCAGCGACTCTTGCAGCAACTAAAGACAGACGATCCGGTAGCGCTACAATATTTAGACAAGGCGAAGGAAAACTTAGCAGCTCCCACTGCAGAAACACAGGAGCCTGATTAAGAACGATTTTGCCCCACGAAAATGGCGCGCAAAATTGAAATAGCCCGTTTGCGCTCACGAGAAAAAGAGCTTACGCTCACGAGAAAAAAGGTTTGCGCTCACGATGAAAAAAGTTTGCGCTCACGAGCGCAAGCTAAATAATGGTGTGCTTCTTAAAAATCCATCAAAGGAAAGAGGAAAAAAGTCTTTACGAAAACGCCACATTTAGGGCTGTCGTTAATTTTGTTTACATCCTTCTTGTCTACTACGTTGACAGATAGTTATGAAATGTGAGATGGCCTTATTTTCCATCTTTTTATCGTAACTTTGCGACTCATATAGAAGTCGGCATATTAAGAAGTTGGGAAAAATAGCGCGATGGGTCGTAGGGGGATTATTGTCTCTCTACTTTCTGCTATTGATTATCTTCAACTTTTCTCCGGCCGATCGCTGGGTGAGCCGGCTTGTTTCTCAGCAACTTTCAGACCGTCTGCATACGCAGGTCAAAATTGGTGGTGTACGGTTGGGCCTGTTTAATCGTTTGATCCTAACTGATGTCTACTTAGCCGATCAGCGCGGAAAAGAATTGCTGCGTGCTGATCTTATGTCGGCTAAGATTGAATTTCGCTCCTTATTTCAAGGGCGTGTTTCGCTGCGTACGGTTTCGCTGCTCGATGCGCAAGTAAACCTCTACAAAGAAAGTCCGGATAAAGCGCCCAATTTTCAATTTTTGCTCGATGCTTTCCGCTCCAAAGATCAATCGCCCTCTAATCTTGACTTGCGCATCAACTCGCTGATCTTGAGGCGCTGCAAAGCAAGCTATCACGCCTTGTACGCCCCTCGAAGTCCGGAAAAATTGAATTTGAACCACTTAGTTGTTTCCGACATCAATGCTAACGTTAGCTTGAAGCATCTGACGCCGGATAGCATCAACATACGTGTGCGTGAGCTTTCTCTGCGCGAGCAGAGCGGTTTAGACTTGCGCCGCCTGAGCTTGCGCTTGGCTGCGAACAAGACGCGCGCTGATATACAAGACTTTGACCTGCAGTTGCCGGGCACAAATATTGGTTTTCCGCGCCTGCTGGCTTTTTATAAACCGGACGACTTCTTCAAAACCCTATATTTGGCCGGCCGTATTGATAACGCCCAATTCACGACGACAGACTTCGGTTTTCTTGTACCTCGCTTGCGCGGTTTTACACACACTCTGACGGCGCGCGGACTGTTTGCCGTCAATGCCAAAGAAATCGTGCTCGAAAACTGGTACGTCCACGAAGAGCATAACAACTTGCTGCTGGCGCTGAGCGGCAAACTCAGTCGCAGAAATGGGCGCATCGTGAGTGCGGATGCAAATATCAAAACGCTGAATCTTCGCGAGGGTCTTATCTCGCAAGCCTTTCTACATTTTTTGCACCGCCCCCTACCCGCTTTCCTAAAGACGCTGGCCTATGTCGACTATACAGGTCGACTACGTTGGGAGGAAGGCGGCACCAATCGCGTTGCAGGCACGTTGAAGACGGCCGTAGGAAGCGTAGAAGGCCGACTGGCTTTTAATGGACACTACGAAGGCAACTTAAAAGTAAAAGCCCTGCGCCCGACAATCATAGCGCAGAATCAGGATTTGCCGGATCAACTCTACGCCACCCTATCGGGTAGCGTAGCACGCGATGGTAGTAAGGCCGACCTAAAACTTGCGCTTGAAAGCGGGCAATATCGTGGGCATTTCTACAACAATCTGCAAGCAACCATCAATAAGCGAAACGACGATTTGCAACTTAAGCTTACGGCGAAAGACCCTGCGGCCGACTTAAACGGAACGGTGCAGGCTCGCTTACGTGAGACAAACTTGGAAGCGATACGCTTGGAAGCAGACGTGAAACAATTGAACCCGGGAAGATTGAACTTGACCCGCTATTTTGGTGCTTCCTCGTTCTCCGGCCACGTCAAGATGGAGGTAGATGATTTGAAGCAACTCACCGGCCATATCAAGGTAAATGACTTCACGCTCTCCGGCACTGACAGCCCTTACCGCTTAAATCAACTAGAGCTCTCCAAACAATATAATCGCTTAGACTTAAAAAGTGACTTTGCCGACTTGCTGGTAGATGGACCCATAGCGCCCGCTACGATTAAACAATTGCTCTTTTCTTTATTAGACCGAAGTTTACCCGGCTTCTTCTCAAAGCCGATTGCGTCTCCACGAACGACATTGGCCTTTAAAGGACAGGTAAAAGAGACAGACGTGCTCAATCGCTTTCTTCACATCCCCTTATATGCCGAAAAGGGCATCAAAATAGAGGGCAAGTTAAGCAACAGCACACGCTCATCCGTCATCATTAGTGCACCGACTCTATCATACAACAACTTTACCCTTTCCGATTTGCGCTTTTATCTGCAAGGAGAAGGAACGCGCTATACAGGCTTGGTACAAGCGACAAAAGAGGTAGGAAATACGCAGATGAGAGTGGCGCTGGAGGCGAAAACAGATAGCGGAAAACTCCATACACACTTAGCTTGGGCCGGCGCAGATGAGCACGAGTTTAAGGGTGATATGAAATTGATCTCTACGTTTAAACAAACGTCGCGTGGGCGCTTGATCCGAACAGATTTCGTGCCGACAACGATGATCGTAGGCGATACTTTGTGGACCTTCTCCAAAGGCGAGTTGGCTTATGTAGACCGCACCTTGGACGTAAAAGGTTTTTCGCTACAGCACGGCGACCACAGCTTGTCTATAAGCGGACGCTTGTCGCCCTCACCTAAAGACTCGATCGTGGCAACTTTACAGAAGGTGAATGTAGACTATATCTTGAACCTTGTAAACTTTCACGACGTAGCCTTTGCCGGACCGGCAACGGGCACGCTCAGTGTTTCAGAAACGGCCGGCTACCCCATAGTCTCGGTAGGCTTGAAGATACCTCGCTTTTTGATAAACAATGGGCCGATGGGGACGGCTTACATCCGAGGTGGATTTGACACAAAACAAAAACAGATTAACATAGACGCTCATATTCTGAATCCGGAAGAAGGCGTGACTGATGTGAAAGGCTACGTATCGCTCCTGCATAAGAATTTAGACCTCTTCATAAAAGGAACAGGGACTGATCTGCGCTTCCTGCGCCGATGGGTGGACGACATTTTTAATGACCTGCGCGGAAAAGCAACAGGGCACGTTCGACTTTTTGGCCCGCTGAAACAATTGGACTTGGAAGGCGAAGAAGAGGTGGAGCTGGAAGCGCAAATTGCTGCTACGGGGGCACATTATAAGGTCGATGTCGGGCGCGTCGTGATACGCCCCGGCTTGTTTAGCTTCAATGAAATTCCCGTTTCAGATGGAGAAAAAGGAAAGGGCGTCGCGCAGGGCTATTTACGCCACAATCATTTGCATAACTTGACGTATGATTTCAATATTTCTGCAGAAAACCTCTTAGTATATAAGCACTCACAATCAGCAGACTTGCCTTTTTATGCTACAGCTTATGGTTCAGGCAGCGCACACTTGAGCGGACGGCCGGGACTCTTTGAGGCCGATTTGGATATGCGCACTGAAGAAGGCACAACACTGACCTATACTGCCGATGCGCCGGAGAAGGGCGACAATGCCTTGTTGCGACTTCATAATGGAAAGGATTCGCTTGTAAAGCAAGGAGCTGTTGCCGGCATAAAATCAATGGCCCAGCCAACGGATATTAAACTAAATCTCTTGTTTGACGTACGTCCGGAAGCAACACTGAAGATCGTAACGGACGAGAAAGCGGGCAACGTACTCACACTTCACGGATCGGGACCTATTCGTGCGAATTGGTATAATAAAGGTGCGTTTAAAATGTATGGCACTTATAAGATTGATGGCGGATCGTATAGGATCAGTGTGCAGGATCTAATTCGTAAGAATTTTACGCTGACGCCGGGGAGTAAAATGATTTTTGCGGGCGATCCATTCCAAGGTGATCTGGATATGCAAGCTGTATATACGGTGAAATCTGCCTCACTGAGCGATTTAAATATTGGCAACAACTTCAGTCGAAATACGGTGCGCGTCAATTGTTTGCTAAACATTAAGGGTAAAGCCGGCAACCCGCAAGTTTCTTTTGACCTCGATCTTCCCACGGTTAACGAAGATGAGAAGCAAATGGTGCGAAATCTGATCAGTTCGGAGGAAGATATGAATATGCAGGTATTATATCTTTTAAGCATTGGGCGCTTTTACACTTACGATTATGATCAAACAAACGCCGGAACAAGACAGACGCAGAGTACGGCAGCAATGAAGAGCTTCCTATCTAACACGCTAAGTGACCAATTGAACAACGTGTTGCAAAATGCGATAGGCAATTCTAATTGGTCCTTTGGTGCTAACGTTCAGACGGGCCTTGTTGGCTGGAAAGATATGGAAGTCGAAGGCTTATTAAGCGGTCGTCTATTAAATAATCGGCTTATCATCAATGGAAATTTCGGTTATCGCGATAAGCCAATCAACAATACAAACTTTATAGGCGACTTTGATCTACGTTATTTACTAACGCCCGGAGGAGGCGTGAGTTTGAAAGCCTATAGCGAAACCAACGATCGCTACTATACCAAGTCCTCGCTGACTACGCAGGGTGTTGGCCTGTTACTACAGCGCGACTTTATCGATTTTAGAGACCTCTTGAAGCTACGCAAAAAGAAGAACAACAAGCAGCAACAGCCGCTTCCTCAGCAGGAAGAAGCTCCCGTGCTGATTAATTTTCGCCGTCGTTCGGCTTGGTAGCCTTGCACTTCGATTTTTGTAAATCGGCGTAGTACCATAATTTATAGAGAGAGAAGATAAATAGCGAGGGGCGCTTACTTTCTAATAAGTAATGGCGCATGTGCCGGCTCCAAAAACCCAATGTCCAACGCAGCAAACCGCTCAAACCGAACCTTTTTGCTTGAAGATAGAGGCGCGACGGCCCACTTTCGCTTTGCATCAGCTCACCTAATTTGCTGAGTGTACGTAATGCCGTCTCCGTTTTCTTCAGAAAACTTTCGTTCGAATCAATACCGGTGTGTATAAGTGGATTGTCGATATGCATAATCGAAAAATGTAGGGATCGAAGTTCCAATCCCAAAAGCGCATCTTCATAACCATAATCCGTGCAGCGCGGGTCGAAGCGCACCGCATCGAAAACCTCTCGCGCAAACATCGCATTAAACATCGTGAAGAAACGATACGGCTGCTTTTGACGCACATCGGCCGGCCGAAGCCTTTCCGCCGATAGTTCATAGCGGCTACGCAATTCATGCCCTTCAGGCGCAGGTCCGGAAGGCGTGTAGAGGCGGCCGCAAACGACCTTCGCCTGATCGCGCACGTCCCAATAACGCGCCAAAAAGTCCGCCGTACACACTTGCGCATCGCTATCTATAAATAAGAGATACGGGAAACGCGCCAAATCAATCAGATGATTGCGCGATGCAGCCGGCCCACTGTTGCGTTCGGCCCTTATCCAGCGACAATGGGGAAGCGCATTGACCTTCTCAGCTACAGCCTTGAGCGGCTCAAGTGTTGAGCAGTCGTCGAGGACGATTATTTCAAAATCAAAGCCCTCCTTTGTGTTTTCCATCAATTCCAACCCCTGATGCGCTAAGTCACTAACCAAGGTGGAGCAATCGCAATTATAGGTTGGAATAAGAACAGAAAGCATAAATAAATCGTAAGATATGGTTTGCAAATTTACGAGAAATAGGCCATTTATTCTATATTTAGTACAAAAAAGGGCTTTTCATCGTGCTTTTCTTTCCATAATCGTAGCAAGAATAGGTGGAAAAACCTATATTTGCAGTAGGAGATAAGCGCGAACGATAAAGATAAGACGCGCCAAAGATTCAAATGCGACAAGCGGTGTTGTAAGCTAAAAGAAGAAAGTACCGTTATACTATAAAATTAGACTTATGTTTACTGAAAAAGTAGGAGAATTAGCCGGAAAAATTTGGCAGGCTTTAAATGAAAATGGTAAGCTGACGGGTAAAGAACTTAAAAAACTGATTAAAGTTCGCGCCGACAAAGATTTATACCTCGGACTCGGCTGGCTACTTCGTGAAGACAAGATCGACGTTACCGAAAGCGATAAAGAGATTCTTGTTGTGTTGAAGTAACCTATGGAGATGCATCGCCATACTATATATAATATGGTATGGATGATAAGAATGTTTAATCGTGTCTTTGCGCATTGGCGCTTTGACACGTTTTTTCTTGCCCACTGTGTACCGAAATCCTAATTTTGCAGTCGTAAAACAAAATTGAATGAGACATTTAACCCCAACCGATATCATACAACTGCTCGATCGTGAGCCGCTTTTCAGAGAATTAGCGCAAACGGCCGACCGGTTGCAGCTTGAGTGCTACGTCGTAGGTGGCTATGTGCGCGACCTTTTTCTCGAACGCCCAACAAATGATATTGATATTGTGGTCGTCGGTTCCGGAATCGCAATGGCCGAAGCCTTGACGAAGCGTTTGGGGCGCGCAGCCCACCTTTCTGTCTTCAAAAATTTCGGGACAGCGCAAGTGAAATATCATCATCAAGAAATAGAATTTGTCGGTGCACGTCGCGAAAGTTACAGTCACGACTCGCGCAAACCAATCGTAGAAGACGGAACACTCGAAGACGATCAAATGCGTCGCGATTTTACGATCAACGCTTTGGCCGTCTGCCTCAATACTGCGCGCTATGGAGAACTGGTTGATCCTTTTGATGGCTTGTGGGATTTGGAAGACGGCTTGTTGCGCACGCCCACTGATCCGGATATTACTTTCTCCGACGACCCGCTGCGTATGATGCGTTGTGTGCGCTTCGCCACGCAACTCAATTTTCGCATCGACGATGAAACTTTTGCAGCCTTGGAGCGCAATGCCGAGCGCTTAAGCATCATCAGCGGCGAGCGAATCATCGAAGAACTAAACAAAATCATGCGTGCTCCTTTGCCTTCCATCGGTTTTGTCGAACTGCAACGCAGCGGTTTGCTCCCGATCATCCTGCCCGAATTGAGCGCATTGGACAATGTCGAGACGCGCAATGGAAAATCACACAAGAACAACTTCTACCATACGCTCGAAGTATTGGACAACGTAGCGCGGCGCACGGATAACGTCTGGCTGCGCTGGGCTGCCTTGCTCCACGATATAGGTAAGGCGAAGACCAAGCGATGGGAGCCGGCCGTGGGTTGGACTTTCCACAACCACAACTTCGTAGGAGAGAAGATGACGCCGGCTCTTTTTCGCCGACTCAAACTTCCGCTCGACGAACGTATGAAATACGTCAAGAAAATGGTTGGCTTACACATGCGGCCCATCGTTATTGCCGACGACATTGTCACGGACAGTGCAGTGCGCCGCCTGCTTTTTGATGCCGGAGATGATATTGACGACTTGATGCTCTTGTGCGAGGCCGACGTAACGAGCAAAAACGCACAGCGCAAGCGAAATTTTTTGAACAATTTCAAGTTGGTACGCGAGAAGTTGGTTGCCATCGAGGAGAAAGATCGCATTCGCAATTTTCAGCCACCCGTGACCGGCGATGAGATTATGCGCCGCTTTTCCTTACCTCCCTGCCGCGAAGTGGGTCTCTTAAAAGCTGCGCTCAAAGACGCTATTTTAGATGGGAAAGTGCCCAATTCTTATGAGGAAGCCTTGGCTTTCGTACTCCAAGAAGCAGAAAAGATGGGGCTAAAGCCAACAAATCCTTGAAAATATTTGGTCGTAAAGAAAGGATAGCTTACTTTTGCATCCAGAAAATGGGTAAGTGCTGTACGGCCAGCTCCCTTCGAATCCTCCAGGGCTTGACCGCAGCAAAGGTAGTTGGTTGTAGCGGCGCGATGCAGAGAGCTTACCCACCCCGCCTCTTTAGCTCAGCTGGCCAGAGCACGTGATTTGTAATCTCGGGGTCGTTGGTTCGAATCCGACAAGAGGCTCAAAACGAAGTTTACGTTAACAATAGCGGACGATTTCTGAATAAGAACGTCCGCTATTTTTTTTGTTTATACTCCACAGCTCACAAGGCGTATAAGCAGTAGCATTTTTCAACCCTAAGCGGCCCATCTCAGCTCGGAAAATGCTTTATTGAGCGCAACTTGTACGAATATAACGTCAGCCCATTTTCCTTAGCCATACTGAGCGCCTGCAATTACGCGCACCTTCACAGCATCTTACGCTATAAGTCTACAAAAGGGCCACATCAAGCCTCTTTTTCCCACGTAAAGAGCAGGCATACTAACTGCTTACGAAGCGTCTCTTCATCTTACGCTCGTGAGCAAAAGGTTGTACGCTCGTGAGCGTACAACCGTATTATCGTGAGAAGAAAGGTCTACGCTCACGATGGTAAAGTCTGCATGCAAGAGATGGGCTTCAATTTTTCAAGTTTTCGTGGTTGAAAAATGAAATATAAACCGAAAAAGACAATCGAGAAGAGTGCTCTGACCAAGCCTACTGATCGGCAAGCAAAAAAGGCGGCACACTATGCGGGGATAGCGTTTGCAAGAAAAGAGAGCCCATCCGTTGTTTTTCAAAAATGCTTGACGATAGTAGAAATATCGGTGGCAAATGAATGGAGTTCCGCATCCTTTAAGCCTTCGTCCTTCATTTCATCTGTGCTTAAGGGCTCAGTTTGTTCTTCCCAAAACGAAGAACAACGATACCCTGAAGTGCGCAATTGAGCTTTAAGGGTATCGTTGTTGGTCGCTATTAAACTATGCGCGCCTTTCTATGCTTCATACGTCAAAAGGCGTGCATTCAAAAGGCGGTGTAGGCGTATTAAGGCAGGATTTTTACGGCTGCGCATTGGTCTATTCGCAAGAAAAGCGGCTGACGAGGTAAGTTGTCCACTTGATTTACGCCGCGGCGAATCGTAGCTACGCGCAAGCATTTCCCATCAAGCGTATAAACAGCCAACTGCCGGCCGACGTATTGCTCGGCTTCGATGCTCAACAATCCATCTTTCATCTCGCAAACAATGTTGGGCTGATCGACGCGCGCCATCTGAATGCTCGAAGGATCCGGATCTTCTGGCAAATAAGAAAGACCTACGTAGCAATAGCCACAACCTTGCACGATCATAAGTCCGCACGTAGCCAAGGTTTTTGAGGTGGGGTTGTACATTTGCCAGCAATGCGTATCCGGATTCATACCTCGATCCTTAAAACCATTGGCCGCAAGAAGTTTGTAGACCTCACTTATTTGCGGCGTTGTCACACGTTCCCAAGAAGCAGCCAAGAGATATACGGCGCAAAGTTCGTCCTCGTCGGGCGTAAAAGCGAGCATCAAAAACGGAAACTCGGCATTCTGCGTGGAGAATATCTCCAAGCCGGCACGATCTTGTTCGCCAATCTTCGGATTCATAGCCCAATAATCTGCGGTATAGTTTGTATAGGCTCCGCTTTGCAGCATTTCGCTCATCGTTTTCGATTTTTCTTGTCCCCAACTCACACTAAACTGAGGAAAAGGCATATCTACGTGGTCTTTTACTTCGACCGTAAAAGGCATTTCATCCAAGATATTATTGGGATCAAAGGCATCGAGTGTGCCCGGATAAGCACCTGAGATGAGCATTTTAAGCCGGACGCTTCCGTTACCAACAGATTTGAAGGCGTTGCCTTGAGGTAATACGATCGTACTGTCTTCTGAGGTATAACGAATCACGATGCGCTCGCCTTTGTTTATGTGATTTTGCGTCGCCGTATTATACTTCTTGACGTACATGCGATATGTGCGATTAAAAGGTATGGATAGCGTGTTGGCTACTAAAACGCCATGGTCGTCGTTATTCGTTCGCGCTTGCAAATGATCGGCAGCAAAGAGCAGCAGAACGCAGATAAGGAGATGACTGATTGGTCTTAGATTTTTCATTGTCAATCTTTGTTTATGATTATACTTATGTTTTTAGCGTACAGGTACGATTATCTTTACCGACATAGGCTTTTGCGCACCCTGAGCAGGCATAAAGGTCACGATATATGTACCTGCGGCCAACTTAGATGCAGGTGCATACTGACGGCCTGCGACATCGCACACGCCTAAAAGACGCACGCCGACTGCAGTCTTAATTTGACCGGCCTCAATCTGAATATAGGAGGCCGCCAACGCTTGCTGCATAAGCCCATCTATGACTTCTCCTTCGCCGCACGGAACGGGCAATTCGTTGTTCACACCAACGAAACGCTTCCATACGATCTCCGAGCGCCCGGCATTAAGTTTGTCAGCAAAAGCTTGACTCCGCATTTCCGAAAGTGCGCACCCCGTACCGGAAGATACGCCGCTGAAGAGAGCTTCATCGTAATAGCAATTCTGTACATCAAGCGTAAGGCCGTCAGTGAGCGCCGCAGCGGGGAAAATTGGGCCTAAAGCGCCCGCAGGATCAGTAACCGTCACGCGGCCAATGTTATAAGCATTACGAATATCAATCGAAGCGCCCTGCAAAGCCATTCCTAAAAGTCCGCCGGCACAAGATGCGGCGCTGATCTCGCCGGCATTGAGGCAGTCAACAATATTTAGGCGGCCGCTTTCCACATAGCCGACAATGCCACCTGCAAAATTGTTGAGCGTATTTACATTGCCGTAATTGATGCATCGACTGATGGTTGTTCCGGACGCACTGCTCATACCCAAGATTCCACCAATGGCCACGTCTGACGCGTCTACGTTGGCGCGAGATGTGCAGGCCACAATTGAAGATGGGGTCAAGAAGGACGAAGTCGCGATACCACCCGCATAAGGCTTAAGGCGCGCCTTGACGGTTACGTTTTCACCCGCGTGGCAATTGATAATTTCTGACCCAACTAAGACGGAAGCAACGCTTGCTACGATTGCGTCGGCCTCAAAATAGCAGTTGGTGAGCGTTAAGTTGGAAATCTTCGCATTTTTGACAATACCAAAGAGCCCGACACCCAGATTAAAGCGGCCGGAGAAACGCATCGTGAGGTTTGAAATCGTATGATTGTCGCCGTCAACCGTACCGCTGAAGGCCTTAAGTGCAGTTCCTTCGGCGCCGAAGTTGTTGCCGATCGGTTTCATCGCCTTTACCGCCTCCATATCTATATCATTGGTGAGCTTAAAGTACTTTCCGGCGTAATCAGTTTCGGTATCGACGGCCAGCGAAAGATCTTCTATATCGCCCGAATTTGAAATTAAGTACGGGTCGTCTTGCGTTCCGCTGCCGCCACTGTAAGTAAAGTCGCCCGCCTTACGAATGCCGATGCCGGTAAGCTGAACTTCAGCAATGGTTTCCCCGGATTGGAGCTGCAAAACTGCTTGCTGAGGGCCGGCAGCTTGAGGCGCGAACGTCACATCAACTTCTGCATTCCCATTGGGTTCACTCACGGCAAACTTATCCTTGGATAAACTAAAGAATTTTGCACCTTCACCGGTCAAGGACAAAGCTACGTCAGCCGATAAGTTCTTATATGCGACGCTAAGTTTGATTGTCTTTGTTTCACCCTTAGCCACCTGCCCAAAATTCAAGCGATCCTCTCCCGTCTGTATGGATGGGCGCTCAGGCGCTCCAGCTTCGTAATCCGTAATACTGATATCGTCAAGATTAAACGCCGCATCAAAGCCTTTCGCCGCAGCATAATCGAAGACGGCATAGTCAGCCCTAACGATTCGCACGCGTCCGGTTTCGACATTAGCCTTAGCGTGGAAGCGTTCAACGTCCATTGTGGGCGTAAAAGGCTGACCTAAGGTCTCCCAATGTTCACCTTCGTCCTCCGAAACTTGAACACACCACGCGACCTGCGAAGTTGCGTGCTCTTCGTAAGCACGGTAGGAAAATTCAATCACACCTAAGCCGCCCACCTTGTCTTCTTTCATCACCAAGTAAGGCATTTCCTTCATCGACATTCGACTGCCGTAGATGCGAGCCGATACTTTACCATTCGCGAAGTCGCTTGAGCTGCCCGATCTCCGGACCGCATACATCGACCACGAAATGCCGTTTAAGAGGACGTCGTAATGATTCGGCCGATCTCCGATTCCATCGGCTTTAGCCATTTCAAAATCATAATTCCACCCTTGTGCGGCCAAGTTAGTCGGCAGACAGAGCATAGCCAACAAGGCCATTAGGCAGTAAACACAAACTTTTTTCATTGTTTTGAGGTTTATAAATTATAGGTTCCAACTATTAGACTTCATTAAACTGCTTACCGACAGACGCTTTCCTTGCCGGCACATCGCAGAGCAACACTTGCATTGCATTAACTTGATACGCGGCAAAGTTAACGTTATTTTTGAAAGAACAACCTTATCACTACCAGATTTTCATAAAAGTATGCATCCGGCAAGCGTGTATTTTCACCCTCTTAGGGCTGGTACGAGCCTCTTTTTGCCCTATTAAGCAGATCATAGCGTACGGAAATGCGACGTTGTGCCAAAGACATTCAACGAGTAGCCACTAAAAAACATCGTAGACATACAAATTTTACTTCCTTTTTTCTCTTTTATTCGCCGGCGATATCGTAATTTTGCAGCAAAAGTCTAACACTATGTTTGCTATATTCATAAATATCGCAGCAATAATAGGCGGCAGTATCATCGGCGGCCTTACAAAGCGTAAAGTTAACGAGCACTATCTCAATGCCTTAAGTACAGGTATGGGCATCGCGGTCTTGGTTTTGGGCATCTATCTGGCTATACAAGATATGCAGAAAAGCACAACGCCCGTCTTGTTCATCATGTGTTTGGCCTTCGGCGGAGTTATCGGTTCGTTTCTCAAGCTGGATGCACGTATGGAGCATTATTCGAAAAAGGTGGGCAAGGCTACGCCCAAGAACATGGGCTCTGCCAATCTCGCAGATGGTATTACGACGGCCGTACTTCTATGTTGCGTGGGCACACTGGCTATGGTCGGGCCTATCCGAAGCGCCATCTACGGCGACGATACTTACCTGATGACTGCGGCCACGCTTAATTTTGTCACCTGCATCGTTTTGTCTTCGTCTTATGGCGTAGGCATTTCGCTCACGTCCGTACCGGTATTCATCTGGATGTCGTCGTTCTTCCTGATCGGCAAACTCTCGGCCGGCTTGGTTACGGGGGCGAATTCAGAAATCACGGCTAAAATTATGACGGAAACCAATATTGTCGGTGGTGTCTTAATCGCAGCGGCCGGATTAGGTATTTTGCACATTAAAGACTGCAAGACGGTCAACCTGCTTCCGGCTTTGTTCTTGCCACTGATTTATTTTCTGATTGTAAACCTCTTCACTTAAGCCGTAAAACTTATTGTACATACAATTAGCAATTAACATAATCTACTCAACACCAACGTCCGATGCGATCAGCATCGGACGCTTTTTTATGATAGTAAGTACAGCGAAGAGACCGCACCATTTGTTACAGTTCATACTGTATTAGCCGACAACAAAATCTAATCTCCCTACCCTTTCCCTTGAATTTTCTTTGCTCAAAGTCCCACTTTTTCAAACCTTCCACCCCATTTTCGCACGCGCAAATTTGACCTTCTCGAATTTTCACCACGGTGAAACGTTTGTACGCTCGTGAGCGTAGACTCGTTTTCTCACGACAAAAAGACTTTCCCATCACGATGAAAAGACTCGCACTTCAACGCCGAACGCCCCATCATGGGCTATTCATCATCCATTCTCAAGAGAAAAACGGTGCAAATCACGACATCTTTTTCCGCCATAACGCGCTCAACAGATTCGCTTAAGGAGAGGCTGCACAGCGTGTAGGCAGAAGATTGAAGTAGTGAGTGGGAAGACTGATGAAGCAAGCGCACGCACTGCGCAATGTAAAGAGAAAGGCAAGCCACACGAACCGGAAGATTGGCCATGGAGACTATAAGGTGCGTCACGTGGGATGCGCGGCCCACAACACGCGACTTACGCTTTCAGTCGTTGACCTCCCCCAAAAAGAATCAATCCTCGAGCCACAAACAGGCGGCCTCCATCATATTCTATGGAGCGTAAAGGCATTGAACGTGCTGCCGTATGGAGCGATAGCAAATAACGCTTGGCGAGAAGATGAGGCGCATAAAAAAACTGCAACGCTTCGTAAAGAAACATTGCAGTATTCTTCTCAGCCAAGGGCGTATGGATTGCTTCCTACGCCTATGTGCTTACCACGTATTATAATGGATGTTTTCTTTTTTAAACTTATCCTTGGGCGTAGATGGCGCTTTCGGATAGCCAACCACAATAACATTGAGGGGAATAGCATTGTCGGGGAGTGAAAGTATGTCGGCCACCTTATCCACCAATTCCTCATTCGGATAAACGGCCGTCCAGACAGCACCAAGTCCGAAGCCGTGAGCAGCCAAAAGGATATTCTCCGTGGCAGCCGAGCAATCCTCAACCCAGAATCGGCTTGGCCGGCCCTGCTTATCAACAACAGCGGTATCGCCACACACCACAATGGCCGCCGGAGCTTGCGCTGCGAAACCGGCATAAGGCAGATTGTTGCCCAACGTTTGAAGCGTCTGCTTATCATCTACGATGACATACTTCCAAGGTCGCATATCGAGCGCCGTAGGTGCGGCCATACCGGCCCGCGCCAAACTATCCAAGAGCGTGCGCCGCACCGGCCGGTCAGCATATTCGCGCACGCTGGTACGCGTCATAATATTATCGAACACAACTTTGTCAACAGGCGCAGCAGCCTCGCCCGAAAAGGCCAACGAACGCACTAAAGCCACGATGAAAGCAAGGGCCAGGACGATAGAGATAATCTTATATTTGTTCATTTCTTCTTCACATTATTCGTTTTTTTATCGAGATCCTCAGCAATATTGAGTAGCATGCCCACAGGGCAAAAGAACGTGCACCACGGCCGCGGGATAAATAAGCTCAATCCAATAAATGAGGCCGAGAAAATCACAACGCCAAGCGGCGCAACGCTGAATAGGAAGCCGGAGAAGGGTTCGTAATCTAACAACCAAGCTCCATAGCCAAACCAGAGTAAGACCAAGAGCACCATAAACACATAGAAGCGCAAATTACGCAAGCGTTTGTAGGCCTTAGCCGGAATACGCACCTTAGGCAAGGGTAGGCGTAAAGCCAAATCTTGGAGTGCGCCATAGGGACACACCCATTGGCAGTAATAATTCTTTTTGCCGAAATAAGGCATCAAGATGGCGAGCAGCAGCATAGCGAAAGTGGGCAGTACGAGTAGCGGATCGAAGCCATTCATCAGCCACCCGCGCAGCAGGGAAACAGAAATAAACTGCCCGCACCAGAAGCCGCAGACGAGGACATTGAGACTGAGTGCTAAAAGGCGCACCCACCGCCTGCCGCGCAAAGCCGTAGCGGCCAAAAGGCCAAAACCCAAGACCAAGAAAACGGCAATGGTCTTAGGCCAACCCAAAGCCGGCGTAGGGAAAGCGTCCACTTTTTGCTGCTCATAGGCTACAAGGGCTGCCTGCACGTTGAGATTGATCGCTCGACTTGAGAAGGTGGCGCCACTAACGGCATCGACCTTGGCTTGCACCAAATCGTGCGCCTTTTTTCCCTGCCACGCCTCCAAAACCTGAGCGGCTTGGGTGAAGAATGAAGGCGTCTCAGTGTTTTCAAGCGGCAGAATCCGCTGCACAATGCTATCTTTATCGATAAAGACGAAGAGCGGCACAGGGCCGGCAAAGCCTTTCACATCCGGCGCAAAATGGTCCGTTCGCAATATCGTACCCCCGTTCTGTCCTGCGGGCGTCGTCACGCGCCAGATCGCCGTATCCTTTTCCGTCAGCGCAGCCTCCTTCAGTCCGAGTGCGGCCAATTGCTGCGGCGTTGGGGCTGCAATAAGCATCGGAGCAGCCTTATTGCCCTCCTCCTGCGTCATTGTGAGTGGCCGGCCAAACCATTTGCCGGCACTAACGGCCGTAGCCGCTAAAAGAAGAAAAACGACGAGCAGCGAAAGAAGCTGCTCGCCGGTTACAATCCATTTGTTCATTACATTATTTTACGTATTTGGTATACGCATCCAGTGCCGCCTTGACGTTTGCAGCCAAAGCCTTACTGGAAAAAGTAGCGCCGCTGACCGCATCAACACTCATCGTTGCAGCTTTCTTGGCTGCCTTGCCCTTAAACTGATTTTGCACCGTCACAGCCTTGTCGAAGAAAGAGGGCGTCTCGTTGTTGGGCAGTGCATACACTTTCTTGCATTTACCGGAATTGTCCACATAAACCAAAACGGGAACAGGTCCGCGATAACCTTGCACATTAGCGGCAAAAGGCGTAGAGTTGATCACATAGCCAAGGGCCTTTCCTTTGAGCGAAACGGCCCAAATGCCGTCGTGTTTCTGCTCCAGTTGAGCTCCGGTCAAACCAAGTTTTGTCAATTGACGCCCATTCGGCGCTACCGTTTGAGCGTTGGCGACTACTTTCGGCGCTGCCTGCAAAAAGCCCACAGACGTAGCACTTCCGGCTAAAGCCAGCGCCAGCGTAAGAATTAAAGTTGAACGTTTCATATTGTTGTATTGATTTTATTTCGGCTGCTTTGCACAGCCATTGTTTGCCAAAATATTCGTTAACCTTCGCGCAAGAAATCAAAAGCCTCATAGATTTCTTCGCGCTCGGCGTGTTGGTCAGTAAAAATATGCCCGACATCGCCCAAGAAAGTAAAGTTAATGACCCCACCCAAGTTTTTCTTATCGTGAAGCATTAGTTCGTAAAGTGTATCATAGTCGTCGCACGAAAAGTCGAAGCGACCGTAATTATCAATCAAGTAGCGCACTGTCGCACGCAAGCGCTCAAGGGGAAACCCCTTGTGCAGATGGCTCAAATAGAGTTCGCAAATCATTCCTTGTGCGACACAAAAACCGTGTAGTTGCGGAGACTGGCGACGAAACGACAAGGTCTCAAAAGCATGACCAACGGTGTGCCCAAAATTGAGCGCTTTACGTAAGCCGTGCTCTTGAGGATCTTCGGCGACAATGCGCTGTTTGAGTGCGATACTCTCGCCTACCATCTTCTGCAGGCGTTCAAAATCGGGCGCAGCCAAATCGAAGTCCAAATGTTCCGCCCACGCTTGCACATTATTTAATAAGGCGTGCTTCAGCATCTCTGCATAGCCCGAACGAAGATTGGCGGCATCGAGTGTGCGCAGGAAAGGCGTATGTATCCATACACGCTGAGCCGAACGAAAGACGCCGATCTCGTTTTTCAGTCCGTTAAAATTAACGCCCGTCTTACCGCCGACAGCGGCATCGACCATAGCCAGCAACGTAGTCGGGACATTGATGAAGTCTATCCCACGCTTGAAGGTGGCTGCAGCAAAACCGCCCAAGTCAGTAACCATCCCGCCGCCCAGACATATTATTAATGAGTGGCGCGTAGCCCCATGTGTTTGCAAAAAAGTCCACACTTGAGACAACGTCTCCAGATCTTTGTGGGCATCGGTCGAAGCTATAATGATATCAGGTGAATAAAGCAAATCGCTATCGCCCAATAGCGGACGGCAAAGGCGCTCTGTCTGCGTATCGGTCAGCACAAAGATGCGGTCGTACCCCCCTTGCGGCAAGCGGCCTAGGGCATCGGACAACTTATCGACAAGTAGTACGTGCTGTTTCATTTCTAAAGCTTCACAGACTGCTGATTGAGCCACGATGGCAAGCATTGATGCCCCAAAGCAACTTATTCGTCTCTTTCAAAGCGCTCTATCGCCGCCCGAAAATCGGCCGGAACTTCTACGCTTCTCTTCTCTTTTAAAGAAAAACAAACCATCACGGTGGCGCAACGACAGACAACCGTATTGGTTTTTACGTTAACTGCTCTCTGCTGCAAGGTAAAACTCTTTTTTCCGATATGTGGAATGCAGGTCTCTACAACGATCTCATCTCCATAAAAGACAGGATGAAAAAAATCGGCACTGATATTGGCTACGATCGGCACGATGCCGTGTGCTTTCCCATCTGCCCCCATTACAGAGTTGAGGTAGTCCATCTTACCTAAGTCGTAATAGCTGAAATACGCATTATTATTGACGTGACCGTAAGAGTCAGCATCGTTAAAACGTATCTGTATTGGCATTCTTCTACGATACGTAAGCTCGTCTTTTGGTTCTTCCATACTTTAATCTGTTCAAAGTGTGCTGCAACTTCGTATACGTCATTGCAGCGACTCATCGTTGTTGTTTTAATCAAAATAAGTACGAGCGAGAGATGCGATTTTACCGCGATCAACCATCGTATCCAGCGTATCCGGATCAACACGGCATAAATCGCGCAACGCATAAATTGCATTTTCCTCGTCAGTATTGTCGACAAAAACAAAAGTGAAGAGGTGATTGCGAGCATCTAAGATTTTGATAGCGCCACGACAATAGTCGGCCGTGCGATCTTGATGCAATAATTGCGCCGTAGCGTAGTGTAGCAATGCGTCTATAAAATCACTTCGTTCGTCCATAATCAAAATTAGCAGGAGCAAAGTGCATAACTTCACACTTTTAGCTTCTTCTACGTGATGCAAAGTTAGCACAAGAAACAGCGGCCGCAAAGAAAATATAGCCTTTAATGGGATAAAGCCGTAAAACTCCTCATAAAAAACGAGAGAAAGGAGAGAAGAAAAGCCGTAATCTCTGTATTTTTGCACAAGTAAAAACGAAAGATTATTTATGAACTTAGATTTACGCCCTCTCGCCTTACCAGCCGCCCCTTGCGGCGAAAAAACGCTCTTGATCGCGGGCCCCTGCTCAGCTGAAACGGAGGCACAAGTAATGCAGACAGCACGCGAATTGGCGGACTTTGGTGTTCGAATCTTTCGTGCCGGCATTTGGAAGCCACGCACCAAGCCAGGCGGCTTTGAGGGAAAAGGCTTGGAAGCGCTCCCTTGGCTGCGCCGTGTCAACGAAGAACTGGGGATGATCACGGCTACGGAAGTGGCAACGCCCACACACATCGAAGCAGCACTTAAAGCGGGCGTAGGTTTGCTGTGGATTGGTGCACGCACGGCAACAAATCCGTTTTCATTGCAAGAGATGGCGGACGCTTTGCGGGGCGTGGACATTCCGATCTTGGTGAAAAACCCTGTAAACCCTGATATCGAACTATGGATTGGTGGTCTCCTACGATTGAATCAAGCAGGTGTAAAACGCCTCGGAGTCATCCATCGCGGCTTCTCTACGTACGGAAAAAAAGTTTACCGCAACGAGCCGATGTGGAGCGTCCCCATCGAACTGCGCCGGCGCCTTCCGAATCTGCCCATTATTGGAGATCCAAGCCATATAGGCGGCAAGCGTTCTCTAATTGCTCCTTTAGCACAGCAAGGATTTGATCTGGGCTTTGATGGCCTGATTATCGAAACGCATTGTTCTCCCGAACAGGCTTGGAGCGACGCCTTTCAGCAAATCACACCCGAAGTTTTGAAGTCCATACTAGGAAAACTAGTTATACGAGATCGAGGCAACGAAGCGGTACAATTAGATGAGATGCGTGCACAAATAGATCGTCTCGACAATTCGCTCATTCACCTGCTGGTAGAACGCATGTCAATCAGTCGTAAAATAGGTGCTTATAAAAAAGCTCACAACCTGACCATCGTACAAGCCAAACGCTATGACGAAATCCTAAGACGCAATTTTGTACATGGTACATCGCACGGAATGACACCTCAATTCATCAAGGCCATTTTTGAAGCTATTCACGAAGAAAGTATACGCCGACAAGCTGAAATTATGCGCGATTAAACGGCAGTTTTTCCTCTCTTTGTCGAATTAAAAGCCAATAATTTCTTCAACGCTTTTCTCAAAAAAAACTTAGGAATCCTTTGTTAGTATAATCAAATCCTTTACTTTTGCTGTGTAATAGCAAACTAACACAGAAAGAAACCTCGCGATTTGTATAGCCAAACCTTTTTAAGAGCTTCTCATAGCGGGATTCCCAAACGACGATCTTTGCTGTATTATCCCTTTCTGCTTACACCGAAATAGCGAACTAACAATAAAAAATAAGATATGAAACACACCTTTAATACCGTAATGTACGCTGCGGTTTTAGCGCTTGTGCTGATTTCCACCTTACCGACACAAGCACAAACAGTTGCAAGCTATACCATCAAAGGCCTTGTCGTTGATTCTGCCAACGCACAGCCAGAGCCTTATGCCACAATCAGACTCTACCAAGCAGGGAAGCACAAGCACCTAATAGCCACTGGCGTAGCAGATGAACAAGGCGTTTTCAGCCTTACTTGCACGCAAGCGGGCCGATATACGCTCGAAGCTGCCGCTTTGAGCAAAGGATTTTGCAGCCGCGACTTTATTTTGGCTGAAGAAAAACAGGTTGATTTGGGCCGACTCGCATTATTTATAAGCGAAAGCGATTTGAAGACGGCCGTAGTTACAGCTAAAGCGCCTTTGGTGAAAGCTACGGGCGATCGCATCAATTATGCCGTAAAAGATGATCCGGAATCCAAGACACAAAGTCTTTTGGATATGCTACGAAAAGTGCCACTCGTGACCGTTGATGGGCAAGATAAAATTACAGTCAACGGAAGCGGGAGTTTCAAAGTTTACGTTAATGGCCAGCCCAACAAACTCATGAGCAGCAATCCCGGAGAAATATTCAAAAGTTACCCGGCATCGGCGGTAAAAAGCGTGGAAGTAATCACTAACCCCGGCGCAAAATACGACGCAGAGGGAGTTTCCGGTATTCTCAACATTATTATGCAGACGCAAGACAACACGAACGGCTACACGTTCACGCCCGGCATCCGTGCGAGTCAGCGAGGCATAAACGAAAGTTTGTTTGCAATGGTCAAGCAAGGGAAACTGACGCTCTCCGGCAATCTTAATCTTTTTCAAAGCAAATCCATCCCAACCGATCTCTTGATTGAGCGCAACACATTCTCCACTCCCGGCAATTTACTCTTCCGAAATGAAGGAACATCCAAACAGCGCTCACACGGCAATATGGGTAGCCTCGAAGCAAGTTATGAATTTGATGCGCACAACTTACTCAGCGTTTCAAGCAACTGGTGGGGTTTCCGGCAAAATCAAGATGTAACGGGCGAAACTCGCTTACTCAAGGACGGCGTCACCTACTTGGGCGGCAATCATCGCTCAGGCACGCTGAAAAATGGAATGGACAACATTGAGATCGGCGTTGACTACCAGCACACCTTTAAGCACCCGCAGCAAAAGCTGACGCTCTCTTACCATTATAGTAATGAGAAGACGACAGCTGACAACTTCTATTGGTTTCGTCAAGTCGTAAATCAAGCCGGACTGCTTGACCAACTCACAAAAGGCACAATGAAGTCGCCGGAACACACGGGGCAAATCGACTTTACCACACCGCTTTCAGCAAGTCAGACACTGTCGACCGGCGTAAAGTATATCGCGCGCAGAAACGTCAGCGATTTCGACGAACTTACGCGGCCTTCTGAAACGTCAACACCATTGACGCCGGACCCATCTCGTTCTTCTCATTATCGTCACAACAACAACATCGGCGCAGCTTATGGCGAATGGGCTTATCAGCGCGACGCACTCGCCTTGCGCATCGGCCTACGCTTCGAGACTTCACACATTGAAGTAAAGTATCCTGATGGTTCAAAGCCATCTTTCTCCAAGACGCTCAACGATCTCGTGCCATCAGTCAGTGCAAGTTGGAATCTCTCCCCCACCCAAATTATAAAAGCCAACTATAACCTGCGTATTAACAGACCGAGCATAGATGCTCTCTCGCCCTATGTGGCTCGCAACTTTCCGGGAATGCTGAGTTATGGTAATCCGAATTTGACCAGCACGCGTTGGCACAATTTCGAATTGGGCTATAATCGCTTTGGGCGCGTCCTAACCCTAATGGCCTCGCTCAACTATACGACAACGACCAACGAAATGTCCAATTATAGCTTCTTTGACGGGCGTTTACTCAACTCGACTTACGGCAACCGTACACACGTAAAAACCGGTACGTTCAACCTCAATGTAATGTGGAACGCGACAAAAACTACGCGCCTCAACGTCAACGCTGCCCTCAACTATGATGACTACAAATCATACGCAAGCGGCGAGCACAATCACGGTTATAGCGGCTCGGTCTTCGCTAATCTGACGCAGGATCTTTGGTGGAAACTACAATTGGGCGTCACGGGTGGTTACTTCCGCGGCAGATACACGCTACAAGGCTCGCAACCTTCATTTCATTTCAACAGTCTTTCGCTCACGCGCTCTTTCTTAAAGGACGACCGCTTAACGGTAACGTTGGTAGGAGCTAATCTTTTCTTCCCACAATTAAAAATGACGAACGAAACCATCGGAAAAGACTTCACCAACATTCAGCGTTTCACCATGCACGAGAATATGGTGTTTGCCGTCGGCGTAACCTGGCGCATCGGCCATTTGAAAGCAGCCGTCAAGAAAGCAGATCACACGATCTCCAACCAAGACGTGATCAATCAAAAGAACAACCAAGGCACACAAGCCGTAGGCATGTAATATGACGAAGCCGGAGCAGTAATCTTCAGACCTGCTCCGGCTTTACTATATATTATATAATGTGTAGCCGATGTAGAATAGACTACACTTAGTCGGCAAAAGATGAGTTTTTCATCCACCTCACTACTCCGTTAATCCTTACTCAACTACCACTACCCCATTGTTTATACTTCGCAGCATAAACAAAAATAACGACAAAACAGATTAAAGGGACGATAAAGGCAAAAGCCATCGACGTTTGCTCCGCTATGGCAGCCATCAGCGTTGGTGCAGCGGCACCACCCACTATTGTCATAATAAGATAAGACGAAGCGCGCTTTGTCGCCTGACGTAATCCGCGAATGGAGAGGGCAAAAATCGTCGGAAACATTATACTTTCGAAGAAGTAAACGCCCAATAAGGCCACCACGCCGATGTTCCCGCCAAAGAAGACGATTAGCATCGTGCCACCCATAGCCAACAAAGCATAAAACGCGAGCAAGCGTTCAGGACGTATGCGTCCCATTAGCCAACTCCCCGTCAAGCGGCCGACCATAAAGAGTCCCATACAGCCAAACGACAACAAAAGTGTAGCGGTCTGATTCGAGAGTCCCACTTCGGAAGTCGTCGTAAAATTGATGAAAAAACTATTGATACCGGTCTGGGCCGCAACGTAGAGGAAGAGGGCTACAAGTCCGAACGTAAAATGACGCTGTTGCCAAAGACTACGGCCTACCTGCTCATCGCTTGCTTCAGATTCATCGCCACCCACTTCCGGCCATTTCACGCGTGCAAAAGCAAAAACAGCCAGCCAGACAATAATACCGATCACGGCATAAGGCAGTACAACGTCATCGTCTTGCGCACCGGAGCGAAAGAGAAAGATACCCACTAAAGGACCAAGAATCCAGCCCAAACCATTAAAAGATTGGGCGAAGTTGATGCGGCGCTCTGCTCCTTCAGGCGCACCCAGTACCGTAACGTATGGGTTTGCCGACGTCTCCAAGCAAGTTAAGCCGCAACCTAAGATAAACAAACAGCCGACAAAGAAGTAAAAGGAAAACAAATTGGCTGATGGAAGCAGACTACCGGGCACGAAAAGCAATGCACCGAGCCCAAACAAGCCTAAGCCGGTCAAGACGCCGGCTCGATAACCAAAGCGACTGATCAACCTACCCGCAGGCAGCGCCATCAAGAAGTAGCCGCCGTAAACGGCGTTCTGCACCAGCGCCGACTGCATCATAGAAATATTGAGTGATAGTTGGAAATGCTTATTCAATACGTCCAGCATACTATGGGCAAAACCCCACATAAAGAAGAGTGAGGTAATAAGCAGAAAAGGAAAGAGGTAGTTTTTACCCTCTTTTGTCGTCGTGATAGACCATTTCATACGAAATAATTCTTTATTTGTTTTCTATTTTTCGCCGATCGGCCGACTTGCGCGCATTGAAGCCTTACGATTGTAGTCCTAATGCAAAGTACCAAATGGCGGCGATGCTACTTTTAAGTTCTTCGCGTGTGCAAAATTAAAGCAAATGCCCCATTTCCCCATTAGTTGCACCTCAAAAAGCGTGCTAATATCTTAAAAGCGTACAGCCTTACGCAAAAATACATCCCACAACGTCAAGTTACATAAGAATATGACTACCTTTGGCGCAATGCTTCATCCGCTATTATTTATATACAACTGAAAGTATGTTAGACTTTGCTGCAATAGATTTTGAAACGGCCAATCAAGCGCGCAGCAGTGTCTGCTCGGTCGGCCTCGTTGTCGTAAGAGGCGGCGAGCAGGTCGAATCTTTTTATGCGCTTATTCGCCCTGAGCCAAACTATTATTGTTATTGGAACTCACGCATTCACGGATTGCGTCAATCTGACACGGAAAATGCACCTGTGTTTAGCAAGGTTTGGACTGAGATTGTACCGCTTATCGAAGGGCTACCGTTGGTAGCGCACAACTGCCGCTTCGATCAGGGCTGCCTTAAAGCCGTCTTTCAGGTCTATCAAATGGATTATCCCGACTATACTTTCTTGGATACGCTGACAGCCGCGCGCCACGCACTCCCCCATTTAGACAATCATCAGCTCCACACCGTGGCTGCCGCCTGCGGTTACCAACTTGAGCAGCATCACCACGCGCTAGCCGATGCGGAAGCCTGTGCTGCCATTGCGAAATTGCTATTGTAGGCCCTACAAAGCCTGAATCTACCTCGAAATCTCTACGTTTTCCACGCATTCATCTTTTATATGGAATGCGCCCAACTTACTTTCCCGTTGTTTGCTCCCGGCAAACTATCGTTTGGTGGCGGCAAACCATCGTTTCTTCCCGCCAAACTATCGTTTGCTCCCAGCAAACGAAACAACAAGGCATTTTTCGCGCCAATAAATAAATGGCCGCTTCGCACCGTAGTCCTCTTGTCAGCCATTCTTCAGTAATACGACAAAACTACAAGGACAGACTTCCGGCAAACATAGCATCAACCTCCCGCCATCGCATCATAATATTGGCCGATAGCCTCATCTGCCACGTATTGTCAAGGGGTATCGCAACAAAGTCAGACAAACTGATCCGTAAAAGACACTGACAAGATTACATTTTGGCATAACGCTTGCTTATTTAGGGACATACTCGCCCCAAAGGGTGATAAAGCGAAAGAAATTTCAAATATCACGCCTCAAATATCAGGTTTGGCACGCCACTTGTATTTTAGTGGGCAGATAAATAAGTAAACAACAATAAAACAAAATATAACTATGGGAAAGATTATTGGTATCGACTTAGGAACGACCAACAGTTGCGTGGCCGTTTTTGAAGGCAATGAACCTCAAGTAATAGCCAACAGCGAAGGAAAGCGCACGACGCCTTCTGTCGTAGCCTTTGTTGATGGCGGAGAACGCAAGGTGGGCGACCCCGCCAAGCGTCAAGCAATTACGAACCCGACACGTACGATCTATTCGATCAAACGCTTTATGGGTGAAACCTTCGATCAGGTACAACGCGAAAAGGATCGCGTACCTTATGAGGTAGTGAAGGGCGAAAACAATACGCCGCGCGTGAAAATAGACGATAGGCTCTATACGCCGCAGGAGATTTCAGCAATGATTCTTCAGAAAATGAAGAAAACGGCTGAGGACTTCTTGGGCGAAGAAGTGAAGGATGCAGTCATCACCGTGCCGGCTTATTTCGGCGACGCGCAACGTCAGGCCACAAAAGAAGCCGGTCAGATCGCCGGACTCAACGTGCGCCGTATCGTGAACGAGCCTACGGCAGCAGCTTTGGCTTATGGTTTGGACAAAACCAAGCAGGACGCAAAGATTGCCGTGTTCGACTTAGGCGGCGGTACGTTTGACATTTCTATTCTTGAATTGGGCGGCGGCGTATTTGAAGTGCTCTCGACCAATGGTAATACGCACTTGGGCGGCGACGACTTCGACCACGTCATTATCAATTGGTTGGTAGAGGAATTTAAGAACGACGAGGGCGCTGACTTGACGACCGACCCGATGGCTATGCAGCGCTTGAAGGAAGCTGCGGAGAAGGCGAAAATAGAATTGTCTTCTTCGACGACAACGGAAATCAACTTACCTTATATTATGCCGGTGGGCGGCGTGCCCAAGCACTTGGTAAAGACACTCACACGTGCAAAGTTTGAGGCTTTGTCTCACCAGTTGATAGAAGATTGCAAGGTGCCGTGTCAGGAAGCCTTGAAGGCTGCAGGTCTGCAACCGAGCGACATCAATGAGGTGATCCTCGTCGGCGGTTCAAGCCGTATCCCTGCTGTGCAGCAAATGGTAGAAAGTTTCTTCGGCAAAGCGCCTTCTAAAGGCGTTAACCCGGACGAGGTGGTAGCCGTGGGCGCTGCCATTCAAGGCGCAATCCTTAATAAGGAAAGCGGTGTGGGCGATGTAGTCCTCTTGGACGTGACGCCGCTCTCACTCGGTATCGAAACGCTCGGTGGTGTGATGACGAAACTCATTGAAGCCAACACGACAATACCGGCCAAGAAAAGCCAAGTCTTCTCTACAGCCGAAGATAACCAGCCGGAGGTGACGATCCACGTACTTCAAGGCGAGCGTCCTATGGCAGCGCAGAACAAAAGCATTGGCCGCTTCAACTTAACAGGTATCACGCCTGCTCGCCGCGGCGTTCCGCAAATCGAAGTAACCTTTGATATTGACGCCAACGGCATCTTGAACGTCAGTGCAAAAGACAAAGCTACGGGCAAAGAGCAAAGTATTCGTATCGAAGCTTCAAGCGGTCTGACGAAAGAGGAGATCGACCGAATGAAAGCTGAAGCCGACGCAAACGCGGAAGCGGACAAGAAGGAAAAAGAACGGATCGACAAACTGAACCAAGCGGACAGTATGATTTTCTCTACGGAGAATCAATTGAAAGAACTTGGTGAGAAACTCCCGGCCGACAAGAAGGCGCCGATCGAAGCTGCACTCCAAAAACTCAAGGATGCGCACAAGGCGCAAGACCTCGCCGCCATCGACACCGCAACCGCCGAACTCAACAATGCATGGCAAGCCGCCAGCGCTGAAATGTACCAACAGACAGGTCCTCAGCCTGGCGCAGACGCTGGTCAGCAGGAGCAGCCAAAGCAGGATGACACCATCCAAGATGCAGACTTTGAGGAAGTGAAGTAAATATAATATTATAACCTTGCCCCAATGGTAGAAATATCATTGGGGCTTTTTAGATTAATCAAACACTATGGAACAAGTAAAGAAAAAAGATGAAAGTATATCAAAACAAGAATACATAAAGTGTTATCATTCTGAAAAGGACCCTACTTCTGGAAAAGAAATCCCGAATAAAGATCTGATAAATAAAGCTATTGAAATAGCACTCGATACAAGAAAATTTGAGATTGAGTTATATTGGAAACGCACAGCCTATTTTGTTCTCTTTATTGGTGCTATCTTTGTTGGATATTATAATGTTTTTTCAAATTCAAAATCACATTGGGCATCTTTATTTATTGCTGCTTTAGGCTTTTTATTATCTCTTTTATGGTATATGGCAAATCGAGGGAGTAAGTTTTGGCAAGAGAATTGGGAGGCTCATATTGAGGAATTAAGTACGTATTTAGGAACTCCTATATTTGGTATCATAAAAAGCCATAAAGACCCTATACGCAAAGTAATGGGGCATTATCCTTTCTCTGTTTCAAAGGTAAATCAAATGGTTAGCCTAATTATTACAATCAGCTGGTTCCTAACTTTTATTAAAGATAGTCTCATCTTTAATGAAAATGATAAACAAATTATCAAAAAAGTCATTGCAAACTGTAGTTTCCTTGATACTATCTTATTTTTTCTACAAGATAATATTTGGTGGAGAACCATTATAGGAATCATTATTATAATCATATTCTCGGGCTATGTAATATGGCGATGTAAAGGATTTGCAGCCAAACTACCTAAAGATGGTACTTCAAATGGAAAGGAAAAGAAGAAATTTCATCGTTTAAGAGAAGGACTAAAGAAATTCTTTCATGTGTCACATAAAGATAGAAATGGAAAAGAAATCTACTATTTCTGGAACTACAGTTCAGAGTTGAAGCTTGATAATACCTCTAGTGCCAATGATGAGGATCAAAATAAAACGAACTAATGACCCTTGAACAATACAACCAATTACCCTATGACTATGCGCACTGTGCTGGTACTCACTGTGAGAAAGCCAGCCAGTGCTTACGCCACACCGCCTACACGATGCTCGAAATGGGTGGACGGGAGCAGTATATGATGGTCAACTCGAAAGTGATTGCGGACAAACAGCCTTGTCCGTTCTTTGACCCTAACAGCAAGGAACGTTTTGCATGGGGAATATCACGAATCTATGATAACGTGCGGGTGGCTGATTTAAGTGATATCCGACAAAATCTTATATTGCTGTCCGATAAACGTCAAAAAGAGTAGGAAAGACCGCCTCAATCGCT
>JABZGR010000003.1 GCA_015259125.1 Alloprevotella tannerae | reverse complement strand
ATGTGTCAAGTAAGCAAAGATTTCCCCGGTCGGGCCTGAGTTTGAGGCCCAACCGAGGGAAAGGGGAACCTTATCATCCTCAATAGTTACCCTTCTTCAAGCAAAAATGATCCTGAAAAGGAAGAGAATTATTGTCCGAACCATTTTTCAAAGGTCTCATATATATAATGGTGCTTGTTCGCCAAAGGCTTTGTCGGCGCAAGCATGCTTCGTGCGACGAAGTTGCTTTGTGCTTTTTGTGAGGAGGCTGGTTGAGATGGCTTCTATTGTCCGCATCTGGCGCATTTTTCGATATGCTTTTGGAAAGATTATTAACCAATAAACGCGTCAATTTTATATTCAAAAACAAACGGTAAAGACATTTGTGGTAGTTTACGCTTCTTTCGCGCTCGCCAGTGTTTTTCCATATGTTGGCTTTGAGAGAATCCTGTATTTTTGCAGGTGAAGGTCGGTTTTATCCTTGGCTCACCTTTGCCGGCGGCAGAGGTTTTAGCGTTATCGAAGCATTTTGTTGCCGAAGGGCCGCTTTCAAGTATTTACATAATCCGTGTAGTTGACAACTGCGCAAATATAAAAATAAAGGTATATGAGAAAAGCTGTCATCACGATGTGTGCCTTAAGTTTGGCTTTGCTCAAACTGTCCGCACAAGAGAATCAAGTCGGAATCCCTCCCTTGACAGGCTGGCGCTATTACGGAGGAGATGAGTTTAATGGAACCTCGATCAACCGGAAGCTGTGGGGGATCTATGGAGATAAAACAAAGCAGTATAGTTTTGATACCTATGGCAACAACAAAGATCAAGGCATGGCGCAGACATATCGCGACCAAATGGTCACGGTGCGCAATGGCTTGGCTTCGATACGTGCCACGCGCGAAGCTATACGCACGGGGCTTCGTAAGGAAGATGGCGATCCGTCGAATACCGATTATAGCGTGAAGATGCGCGACCCTATCCCGCCTAAGCATGGCTATACGAAGCAAGGATGGTGGTCGGGAGCACTTTCCGGTCGAGATGCAGATGGGGGCGGCAACTATTATCCGCTTTACTCGCGAATTGAGATAAAAGCGAAGATTCCTTTCTGCATTGGCACTTGGATGTCCCTGTGGCTTCGTCATAGCAATGGATCGAGTCTGTTTGAGATCGATTTGGAAGAATTCTTCGTAAACGATGATGCCCGCACCTTCGCAGGTAAACATGGATACAACTCCGGCAATGCGAGTCGATATGTGCACCAGTCTATTCACGGCTTAGACTACAACTTAGGTATGGTCTATGACAAAAAGAAGCAGCAGTATGTATTCGTAAATGGCTATAATCATAATGCATATACAGACCGTATAAAGCCCATCTCGTTTAATCCTTCGGATGACTTCCACGTCTATGGGGCGCAGATTGATCCTGAGCCGGGCGACTCCTCTCGCCATTTGGCCGTAACGTTCTTATTAGACGGCCGAGTAAGGTCCGTCTTCCGTACCATAGAGCACAAGACGGCCGATAATGTCATTGATCCAAGAGATAAGAAGCCGATGAAAGATAAGTATCCCTATCGCTACAATGCCCTCTTGAAAAAGGAGAATATGAAGTTTGGCATTGATCGCGTGTGGGATGTGGCCATCACGGGCCAGATTGGCGGTAAGCATGACGACAGCGAAAAGAACAAGGGCGGCGGTGTGCTTTATCCGGAAGAAGATCCGCAGTATAATAACGATATCAACAAAGTGCCCAAGAACTATGTGATGGATGTTGACTGGTTGCGCGTCTATAAACGAGCTAATCGACTAATCTGGATTGGCTCTCAGCCTGCAGCCGACGATCAGCGACAAACAAAAGGTATGTTCAAAATACCGACCAGCCGCTTGGATAAATTGAAAGTAGGCGACAAACTCATCCTCGACATCGATACGCTTTCTGCTAACGAACGTCGTGGTGTGGGGCCGTCATCTTTAGATATATGCAGCAAGCAAGGGGCGAGCATCGTTGCGCTTAAGCCTCACGTTGCGAGAAATGATGCACAAGTCACCTTCTATGTTACCGACAACCATATGCTGGAGGCATTAAAGAAAGACGGGTGCTATGTAAAAGGTGATAACATTCGTATCTTTTCCCTCGTGCACGAGGTAAAGGAGAGCAGCCTTTGGAATGGTTTTAAGCACATAGATGAAGCCGAGGTCATCATACCAAAACTGATGTTCGATCAAGTGCGTGAAGGCCGGCAATTGGAGTTTGTCGTGCGTGATGTAAGTGCGAAAGGAAAAATCTTTTTGCCGCAGTTCAATAATAGTATAGATCTGTCTGCTTCACGCGAGGAGATGCCCTATCGAATCGAACTCAAGGCTGAGCACGTCAAGATGTTGCGCGAAAATGGTCTGCAAATTGCCGGCAATGGATATTATCTACGCAACGTCCGACTCATAGATCGAAATACAACGACGAGAATCAACGCTATTGCTGCTCCTCAACAAGAGGCCGGCGCTGTATATTCAATCAATGGTGTGAAAGTAAGAGATGCGCACGAGGCGGGCGAACTGCCTCCCGGCATTTATATCATTGATGGCAAGAAGGTCATCGTAAAATAACATCAAATCCGTCATTAGGGTTGTCCTATTTTGTAACGAACAAAGGGCAAGGCTAATTAGCGATTATTTTTTACATACAGATAGCACCTAGGGCTTATTAAAAAAAGCAATATGCTGTAAGGTAGAATATAAGTTCTTGATAAAGATATGTGTGGGGCGGTGTCGTGAGTCTTCAAGGTTTGTTTTATCTGATTGAAAGGAGGGGGAGGAACACTTTAGCACGCAAGCGCTGCACTTCAGTTTGCCGGGCGTGGCGCATTAGTCAATGTTTTCCGCCTGTCGGCAGGTCCCAAAAATAAGCTTAGGAGAGTGCCAAAACTTTCTTAGGTGATCGCAAAAATTGTCTTATAGGATCGGAAAAATTCTCTTATAAGACAATTTTTTGTCTCTTATAGGAAAGTTTTGCGGCTCTATATGATACTGATTATCAACTATGTATTCGGTCGGTTTTCTAGGCGTCATCAACCTCGCTTCAACAGAATTGGGGCTATTTCGTTCTATCTTTTATTCCTTCGACCTTTTCAGTTAAAGTAAACCTGCCTTGATCATTAATATGGTAGGTACATTTTCCCTCAAATGTAGTTTCTAACTCATCCGCATAAAAGTTGGCTAATACGATATTTTTATTGTTGTCGATATAAAAATAACGTTCTGCTGACTCGTAAAGTCGAACAGACAAGTATCCGTTTCATCTGCTTTTACCGGCGGGTTTATGGTCTGATAGTAGGCGGACATACAGATGAATTTGATTACAATAAAAGATGATAAATATTTCATAGCTTCTTGACGGTTACTTTACGCACTGGAATGTTTTTGTAAAATGGAAATGTATGCAAGCATTCGCTTCCTTTTTCCCATAAATAATGCTGTATCCTTTCATCTATTCTGCCAAGAGATTAAAGGATGTTGTTATCCGGCAGTTTCAGCAATTCTTTGAATATTTCCCGACTATAGGCTATAAACCGCTTGCCGATTTTTACGTCCGTAACATCGACTACGATAATGCTGTCGTCGAACTCAAAACGGAAGGATTGACTGGTAAGAGTTGCCGCTCGACAACCATTGTAGCAGACATCGCCATTACATTCAGCATATAATCCGTTGCTGTCGGCTTCCGGATCATCGTCTTTGTCCAATTTGATGGGCCGCTGAAACAGAATATACTTTTCGTAGTTGTATTCGTCATCGGCCAACCCTACCATATAATAGTTGTCTTTGCTGCTTTTTGTGGCCGTTATAACCTTGGCTTTAAACGCTATTTCTTCCATCGTCTTTTATTGTTTTAAGCGCACAATGCTATTGTGCTTTCGGAATGTGGCTCACCACGCTACTCGTTCTACCAATGTCGACTGCTCGCTTTTCCAAAACAAATCGTCCGTAATATCAAGACCTAAGCGTGCGCAATAAGCTATGAGGATGCGCTTATTCATTCTTTTCCGAATCAATTTCTGTTGATACAAGTGCGCTTCTTCAAAGAATTGCTCGGCGCCCTGACTGTAAAACGTCCACTTGGGATCCTTCATAGTATAGACCGTTCGCAGGTTCTGCCCACGCTCTATGCAGCAAAAGGCATTCATCGTATCAGCTTGTTTGTCCTTCGCCAAACAGAAGCTGTACGCTTTTCCTCTTAAAGCCTCCGTTATTCGGTAGACCCACGAGGTCAGGCCGTCGGCATAATTAGAAACCATTATGCACTTGTCACGATGACGCTTAGGCACGAAGAAGTAGGCTTTCTCGAAATGGGCGCCGCCCTTTTGTGGGCTTTTATCGAAGAGGTCGAACTTGAACGGCGTCTGCTTGAGTCGATATTTCTCGTTGTTTCCCCATTGTTGCTGCAAGAAGGCTGCGATCTGCTCGAAAGGGATGCAGAAATAAGAGAAGGTAAACAAATCGAATTCGTCGATACGCATAGCTTGTTTTATTGCGGCTTTACGCCTTGTTTAGTGCTACCTTGTACCATTCTATCCGATAGTTGCGGCCTATTTCTCTGAGCCTTTCCGATGCTACGTAGTGGCTTCGGTGTGTTGCATCGCGCACAATATAGTGGTCATTGTTGGCCTTGTGGTAGACAAAAGGCACATCGGGAATCCACGAGCCATCAGTAAGTTGCCATTTCCCTGAGCTTTCAACATCCAAAATGGAGGAAATATTCAGTATGCGCCCCATATAGAACGGCAGAATATCGTGTTTGCTCTGCACGCTACACGGAAAGAAAAGTAAGTCGTCTTTCAGTGTTTCGGCATTCTTTTCAACAAATCTTTCAGAGAAAATAGGAATGGGTAAAATGCAGTTTAAGAAGTCAAGACGCTTAAGCTGACGAAGCGAATAGCCCACATCAGCTATCAGCAAGGGATTCACATATTCAGCGCGAACAACGTCTTTGTTTTCCACAAAGAATTTCCAATACCTATTTGCATCGGTTTCCGACTTGAAACTAACTGTTTGTTGAAGTCCTGTTCCAATCTGTTCTATTCTATACATGGCTTGCGCTATCGCTTCGTTCAGCTCCATCTGTTGTATTGCTCTCGCTGTTTAATCGCTTGCAAAGTCGGTCGTCGTGGTCAAACTTGTATAGCAAACAGAACATTTACGCTCCAATCAGCTATTGCGCCAAGTCGTCAGCGTGTGTCCCCAGTGCGTCGTAACTTTTCGAGGAATGCCGACCGGTAGGCGCGGAGCGGGCACACCGCTACCTAAAGTAAGTGGCGAGAGTTCCTCGATGGCTTCATCCCAAAGTCCGCGCTCGATAAAGGCGCGCTGCGTTTGAGGGCCGCCTTCTACCAACAAACTCTGGACGCCCTGCTCCGTGAGCGATTGCAGCAACGTTGCCACATCAGCATAAGCCGTAAAACCAGCAGGCAACTCATCTTCGCCCACGTGTCCCAAGACCAAGCGTTGCGGATTTGAGCCTACCCAATCGCGTACATTGAGTTGCGGACGATCAGCTTTCAGTGTCCCGTGTCCCACCAAAATGGCTTGATGATAAGCGCGCAGGCGGTGTACGTCCATCAAACTATGTGCGTTCGACAACTTGATGGGCGCAGCTGCTTCATCTTCGCGCCAGTTGTCAACAAAACCATCGGCCGAAGAAGCCCATTTCAGCGTAATATAGGGGCGGTGCTTCGTATGGAAAGTAAAGAAATGCCGATTGAGTTCGCGACATTCCTGCTCCAGTACGCCGACCGTCACTTGTACACCCCCATCGCGGAGCATCGTAATGCCGCGGCCCTCCACTTTGTCGAAAGGGTCTTCGCAGCCTACGACGACGCGCGGTATGCCCGTATTGAGAATCAAGCGGGCGCAAGGCGGCGTGCGCCCATAATGCGCGCAAGGCTCAAGACTGACGTAGAGCGTGCTGTCCTGCAAATGCGGACGATCCTCCGGGCGCACCGACGCGATAGCGTTGACTTCCGCATGGGCTTGTCCGCACTTCGCGTGATAACCCTCGCCGATGATGCGATCCTTATAGACGATGACCGCCCCGACCATCGGGTTTGGAGGTGCCGACAGGCGCCCATTTTCCGCCAAGCGGAGGCACCGATGCATGTATATATCTTTTATTTCCATTACTTTTGCAGCGTGAAAGATTTTTATCGCCAGTTGCTCGCCGTCCTTGCTGCTCATTATGAAGCGCGCGAGGCGCAGGCCATTGCTTTTCTGGTTTGCGAAGAAGCCTTTGGCTGGAGCAAAACGGATGTTTATGCGGACAAAGTTAGCCAATTATCCACGGCAGAACAAGAAAGAGCCGCCTTTATGCTTCGTCGCTTGAGCGCAGGAGAACCGGTGCAGTATGTTTTAGGGGCGACCTATTTTGATGGCCGACCATTTTACGTCTCGCCCGCCGTACTCATTCCGCGGCCGGAGACGGAAGAACTCGTGCACTGGGCTGCTGAAGCGGCGCGCGGGCAGCATTTCTTAGACGTAGGCACAGGTTCAGGTTGCATAGCCATTAGCTTGAAGCTGCGCCGTCCGGAAGCTACGGTGTGCGCTTGGGATATTTCACCTGAAGCTATCGACGTGGCCCGCAAAAATGCCGAATGTTTGGGCGCTGATGTGCAGTTTGAGGTGCAAGATTTGTTTACTGCGCCGCCGAAGCCTGCGACAGTTGTGGTGAGTAATCCGCCCTATATTTGCGAAAAGGAGAGGGTAGAGATGGCTACTCACGTCGTCCATTTTGAGCCGGCGCAAGCCTTGTTCGTACCCGATGATGATCCCTTGCGCTATTATAAAGCCTTGGCACAATTGGGTGCTGAAGAGGTCTTCGTAGAAATCAATGCCGCTCTGCGGCAAGCCACGGCCGACGCCTTTCGTGCAGCCGGTTATCAGCAGATTGTTTGCCGCAAAGACGAATTTGGTAAAGATCGCTTTATTTATGCTTGCTGAGGCGCTCCACTTTACGTGCTTTCTTCGTAACTTCGCCACCAATAGTCAAACACATATCTTTTTATGGAAACTGTAAAACATCTCCTCGCCGAAAAACTCTTGGCGGTAAAGGCAATCAAGTTGCAGCCGGAGCAGCCATTTACTTGGGCCAGCGGTTGGCTTTCTCCTTTTTATTGTGACAACCGCAAGACGCTATCCTTTCCTGATTTGCGCAGTTTTGTGAAGCTCGAACTGGCGCGCGTCATCGCCGAGCGCTATCCGCAAGCGGAGGCAGTGGCCGGTGTGGCAACGGGAGCTATTGCACAAGGCGCGTTGGTGGCCGACTTGCTCGGTCTGCCTTTTTGCTATGTGCGTTCCAAGGCAAAGGATCACGGCATGCAGAACCTGATCGAAGGAGAAGTAAAGAAAGGCGCTAAGGTCATCGTCGTAGAAGATCTGATTTCTACGGGTGGGAGCAGCTTAAAGGCTGTTGCTGCCTTGCGCGACTTTGGTTGCGAGGTGGTCGGAATGGTTGCTTCTTACACGTATGGCTTTGATGTGGCCAAAGAAGCCTTTGCGCAGGCCCAAGTAGATTTGACAACTTTGACCGATTACGAGGCCGTTATTCAAGTAGCCTTACAGACGGGTTACATTGAAGAGCGCCATTTGCCACTCTTAAATGCTTGGCGTCAATCGCCGGCTACGTGGAAACCATAAGAGCTATACATTATTATATATAGGTGGCCCGCCGCTGTGGGAACATTAAGAAAAACACTTTCATCGGCGTCGATACAGAATGTTCGATGCCGATGTTAGCGTTCAGACGCAGCGACCAATGAGCAGAAGTCTTCGTTAATCTAACGTGAGTTTGATATAAGAAAAGACCTCTAAATGCAGTAAAAAAACACCGCTATCGCGTCTCTTGTAATCAGAGTGTGAACCCTGAAATTTCTAGAATAGGTCAGGGAAAAGTTGCGCTTAGAGGAGTGACGAAATTTGCTTAGGAGCGCGTTGAAACTTTCTTAGGTGATCGAAAAAAATGTCTCCTATGATCGGAAAAATTCTCTCCTAAGACAATTTTTTCTTTCCTATAGGAAAGTTTTTCGCCGCCTATGGACTGTTCTTTGCACATAAGAGAGTGATTATTTCCAACTCGCATTCCATTTATGCTGTATAGTGGTAGAATCGCAAAAATCCCCGCAACACTTGGAGCGTTGCGGGGATTTTGTCAATCAATAAGTATTTGCAGGCAGGCTTTGTACGCGTAAAGAAGCGCAACATCGCCGGCTGCAACTTACTTGCGGAGGCCGAGCGCCTTAATCAAAGCACGGTAGCGCTCAATGTCGCGGTGCTTTACGTAGTTAAGCAGCGCACGGCGCTTACCTACCATCTTAACGAGGGCTCTTTCTGTCGTATGATCCTTACGGTTGGCCTTCACATGTTCCGTCAAATGGGCAATACGGTAGGAAAATAAAGCCACTTGGCTCTCTACTGAGCCCGTGTCCGAATTAGACTTTCCGTACTTGCCAAAGATCTCTTGTTTCTTAGCTGAATCTAAGTACATAGTGATATTAAAGAATAAATAAAGATATTGTGCCTCTTTTGAAAAAGGCGGTGCAAAGTTAGGTAAAGGATTGGAGTTGACCAAATAACTTCTTGATTTTCTCCGCCTAACCTTCATTCCTCCGATGCTTCCAGCGCTTGTGACTCCACAACCAAAAGGCCGGTTGGCGGCGAATGTTCGCTTCAAGTAACCGCATATAAGCTTCAGTCAACTCGTAGTCAGGGATTGTGCACACATTGTCCGACATTTTTTGAAACCGACAGCGATAACGCCCACGGCCTTCGCGCTGTATATCAGCAAAGAATACGGCGGCATCCACACTTTTCGCAATGCGCTCCGTTCCGGTAAAGACGGGCGTGTCCTGATGTAGGAAATCGACCCAATCGTGTATATTCGCAGGGCGAGGAGATTGGTCAGAGATGAAGCCAATCACTATTTTTTTATCCTCCCGCTTGTAGCCGGCGATGCGGCGCAAGATAGTATTCTTCGGAATGTTTTCAGACCCAAAGCGCGAGCGTAAACGCAGGAAGATACGATCAAACATTTTGTTCTCCAAAGGCCGATAAAGTTGGGCACACTGCCATCCCTCCGGCGTCCAAAGGCCAAGGCTGGAAACCCATTCCCAATTGCAGAAATGTCCAAGGTAGACAAAAGCAAATTGGCGTTGCTCCATCACTTGCTGCATCTCATCAATGCCTTCAAAAATCATACGCCGGCGCATTTCTGATGCCGGCATCGAGAGCTGGCGTATGGTTTCGACGGCGTAATCGCAAAAGAAATGATAAAAATCGCTTACGATGCGCTCCCTTTCCTTTGCGGTCTTTTCAGGAAATGAAGCTGCAATGTTGCGCTGTATGACTCCGCGCCGATAGCCGGCAACGTAGCGCACAATGAAATAAGCAAAATCGGATAATATATAAAGCAGGCGCAGCGGCAACTTCGAGAGGAGGAGGATGAGGCCTGTCGCTATATTTTCTAAGAAGTGCTTCATAGGGTGCAAAAGTAGGCAATGGGCATTTAGGTGCAAAATAAAGCGTTCGGAATTTAGTTGCTCTGTCGTCCCGCTCCCTCCTTTTTTGTCGCCGTAGACCCCGACAAAGCCCAAAATATAAATTTATGCGTTGCTGCATCGTTTCACGTACGAAGTGCGCCTAATGCTAGGGTTTCGGACGACTTGCAGGCGGACGGCAAGCAGAAAACTAAAGATTCTTTTATTTTTTTGTGGGTAAAAAACAACTATGCCCAAATAGTTTACCCTGAGATATATTACCTTTGCGCCCAAGAAAAGTAAAAGGAAATCAATGAGACATTTTTTATTGACAAGTTTTTTTGCCGCCTTGGCCTTATCTTTGAGTGCACAAACGGGGGCTTTTCAAGTGAATAATTCCGGTTTTGAAACGTGGAAGAACGCCAATGAACCTGGCGATGGCTGGTATAGTTTCGTATCAGCCAATACTTCCGGTTTGGGCTTTTTAGGAAGCATGGCTAAGAATAGTTCTAAAAAGAATACTGTCAAGATTGAAGGACGCACAGGTAATGCTGTCTTGCTCAAATCAAGCAGTATTTGGGGCACAAAAGCCAATGGCAATTTGACTACGGGCTGCATCAATATGGGCAACAGTACGCCGGCTGATAAGGCCAACTATAATTATACGAGACGCGACAGCGCTAATAGTTGTCTGTTCGCCGGACGCCCCGACTCCTTGGTCTTTTACGCAAAGTTTAAGCGCGGACGGGGCGGCAATGATACTTATACAGGTCGCTGCCACGCGGTTTTGCACGGCGACATTGATTACAAAGATCCCCACGAGACAGAAGAAAACAAGGCCAAATACTTGATTGCCGAGACGACGATCTATTCTACTGTAACCGATGAATGGACGCGTTACGCCGGAGGTTTTACGTATACGGGCACGACCGCAGCGAAAATGTATATGCTCGCTTCGTTTACGACCAACGAAACGCCGGGCGCTTCCTACAACGATGAATTTTCGATAGATGACGTGCAATTCATCTACAACTCCCGGCTTAAATCCATTGCTTATAAGGGGGCTGCCGTTCCGGTCAGTGCGCAGGTAGATTTGTCGACTGAAACTTACGAGCCGGCCGCTCTTGTACTCACTGCCGATGGCGCAGGCGCAAGCATTGATACGACATACAACCAAGTCACGCGCATTTTGACCATCACCGTAAAGGGCAATGACGTCAGCGTCTCTCCCGATAATGTGCATAGCTATCAGATCCAATTTGGCGAGGCTGCAAAGCCGACGCTTGCCGGCGTGAAAATCAATGGTGAGACCTTTGCTGCCTTTACGCCGGACGTAAAGGAATACACGCTGCCTTACGCTTATGCGCCGGGCATCGTGATTGAAGGGACACCGGCCGAAGGCTTTAAGATGGTCAACGACTCTTTAGAGACGACCTTTGGGAAATTTGCTGAACCCGCTTTCTATGATAACGCGCAGAAGTGTATTACGCTGAAAGTAACTGACGGCAGCAAAACTACCGACTACACGTTTAAGTTTACCGACGCCGTAGCCGATGCGAAGAGCGGCGACTATCCGGGCAGTCTCTCTGTCTCTCTGACGGCCGACAACGACATCGCGGTGCCTCTCCCTCTAAATAATGCAGCCGTGCTCGTCACAAAGAATAGCAACGGTACGTACAATTTAGATTTGAAGCAGTTTAGCTTTGCCGGTATCCCTGTTGGCGACATCCACGTGGCTGATATTCCTTTGCAGAACGACACTTTGGCTGCTCAGCGCACCCTTCGCCTCACAGCCTTCCAGGCCGATGGCTCAATGGATAAGAACAGTATGGGATGGAGTCTGGGTCATTTACCCGTAAAGGTGGCTTTGCATCTGCTCAATGCTGATCAGCACTTGATCGAAGGCGGTATAGATATTCTGACGGAGGCTAATCCTACGCTGGCGGCTATGTTTAAGCGCATCCACGTCGACTTTGTTTCGCTCGTTCTTGCACCTACGCAGGCTGATACTACAAATAATCAGCGCAAATGTTATGCAAATCTCAAGGTGACAAAAGGCCTTCTGACGAAGTATGCCGCACGCTTCTTGGCGCTCAACAATACTTGGAGCGATGCAAATGGCGTTTACAACCTCCCAATGAGTTATCTCGACTTGACCGGAGCTACGATTAGCGCGGACGTGACGGCGGAAGATTTGCGCCAAGGCCAGCCGGCAGTTAACAACACCTTGTATTATTTGCCGACAACGACGACTCTGCGAGGCGACAACTTTATCGTCAACGGCACAACGGCGCGCTTCGCGTTGCAAGATGCTGCTCCGCTCTATGTTCCGCAAGATTTCACGGCCGAAAGCGTCACTTACGACCGCGTATTCGATACCGGGGCCAACACGCTCTCTACGACTTTCATCCTGCCCTTCGACTTTGACGTGCCGACAAGCAATATGAAGGTAGCCGGCTTTGCTACAGCTACCAACACGGCAGGTAATGATTACTTGCTCAACTTTAATGAGACGGCCCACGCTACGGCTCATACGCCCTACCTTTTGCAAACGTTCGACAATCATCCGTTTGACCGCCTCACCAACGTATCTGTGAAGGCTACACCGCAAGTTGCTTACAGCTTAAAGTCGGATCCGTTTACGCAAACCGGTGTCTATGCTGAATCTTCGTTGGATGCCGGTGCGGTAGCTTATAGTTTCGACAATATGACGTTTACGAAAATGACGACCAACGTTGTTTCGCCCTTCCGCACCTACTTCACATCCACGAAGGCCATCGGCGAATTGAAGTTGGATATCAACGGTGTACTCACGGGCATCTGCGGTCCGGTGCGCAACGATCGAGATGGAAAAGGCCAACCGCGTTATGACCTCAACGGGCGTCGCACTGACGGCTCGGCAAAGGGATTGCAGATCGTAGGCGGTAAGAAAATCTATAGATAACAAATAACAGACTTATGCTTAAACCTTATCAGGCGCCGCATTTGCGCCAAGTTGACCTCCCTACAGGACTACTGATGACATCGGCATCTCACGGTGAAGCCCGCACGGAAAAACCTCACTACGAGAAAACGCTCGAGCCGATTGTGAGAACCCATTTGGGTACACCGCATCAAATGACTTTTACGGTCCAGGAGGCTGATACAACGGAGGAAAGTTAAGTTTAGCATACCTCAAACGCATTCTTTAGGCTTGTGTACTGACCATCGCGAGATGATCGGTGCGCAAGTCTTTTCTTTGTGCCCTGTTAAGCTCACATAGTGCGCAATGCTCCGAGTTTCGTTCGCACTGTCGTTTGCGCCCATAGCGGATAGGGTAGCGCCTCGCCTCTTATCGCACCCTTCGGACGCCCATAGGAGTTGCGAATGTCCAAATGTGCCTCTGCCCTGACGACTATTCGTGGTTTTTACACTTGGGCGTGAGGCGTGTAAGGTAGCGTTTGGAGTGAGCAATGGGCGAGAGGCGCACCTGAACTTGTACGCGCAGCGCTTCTCAATTCTGCAAATACTTAAAAATATTCAGCAGAAAACATAAGGCATAACAGCAATTGAACCCGTAATTTTGCCGTATATAAAATAAAGATAAAGACGATGATAACCAAACGTTTCCCCATAGAAGGCCTGCATTGTGCCAACTGCGCGCTGCGGGCGGAAAAGGTGCTCAATAAGCAGCCCGGCGTGGCGGCAGCTGTGTGCAATTTTGCCGCGGCGGAGGTGCAGGTCAAATATGATCCGAAAGTAACGAATGCAGAGCAGTTGGCGGCGGCCATAGATCAGGCCGGCTATCGCCTTATCATAACTCAACAAAACGACGCTGATGCAGAGACGCGTCAGCGGAGTGCGTATCACACGGCAAGGCGAAATGCCGTGATCGCCGTCTTGCTCAGTGTGATCGTCACTTACCTTTCGATGACCGACGGCGGTGCTTGGCGCGGCTGGGCGTTGTGGCTGCTCGCCACGCCCGTGGTCTTCATTGCCGGTCGGCAATTCTTTCGCAACGCTTTGCGGCAAGCTCGACAGGGCGCGGCTGATATGGATACGCTCGTAGCTTTGAGTACGGGCATCAGTTATAGTTTTAGTGTCTTCAATCTCTTGTTTCCCGAAGTCTTAGGCCGCGATGCCCACCTCTATTTTGATTCTTCCTGCGGTGTGATTACCTTTATATTGATCGGGCGCTTACTCGAGGCGCGAGCCAAATATGGGACGGCCGCTTCGCTTCGCAAATTGATGGGACTGCGACCGCAGGAAACGATTCGCTTAAAGGCCGATGGGACGCAGGAGACCGTTAAAATTGCCGAAGTGCGGAGCGGTGATGTCCTCGTCGTGCGCCCCGGCGAAAAAGTGCCCGTAGATGGGACAATTACAGCCGGTAGTTCGTATGTCGATGAAAGTCTTTTGAGCGGCGAACCCGTACCGGTGGAAAAGCAAGTGGGCAGTAAGGTCTTTGAAGGTACGATCAACCAAAAGGGAAGCTTTAACTTTCGCGCCGAAAGTGTGGGCAACGCGACGATACTTGCCCGCATTATCGCCTTAGTGCAGGAAGCGCAGAACAGCAAAGCGCCCATTCGCCGACTCGTAGACAAGGTGGCGGGCGTCTTTGTCCCAACCGTGATGCTCATTGCTTTGATTTCCTTTTTTGCCTGGCTGCTTTTCGATAATATACCCGGCGACAGTGCGCTGACGCGCGCCCTTTTGAGCGCCGTAACCGTGCTTGTCGTGGCCTGCCCTTGCGCTTTGGGTTTAGCTACGCCTACTGCGCTGATGGTCGGCATTGGGCGCGCGGCCGAGAAAGGCATTCTCGTCAAAGATGCTGAGGCTTTGGAGCGCGCGAAGAGCATTGATACGATTGTTTTGGACAAGACCGGTACGATTACTGAAGGACGTCCGGACGTCGAAGCGGTACAAGGGGCGCTGACAGCGGAACAAATGCGCATCCTTGTCGGACTGGAGCAAAAATCGGAGCATCCTTTGGCCGACGCTGTCGTGCGTCATTTTGCCGACGTCGAAGCTGCTGAGATCGAAGTCTTTCAAAGTCGGACGGGAATGGGCGTTGAGGGCGTCTATCGGGGGCAAACTTATCGCGCCGGTAACCGAAAATGGATGGAGGAATTGAACTTGGTGCTGCCGGCAACGGACTTTTCAGCCGAGTATACCGTGATTTATTTCGCCGATGCGGAGCGCGTGATCGCCGTGCTTGCCATTGCGGATCGCATCAAGCCTACGTCGGCCGCGGCGGTCAAGGCTTTTCGCCGCGAAGGCTTGACGGTGCATCTCTTGACGGGCGATAGCGAGCGCGCGGCTGCGGCTTTGGCGCAGCGCTTGGGGATTGAAACTTTCCGCGGCGGGGTTTTGCCGGCCGACAAGGCAACTTACGTGAAGCAACTACAGGTGGCGGGTCACCGCGTCGCGATGGTCGGCGACGGCATCAACGATTCGGCGGCCTTGGCTGCGGCCGATTTAAGCATAGCTATGGGGCGCGGCAGCGATGTCGCGATGGACGTCGCGCAAATGACGATTATTCGCAGCGATTTGTCGCAAATTCCGGCCGCCATTCGCCTATCTCGGCGCATCGTTCGCGTGATTCGGGAAAATTTGTTTTGGGCTTTTATCTACAATCTCTGTCTGATTCCGCTCGCAGCGGGCGTTCTGATTCCGACCTTCGGACTTTCGCTTTCGCCGAGCTTGGCCGCCGCCGCGATGGCTTTGAGTTCGGTGAGCGTAGTCGCCAATAGCTTGCGTTTGCGTCGGGCTTGAGTGTACTTAGGCCCGCTGATGCGGTCGTTTCTTCGAATTTCTTCGTACTTTTGCCCATTGTGAATAAACCCCAATAAGCTATGATGACAAGAAATACAGATGCCGCGTCGATGCGCTCCCGCTTTGGCTTCCCGCAGTGCCTTTTGCGGCTCGGCAGATTCCTTCCTTTGCTCCTTTTAGTCTTGATTTTTGCGGCCTGTGCGCCGAAAAAGAAATCGCAGGACGCCACTTCATCGCCCTCGCTTACGATTGGCGCGATGAGTTCTATGGATTTTCTGCCCTTTGCTGTGGCCCAGGAGACCGGCATCTATGATTCGCTCGGCCTAAAGTTGGAAATCGTCCACTTTTTCTCTGCCAATGATCGCGATGCGGCACTCCAAGCCGGTAAATTGGACGGAACGGTGACCGACTATACCGGAGCTGCGTTGCAGGTAGCCGGAGGTGTGGACGCCGGACTCGTCATGAAACTCGACGGAGACTTTAGTTGGATGGCCTACGGCGCAACTTCGGAAGCCTTTCCCTCATCTTTCGGCGTCTCCAACAATACCGTGGTCGATTTTCTCACGGATCGTTTTACGCAGCCCGCAGTTGCGAAAGGCGCCGTCGTACACCGCGTCGAAGTGCAAAAGATTCCGCTGCGCTTAGAGCTTTTGCTGCAAGGCAAACTTGGCGCCGCCGTTCTCCCCGAGCCTTTTGCAACGATGGCAGAAGCCTCCGGGCGTTGCGGCCGACGCGATGTTTCTTCCGCCCATCACTGGGAGGCGACAGGACTCTTGGTGAAGCGCGAACTGGCTCAAGACGGCAACAACAAAGCCTTGGCTTTGCTTTTACAGGGCTATAATTTAGCCGTGCAAAAGTTGCGCGATGCAGATACAAAAACCTTGGCGCGTTGGATCAAAGACTATGCCGGCGCGCCCGAGAAATTGGCTGCGCACATCCCCGTCCCCGATTATACGCCGGCAACGCCGCCTAAGGTTGATGAACTGCAAGCTGCCATCGCTTGGCTCAAGCAAAAGAAGGCCCTGAAGAAGGATTTGACGCCCCAACAGCTCATCGTGCCGATGCCGGCCTTGCCCTAATCCACGTCTTCGCCGCACGCATCCATGTCTTCGCCCGCTTCCTTTCTCACTGTCTCCGATTTGCGAATCAATCGGCCGCCGTCCGGCGGTCGGCCGGCTGAAGATGCGCCGATCATAGCCCATCTTTCTTTCACGCTGGCACAGGGCGAGTTTCTACAGATCAATGGTGCGTCCGGCATCGGCAAGTCTACGCTGCTCAATGCCTTGGCCGGCCTGCTGCCCGCCGCAGCGGGAAGCATCACCATCGGTGGATACGCCGCCAATGATAAGCATCTCGCTACCGCCTACGTGCAGCAGGGCTACGGACTCCTGCCTTGGAAGACCGTTGGCGCTAACATTGCGCTGCCGGGGCTGCTTGGCGGACGCATGCGCTCGGAAGCGGCGCAACGACATATTATAGAGACGCTCCAACTGACTGATCTTTGCACCCGCTATCCGCAAACGCTGAGCGGCGGACAGCGCCAGCGCGCCGCCTTGGCCCGTGCTTTTTGTCAGGAAGCCCAACTCCTTTTGCTCGATGAGCCATTTTCTGCGCTCGATGCTGATAAAGCGGCTGAGGCCTTCGAACTCCTGCTCGCTTTGCGCGAACAATATCCCGTGACGACTGTGATGGTGACGCACCACGCGCTGCCGCGGCGATTGGCGGCCCATAAGCGGCTCACGTTGTTGCCCGATTTTCAATACACCTTAGAAGATGTTTAGCCCCCGTCTGTTGCGCGGCCGCACGCGCCGCACCGGCCATCAATTGCGGCGCTTTCTCGTTGGCTTTCTTACGCTGCACCTCCTATGGATCTGCGGCGCCGAAGCCCTGCGGAGCGATCTGCTTCCCACCCCTTGGGTCGTTTATCAACAGCTGCCCACGCTCATCGGCGAGGCGTCCCTTTTTCATCATTTAGCCGAGAGTTTGCTGCGCTTAGCTATGGGTTTGGCCCTCTCCGTATTGTTAGCGCTGGCCGGCGCAGTGGGCATGTATTTTTTCAAGTCGCTCCGCTACGTGCTCGATGGCCTTTTATATTTTGTCTACCCTGTACCCAAACTTATTTTGTTGCCTATTATCATGGTCCTGTGCGGACTGGGCAACGCCTCCAAGGTGACGATGCTCGTCTTGGTCCTTGTCTTCCAATTGATGGTCAATATCCGCGACGCCCTTGCTGCCGTTCCGCAGCGCTACGTGGCCGTTATCGTTTCCCTCCGCGGTAATCGGCGCCAACTTTTGCGCCACGTACTTCTGCCGGCCATTGCGCCCACGCTCTTTTCCTCTGTGCGCGTAGCGCTGGGCACTGCGATTTCCGTCTTGTTTGTCACGGAAACTTACGGCACTGACGCAGGCGTGGGTTACTTAATCGTAGATCTGTGGATGCGTATGGACTATACGGCGATGTATGGTGCAATTGTGATGCTGGCCCTTACGGGTTTTCTTCTCTTTATCTTATTCGACTATCTCGAGCGCTTCGTCTCTCCGCAGCCATCGTTGTAATCAAAATGCCCGCGTGGCTTTTGCGCTGCCCGATGATGGGAAATTTTAGTGCGAAAAGTTGGAGCAATCACGCCCTACCACTGCTTTTTTAGGTCGCGATACTTGGCTTGGTATGTTTACGCTCGTGAGCGTAGACCTTTTTTATCGTGAGATGAAGCTCTTTTCATCACGAGCGCAAACCATTTTTATCACGATGAAAAACTAAAATGTCTGTCCTGTCGATGTTCGAAATAGGGCGCTGAGGGTGGAGAAAAGCAAGCAGTAGCCAAAAAAATAGGAGCATCGAAAAATTATTTTAGTGAATTTCTATCCTCTTTCTTTTTTTCTAACTTTGCAATTGATAAAACTTGAACCATTTCAAAACTAAAACTTATGAGAAAATTATTGTTCGCATCCGCAAGTCTACTCTCCTTACTCATTATTGCGTGTTTGGGCGCTTGCGATAAAGGGGAAAATTACCCTGCTATACAAACAAATCGAGATGCTGACTCTGTTGTTGTTTGGGAAGGGATGCAGCCGGATACGTTTTACGCCCTCGGATATAAAACGTTTGATATGAAAAGCGTGGCTATTTACAAAGGCGAAAAGCTCCTAACCCAAGTGACGCAGACGGCAGGCGTCTATTCAAAAGACTTAGGGGAAGCAGAATTTGAGAAGGATGGGAATATCCGCAAGTTGATCATTTACAACTGGTGTATGGTAGAAAGGATCAAGATGAAGAAGGGGAAGATTGGCTATAAAGTCTCTGCCTTAGGCCCTTTGAAAGGATATAAGATGGCTTGCAGTGTTGTAACGACAACATCGCCTGCAGCTTGGGCGGATGTTTGGATAAAATAAACGGCGGTCAAGCCTTTTGCTTTTGCTGATGCGAGCTTGTGCTAACAATGTCCGAAGAAGTAGGGCGCAAAGGTTATCATAAGCTCGCATTTTTTGAGGCGTGTCCGACTCAATCGTACCGGAAGAGGTAGGGAGATAGACAGATCACGCGTCGAACTTCAAGGTGGTTATCAAGAAATACGATCGGTAGACAAAAATGTATGGTCGTTGCAAAAAGATGTTGTGAATTCTCTTATCGCTTTCTTTTTTTCTAACTTTGCAATTGATAAAACTTGAACCATTTCAAAACTAAAACCTATGAGAAAATTATTGTTCGCATCCGCAAGTCTACTCTCCTTACTCATTATCGCGTGTTTGGGTGCATGTAATCGCTTTGAATTAGTTGGCGATAAATATATTGTGACCAATAAAAGAGGCAACGATACGATATTTATCCAAGAAGGGATGAAGCCGGATACGTTTTACGCCCTCGGATATAAAACGTTTGATATGAAAGACGTGGCTATTTACAAAGGCGAAAAGCTCCTAACCCAAGTGACGCAGACGGCAGGCGTCTATTCAAAAGACTTAGGGGAAGCAGAATTTGAGAAGGATGGGAATATCCGCAAGTTGATCATTTACAACTGGTGTATGGTAGAAAGGATCAAGATGAAGAAGGGGAAGATTGGCTATAAAGTCTCCGCCTTAGGCCCTTCGAAGGGGTATACGATGGAATGCAGCGTTACCGCCCCGGAAGCGTTCGTTATGGGGACGGATGTTATGATAAAATAAACAGCAATAAAGCATTTATTTATGCGAGTCCGCTTGCGCCGATTTTTACCTCAATGGGCGCAAGCGGGCAATATTTTTCTTTGCGGGGCACGTAAAAAATACCTAAAAAAGGGGATGCTCGACAAGGGCGGAAGGCGTGATTATTTTCATCGAAGATTGTGACGAATCGGCCGTAATCCGTAACTTTGTCGATGATCCTACGCGGCCGCCCGAGCGGTGGCTACGCAGCGAGATGAAAGCAAAGAAATAAGACAAAAGCAGGTATGATAGACGTTTCAGATCTTTTGGAAAGTCCCCTTTTCCTTGGCACTTCCGCTGAAGAACTCCGCGATTTTTTATCCGTTGCACCCAATAACATGCGCCATTACGCCGCCGGCGATATCATAGCTCGCCGCGGTGAAGCGTGCCGATCGGTTAGTTTGATTGCGTCGGGCGTGGCTGAAGCCTTTATGGTGAACCCTGAAGGAAAAGAATTGAAGATGGACGAATTGCACGCTACGGATATTTTGGCGCCTGCTTTTATTTACGCTTCGGTGAATACGTTTCCCGTAACCGTGATGGCGAAAACGCCCTGCGAGATCTTGGTGATCAATCGCGATGCCTTTTTGACCTTTATGCAGCGCTCACCGGAAGTGTTGCGCAACTTTCTGCGCATCGTTTCCGATCGTAGTTTGTTTTTAGCCAAAAAGGTAGATGAATTTGCCTTGCAAAGTTTGCGCTCACGCGTGCTAAAATATCTGCAAACGAGTGGTCGGCTTGAGAATGTGCAAGCCGCTGCCCTGCGGATGGGTGTGCAGCGTCCGTCGCTCTCACGCGTCTTGAGCGAACTGGTCGCTGAAGGGCGCGTAGCGCGTCAGGGCAATGTATATATATTGCGCGAAAGATCTTAAGCCTGAATCGAGGAGATGTCGACCAAGCCGTTGACGATGGCATAAATGGTCAGACCGGCCGGCGTATGGATCTGCAATTTTCGAGCGATGTTGCGTCGGTGCGTAATGACGGTATTTGTCGAGATACACAAGTGCTCAGCAATTTCCTTGTTGGACATGCCCTGCACGATGCTGATGATGACGTCGCGTTCGCGCGCACTTAGTTCCTCTTCCTTATTGCTTACGAGCGAAGAAATCTTCTCTGTGAGTACGTTTTTGCGCTTTGATTTCTCCAAGAATTTGATCGCGGGAATAAAGATCATATCCTCGACCTTGGAATGTTGACGCAACCACTCCTCGTTGTTGTAGATGTCGTAGAGCGTGGCCATCAAGCGATTGTTGTGCATATCATCGGTGGGTAGATATTTGATGATAATGTCCTTCAATTCGCGAAGTTTGCGGTCCACTTGACTATGATGTTGCGAGAAAGTGTCGATGTCGAAGTTCTTTGATAAGTCGCCTTCGAGCAAAGCCGTTACATACGGAAACAATTCCTTCTCCTCATACTTCATATGCCGATGAATCTCGGCCGAGTAATTGTCGTAGAGTTTGAGAATTAACTTGGCCAAATTGTCTTCCGCCTCCAAAGCCTCTTCCAGTTCGCGCCGAATGGTGGGCAATTGGAATCCGAGATAATATTGATGGCTCGCCTTGAGAAAATGTAGCAAGGTGGGCATCGAAATATGCTCATCGATCTTTACGCCAAGGTGATCATTGATCACCAAATTAACCACTGCAAGGAAGGTATACGTATCTACGCCTTGTCTTTGGCAGACTTCGTAGACCGTGCGGTCTCCGAAACCGATTTTAATACCAAAGCTTCCGAGGCTTTGCAGGATGTTGTAGTTGTCTCTGATGAGAGAAAACATCTTGTCGTTCGGCTCATAGATTTTCTGGCTCTTCATGTATGTCCCTAAGTTTGAACAGCAAAATTCGACAAAAAAAACGATACGAGCAATTGGTTTGCATTCGTATTTGAATATAAAGTTAGAATTTACCTACTTTTAGGTATTGATGGGCTAGAAAGGTGCGTGTAACTTTGCAACTAATTATCAGATCGTGTTATAATCCATTTAGATATGATAAAAATTTTACGCAACGTTTTTTTTGCTGCTGTGGCCTGCGCGTCGCCTGCGGCGGCACAAGTGGCTGCATCAGATAGTGTTGCAGAACATGTGCGAGGTAATCGCTTCAGCGTAGGTGGTTATGGTGAAGCCGCTTATACGCGTGAGTTTTTTAGCGACAATGTGTATCGCTATTCTAACGCGGGGAAATATAAGAATGATCCAAGTCATGGGCGCTTTGATATTCCTCACGCTGTAATCTATCTCAACTATGACTTCGGAAAAGGCTGGACGATGGGTAGCGAGATCGAATTTGAACATACCGGCACGGGCGTTTCTTTTGAAAAAGAATACGAAGAATCGGGCGAATGGGAGCAAGAAGTAGAGAAAGGTGGCGAAGTAGAGCTTGAGCAGTTTTGGATTCAAAAGCGTTTTGGACGCTGGCTCAATCTGCGTATGGGGCATATCGTTGTGCCCTTTGGCTTGACGAATGCTTACCACGAGCCGCTCCATTACTTTACGGTTTATCGGCCGGAGGGAGAGGCGACAGTCCTACCTTGTACTTGGCATCAGACGGGTGTGAGTTTGTGGGGCTTGCTGGGATCTTGGCGCTATGAACTACAATTCTTGCCGGGCCTTGACGCGATGAGCTTCAGCAGAGACAAATGGATTCAAAAAGGAGCCGGCTCGGCGATGGAATTTGCCGTAGCCAACAAATATGCGATTGCGTTGCGCGTAGACAATTATAGCATCCCCGGTTTGCGCATAGGACTTAGTGCCTATTACGGCCACTCTATCGACAATACCCTTGGGCGCGATGCCAACGGAAAAGCGTCGAAACTGAAAGGCGCTTTGTGTTTGGGGTCGCTGGACTTTACGTATAATGCTCATAACTGGATTGCGCGTGGTAATTTTGACTACGGACACCTTGGTGATGCCAACGAAGTGCGCCTGCTACCGGGCCGCCAGACGAAGACGTCGCCCTTTAATCGCGACTATGTGGGCAAAGCGGCGATCGCTTGCGGTTTAGAGGTGGGCTATAACATCTTCTCGCAAATAGAAAAGCTACGCGCCGACAATCAAAAGCTCTATGCTTTTGCGCATTATGAATACTACAATTCTTATATACCGACTGCGATGCAACCTAAGTTTCCTTATACGGAGAAACATCGCATGGCGGTGGGCTTGAATTACTATCCTGTGCCTCAAATCGTGATCAAGGCAGAATATTCGCAACGCTTCCTGAAGCGACAATATAATAATGAGCCGTCCGTATCGCTCGGTGTGGCTTATGAGGGCTTCTTCCTTTAAAGGCTACGAAATAGGCGAGGGTGAGTATCTTCAATCGGAGTAAAAATCAATTACATTAAAAACCATAATCAAAAATGAAGAATTTATTTAAAGCAAGCGTGGCACTTCTTTTCGGAGCGGCCTGCTTGACATTCGCAAGTTGTAGCGAAAATGGAACAGATGCGCCCAAATTGAGCGAAGGCGACGTCTTTCTGCAAAAGATTTTGAAGGGTGATGTTGAAAATACAATTAACCCAACTTATGCCAACTTGGCTGACAGTTGCACTCAACTGCTCGATGCGCTTACCGCTATGCAACCCGGTAGCATCACGCAGAGCCAAGTAGACAAGGCTTGTGAGATTTTCTTGCACGCTCGTGCAGGCTATGAGAAGAGCGAGGCTTTCTTGCTGGGCGCTGCATCTCACTTTAGCATCGACCCGCACATCGATTCTTGGCCCCTCGACTTGACGGCCTTGCACAACCTTTTGAGTAGCGGACAGGCTATTGCGACGGCATCAAACTATGACCAGAGTTTGATTGGCTTCCACGGCATAGAGTTTATCCTCTTCCGCGATGGAAAGAACCGCTTGGCGTCAGAATTGAATACGTATGATTCTTGGAATCGCGATGGACTTGATTTCACTAACATAAAAGGCGAGCGCGAATTGATGTTTGCGAAAGCCGTTGCGGAAGACTTGCGCAATAGCGTATATCAATTGGAGTGCGCTTGGAATGAAAATGCTCCAAAAGCCCACTTCGATGTATTAGACGAATTAGGAAAGGCTTACGTGACCGACCTGGGTAAGTCGTATGGTTATAGTATGATCAATGCCGGCGGTACAGGTAGCGTTTATCAAAGTGTGAAGTTGGCAGCCAGTGCTGTGCTGAGCGGCGATAATAGTGCAGGTGGCATTGCCGATGAAGTAGGCAACACGAAAATCAATAATCCATTCTCCGGTAAGGATGTAAGCTATATTGAATCTCCGTATAGCTGGAATTCGCTGAACGACTTCCAAAACAATATCCATAGCGTAGAGAATGTATGGTATGGCGGTGTGCCGAGCAAGCGCAACCAAGCTGTTTCCTTCCACGCTTATTTCCAAAAATATGATAAGGCCGTGGGCGAGCGTGTGGAGAAAGCTATTCAGGCAGCGATTGTGGCGATTAAAGACATACCCGCGCCGTTTGTAAAGAACTATCAAAGTCCGAAGTGTAAAGTCGCTATTGATGCTTGTCAGGAGTTGAGCGATGCTTTGAGCGAAGCTAATGATGTTATTCAAAAGAACACGAAATAAAACAGGTATCTGAAATGAGCGCGAACCCGCTGTTGCTGCCAATCGCCGTAACAGCGGGTTGTACACTCAATCGCGCGTTTGTCGTCAAAGTTGCCGGCGCCACTATATATAATGTATACCGGCTTGCGACAAAGAGCGCGTCTCTCTCCGCCTGACGGGCGTTAAGCGTCATTTCAAAAGAAAAAACAACATTATGGAATATCACAATTTAATGTACAGAGCCATCCTTGCAGGTGCCGTTGCAATGTCTTTGGTCGCTTGTTCGGATGATCCGATCGTGAAGCCTCAAGGTGAAGAAGGTGAGGCTAACGACGTGTTTTCTGCCGCAGAGTGGAAACCGGGTGGTGAACTGGGTACAACAAGTCACGAAGAAGGCTGCTATTCCAACCCCTCTCCTTTTGTGGAGCAGAACGGCCTTTATCAGACGTTTAAACACGGCGAAACTTTCTTTGAAAAAGACTTCACGCTCAATACCCGTCCTCGCAAGGGCTTAGGGCCGGCGTGGGTACGCAGTGGCTGTCTTTTCTGCCACCCCGGTTATGGTCACGGAAGTCGCCAAAATTCCTACTTGGCCAACACGATGGGCAATGGCTATCTGCTGGTTATCTATCACGACAAGGATGGCGTAGACGGCAACGGACAAGCTTATAAGAAGAATCAATATATTACGGAGGTAACAGGTATGCCGCAGACGAAGGCAATGAAGCCCTTCCTGCCTCCCGTAGACGAAGCGCAGATCTCCATAACGTGGAAGCACAAGCAAGATAGCCACGGTAATAAATTTCCCGATGGCGAGACTTACGACTTGATCTATCCCGAAGTGAAGATACCCGTGACGGCGTTTAACACGAATCCGAAGCCGAAAGATTATGCCGTGCGTTTAGAGTCGACTATTGGTATTTATGGTACGGCGCTCCTTGACGCCATCGATGACGATTCGCTGAAAGCACAATACGCTAAGGAGGCACAGCACGCCCAGCTCAATCCCGCGATGTGGAATGCTGCCGCTAACGACTGGGCCGCTACGGCGTGGTACTCCCTGGCTGACGGCACAAAGCGCATCAAGCGTTTTACGTATGCCTTGACGCGTGGTAGTTTGCAAGATGGTCCTGGTGCCAATGCTATGTGGAATATTACCAACGTAACCCGCAGTGATCGTCACTATCTCTATACGACCAAGGCGTGGGCCAAGGCTATGTCAGAGAACCAAGACGTCATTAATTATATACAACAGAATGGTAGCGATGCCGCATCTTTGTTGCATCCTTATTATGCCGATGGCTCGCGCGACAGCATCAGTTATTTGGTCAATCTCTTGTTGGGTTTGAATAAGCCTTCCGACAAAGCTACTTACGAGAAATACTTTGTAGAGCCTTACGGTGAGGAAATGACGGACAAAGACTATTACGATTTTATGGTATGGCATCGTGGTCTCTCCGTGCCGGGTGCGCGTAATCTCTACGATCCTCAAGTGAAGCGCGGCAAAATATTGTTCTACGAAATGGGATGTACCGCCTGCCACCGTCCTTCTTGGAAAACCGGTGCCGACAACTATTATACCGATGCGATCACGCGCGGTCAAGGCGCTTTGCCCCGTTATGCCCATCAAACGATCTGGCCTTATACCGATATGATCCAGCATCGCCTGTATATGGACAATAACATTCGCACCGATTGGTGCCGAACGACGCCGCTCTGGGGTCGTGGCTTGAGTTATCAAGAGACCGGCGCTCACGACCGCTTGCACGATTGCCGTGCTCGCAACGTCATTGAAGCCATTATGTGGCACGGCGTATCTGAAAAGAGCGAGGCCAAATGGGCTGCAGACAAATTCTATAAGCTCAAGAAGAGCGATCGCGATGCCGTTGTGGCGTTTATTGATGCCATCTAATTGACTTATCCCTGCCGAAGAGGACGTTTATAGAGCCTCCGGCAAGCACGACAAACAGCGAGTATGGTAGGAAGATACCGAAAGTGTCTCTTTTCGATACACCTTAGGTGACCTCCGCCATACGAGCTGTTTTCTTCCTTATCGTTTCGCCTGCTCGAAGGCTTTTGGTTAAAGTAAGGCCTCGCCTGTTTTGATGAGGGCGAGCCGAGTCGAGCCATTTCTTCATATACATCACAATTTTAAAGCCCTCAAACTCTGCTGCGCAGTTATCTTCTTCGCCATCTATAAGTCCTTTCCTGCCTTGTCAGGTGAAGCCGTTGCTGCTCTTTGTCAACTAGCTAACATTCAAGATGAAGAAAATCCTATTCCTCCTTTATCTCCTGCCCCTTTTAGCGATGGGCGTGGCCACCTTTGTGGAGCACAATCACGGCTCAGCCTATGTCGCCCGATATATTTACGGCTCACTCTGGTTTTCGCTGCTTTGGGCTGCCCTGACCTTTGTCTCCATTATTTATTATTACCGTCAAGGTCCGCGGCGTGCGGGCACGGTGCTTCTCCACGCCTCCTTTGTCTTGATCCTTACCGGCGCCCTCTTGACCAGCCTGACGGCCTATCGCGGCACCATACATCTGCGTTTACATACGCCTACGGCCACCTTTACCCCGAAAGACGATGGTGCGGCCGGTGAGCAACAGCGCGCCTTGCCTTTCCGCTTGCGCTTGGATCGTTTCGACGTACTCTACCATGCCGGCACCGGTTCGGCGAAAGATTACGTCTCCCGCTTCACGATTCTCGATGGAGCGTCCTCCGTCAGCGGGAGCGTCTCTATGAATCGCATTTACACGTATCGCAACGTGCGCCTCTACCAAAGCGCTTACGACGACGACGGTCAAGGTGCTTACCTTACGATCAATGCCGATCCTTGGGGCATTCCGGTTACGTATGCCGGCTACGCCTTGCTTTTCCTTTCTCTCATCTGGTTGTTGATTGATCCTAAGGGCACTTTCCGGCGACTCCTGCGGGGCGCTACCGTGGTCTTGTTTTTTGCCGTCGGACTCTCCTCTGCGGCTGCACCGGCGCTTCCTGCCGATGCTGCACATCGCATGGGCTGCCTCGACATGTTGTATAATGGCCGCATTTGTCCGGTGCAAACCTATGCGCTCGACTTTACGACAAAAATCTATGGCAGTCGCACGTACAACGGCTATACGGCTGAGCAAGTCTTGACCGGGTGGATTTTCTGGGGCAACCAATGGACCATTGAGCCGATGATACGTGTGAAGGCCGCTGAAGTGCGTCAGCGTTACGACTTGCCCAAGTATGCCTCTTTAAGTCAGTTTTTTAATGCCGCTGCAGGTGGCTACATTCTCGGCCCGGCCGTGCGCGAATATGCAGAGGGCAATCGCGATGGTTTTCATAAGGACGTTGCCGAACTTGATGCCAACATTAAGCTGATTATGGACCTGCGCCGCGGCCTTCCACTCAAGTTTTTTCCGATTACGACCCAAAAACAGATCACTTGGTTCGCACCGATCGACAGTCTGCCCCAAACATTGCCCGCCGATGAGCACCAATTCATCGACCAATCGTTTGCCGTTTGGAACACTTACGCCCAAGCCGGCGATTGGGAGCACCTCAACCGCGTGACTGATGCCGTGCGCCGCTATCAAGGCGACCACGGCGGTGCCTCTCTGCCTTCGACGCTGAAGATCAAAGCCGAATTGCAATACAATAAGTGGCCTTTCACGACGATACTCTTCATCTTTAATCTCACGCTGGGCTTCTTGTCGCTCTTTTACGTCATCTACTTGACGACCCACCGCCAAACGCAGCGCCGCTCCGTCGTCAAGTGGTTGCCCCGCCTCTTTTTCGTGGCGTCTTTGCTCGCTTGGGGCGCACTGACTTATTATGAAATACTCCGCTGGATCATAACCGGAACGATCCCGATGGCCAACGGCTATGAGACGATGCTGCTGCTCGCCTGGTTCGTCCAACTGCTGACGCTCATCGTCTGCCTAAAAAATAAATTGGTCTTGACCTTCGGCTTCCTCTTGGCTGGTTTCTTCTTGCTGGTGGCCCACTTGGGGCAGCTCGACCCGCAGATCACGCCCCTTATGCCCGTGCTCGCTTCGCCTTTGCTCAGTGTGCACGTCTCGATTATAATGATGTCGTTTGCGCTACTTTCGCTTACGTTTATTTGCGGCTTGACGGCACTCATCTCGCGACTTTTCGGGGCAGATGATGAGGCGCTTATGGCACTCCGACGCCTCTCTCTCCTCTTCCTTTATCCGGCTTTGACCACCTTAGGCATTGGTATTTTTATCGGTGCGATATGGGCCAACGTTTCTTGGGGGCAATATTGGAGTTGGGATCCCAAAGAAGTGTGGGCACTCATTACGTTTATGACTTATGGCATCGTCGTACATACCCATACGCTCCCGCTTTTCCGTCGGCCGCTGCCTTATCATTGGTTCGTGACGCTGGCTTTTCTTACGATTCTGATGACCTATTTCGGCGTCAACTTCTTCCTTGGGGGGATGCACTCGTATGCTTAAAGCAGACAATGACTTTTGCGCTTAGCGCGTGTCGATGTCGGTCGGTCCGCACGTTGTCTGTAGCTCGCACCGCCCGAATTGCGTAGGATTGCTTATTCTATTTGCGCCCGTTTGACCCTTATTGTCAAACGGGCGTTTTATGTTCAATCTTATTTGCTGCGTATTTGCGCTGATTATAAAGTCGATGGCTCTGTTTGGTTTCTGCTTGCTGATGGTTTGCTGCCGTCAAACGATGGTTTGCTCCCACCAAACGATGGTTTGCTGCCGCCAAACGATGGTTTGCTGCCGCCAAACGAAACCGCGCGGCGAAGCGCGGACGAGTGAGTGGGGCATTTGCACAAAAAAACGTAGAAGAATAGGCCTATTAAAAGCTTATTCTCCTACGCAAGAGCGCATCCGGCGATGCGTGATCAGTATGTAGGCCCTGAAAGGCAGGTTGGCCGCAAGGCTGATGCCCTTGTGCGCCTTTTATGGCCGCTCCTTGCGCATTCCGCGCGGGGCTGTGGCCGATAGCGGTCGGCGCCGGCGTTAACCTACTTGCGAACCCGGTGCTACGGGGCGGTCGATCGTAAGAGCGGAGAGCGATCCGTCTAAGTCTTGAGCGCTTAGAATCATTCCTTCGCTGACAATGCCGCGTAATTTTCGCGGCGGGAAGTTGGCGATAAAGACAACTTGCTTCCCGACTAACTGCTCCGGTTCGTAATAATTGGCAATGCCGCTTACGATTGTACGACCGCCGAGGCCGTCGTCAATTTTGAATTGCAGCAGTTTGTCGCTCTTCGGCACGCGCTCACAACTCAAGACCGTGCCAACGCGAAGATCCATCTTCGCAAAGTCGTCGATTGTCGTTTCCGCACTAATCGGTTCTGCCTTCTTTTCAGCAGCTTCGTTGGCCGCTTCCATAGCTTTGAGTTTCTCTACCTGAGCCGTCACGACTTCATCCTCGATCTTTTCAAAGAGGAGTTCGGCCTGGCCAATTTGGTGACCGGCCGGCAGGAGATCCGTATGGCCCAGTCTGCTCCAATCGAGCGTTTGGAGGTTGAGCATGCGGCGCAGACGCTCGCTGCTGAAAGGCAGGAAGGGCGCGAAAGCCGTAGCCAGATTGGCCACGAGTTGGAGGGCAATATATAAAATCGTCTTTACGCGCTCCGGATCCGTCTTGATGACCTTCCAAGGCTCAGCATCGGCTAAATATTTGTTGCCGATGCGCGCGAGATTCATCGCCTCCTTCTGCGCATCACGGAAGCGGAAGTGGTCGAGTAGGTATTCAACCTTATCTTTTACATCCTTAAACTCAGCAATGGTAGCTTCGTCTTCGGGCAGGAGCGCTCCGCAGGCCGGCACTTCCCCACCGTAGTATTTGTGGGTCAATACGAGTGCGCGGTTTACAAAGTTTCCATAGACGGCTACCAACTCGTTGTTGTTTCTGGCTTGGAAATCTTTCCACGTAAAGTTGTTGTCCTTCGTCTCCGGAGCGTTGGCCGTGAGCACATAACGCAAGACGTCCTGCTTGTTAGGGAAGTCAGAGAGGTATTCGTGCAACCATACGGCCCAATTGCGCGAGGTCGAAATCTTGCGGTCCTCGAGATTCAGAAATTCGTTGGAAGGTACGTTGTCGGGCAAGATATACTCGCCGTGAGCTTTCAGCATCGCGGGGAAGACAATACAATGGAATACGATGTTATCCTTGCCGATAAAGTGGATTAAACGTGTGTCGTCCGACTTCCACCACGTCTCCCAGTCGTTAGGGAGCAGTTCGCGCGTGTTGGAAATATAGCCAATCGGCGCGTCAAACCAGACGTAGAGTACCTTACCCTCAGCGCCCTCGACGGGAACGGGGATGCCCCAATCGAGATCTCTACTGACGGCGCGCGGTTGTAGGCCCATATCAAACCAACTCTTGCATTGGCCGGTCACATTGGAGCGCCAATCGGCGTGCTCGCCCAAGATCCATTTCTCTAACCACGGCTGATGCTTGTCTAAAGGCAGATACCAGTGTTTCGTGGTGCGCAGAACGGGTTTTGAACCGCTGATGGCCGATTGCGGATTGATGAGTTCGAGGGGCGAAAGCGCCGTGCCGCAACTCTCGCATTGGTCGCCGTAAGCGCCGGGCTTGTGGCAATGGGGGCATTCTCCCGTAATGTAGCGGTCGGCTAAGAATGTCTTGGCCTCTTCATCGTAGTACTGCTCGCTTTCTTTTTCGATAAATTCGCCTTTATCGTAGAGCGCTCTAAAGAATTCGGTGGCCGTTTTTTCGTGTACGGCACTTGTCGTGCGACTATAAATATCGAAGCTGATGCCGAAGGCTTCAAAGGATTCTTTAATCAGTTTGTGGTAGCGATCTACGACGTCTTGCGGCGTGCAATGTTCGCGGCGTGCGCGAATGGTTATGGGTACGCCGTGCTCATCTGATCCGCAGATGAAGAGTACCGGCTTGTTGCGCAAGCGCAGATAGCGGGCGTAAATATCCGAGGGGATATAGACGCCGGCCAAATGGCCGATGTGGACCCCGCCATTGGCATAGGGCAGCGCAGCTGTGATCAGCGTACGATTGAAGGTCTTTTGCGTCATGTAGAAAAAAGAATTAAGGCGAGAAGAGCGGCCTAAGCGGCCGTCTTCTCGCTTTGTTGTTAACTTTTAATACGCAAAGGTAGAGAAAATATCAAAATTCTCCGCTAATACGTCGAATTAGTTTTGCGTGTTGCCGCTTGATGAGGGCCAAGCGCTTGCCTTTGGGTGCCTTGCGGAGCCTTGACGTCTTTTCTAAGGCGCAGCTTATTGCTTTACAACTTTCTTGCCGTTGACGATATACAACCCTTTGGCTTGATCTTTCAACGTGCCGTTCAGTTTTTGGCCGCTAAGGCTGTAGATGCCTTGCTTAACAGCCGTGTAGATAGACGGCGTGTTGATGCTTGATGCTTCAGGCGTAATCTCAACCCAGTCGGTCACGGGTTTGCCATTGGCATCGGAGAGGGTGTAATTGATCGCGCTACCGGTGCCGAAGTCTTTCCATTGTGTTCCGGTAGGGGCGGTGATTTTGCAGTCGGTAAACTTTGGTAGTTCTCCCCATACCCAGCTAAAGCTACCAGCGTGCGAGTCTTGATCGTGGCCGCCGCCCTTGGCGCGAACTGTGCAATTCTCAAACATCCAATAGCCGCAAGAGATACCATATACGCCGCCGCTGATTTCCAAATTACAGTCGCTCACGGTGATCGTGCCTCGATTGACAATGCCGTATTGATAATCTCTTTTAGCCGTGGTGGAGCCGGTCACTGTCAGTTTTCCGTTGCCTGCGAAAGTGAGGTCGATGCCGTAGCCATTGATGATGCCGCCGCTGTTTTCTGTTGTAATCGTGTTGTTGCCTATGAGGCAGATCGTCAAGCCGCGCACTTTATTCCAAATGCCAAAGCCGTCTTCTTCCTCGTCTGTGGTGTGGATGGTTGCATTTTCGAGTGTAAGTGTATAGCTTTCGGGGTCATATTTTACTTTTCCCGTTATGCCGGGAATTATAGAGAGGTCGTTGCAGTTGTCTTCGCTTACATATCTGCCGCAGAGTTTGAGTTCGTACTCTCTCTGTGCTTGTGCTTGTTGCGGCAGAATAAAGGTTGAAAGGAATAGTGCGCCAACAGTTGCGAAGGTGCTTTTAAGTAATGTTTTACACATGATATATATGCCTCCCTGTTGAAACTCCTTTAGGAGCAAGGTCGTATCGGAGGCACGGGCCTTAGGGGTTACGAGTTGTACGATGTTAGATAAAGATGTACAACGGCAAATATAGTCGTTTTCTTTGAATTAATCTTTCAATTCTTCATTTAATTTTACTGTTTCTTTATGATTGTTCGTTATTTTATCTCTTAGTCAATCATTTGTTCTGCGTTCTTTTCTTGTTTTATTCGCATCGCTTTTACGGGGGTTTACGAATGACGTTGCGGTTGTTGCTGTTTGGAAACCTCAAAAGGAAGCAACCTCACGACTTGTGCTTATCTCTACGTGAGCTGCGGCAGTTTTGTCGTCAGTGGTATAAGATGGTATAAATTCCAACCTAGCGGACAAAAATTCCAAGGTTGAGGAAAAATGTCCGCAACCTTGGGAAAAAAATCCCAAGCCTTTGTAATAAACCGGGATAAAGGCCGGGTGAAAAAAGAAAGCTTCTTTGGTCCGCTGTTCTTAATGACCGTGCGGACTTAGTTGCTTTTGCTATTGCTTACCACCTTGTTGATCAGATTTATGTACATATATAATAATAGCTCCGAAGATCTTACGGAGCTATGTTGTGTTACTTTTTTTATTCAGCAACTTAACGTAGTGCGATGTCGGTGTCGCGTTGAATCGAATTCTAATTTGTTCGTCTGCTGTTTGCTCATTTGTTTACGACTTTCTTTCCGCTGACGATATATAATCCTTTGGCTTGGTCTCGCAATCTGCCGCGAAGCTTTTGGCCGTTGAGCGTGTAGATGCCTTTTGTCGCAGTCGTGCTGATAGCCGGCTGGAGGATGCCAGATGTGCCCTTTGCAATCGTCAATCCACTCTTGACCAGTTCGCCATTGAGTGCCACTCCATTTAGCGTAGCATCGAAAGCCGCTCCCGCCGGTTGCGTGATTGTGCAACCTTCAAGCGTGAGCGAGTAAAAGTTGCAGATTGCGCCTTCTTGTCCACCTTCTGCTGTTACATCGGCATTGCGGATCGTGAGTTTTTCGCTCTCACCGCTGTCTCCATTGATGCCATATCCAGCGCTGGAGGCATTTACCGTACAATCATCGATCGTAAGATCTGTGCCCCACGCATAGATGGCGCAGAAGTCTTCACTTTTAGCATTTAGTGTGCCTCCGCCTGTAATGGTCAGCGGTTTTGTGAAAAAAAGTGCAGAAGCCTTTACCGTCGTCACGTTGTTGGTTTCAATAACCTTTAAGATTAAATCGTTTACTTCAGAGTAGATGGCCTGGCCCTCTTCGCCAATGTTGATAGTGGCGCGCTGCAGGGTAAGGGTATTTGTTGTAGGATCATACGTTACCGTCCCGTTGACGCCTTCAATCACTGAAAGGTCGCCGCAGTTTTCGGAAGTGACTTGCGTGCCGCAAATCCAGATGTCGTACTCGGTCTGTGCTGGCGCCGGGGTGGAGAGAGCGATCATCGCGATGCACCAAGATAGGAGTCCGACTAACTTTAGTCTGTGTGATGTTTTCATATATAATGTACCTCCCTTTTGAAGCGCTTTTGGGCGCCTTGCCTACGAGGAAGTTGGGGCATTAGGTTTTGAGGAGGGGAGCATCGTGGTAGATCGTCGTACGCTTTGGCTTGCCGACAGAGCCTATCACGACGCTCCCCTCTGATCAATAGATTTGATTATTTCTTCACCAGCTTTTTGCCGTTGACAATATATATACCCTTAGGCAGGTCTTTCAAGTTGCCGTTGAGTTTTATGCCGCTAAGGCTGTAGATGCCCGGTCTTACCGGTGCCTCGCTGCTCACGTGGCTTACGCCCGTCAAGTTGCCATAGACTTTTACATCATCAATATTGACGCGGAACTTATCCGTCGTGTTAAAGTGGCGGAAGGCAATGTATTTTGTGTCGGCCGGCAAGTTGACATCGTAGAGTTTCCATTCGCCTTGATCTAACCTGTGAGCGCCCGGTGCGGGTGACGCTTCTTCGCCGGTAGTCCATTCTTGCACAATCGTAAAGTCGTCCTTTTTGCGTCCTGTAGAAGAGGCGCAAACGGCAAAGTGGTCGCCAGCGACTTTCTTATCCTGAGCGCAGGCATAGAACGTGACGCGCATCGCACCATAGAGTTCCGGCGTAATCAAGAAGTTGTCCGGCGTAAGTCCTTTGTTCTTCCACGAAGCAGATGTCGCGCAGTTGCCTCCATTACGCCCGTCGCCAATCGTAACCCAAGTAGCTGAATCTTTGTCGGCATCAATCGTCATCCAACCATAAGGCATATCAAAAGAGAAGAGCCCTTCCTCCTTATCTAAGGCAACACTTTCAAAGTCTTCTTCAAAGATGACGCCATCGGGACCAAGATCCTGAATGATGATCTCATCGCAGGGCTTGTTATTATAAAGGAAGGTGCGGAATTGCGTAGGCGTTTGTCCTTTTTTACCTTCGTAAGTGCCTATGCTTGCCTCCTTGCCTTGATAGTAAGCTTTAGCGTTGCGCACGGCCAAATCGCCGCCGCCGCTGAGTTCTGCTGATATAGCAAAGCTGCTATCACGGTTTCTTGCGTGGATGTAAGCACCGTCGATATAGATTTTGCCGGCTTGCTCGGTCATAATAGGCATTGCGCCGAGCACTTTACACTTGTCGCTAAAGCTCAGATCGCCTTGCGTCTTGATGCCCTTGAGTGAGTCGGACATGATAACGACCAGTTTACCCGGCCCTTTGACGTTAAGCGCGCCTTCTTGACCGCGAATGGCCCAGCCGCGCGTGGTCAGGATTTGATTGTTGCCTTCCAATTTAATTGTGTAAGCTTGATTGCCAAAGAACTCTAATCCCGATGCTTCGCTTTCAGCGGGGAGCTTAATCGTTGCGTCCTTGAGCGTAAGCGTTTTAGAGGCATCGTCGTAAATCAGTTTGCCTTTAGTTACCGCAGAGAAACCGCCCACTTGAGAGATGTTGAGCGCATTGCCCGAAGTTACCTCCATACCGCCTACTTTGAAGCCGTAGGTCGTTGTTGCCTGATTGCCATAAACGGTTACATCGTCGATGTTCACGCAATATTGGTCCGTACTATTATAATGACGGAAGGCGATGTATTTTGTTCCCTCAGGCAGGTTGACGTCAAAAAGCTTCCAAGCCGTCTGATCTTTCAAGCGCTTGCCCGGTGCAGAGGAGGGAAGTTCGCTGATGGTCCATTCTTGTATGATCTTGAAGTCAGCAGCTTCCATCCCGGTCGTAGAGGCGCAGATGGCAAAGTGCTCTTTCGAATAGCCTTCGTCTTGTGCGCAAGCATAGAACGTTACTCGGACGGCGCCTTTCACTTCGGGCGAAACGAGATAATTGTCCGGATGGATCCCCGCTTGCGTCATTTTGTCGAAAGAAGCCGACGTTGCACACTTTCCGCCATTGTGTCCTTGACCTACGCCGCCGGGTTCGGTGTAGTAGATGAACCAATTTTGTCCATCTTTATCGGCGTCGATCTTCGTCCAGCCGCTCGGTAGTGTTTGTGTGCTCTCTCCCTCGTTTTCATCGAGTATGACGTCTTCAAAGTCTTCCGAGAGCAGAATGTTTTGCGCCTGAACAGGCAGGGCAAACATAGCGATAAACAGCCCGATGATGGCTATGTATCTGCTGCTGAATAAATGGTTTGTCATAATTGTAGCATGTTGTGCAACGTCTAGAAGCGTTGCGAGTAAATAGTTGGGTTGTTTTTTTGTTTTTGTTTGTAGTGTACTTTTCTAAAATATTATGGTGTTAATGCCTCTGTGGTCGAAAGGGAAAGGCTTAAACCGCAAGGGTATTTCATGTTCCATTCTCTCTTATTGTGGGTTATGCTCACGGTCGATTTTCGACGTTTTCTTTTTTTTGAGGGGATATCTCTGCCATTATAAGGCCGGAGGACAAATGCAAAATTAGTAATAAACAATTTGGTAAGCCAAAAACATCTGTGATTTTGTGAAAAGCTAGGTGATGTTTCATCCTTAAGTGGAGATAAGCTTCATAAGCGTTTTATCGAATCCTACTTAATTTTCATCGTGCGTTAGAAGTGGAATGTGTCTCCTTCGTATCTTTGTGCTTAACACCTCTGATTCAATAGTATTCTTCATAGGCTTGCAAATGATAAACACAAACGCTATTACGACAAGCATAAGATTTGCTCATCTAAACTTGAGGCTAAAACACAAACGAGGAGTTGGCCTTTTACAGCCAGACTCCTCGTTATGATATTAGACCATAAGGTCAATTAACTTTGGCTGACTTGCTCTAATCGGACATGGGAAGTGAGGTAAGTCGATGATAATGAATAAAAGTACATACAAATATTCACACCTTGCTGCGAAAAGTGAAACAAGTTGTTTTATGGCTCTTCTTGGCTTTAGGAAACGTTTTTTTCTAAAGCACGCATTAAGATGCACTAAAAAATGACTTCCATTTTTATTAAGACGATATTTCGTGGACTCAAATAAGGCTCTAAAGGGTGGCGCTTTCTGATAAGTTTTAGCCGGTTTTTGATGCGCGTACAAAACTGCAAAATCTTCGATGAAACCGCGCTTTTCTGAATATAATACAACGTGTTAACTCGCCATTTCTGTGTTTGCTAAAGGTTTCCTTTGTTTTTCGCCGGAGCATTATAGGTTGATCATTTTCAGTCAAAAGATTTTGAAGGCATCGTAAATCTCCGATACTGTTGCGTTCAAACGGACTGCCCACATTACGCTGTGCGTCATGGTCCTCAATTGCTATTTATATTCCCCGAAGTGTTGTGCCTTGTCTCGTTTTTGTCCAGTGTCGTACTACAAAAAGTCGCGATTTTGCCCCATTTCATCGAAGATTTTGCACTTTATTTAATGGCGAGCCATACTTGGCGTTAAGACGATGTGTATCACGATCAATCCAACATCGTGAAGCTTCGTAACTCAATAACTAGCCTTAACTGCGTACTTTTCAATTTAAGTACAAACCGCTCTTGCTTTTGTATATTCTTCCCCACAACGAAATTGTCTTCCTCACTATTATCTTGCATAATGATATTTGGTATACAAAGAAAAATTATGGCGTTTAGGGTCATTACTATCAAATTTGTAATTATTTTTGCAAGAGTTACGCAATCCTTTTTACATCAACCAAGAGTCAATACGTAACTCGAATTGATCTAAAGACAATACTCAATGCAATGTTGCCGTCCTGATCTCACTAATGTTAATTTCCTGCGTTCCATTTTTTCAGCAGCGAATAAAACGAAATTTTTGCAGTCCTCTCTGCACCTCTATCATACCTGTGGTGTTGTAGCACTCATTGTGCTCCTTTTCGCCTGCGGGGGGAAATCATCAAGCGTTCGTAACGAAGAGCGAGTAGCTTTAGAAAAACAAATAGAAGCCTTATCTTCGATCGACTCTATTGAGACCCTACAGCACCGCTTTGCAGAAAGCGGCAATAAAATAGGCTATATCATAGCTCTGCGCATAAAGGGAAAGCGTCTGCGTAATGAGAGCCGCTTTGAAGAAGCCGTGCGCGCTCATTCGGAGGCGCTTAAAGAAGCAGAAGCGCTTAATGACACGCTAGAGTGGGTGCGTTCACTTAATAATATCGGAACGGATTATCGTCGAATGAGTATACTCGACGTAGCGCAAGAATACCATTATCGCGCCTTAAAATTGAGCGAAGAATTCTCCGACACTTCTAAATTGGCGTTGAAAAACCACGTTAAGTCGCTCAATGGTCTAGGTAATATTTACATGAGTCTTGGCAACCATGAGCGAGCTGATAGCGTTCTGCGTCTCGCGCTAAAAGGGGAGAAAAAACTCAATAGTGCCGTAGGTCAGGCCATTGACAACGCAAATATTGGCTCTATCTTTGAGGAATCCGGAAAGTTAGATTCGGCGCGCGTTTACTATCTACGTTCCATGGAATTCAATAAAGCGGCAAACGAGGTTATTGGAATCTCGCTTTGTCATACCTATTTGGGCTCACTGCACGAAAAGACCGGCGAATATGAGCAAGCAGCCCGTGATTATGAAACCGCCTATAGTCTTTTGCAGCCTTGCAAAGATGAATGGCACGCTTTAAGTCCGTTGTTGGCTCTGACCGGTATTTACTTCAAATTAGGGAAAACGTCTGAGGCTTTGGAGCAGTTGGGGCGAGCTAAAGAGATGGCTACTCGAATTAAGTCACCTGAGCATCTTGTACAAGTTTACGATCAGTATTATAAATACTACAAGCAATCCGGTTGCTATGCAGATGCGCTCTCTTGTCACGAGCAAGCCCAATTTTGGCAAGATAGTGTGTTGAATATAGGCCGCGTAAATCGCATACAAAATATAAGTTTGAACATTGAGCGCAATCACCGCAAGCGCATGCTTAATGAAGCGGATTTAAAGTTGCAGTCAGAGCGTACGATGCGCTATGTAAGCTATGTCGTCTTTATCTTTGTTTTGCTCTCCTTGTTTGCTATCGTGATTTTAATGTCTTATGTGCAGCGTATTCGTAAAAGAAATCATGTTGCCTTAAAGCAAATGTCGCAATTGCGGGAGAACTTCTTTACGAATATTACCCATGAATTCCGCACCCCGCTCACCGTGATTCTCGGTTTAAGTGGTGACTTAAAGCATGATGAGGACTTGCCTGCTGAGACAAAGGCGAAAATTTGCACGATTGAACGTCAAGGCGAAAGCTTGCTCGATTTGATCAACCAATTGCTTGATATCTCAAAGATAAAATCATCAGTGGGCAATCTTGATTGGCGTAGTGGTAATATTGCTGCCTACATTACGATGATCGTCGAATCTTATCGTGATTATGCCCGATGCTGCAATGTGGATCTCCACTTCGTAACAAGTGTGGATTTAGAGACCGACTTCGTACCCGATTATCTTAATAAGATTATGAACAACCTGCTTTCTAATGCCTTTAAGTATACACCCGAATATGGACATATTACGATAAAGCTAGAACGTGATAACGAAAACTTATTGATCAGCGTGGCTGATACGGGCAAGGGTATAGACCCCGCGGCGCTTGCCCATATTTTCCAACCCTTCTATCAAGCTGAGCAAGATACAGAACAGGTAGGTACGGGCGTAGGACTTGCCTTGGTTCATCGCATCGTAGAGGTTATCGGTGGAAAGATCCACGTAGAAAGTGTACTCGGAAAGGGGACAACGTTCCATTTGAGTCTGCCCATCCGCCACGAAAGCAAGCAAGCCGTCGATAGTCATCCCATTATCGGCGCTCCCAAAATGCCTGATACGATGGCGTCACTCATTGATAAAGTGGAAAGCAATAATAACGATTGCCGTATACTTATCATTGAAGACAACAAAGATGTAGCCGCTTATATTGGCTCACAATTGGCTTCGCGTTATAGCGTATACTATGCTGAAAATGGCAAGATTGGTCTGCAGAAAGCTGAGGAACTTGTGCCCGATTTAATCATCACTGACTTAATGATGCCTGAGATAGGCGGTCTTGATGTTTGTCGCGCCATCAGAAAGAATGAAATAGTCAATCATATCCCGATTATTGTCATTACGGCGAAGAATACTGAAGAAGATCGTATAAAGGGGTTGGAAGCCGGCGCCGATGCTTATCTCGTGAAGCCTTTTAATAGTGAAGAGTTGCGCACGAGAGTAGAAAAACTCTTAGAGCAACGCAGCTTGCTGAGAAACAAATATGCTAGTGCAATTAAGTCTAATGAGGTGGTCATGCCCACTTTGTCTACCGCCGACGAGTTCTTCCTTGGAAAGACGATCGATGTCATTTATGCCTTGCTAGATACACAGCAACTTGAAGTAAGCGTGCTGGCCGACAGATTATGTATGAGTAAGCGTCAGTTCCATCGTAAATTGATGGCACTAACCGGAATGTCGCCGGTTTCTTATATTAAGGAAGTCAAGATGAAGCGTGCGAAGATGCTGCTTGATACGCGCCCTGACATTTCCCTTGACGAGGTTGCCGAGCTTTCCGGCTTTGAGCATTATTCCGGCTTCTATCATGCCTTCAAAAAGACCTATGGCTTCACGCCGACGAAATATAAGCGTAAGGTTAATGACTCATCAGCCGAAGCGTGCGAACCTGATTTTGATGAGGACGAAGATGATTTGCAAGATAACGTAGACACGCCCGATGAAAGGACACGGTCGGTAACGTAAGTTGTTCCTTGCAATTTCTTAAAATATTCTTCGCCAATTTCCACGAGAAGGCTGATAGCTGTAGCAATACGGATGTGACCGTAGGCGAAAACGTAATTTGGCGAGGCTGCCAACTACAAAGCAGCGTCCGTTGCAGCGTATCTCTATCACAATTTTTGCTGAATATCGCTAGCTGACGGATGCTATACTATAATTCAGCCTACGGGGCATAGCTTTGCGATGCTCCGTAGGCTTCTTCTGTCACCTTCTAAAGTCAATCTTTTAAGTCGCGCTAATGTTCATACGTGAAAGCACTGAAAGATCAAGCCGGCGTGCCTATTATATATATTGTGTGCTTTGGGGCTTTTAGCATTGTCCGTTCAAATCTATATCTGCGTGCAAGACTTTATGGATTGCCCCTAAATGGCGCTTAAGTTTGGCTTAGTCGCTAAGTAAGTGTTATTAGGGATAAACAGGGCGTAAATCCTTGGTGTTCGCGTGCAAGATGGGCATTGAAGAATACTTGAATGATATATAATATAAGGCGCACTGTAGCGTGGCGTTTAAAGCGTGCTAAGCGCGTTACAAAAATCCCCTCGCTGGCAGGAGCACTGCGGGCGAGGGGATTCTATAATGTGTTAACTATACTGCTTAGTCAGCCAACTTTGCTTTGATGAATTCGCGGTTGAGGCGGGCAATGTTTGCAATCGATTCGTTCTTGGGGCATACAGCCTCGCAAGCACGCGTATTGGTACAGTTGCCAAAGCCTAATTCGTCCATCTTCTTCACCATTAGTTTTGCGCGGCGAGCAGCTTCTGGGCGGCCTTGCGGCAGCAACGCGAACTGGCTTACGCGTGAACTAACGAAGAGCATTGCAGAGCCATTCTTACAAGCTGCTACGCAAGCGCCACAGCCGATGCAAGAAGCACAATCCATTGCCTCGTCTGCATCTTGCTTCGGAATCAGAATGCTGTTGGCATCCTGAGGAGCACCCGTGCGCACAGAGACGTAACCACCGGCAGATTGAATCTTATCAAATGCTGTACGATCAACCATACAGTCTTTGATCACGGGGAAAGCTGCAGAGCGCCAAGGCTCTACCGTTATCGTTTCGCCATCGCGGAAACGACGCATATAGAGTTGGCAGGTCGTAGCGCCCGTCTCCGTCTTGCCGTGCGGCGTACCGTTGATGTAGAGAGAGCACATACCGCAGATACCTTCGCGGCAATCGTGATCAAATACAAACGGCTCCTTGCCTTCTTCGACAAGCTGCTCATTTAATATGTCAAGCATTTCGAGGAATGACGTATCGTCAGGGATGTCCTTCATTTCGCGCTCGTCAAAATGGCCTGCATCTTTCGGCCCGTTTTGCTTCCAATAGCGCAGCTTAAAACTTATATTCTTAGCCATAAATCGTTGTTCTTTAATATTGGTTGATAAACGAGCTTAACTCTTATAGTTGCGGGTCTTCACTTCGATAGCCTCATATTTCAGGGGTTCTTCGAACTTAACAGGATTCTTGTCCTCGCCTTGATATTCCCAGCAGCTCACGTAGAAGCAGTTTTGGTCGTCACGCTTCGCCTCGCCGTCTTCGGTCTGATGCTCTATGCGGAAGTGACCGCCGCAGCTTTCTTCGCGATGGAGGGCGTCGATGGCTACCAGTTTGCCCATCGTAATGAAGTCGTTCAAGCGCAAAGCTTTCTCCAATTCGATGTTCACGCCTTCAATGTGAGGCACGAAGAGGTTTGTCTCAAACTCTTTGCGGATTTCATCCATCAGTACGAGTGCCTTTTCAAGGCCTTCCTTAGAGCGTGCCATACCTACGTATTCCCACATCACGTGGCCAAGTTCTTTGTGGAGGCTGTCCACAGAGCGCTTACCATTAATGTTGAGGATATGATCGATGCGATCTTGCACTTCCTTCTCAGCTGCGATATATTCAGGTGCATCGGCAGAGAAGTGTCCTATGGTGATCTGGTCGCTCAAGTAGTTTTGAATCGTGTAAGGCAATACGAAATAGCCGTCAGCCAAACCTTGCATCAATGCAGATGCACCTAAGCGGTTTGCACCGTGGTCAGAGAAGTTGCACTCGCCGATTGCGAATAGGCCCGGAATGTTCGTAGAGAGTTCATAGTCAACCCAAAGTCCGCCCATCGTGTAGTGAATAGCCGGATAGATCATCATCGGGTTGTCATAAGGGCTCACGTCAGTAATTTCTTCGTACATATCGAAGAGGTTACCGTAGCGTGCTTCTACAACGTCACGGCCCAAGCGGTTGATAGCCTCAGAGAAATCGAGGAATACGGCAAGGCCCGTGTTGTTTACGCCGAAGCCTGCATCGCAGCGCTCTTTAGCAGCGCGGCTTGCCACGTCGCGGGGAACGAGGTTACCGAAAGCCGGATAGCGGCGCTCGAGGTAGTAGTCGCGATCCTCTTCCGGAATATCGCGTCCTTCGAGTTCGCCGGCTTGCAGCTTCTTCGCATCTTCTATCTTCTTAGGAACCCAGATGCGGCCGTCGTTACGTAGCGACTCCGACATCAGCGTCAGCTTACTTTGCTTGTCGCCGTGAACCGGAATACACGTGGGGTGAATCTGTACGAAGGCGGGGTTAGCGAAGTAAGCGCCCTTGCGGTAAGCCGCAATAGCTGCAGAGCAGTTGCAACCCATTGCATTCGTAGAGAGGAAGTAAGCGTTGCCGTAGCCACCTGTGCCTAATACGACGCAGTGTGCAGCGAAACGCTCCAATTTGCCTGTTACGAGGTTACGAGCTATGATGCCGCGTGCACGTCCGTCAACGATTACCACGTCGAGCATCTCATAGCGCGTATAAAGTTTTACGTTTCCTGTGTTTACTTGGCACATAAGTGCTGAGTAAGCACCGAGCAGCAGCTGCTGGCCCGTTTGTCCTTTTGCGTAGAACGTACGACTTACCTGCACGCCACCGAAAGAGCGGTTGGCGAGCAAGCCGCCATATTCGCGAGCAAAGGGTACGCCTTGCGCAACGCATTGATCGATGATGCTTGCGCTGACTTCAGCGAGGCGATATACGTTTGCTTCGCGAGCACGATAGTCGCCGCCCTTCACCGTATCGTAGAAGAGACGATAAACAGAGTCGCCGTCGTTTTGGTAGTTCTTAGCTGCGTTGATACCGCCCTGAGCTGCGATAGAGTGCGCGCGGCGCGGTGAGTCTTGGATGCAGAAGTTGAGCACCTTAAAGCCCATTTCGCCCAGCGAAGCGGCCGCACTTGCACCGGCAAGTCCTGTTCCGACGACGATAATGTCCAGCTTTCGCTTATTGGCCGGGTTTACTAATTTTTGGTGCGCTTTATAGTTGGTCCATTTCTGAGAGACAATTCCCTCAGGGATTTTAGAATCTATAGTTGCCATAATTATTTCCTTGTGTGTTTGATAAAGCTAAAAAAACGCTCACTTAGCACGCGCCGCCACAGAAAGCGAAGCGGATAGCCACGGCTACGAAGCAGAGCATTACGATCGTTACATAAACATTGCCGATCACTCTCCAACGGTTGAACCAAATCTTACCGTCGAGGCCGAGCGTCTGCATTGCACTCCAAAAGCCGTGCGTGAGGTGAAACCAGATAGCGGCAAACCAAAGGATGTAAAGAACCGTGAAGACCGGATTCTTAAAGGTATAGCTCATCAAGCCGGCTCCGTCAGTTGCAGAGTAGTTTCCTACGAAAGCCATTCCGCCGTTTGCAAACTCAGCAAACATCATGTTGTACCAGAAGTTGAACAAGTGGAGGAGAAGGCCCAATACGATGATTACGCCCAACACAAACATATTGCGCGAGTTCCAGTCAACCTTGTCCGGAGTTGCCGTGACAGCGTAGCGGTTGTTGCCACGTGCCTTGCGGTTCTGAAGCGTCAAGATGACCGCGTAGATAAAGTGTATGGCAATTAAGCCGATGAGCGCAACCGTTCCGGCTACGGCATACCAGTTCGAGCCGAGAAACTCGCAGATCTCATTGTAGGCATCTGCTGAAAAGAGTGCCACAACGTTCATGCAAGCGTGGAACGTCAGGAACAAGATAAGCGCAATGCCGGATACTGACATCACAACCTTCCGTCCGATGGATGAATTGTATAACCACATAAGTTTTTGATTAAATTGTTATTTTGTTTGATTTGATTTGCTCGAAGTGGTTCGCAAACGTCATATCCCCATAAATGAGGAACTTCGAATGCTCTGCAAAGATAAGCTAAACCCCAAATATGTGCCAAACAAAAAGGCTTTTATTCTATCCATTTTTATGGGTTTCAATACTCAATTATGAGGATAGTCCGCTTCTAGTCTGCTTTTTGGTCGTTTAGAAGGCGAAGTTTCGGACTGAAAGGGGCTTTAATGGTGTCAATTTGCCGCCATGCCGGGAAAGGCGAAATGCGGTTTTTTTGTTCTACGGATGGGGTAGCTTTTTGGCGTTTCCCGAATTTGGTCGGTCATTGGCAATACTCAAAAAAGGGGAAGCGATGATGGCCGATGAAATTTTTTAGGAAAGGGCTGAGGGGCGCGCTCGGTTGGGGTATGGCGGTCGGTGCTGTATCGGCGCACGCGGCGCGGCCGTTTGGCGATGCGGAAGTTTGGGCTTTTGCTCCTTTTGCGTTTGATAATAAGGCATTTGGCTTGGCCAAAAAGTGCGCCTGACGTGTTCGCGGAGTTTGCGCTCACGAGAAAAAAGGTTTGCGCTCGTGAGATGAAGTACTTTTTATCGTGAGGTGAAACCTTTTTTATCACGAGCGTAAGTGCTGCGCTTGGCGCTTGGACTTTGCTTCTTCGGGTTTGGCGCTTAGCAGATTGGGGCGTCCTCGGCGCTATTTTTTGAAGGGTGGAGGCGAAAATGGGGGCGCCTGTTGCGGACGTGGGGCGGCGTCGTGCGGGGGGCAATGGGCTTTGGTGTGGGGATAAAAGAAGGCCTCCCTCGTTTGGAGGGAGGCCGATAGCGCATAGAATTCAATACAACAATCTATAATTAGAGCTTTATGCTCACTTTTTTAAAACTACTATACGCTAATGGTGTTGGCTCATCGTGCAGACCTAATCGGCTGATTGAGGTGTCTGCTATGGATGAAAGGCCACCAATATGTTTGTAGTCGATGCCCTGTGGGGCATCAGCTTATTCTTCGGTCTTGAAGAGCGGATCCCAAGCCGGAAGTTGCGTGGGTTTCTGATCCAAGAGTTTGAGCGTGGCTGCGGGGACATACTTCTTGTCGACCACGAGGCGGAAGAGGTAATTGTCAAACCATTCGTCGGTCATAATTAAGTGGCCGCGGAAGCCGCTATCTTCGCCCCAGCTGTTTTCAACCATCCACTTCTTCGGCTTGCCGTTGGCGTCTAAGTCGACTGCCATTAACGTCATCGCGTGGCTGGAAGCACTTGCGTGTGTGCGGATGCGATCTGCTTTGTCCATTGTAAACTTCGTGCCGAGCAATGATTCGTAGTCGTAGTTGTTCATTGAGAGCACGGGGCTCTTACGGTTGTAGAGTTTGCCTACGTCGCAACTCATATACATCATGGCTGAGTCTTTGATGCTTGCGATAGCCATAGCCTTGATTTCATTCATAGGCAGGTTGATGTACGTCCAGTTTTTGCCATCGTAAGAGTGGCGGTCCATATCAATTGTATAGGTCTTGTAGTAAGGATGCGTGGGGTCGTTCATCACCATCACGTAGCTGTTTTTCAGATCCTTGCCTACGAAAGCCTGGTAAAACTCCTGCGGCGTGTACGTCTTGGTCTCAACGGCTTTACCATCGGCTGTGCGAAGCGTCCAGGTAAACTTCTCGGGCGGTGTGCCAAGGCAGATGGTCAGTATGCGGTATACGGTGCTGAGCATCTGCGTCTTGCGCTTTTCGATGTCGGCTGCTTTTGCGCCTTTTGCTACCATTTTGCGCAGTTCGAGGCCGTCTTCGCGAAGGCGCAATTGGATGAGCTCAGACATTTTTGACGTATTGTTGGCGTTGAAGCTTTCGGGGAAAACGTCGGCCGGGACTACACCGTATTTTGTAACGACATCCTGCACGCCGGAGAAGGTGCCACCGTCGGAAAGCGGATGTTCGAAGAGCCACGTATTGAGTTGGTTGTCGATAGGTTGCTTCGCGTTGTCGATCACGGCTTGCAGGAAGAGGTTAGACTTCTCCAATTGATCGAAGAAAAAGTTGTAAGCCTGTGAAAATTGGAAGCTGCCCATCTGGAAGCGGTTGATGGCGTCGGCACGCATAACGTTAAGTCCCGTAAAGAGCCAGCAACGACCGCTTGAGCGTTGATTTGTAATGCCTTTTGACTTGACTTCGTGAGAAAAGTATGTGTCGTTGGCATCCGGATTATCGGCTACTAAGGCCAAGTCGTTGATGTTGTTTTGTGCTAATGCGTTGCGCAAAACTTTTGTATTGGCTGTCGGTGCGTTGTCGGCCTTAAACTGGCGCAGCATAGCAGGGGTAATGCCTCCTTGAGCAAAGAGTAGCGTAGGAATGGCAGATAAAGCCATTAGAAGTACACGTTTCATAAGCTTTGGATTTTGTGGGTGTTTATTAGTGTGTATATTTTATTCGTAATTACGTAGAAGAGGACGCCGGAAATCAAACCGCCGAAGACGTCTACCAAGTAGTGGGCTTCAATATAAACGGTAGAGCAACACAATAATAGATATACGGGGAGAAAAGTCCAAGCCGTCTTGCGATGTGTCTTGAAGAGAATGATCATCAATAGCGTGCTGATGCCCACGTGGGAGGAGGGAAAGGCCGCCGTGGGGCGTTCTCCGCTGCTTTGTGTGAGTTCTACCAGATCTTGGAAAAGGCCTTCCGGACAGCCAACGGCGTGTAGTTCCGTATGGTATCGGAAATAGTCGTGGAGTTGTGGGAAAATGCCGGCGTGGATCTTGTCGAGTCCGACGGCATGAAAGTAATACTGCGGTCCGGCTACGGGCAGGAAAAGAAAAACCACGTAGTAGAGGAAAAAGGAGGCGATGATGACGAACGCGTAGCGCTCGAACGCATCACGCTTTACGAAATAGGGGAGTAAAGTCGTGGTTACGATCATCGGAAAATAGGAGAAATAGCCGAAATGAAACAGTTCGCTCCAACCCTTTCCGGGTAAAAGTTGGCGGAAAACCAAACTCGGTTGACTGCCAAACCAATCGTAATCGGCCGCGGCAAAGATGTAGTCGAGATTATCAAAGAGGCGGTTGAATTCGTAGGTGTCCGAATACCAATAACCCAAGATTGTGAGCGGGAAAATATTGCGCAAGATGCGCGTGGCCTCACACGGCGCGGCGTAATTCAAACCCCAGATGCCGCCCAAGGCGATGACGATCATTGCGCGGCCCATCAAGAGGCGCCAAGGTGCTTCCATTTGCGGCCAGAAATAGAAGATCAGCAGCGCCGTGAAAAGCGTATAGCCCAGCGTGACAACTTCGATGGGAAGCAGCCTTGCGCGTTTTTCTTGTATTTCAAAAAAAGCATTCATCCTATTTTGAGCATAGGGCGTCTTGTGGCCGTTGGGTGCTCGCAATCTCCATTTTTGAGCTTGCGGTATTAACCTTTCGTGAGTATTGTTGAGAGAAATTGGTGGCAAAGATAGTGTTTGGGGGATTAAAAGCAAAGGAAAGACGCGCTTTTGTTTGTTCCCTCAGCCTACAGAACTGACATTTTGCAGGCTTCTTTCGCTTTGTCAGCGGCGGAAATATGACGCTGCGGCGGCTATGTCGGTCTGCGCCGGGGCGATGGTTGACAATTGGCGGCGCAGGACTTGTCGGACGCAACTTTGTTTAAGTCTATGTTGTCTGTGGTCTGACTTATTTTTTCGTCGGATCGAAATAGGCGACGATAGGATAGTGGTCTGAGCATTTCATTCGGCTGTCGACGTAAGCCGCATAGGGCGTAAATTCTTCAGAGCAGAACATTTGGTCGATGCGCACAAAGATGGCGTCGCGATTAAACGAGCGGCCGAAGCCTCTGCCCGTACTTACGTAAGCGTCAGTCAGATCTTTGCCCACGCGGCGGTAGGCATAAGAAATAGGCGTGTCGTTGAAGTCGCCGCAAACGATCATTGGCGTGCCCCGATGTCGGTCAATGAAGGCCGCTACCTTGTCGGCCATTGCGGCCCGTGCAGCTGCGGCGTGCGTGATCTTGGAGAGAATCGTCTTAGAACCCTGTCGAGAAATTTTAGATTCAGGTGCGTGCACCATCTCTTTGAACTCTTCGCGGTCTTCCATTGAGAGTCCGACGGATTTGAGGTGATTATTGATGACCAAAATCGTATCGCCGGGCGCTCTGACCGTCCAGAAAGCCACCGTGCCGTTGCCTTCGTCTTGGCAGACCAATTCGTGGCGCACGATGGGGTAATGTGAGAACATTGCAATAAAGACGCCGTTAAACAGAAGACCGTCGTGGTATTTTGCGTGCTTCATTACAGGAAACACGCGTTGCTCATAGTAGCCGTCGAACGAGGGTACCTCCTGCAAGCACGCAATATCCGCTTTGCTGCGTTCGATATATTCTGCTACGATATTGTTGCCCGTCTCCGGGTTGTTGCTTGGGCCGCCCAAGAACAAGGTGTTGTAAGATATAACCTTGATAGCCGTTTTCGGCGGTGTGGACTTAAAATTAAAAGGACAATAGCGGCGCACCGCACCAAAGCAAACTGCGAGACCAACTAAGGGAATCCAAATCTTTTGTCGCGCAAAGAAGAGCAAGACAACGGTGATTAAACCAACGAGGCCAAGAAAGACGGGAAAGGCAAGCCCCATAACGGCCGCAAAACCAAAGATGCGCGGATCAATGTAGGCCGAAGCCGCACTCGCCCACAAGAGTAAGACGCAGATCCACGCAATTATTTCAGCCCAGGCGGCCCTTGGTCGCTGTTTGTTTCCCATTGCTGCGTTTATTGTTGGCTGTTGCGGAAGAGTTCGTCGCGCTCTTCGTCCGTCAAACTTGCATAGCCCGATTTTTTCACCTTATCTAAGATTCTGTCGATGCGTTCCTCGTCTGCTTTCTTTTGCATATTATAATTGTGGTCCGCATTTGTCGACGTCTTAGTCTTGTGCGCGTTGGGCTGTATACTATTTCTTTTGCGTTTTTCGCGCCACTGCTGCCAGCGCGAGGGCTTTTTGGGGGTATAATTTTCCCAGCCCGAGAAATTACTGCGCCGTCCGCCGCTCTTTTTGCGCCAGATAATCAAGAGTAGCCAGCCAAAAAGCATGCCTCCGAGGTGTGCAAAATGCGCGATATTCCCATTCGTGGCAAAAGCCGCTACAAGTTCGATCGCTGCATAGCCCACCACCATATATTTAGCCTTGAGCGGGATGGGCGGAATCAAGAGCATAATTCGCTCGTTCGGATAGAGTACGCCAAACGCAAGGAGCACGCCGTAGCAAGCGCCGGAAGCGCCGATCGTAGTCCACGTGTTGAGGTAGGCACTCATAGGTATGACCGCCATGCCCGTATCTATGATGGTGTGGTTTTGGAGTCCTTCGATGTAGTATTGGCCCAGCTGCCACGCTTCCTGACAAAGGCCGGCGCCGATGCCGCAGACAAAATAGTAGATCAAGAAGCGCTTGAAGCCCAGCGTGCGTTCGATCACCATGCCAAACATCCAGAGTGCGAACATATTGAAGAACAAGTGCGACAGGCCGTCGTGGAGAAACATATACGTGACGAGCTGCCACGGCCTAAAGTCGTCCGCCAAGATAAAATGGAGACCGAATAGCTGCGACAAGTCAGCGATGCCTCGCTGCTGCAATACGTATTGCGCGAGCAAGACAATGCTGTTGATGATCAACAGATTTTTTGTGATTGGTGGTGTTTGCTGTAGTGGATTCATTAGTAGCGATGCCCTAAGGCTTGATGAGGTCTATATATATATTGTGTGGGGCGGTGCAGGACGGATTATTGAGCTTTACCCTTTCGCTGCGCCTCGATAGGTTCTTGCCGGCAGAAGTTTTGGCGGCTTACGCACCCGATTCCGGCAAACTTATCTTAGAGACGTCGACGATTTTTTCGTTCATAAACAAATGCGCCGCTTCGTCAAACTTATCTACGCTCTCCGTCGTTAAATATTTGCTGCGGCCTTGTCGGCTCAGGCGTACTTCCATCTCAGGATGGCGTTGAAGATAGTCTTGCAATTTCTCTGCCACATACGCCCCTTGCTCTACAATTTTTACGTTTGGCGGCGTGTATTTGCGGATTTTGTCCAAAAGGAGTGGGTAATGCGTGCAGCCCAGTATGAGTGTGTCGATCTGCGGGTCGCTTTCGAAGAGTGCGTCCAAGCGCTTTTGCACGAAGTAATCGGCTCCGGGCGAGTCGAACTCATAATTTTCGACCAAGGGTACCCACATGGGGCAGGCCATTCCCGTTAGCTTCGCCGAAGGATCAATCTTGGCAAACTCCATCGTATAACTGCCCGAGCTGATCGTCCCGACCGTGCCCAAGAGTCCGATGTGGTGCAATTGTGTCAGGCCCGCCACGGTTTCGACCGTGGGGCGGATCACGCCCAGTACGCGGCGGTCCGGATAGCGTGCAGGCAGATCGTTCTGCTGCAAGGTGCGGAGCGCTTTGGCCGAAGCCGTGTTGCAGGCCAATATGACCAATGGGCAGCCGCGCTTAAAGAGCGCTTCGACCGCCTCAAGCGTGTATTGGTAGATCACTTCAAACGAGTGCGAACCATAAGGGGCGCGTGCGTTATCGCCCAAATACAGATAATCATATTGGGGCAGCAGGCGCTTAAATTGCCGCAAGATGGTCATGCCCCCGTAGCCGGAGTCGAAGACGCCTATCGGAGCCGTGGCCGGAATGAGTTGGGCGCTCATACGCTCAATGTTTTAACCGCTCACGCACGTAAGGCGTAGCATCTTCAGCGTAGCGCGGATTAAAGAAGGGGAAGTTGCGCTCGTCAAGGTTAATGATGAGTTCGTAGCCGCGCTCATTGCCGACGGCTTGCAACACACTATTGAGTCGGCGATAAGCCGGTGCGCGCAAGTCGGCTTGCGCTTTCGCCAAGAGGCTGTCGGCCGCTTGGCGGAAAGCCAAACTCTTTTCCATCTCCTCTTGAAGATCGCGTTGGCGCTTCAAGAGAATGTTTTGCGTAAACTCCTTTTGCCCTTGCAAGTATTCGGCAAAAAGTCGCTTGAAGGACATTTCGTTGTACTCCGTCTCTGCTGCATATTTCTGGCGTAGCGCCTTGTATTGCGCCTCCGCTTCCGCATATTCCGGCAGTTCGCGTAGCAATGCGTTGTAGTGGATGTAGCCGTACCGGATGCCGCTTTGTGCCCGCGACGTCCCCACATACAGCAGCGTGAGTAGCACGATAAGAATAGTTCGCTTCATTTTTCTTAAAATACGTATTTGCCGCGAAGATACAAAATCTTCATACAATGCGCGGCCGGCTTGTGCGTATTTTTCCCCTTCGCGCTTTTGGGGTGCAACGCTTCGTGTCGAATTGTCGCTTTCCGACATGCGCTGTCGGCCCTCGCAGTGTGGGCGTGGCGGCCTCGACTTGCCGGTAGTCCGGCGCTGAGGAATAGAAGACAATCATCAGTTTTTTACGGCTTTTCTTGCTGACGGCTGCGAGGCGATGCCCGCTTTTTGGGATCGATAACGGCCCTGTTGTTTCGTTTGGCGGCAGCAAACCATCGTTTGGTGGGGGCAAACCATCGTTTGGTGGGAGCAAACCATCGTTTGATGGGAGCAAACGATCGAAATGGCCAAATAGTGTGTGATCAAATGGGTCGTTTGGTCCACAAACAAGGGGCGAATGCTGCAAAAACGGCCGCGAAAGGGGGCAATGATGCGTCAAGCGCTGCGCAGTATCGGGTCTTGGCGGCGGGTGTACGATCTGTAGCGTTCGCGTTTGTGATTGTAGTCAAAAATGCTACTATGCGGCTGCCCTCTTGTTGTGATTGTGTAGCCAAATGTCGGGGTGATATTGTCACTAAATGGGTCGGATGGAAAGACAATCGATGCTCTGTAGTGAAAAATCTTTGTCGTTCTGATGGAATTGTCTAATTTTGCATAAGATAGGCGGCACTTCGGCCATTGAAATTGCTTTCATGGCGCTCAGTTTGCACTATCTTTGCATAAGATAGGCGGCGCAAAATAGTGGAATTAGCCATCTTTCCGCCCATAACGTATGACTTCAGCAGTCGGAATCAACAAGAGATAACGAAAAAGCATACACAACGAGGCAGAAAACGCCTCGTACAAGAATAAAAACAACATCAATTTATGCTCGAAATAAAAAATCTCCACGCAGCGGTGGAGGGTAAAGAAATATTAAAGGGCGTGAATCTCACCATAAACGATGGCGAGGTGCACGTATTGATGGGCCCGAACGGCTCAGGTAAGAGTACGCTCAGCAATGTCTTGGTCGGCCACCCGAAATATGAGGTGACGGCCGGCAGCGTGACGTTCAACGGCAAAGACCTCTTGGCTTTGTCGCCCGAAGATCGCGCCCACGAAGGCGTATTTATGAGTTTCCAAGCACCTACGGAGATTCCCGGCGTGTCAATGACAAACTTCCTGCGGGCGGCGGTCAACGCTAAGCGCGCTTATCAAGGCCTCGAGCCGATGCCGGCCGCTGATTTTCTAAAATTGCTGCGCGAAAAGCGGCAGTTTGTCGGATTGGATGCTCATTTTATGAGTCGCGGCGTCAACGAAGGCTTTAGTGGCGGTGAGCGCAAGCGCAACGAGATTTTCCAAATGGCCGTCTTGGCGCCTACTTTCTCCATCCTCGACGAGACCGACTCAGGTTTGGACGTCGACGCGCTGCGCATCGTGGCCGAAGGCTTTAACAAACTGCGCTCGCCGAAAACCAGCGCGCTCGTGATCACGCACTACCAACGTATGCTCGACTACTTGCGCCCCGATTTTGTGCACGTGCTCGTCGGCGGACGCATCGTGCGCGACGGTACGGCCGAGTTGGGCTACGAGATTGAAGATCGCGGCTTCGAATGGATACTTGAAAGTCTGAAGGAGGCTTGATTATGGCGAGCGAAAAACAATACTTGTTGCTCTATGAGCAGCAGAAGGAGCTGATCTGCGCCGGCTCGTGCGCTCCGATGAATAATCGGCGCGAAGAAGCTGCTGCACTGCTGGCGGCTAACGGACTGCCGGCGGCGAAGGTCGAGCGCTATAAATATACAGACGTGGAGGCGGCCTTCGCGCCTGACTTCGGCTTGAATCTGAAGCGAATCCCGCTGAAGATTGATCCGTATGATACGTATCGCTGTACGGTGGAGCGACTCGGAGCGTGGAATTATTATGTGGTGAATGATACCGTGGCGCCCGCATCTCCTGATTCGGCAACTTTGCCGCAAGGCATCATCGTCGATTCGCTGGTGAATGTGGCTGCTCGGCGCCCCGAATTGCTCGAAAAATTCTATCATCAAGCGGCGGGAAGAAGCTATGATGGCGTGACGACGCTCAATACGCTCCTCGCACAAGATGGTTTGCTGATTTATATTCCGTCGGGCGTAGCGGCAGAGCGGGCGGTGCAGATCGTAAACGTGTCGGCTTCGACGATCGACTTTATGTCGAATCGCCGCGTTTTGATCGTGCTCGAAGAAAACGCAAAGGCTACGGTGCTCTTTTGCGACCACGCACTCGAAGGACGCCATTATCTGACGACGGAAGTAGTCGAAGTCTTCGCCGCACAAGGCGCCGCGCTCGATATATACGCCGTAGAAGAGACCGATGTGGTCAACACGCGCTTTTGCAACGTCTATATCGAACAGGCTTCGAAGAGTAAGGTGACCTATAGCAGTGTGACGCTCCACAATGGCATCTCGCGCAATACGGTCAACGTCCGCCTCAATGGCGAACAGGCTGAAGTGAATACCTACGGGGCCGTCGTGGCTGATGGTAAGGAGCGCGTCGACAACAACTTGCTGATTGACCACATTGGCGAAGGTTGTACGAGTGATATGCTTTACAAATATGTGCTTGATGACAATGCTGTCGGCGCCTTTGCGGGAAAGGTGCTCGTAGAACCCGGCGCGCAGCATACGCAATCACAACAGACGAACGATAACCTTTGCGTCAGCCGGCACGCACGGGCCTTTGCGCAACCGATGCTTGAGATCTACGCGGACGATGTCAAATGTAACCACGGCTCAACCGTGGGCAAACTCGATGCAAACGCCTTGTTCTATATGCAGCAACGGGGCGTGCCCGAAAAAGAAGCGAGCCTCTTGCTCCAACACGCCTTTATTAACGACGTTTTGCAGCGCATTAAGATGGAAACATTGCGAGATCGTCTCTCGTATTTGATAGAGCAGCGCTTCCGCGGCAACTCTATTCATTGCAAAGGTTGCCGAATGGTTGATTATTGTAGAAAATAGGAGAACAAAAGCGATGTACGATATTCAAACAATCAGACAAGATTTTCCGATTCTGGCGCGTGAGGTTTACGGACGCCCGTTGGTCTATCTCGATAACGCGGCTACGACGCAGAAACCTAAGGCCGTGATCGACGCTATCGCGGAGGAGTATTGCTCCGTCAATGCCAACGTGCACCGTGGCGTACACTTCCTTTCGCAGGAAGCGACAACGCTCCACGAAAATGCACGCGAGACGGTGCGCCGCTTTATCAATGCGGGCAGTACGTCGGAGATTATTTTCACGCGCGGCACTACGGAGAGCATCAATCTTGTGGCGACGGCCTACGGGCAAGCCTTCCTGAAAGCCGGCGACGAGGTAATCGTTTCCGAAATGGAGCATCACTCCAATATTGTGCCTTGGCAGTTGCTGCGAGATAGGATCGGAATAAAATTAAAAGTGATCCCGATAACCGACGATGCGGGCGCCTTGGATATGGATGCGTATGAAGCGCTCTTTACGCCGAAGACGCGACTTGTCAGCGTGATGCACGTGAGCAACGTCTTGGGCACGGTGAACCCCATCAAGCGCATGGCGGAAATAGCTCACGCCCACGGCGCCTTGATGTTGGTGGATGGGGCGCAGAGTGCGCCGCATTTTGCCGTCGATGTGCAGGATTTAGATTGCGATTTCTATGTTTTCTCCGGCCATAAAGTGTACGGGCCGACCGGCATCGGCGTCTTGTACGGCCGCGAAGCCTTGCTGGAAAAAATGCCCCCGTACCAAGGCGGCGGAGAAATGATTGCGCGCGTCACGTTTGAACACACGACTTACGAGCGCTTACCCTACAAGTTTGAAGCCGGTACGCCCGATTACGTAGGTTCGCACGCTTTGGGCGTGGCTTTGGATTATGTGACGCATTTAGGCTTAGCTAATATCGCGCAACACGAACGGGAACTCACGGTTTACGCAATGGAGAAAATGCGCACCATACCCGGAATGACTTTTTATGGCACTACGGCGGAAAAAGATGCAGTCGTGGCTTTCAATGTCGGAGAGATACATCATTTAGACTTGGGCACGTTGCTCGATCGTTTGGGTATCGCCATCCGAACCGGACACCATTGTGCGCAACCCTTGATGCAGCGTTATGGCGTTGAGGGAATGTGTCGCGCATCTTTTGGCTTGTATTCAACAAAGGAAGAAATTGACGCCTTGGTCGCCGGACTTAAGCGCGTCGTAACAATGTTTTAAATCATTATGATACTTACAACAACCCCTACAATCGAAGGTTATCCCGTCAAGCAGTATCTTGGCGTTGTCGCATCTGAAACAATCATCGGCGCGAACGTCTTCCGCGATATTATGGCCGGACTTCGCGACTTCTTTGGTGGACGTTCATCCTCTTACGAAGAGGTTTTGAAGAAAGCAAAAGACACTGCGCTGCAAGAATTGCAAGAGCGCGCAGCCGCATTAGGCGCCAATGCCGTCATAGGTATTGATTTGGACTACGAAACTGTGGGTTCAAACGGCTCTATGTTGATGGTTACGGCCAGCGGTACGGCTGTCGTGATCTAAAGTATGCTTTTAGCGCATTACAGTACGCAACGGCCGGAAGCCGGATGCGATGAAGCCGGGCGCGGATGCTTGGCCGGCAGCGTCTATGCCGCAGCTGTGGTGTTGCCGGAAGGGTATGCGAATGCGCAGCTCAACGATTCGAAGCAACTTTCGCCCGCTCGGCGTTACCGCTTGCGCGAAGAGATTCTACGAGATGCCGTTGCGTGGGCGGTAGGGACGGTTTCGGCGTCCGAAATTGATGAAATCAACATTCTAAACGCCTCCATTTTGGCGATGCATCGCGCTTTAGATGGCTTAAAAGTGCGTCCCGCCTTTATTTTGGTTGATGGCAATCGATTTAAGCCTTATGGTGCGACGCCTTTTGCCACGATTGTGAAAGGCGATGCTAAATATTTGTCCATCGCAGCCGCAAGTATTTTGGCCAAAACCTTTCGCGACGACGAGATGCGCCGTTTGCACGAGCTTTATCCTTGGTATGGCTGGGATCATAATGCGGGCTATCCTACGCGAGAACACCGCCGTGGGATTGAACAATACGGTCTGACGCCTTATCATCGCCGTTCGTTCCGCCTTTTAGCCGATCGCGGCCCCCAATTACCCTTTCCGGAAGACTAACATCCGCTTAGGCTGCAAACGAATTGCGCCATTCGCTCCAAAACTATCAAAGAGCGAATGGCGCTAATTATATATGGAGTATGCCCGCTCAATTGCTGGCGAGCAAAGTATGTGTAGAAGCGCGCAGCAGTCTGTTTTAAGCACTTAAGGCGAGACGCCTCACGCACCAAGTTCAGATTTTAATCCTGAAAGACGGCTTCCAAAACATTCAGCGACTTTAATTCGCCAAAAGCAGGCAGATGTAGCTGATAATAAGTCACGATGAAGCGCAACAAGCGTGTGCGCCGAGCACCGGAAAACTTAAATAAATGCATCGTGGCCGGCTGCATACGCATCAAAGTCGGGAGAAAGGCTGCGTCAGTTGGGTCGAGATAATGCGAATGCAAGGGTTGATGCGCTACAAACGAACTATTTTCCAAATCGAAAAACATACCATCGGCGTAGTTTTCAAGATTGGGGTAGAAACCCAAGAAATGCGTCATGCGCAAGAGGAAAACGAGGTGAAAATTACTGAAATGCTGCTCACTCAGGTTGAGCCACTCGATCGAATCCCAAGTATAGTCGAAAAGCGGTGCGGCAATGGGCTCGCTGCGCAAAGCCGTGCGTAAAAATTCGGCAAGAAACAGCGCCAGCGTAATTTTTTCGGGGCGCTCTAAGCCCAACATCGGGTGCGGACTAACGCTCCGCAGCGTTTGCAGGTTCGATGTAGGCTTATGATTCCATTCAATATCGACGGTCGTCAGTGGCTGAAAAAATGCCGATTTCAAGCCCCCGCGTTTCCCGCGCGAGATGCGGACGAAGAAAGATTGAAAGCCCTCTTCGCGTGTCAGGATATCCACGATGCAGCCCGCATCGTTATATTTTAAAGTGTGCAGTACGATACCGCGCGATTTGATCAGCATATCTCTATTGTCGTCTACGTTACGGCAAAAGGCCTTCTCGCGCCGCTCGTACCTCACGTCTTGCATCCGAAGTCTTCTTCCCCAAGACCGGTGCGCTAAGGCCGCATCTTAAACCTTCGCCTGCGGCGAGTGAGTCTTCATCTAAAATGGTCTCAATCCCTTTTCTGCATTATTCCGACCAGCGAATTTACGATTATTTCCCTACAAATTCGCGCCTTTATCCCACTTCTTATAACATACAACAAAGCGAAGACCTGTAAGTCTTCGCTTTGTGCTATAATTGTCTAAATCCAAGAGTTGTTTACTTATCTACTCGTCTTCTTGGTATATATACGACGTTTCGCAGGAGTCGATTTCTTGTTAGCCGGACGTGCTTGAGTGCGCTTAGCGTGTGTGCGCTTCTTGCTCGTAGCGCGAACGTGGGGGCGCTGTTGCGGCTTTTCAGTTTGCTGAACAGTCGTCTGCGTATTCACAACCGGTTCTTCTTTCTTTACGATCACCGGCTTCGGCGGAATCACTTGAGTCGGTCTCTCAAAACCATCGTTCTTGGCCATGCGACTCATCTTTTTAATGCGCTTGTCAAGGTCAGGGTGAGATGAGAACATCTGCTGCCACTTGCTGTCTTGCTTGTAGCCGGCTTCCTCCTCCAATTGCTTCAGGCGCTCAAAGGAAAGAGCGATAGCCCAAGGGTTTTTGCCGTTCTCTTTCAAGAATTCGTAACCATACTCATCAGCTTTGCTCTCCTGCTTCTTTGAATAAGAAGCATTAAGTAAGGCTTGACCGAGGTCGCCGAGTTGCGAATCGCTCAGCGCGCTCGCTCTTCCGCCCGTTGATGCTATACCATCTTTTAATGCTGACGTGAGTAGCGCCGTGCGGAAACGCTTCTTGGAATCTTTGTGTGCAATGTGGCCGATCTCATGCCCAATCACCCCGCGCAATTGGTCGTCTGACATCACGTCCATCAAAGATGAAAATACGCGGATGCTGCCATCGGGGCAAGCAAACGCATTTACGTCTGTCACGTAATATACTTTGAAGTTGAGGGGGATGCCTTCTACGCTCGTCAAGCCATCTGTCAACTTCCGCAAGCGGATCGTGTAAGGATTATCTTCCGGACAAACTTGATTGTGTTCGTCCATCCACTTGACGTATTCCCTTACATAGTTGGCCATATCAGCATCGGAAAGGGTCAAGGCTCGACCTGCTTTTACTGCGCCTGATGCTGCTTTACCAATGTTAAACTGAGCGGCAGCCGGAGTTGCGCAAAAAAGGCACAAGGCCGCGAATGCTGCTTTTAAAAATCTAACTCTCATTTCAATATGATTTTATCAATATATCTTAAAGTTGGGTAGGGGTACTTTTCCAAATGATACCGAGCGCGTAAGTCAAGCGTCGGTTGGCCACCCTCCTCAAAAAACTCCGCAAAAGTACAAAATTGCAGTCGTAAACTACGTTTATATTAGAAAAATAGCCACATATTATGTTAATTTCCCCCACATTTCTGTGTACAATGTCAGACTTTTCGCGCTTTGTAGCATTAATTCTACGTTGCCGATTGCAAAGTGTACATTTTCACCTGCTGATTCCGAAAGATACTTTCGCAATTATTGCGCCTAAAATCCCACTTACTCATCTTTCCGACCCTATTGTGGTACTCTTCTTCACACACCATACACCACGAAATTTTGTGTTATATTTTCTACATACCGCATTCTATATTCTTCCGTCCTGCGGCGTAAAATTTCTGAATAATACTTGCACCACGAATACTTTTTGCTCTCTTGCGAGCTTTTGTTTTGTCTTCCATCTTGCTTATTTTTAACGATTTATACTTAAGAAATCTATACTTCAAATACTACTATTTGACCACTAAAATCCGTCTTCGACGTTTTTTATCGTGAGAACAAACCTTTTTTCTCGTGAGATGAAACCTTTGCGCTCACGATAAAAAGTACTTTCGCTCGTGAGCGCACACGTCCGCCGCAAAGCTTTCGGCGAAAAATGTCCATCCTGCGGGCCTTCATGTTAAATGTTTGTTTGTCTGTATGTAAAATGTGGGTGGCTATCGAATTGTTGTTATCTACTTATAATCAGAGAGTTTTGTGCAAATCGTGTAAAATGTGTGTTTTTGTACGTGTAAAATGTTGTAGGTCATGGGAACATGTGTGTTGAAACTTTTTGAGCCGAGTTTTGGAAGTGAATATTTGTGCGAGTCAATCATAATTCTGGCCATTAAAGATGCAAGGAAGCGTGGCCGATTAACATCGGAGACGGCTGAAGCATTACACATCGTGGCTAAACGGCAAGTGGTTGCGAGCGGGGATCTGAAATCCGTCTTTCAGGTAAAAAGTAGCACGTCAGTATCTCGTAAGGTGCAGTCGATTATAAAAGATGGCTTGCTTATTCCGGAAAAGGAAAATAGTCGCCGCTACATTCTTTCGTTCAACAATCCATATATGATGCCTTCTATCACGAAGATGCTTGCAGAGGGGCGATTCCTCCCCGATAATTTATAAGCAAAGATGAGGTGCGGCTATATCTGTAGCAGAGCAGCTTAAAGGAAAATACGCTTCAAACTTGTCAGTGGAAACTTGCATTACTGGAAAGTTTGAGTAACGCCTACGCGCGTTTGAAGCAAATACCTTCAAACGCGCGTAAAATAGACCTATAAAAACAAAAAACCGAACCTCTTTGCGAAGTTCGGCTATGTGTTTGCGTGCTGATAAGGATCAGCCTAAGCTATTCACGTGTAAAGTTACACTAGACTTAATGTTGGCAGCCTTATTCTTGTGAATAATGTTGTTCTTAGCCAACTTGTCAAGCATCGTCTGAACCTTCGGCAAGAAAGCCGTAGCTTCAGTTTTGTCAGTCATTGCGCGAAGTTTACGAACGGCGTTGCGCATTGTCTTAGCGTAATATCTGTTGTGCAATCTGCGTGTCTCCGTCTGACGAATTCTTTTGAGGGAGGATTTGTGATTTGCCATTGTTTCTTTATTTTCTTATTTGTAGCCTATAGCAGAGTCGAACTGCTCTTTAGAGAATGAAAATCTCTCGTCCTAACCGATAGACGAATAGGCCAACCGAGCAACTTTTGCCTCATTGGGGCTCAATTGCGGGTGCAAAGATAGGGCAAAGTTTTTACTTGCCAAATCTTTTGACTCTTTTTTTTTGCGGCATGAGGCTTTTTTCTCTGTTCTGAGGCGTTGCGGGGCTGAAATTGGGCGGTGCAAGTCGTTTGAAGGACTGTTTTTACGGCGATAAAATTGCTTTTTAGTTGGCGCTGCATCGCTTTTTGTTCTCGTCTTTTTTCATCGAATTAGGACGCTATTATATAATAATGTGTCGTTGCGGCGTGTAGGTGTGGTTGGGCGGCGGCAGGGTGGGGGAGCGGTTTGTGCGGGTGAGATTTGGGGCGCGCCGGTCACGATGACGGTGACGCCTCATCGAATTTATGTGGCTTCCAGAGCGACTAAAGCATCGCTGTGTAGGGTTGGGGTGAGCTGCGGTTGGAGAAAAAGTTGTTTGGGTCGGAATCCCGTAAGCAGCGGACTAACTTAGGCGGAGTCGGAATGGCATTTGGCGCGATACAAAAGCGATAAAAGAAATCGCAAATCAAAGGAAAAATAAAAGAGGTCTATCCTCGTCAGATAAACCTCTTTCGTACACCGCCAGGGATTCGAACCCTGGACCCACTGATTAAGAGTCAGTTGCTCTACCAACTGAGCTAGCAGTGCATGCTTTTGTTTTGCGGATGCAAAGGTAGGAGTTTTCGTAGAACTAACAAAGCCCTTGCGCTAAAAAAATGATTTTTTTTGCACAAGGGCTCTGATTTTGCTTGTTTAGACTCGATTAAGCGGCTGATTTTTTCCGCTCCTTGAACATAAGCGTAAAGAGAACGAGGACACAAAGTGCGTAGCCTGCGAAAATAAACCAGCACGTCGGCCAATCGCCTACGGTATAAATGTTTCCATTGTGCGATATGGGGTGTGTCATTTTGTTGATCAGCCATTGCGCGCCCAATGTGCCGACCGTTGCGCCTATACCATTGGTCATTAACATAAACAATCCTTGTGCGGCAGAGCGGATACTATCGTCCGTGGCCCGATCAATGTAGAGCGAGCCGCTGATGTTGAAGAAGTCGAACGCGACGCCGTAGACCAACATTGAGAGAATGAACATCCAAAGTCCGGAGCCGGGATCGCCCAGGCCAAATAAGCCGAAGCGGAAGACCCAAGCTGCCATCGCGATGATCATTACTTTTTTGATGCCGAAGCGCTTTAGGAAGAACGGGATCAGCAAAATGCAGCACGTTTCGCTGATTTGCGAGATCGAGATAATGATATTTGTGTGTTGCACCCCGAATGTCTCGGCGTATTCCGGCATTGCCGCGAAGCTGCTTATGAATGGGTTCGCGAAGCTATTCGTGATCTGCAAGCTGACGCCAAGCAGCATCGAGAAGATTAAGAACAGCGCCATATCCTTGCGCTTAAAGAGGGCAAAAGCGTTGAGGCCGAAGGCTTCAGCAAAGCTCTTTTTGCGCCCGTCTTTGATGATGGGGCAAGCGGGTAGCGTGAAGGCGTAAGCAAAGAGCACCAGGCTGAGCACACCTGAAGTAATAAACTGGCGATAGTCGGCCTGGAGTCCGGCGAGGTCGACAAACCACATTGCGCAGATGAAACCAATCGTACCAAAGACGCGTATGGGCGGAAAATCTTTCACCGTATCCATACCGGCACGCGTTAATATTGTATAGGCAACGGAGTTGGAGAGCGCTAGCGTTGGCATGTAGAAAGCCAAGCTCAAAGTATAGAGCGTAAAGAAGATGCCGAAGCTCCACGTCGGCGTACTCTGCTGATAGAGTGCGGCCGCAATAAGCAGCGTGCCCGCCAATAAATGACAAATGCCCAAAAGTCGCTGCGCCGGCACAAAGCGGTCGGCGATCATGCCTATTAAAGCCGGCATAAAAATCGAGACTACGCCTTGGATAGAGTAGAACCACGCAATCTCAGTGCTGAGTCCGATGTTGCCTAAGTAGCGCCCCATAGCCGTCAGGTAAGCTCCCCAAACGGCGAACTCCAGAAAATTCATCAAGATGAGGCGAATTTTCAGGTTGAAATGATTATTGTTCATAGAGCAATTTCTTGATTTGGCGAACTAAAACTCGCTTACTCAATCGATCGGAATAGGTGCAGCAGATGACGTGGTCCTTATTCACCAAATAGAGCTTTGGTAAACCTTTCGCCCCAAACGCATCATACAATTGCCGATCAGGCTGTGCAGAGTAAGGAAGTGTCAGTTGCTTAGCCGCCCAAAAGGATTTGATCGACTCTTCCGTTTCTGCGCGAGAGATACAGATAAAGGTTACGTCAGGAAAGCGCTCACTCATTTTTTGCAAGTGGGGCAATTCGCGGCGACAATCGGGGCATCCCGTATTGAAAAATACCAAGATCGAAACCTTTCCTTTGAGATCAGCATCGGTCAGCGTCAGCCCATTGCTCATCTGAACGGAAAAAGCCGGGATTTTATCGCCCACGCTGTAAGTTTTGCTTGGTGTAGTTGGCCCCTGCTGCGCGCGAGCATTCACCAGCAGGCCGCCTAAGAGCGCTAAGCTACAGCAGAGTAGTAGCCGGAGCCTTTTGGCTGTCCCCTCTGCGCGCTTTGTGGCGCGCGGCGTGTTGTTTCTGAAGGTATACATTGTGTTTTTTATTGTGTTTAGCCCATACAGCGGCCGAGAAGTATTGATCGCAAGCCCCTGTATAGCTTGCAAATGTATAAAGAAGTATTGAAAATGGTCCATTTCATCGCGCAATTATTCTTTTTTTCGTGGCTACTTTTTTCAGCATCTGTCAGCGGGAAACGTGTGTAGGCGTGGAGCGAGGCCGCAGCGCGTCCGTTTGTCAGACATTTGGCTGCTTTCGCTGCTCCTTCCGGTGGGGCTAACGTAGGGCGCGGACCGTTTTTGGAAGGCATTGGCCGCGCCGAGAGGTTGAGCAGAGGGGTAATTATCTCGTTTGGCGGCAGCAAACCATCGTTTGGTGGCAGCAAATCATCGTTTGGCTTGAGCAAACCATCGTTTGGCGGCAGCAAACCAAAAACATATCGCTACCTTAGCGAGCGCAGCGCAGGCCTGCCCCTTCGTTTTTGGCCGCCAGTTTGTGAAAATCGCCTGCCTTAGGTCGATTTAGGCAAAGTAGCTTGATTGTGTGCGAATCAATCGAAACAGCATATAAGTCTGCCTCTTTCTCCTGCGGTAATGGGTGGCGCAGACAATCGATTAAAGCGCTTGGGTATAAGCGCGAGGCATTTGAGTTTCATTCAAAGCAAATGCTTATCTTTGCCCGAAAAATAAGGTATGAAGCAGCAGAAGATTCTCTTTGTATGTCATGGCAATATATGCCGAAGTCCGATGGCTGAATTTCTGATGAAGAAGCTAGCAAAAGACGCCGGAAGAGAGCGGGAGTTTGAGATAGATAGTGTAGCTACGTCGACAGAGGAAATAGGTAACGATATGTATCCTCCGGCTAAGCATTGCCTGCGCAATCATGGCGTCCCGTTCGAGCATAGAGCGGCGCGGAAAATGACGCAAGCCGACTATGATTATTATGACCGGATTTTCGTGATGGATAGAAACAACCTTCGCCGGCTTCCTATGATAGGCATAGAAGATAAAGCGGACAAGATAAGCCTATTGATGACGCTGATCGGCGAAAATCGTGATGTGGCTGATCCGTGGTATACGCGTGATTTTGAGAAGACCTATGCTGATCTATGCGCAGCCCTTCCGAGGATTCTCTGAGGCTGTTATCGTAAGTTGTACGCTAAGTGTGGGCGAAATGCGAAAAAAGAGTCTATTGATCGTCTTGAAGGTATTGTTCTATAAATGGCCGCAAGCCGCCTCCCATCGCCCTCTTAAGGTCGTTTTGAAAAGGCTGCATTCCCGCAGCACTTGGCGCTCTCAGTGCGTTTCCCAACGGTAGCTTCCGCCAACGCTTCGCCCTTGCAGCCGGCAAGTCTTCCGATCTTTGTCTTTGTGCCTTTATAGGTTTACAGTCTGCCAATATTAAAAAATGCTACGACTAAGGCCGCGTTTTTTACTACTTTATATAAAAATGTAGGATGGTTTTCTTTATATTTGCACGCAATATTCTGGAGCAGTTTGGCGCGTGTGCCGCTGCATTGCGTTGAAATAATGGCGGAACATAAAGAAGACAATACAATAGAAGGCCCTGCGGCGACGAACTTGCGTCGGGTGCAAAAGCAGATGGCCCGTGCTGAATCAAGACCGGCCCTTGATGCTGATTGGAGTTACTTCTTTACGCACAATGTGCGCCTCAAGCACATTATACAAAAGCTGAAAGCGGACAATTTCTTTCCTACGTTTGTGCATCAATCGTGCAATTATATTCGTAATCACGACAAAGTGTGCAAACAATTGCGCCCGACGATCAGCGGACTCATATTTATTCAGGGGGAAGTGAAGGCTATCGAGGCCTACTTCAAAGATCGCTTGCCGGAATTGCACTTGGCGCGCGATTATGCTACGCGCTGCGTGGCCCGAATTCCGCACGCCGTGATGCAACCCTTTATGAAGATCGCCGAACTTGACGCTACGCGCATCCGTTTTCTGCTTCATCCGTTTGAACATTACGCCGGTAGTCAGCTCGTTCGTATAACTTCCGGCCCAATGGCAGGCTTGGAGGGCTACATTATTCGGATAGACCGCGATCGAAAATTGGTTATGCGCGTCGGAGATCTGACGATTGCTGTCGGCGGAATCCATCGCGAATCGTTTGAAAACGTAGCGGATTATATTCGTATGCGACGCGCTGAAGAGCACGAAAGTTCGGCTGTTTCGGAAGAGGGGCTGACGGATTTGCAAACGGCTGTGGAGCGAACGCTTTTCAAGCCGCAGACGTCGACTGACCGCTTGCTGCTCGCCGGTAGCGGGGCGCGCTGGATCGAAACGGCGCAGGAGCGGCAGGCGCAAGCCGATTGGGGCGCGGCGCTTGAGATTTTGTGCTATCTATGGGAGCGATTAGCGGCTTTTCGTCAAGATTTGATGCTCACGGATGCCGCTGGAAGGGAACTGATTGCTCGCCTGAGTCGACAGGTTTCAATGCAGCTCGATGCGCTGCTTGATGCGCCGAATCGGCCGGTAGACATCGCGGAGAAAATTGAGGTCTGGCGCGATGAAATTTTGCTGCGCAACGGCTTTGCCTGCGTCGACCGTGATTCTACTGCGACGCCGGCCGCTACTGAACGCCGTTGAGCAAATGCAACGCGGCGCAGCGCAAAAAAAGAACAAAAAAAGGAAATAAAAATAAGAGCATACCGCAATTTTTGTGCAATTGGCGCGTTACATAAAGGAGAGACCCAAGCAACATACCTGAAGAAAGGCCGCTCGCAGGGCGAGATTCTGCATTGAAACCTTCGCTTCAGGCCAATGAAAGCAAGAGGGGCTCCTCGCAACCTCTTGACAACGACGCCTCAAATAGTTGGAATCAAAGTTTAAACGATGTTCTACCGACCAAAGGCTGCATTTACAACTTTGATAGTCCGCCGCGACGCGATTGTTCTTAAAGCAAAGTAAAAGCATACAATGACGCTATTCGCCATATTAATGAGCTTCGTCGCCAGTGCCTTAGTTTCGGCACTGATGATCCCACGCATCATACTCATATCCTTTCGCCGGAAACTTTTCGATACCGTCAACGAGCGGAAAGTTCACACCGGTATCGTTCCGCGTTTGGGCGGCATCGCCTTTACGCCGGCGCTGATCTTTGCTTATACGCTCCTTTACGGCTTGGGAACCATATTGCAGGGCGTCACCGACAATCGTGAGGTCGACATCTTGGCCGCTAAGCCGCCGACGCTCGGACTTTGTGCCCTCATATTATTGTATGTAGAGGGCATAGCTGACGATTTGAACGGTGTAAATTACAAGCTGAAGTTTTTAGTTCAAACGATTTGCGCCCTTTTGATCGTACTTTCAGATCTGTGGATCAATAATCTTTATGGGCTCTTCGGGGTTTATGAGATTTCGCCCTTTATCGGGCAGCCGCTAACTGTGCTCTTGATCGTCTATATTATAAATGCCATCAATTTAATCGACGGCATCGACGGCTTGGCTTCAGGTTTGAGTATGGTGGCCTTGTTCTTCTTCGGCGTGCAGTTTGCCGGGCAGGGCGTAGTGGCAGGTGCGGGCATCGCGTTTGCGCTGCTGGGCGCTCTGGTTCCGTTCTTCTATTACAATGTCTTTGGCAAAGTGGAGCGACACAACAAGATCTTTATGGGCGATTGCGGCAGTCAAGTCGTAGGCTTTATTCTGGGTTTGCTGGGCGTGATTTTTGTGATGCCAAGCTCCACCGGCGTCACCGATGCTACGCCTTTTATTATGGGCTGGGCGGTTCTGCTCATTCCGGGTTTAGATGCCATCCGCGTAATGGTGTTGCGGATGCTCCACGGTCGACACCCGTTCAAGCCGGATAAGACCCACATCCACCACAAGCTGTTGGCGCTCGGTTTAAGTCAGCGTTCGACGCTCGTGCTTCTGCTTACGTTCGACGTATTCTTTATCTTGATCAATGTAGGTGCAGCTTACAAGCTCAATATTAACCTTATATTCTTGGGCGACATAATTGTGTTTTGCTTGCTCCAATACGGCGTTACTTTGCTCATACGTGCCCGCCGCCGGCGGCAAGCCGCCGGCGCGGCTGATTCGGCTGACGGCCTCGAAGCTGCGATGGCTGAAGCGCAGTGTGCCACTGTATCATCTTCAGAGCATATTTTGTATCATATGCGTACGGAAGAAAATCGCCTCCAGTACATAGTTGTTTCTCCGATGCCCAATATGAACTCGTGGATCGCTTATGGTAAGGCCGCTTTTGCTTTACATAATTTGTTTGAGCATAAAGGTATTGAAAACTATACCTCATCCTTTTCTACCGATAAGCAGATGCCGTATACTTGGGTTAGCAATGTTGTGTTCAGAAAGCTGTTGCTCAACATAGAACATCAGAAAGAGAACGACCATATCGTCATTCGCTATCCTGCCAAATCGGATAAAATAGCCTATAAGCATTGGCTCGAACTGCTCAAGGATCGAGATCCGAGTACGGAGCCGGCATCCTTAGTGCCTTTGCACAAATAATAAGATTTTCAATCACACATTATTTATCCCGCCATCGGTTGCAAGCGCGCCGCGTGGCGGGATTTTGTTTTGCCAATTCCGTTTGCGGAAGCGGCCAATAGAAAACGCAGCGACTCTTTTTGCGTAAGAGTCGCTGCGTATTTGAAAAGTATCAAGAAACTTATTGAATGCTAAACTTCCGGTTCCATTGTCCGATACGTGCTACGTAAACGCCGCTCGCCAAATTCGGTAATGCCACGACGTTAGAGCCTTTATCCAATTTCTGTGTCAAGACCGTGCGCCCCGCAGCGTCAATGACGTAAAGCTGGTCTTGTGTAGCCTTGCCTTCCATTTTAATATAGAGTGCGCGGCCGGAAGACATCAGTGACAATGACGGGTTAACAACTTCCGGCGTCTGAATGCCAACCTCTACCCCCTCATATGGGTTGCGTCCTTCGTTAACGCCGTCGAGGAAGTTAAAGATTTGCCAATGAATCTTCTTGGCTGCTTCCACATCAGCTTGGCGAATGACGTTCTTATCTCCTTTCGGCGTGTTCACAACGAAAGCTTCGCCCGGTTCCATCGCGCTACGTGCAGGCAGCGACGCAATCATAGCCGTCATTGCTTCCCCGTTTATTTCGTTGCCGTAGCATTGCAAAACCATCAGCGCCCTGTTCGAACTCAAATCCAACGACTTTAGTTGTGCATTAGCTGCGCCCAGCGTTTTCAGCATACTGTTTGCCCCCGTTGAAAGTTCTTTAATCGGGTTCGACGAACAGCTAAACAGCGTCAATTGCGGGATCAGTTCCAACTCCAATTCGCTAAAATTATTCTCCATCACATAAAGCACCTTCATATCCGGTGTGCGCTCCAGCGCCAAGTGAGAAAGCGCGTTGCTTTGGGCGTAAAGATTGATCAGTCCCGCGTGTTTGCCATCCTTTTCGATCGGGAAAGTCAGCGTGTTCAAGCGGTTATAGCCGCAGGCCAGCGTATGTAGCTCATAGAGATTTGAGACATCCAGCGACGTCAGTTGATTATCGCGACAGTCGAGCAGTTCGATTTTTGTGTTTTGTGAAACATCCAACGTTGTGAATTTATTTGCCGCGCAGTAGAACTCCTTCAACTTTTTGTTTGCAGCAATCGAAATGTTCTCCAGCAAGTTGTTGGCGCACGTAGCCTCCCGCAGTTCCTCGCATTTAGAGAGGTCGAGCGAGGTCAAGTTGTTTCCGCCGCAATAGAGTATGCGCAGATTCCTCTGCGATGAAAGGTCGAGCGTCTTAATCGCATTGCGCGTGCAAGAGAATTTAGTCAAATTCGGGCAGTTGCTCAGATTTATTTCATTCAGTTTGTTCTCATCCACATCGAGTTCGAGCAGAAACTGGCACGGCGTGGGATCCAGTGTCGTGATCTGATTCTTGTAGAGATAAAGCTCTTGCAAGTTTGCGTTGTGACTGAGATCGATTTTCTTCAATTGGTTGCGGCCCGCCAAGAGTTTAAGAAGCTGCGGTGCGCCCGAAATATCAATCGACGTCAAATCATTTTGCGCGCAGTTGAGCCCCGTAATATTTCCGTAGATCGTAATCTTTTTATCCACGCACGTAAAATCGACTTGTCCGCCGAAGTCTGTGACCGGCTCGTCTTCGTCGCAGGTTCCGTTATTGTTCAAGTCGACCCAAACATTGCCCATTTCCTCCTCGTCAGCATTGATGATAAATGTCCATTCATCGAGATCTTCGCCCGTAGTAAGTATTATTTTCGGCTGATCTGTCGAGTAGCCTTTAGGTTTGCTTTGATCCGCAAGCGCCGGTGTGCAAAAAGCCGCGCTCAGCACCAATCCGGCGGAGAGATGTAAAAGTTTTGAATGCATAATGTAAAATTAAGTATGTTAGACATATTGATTTATAAGCGCACAAGGCAAGTAAAGAAGCCGGCCAAGCGCTAAACTAAGTTGGTTGTGTTTGCAAATTTACATAAAAAGCCCGTTATTCGTAGAACAAACGCTTTCCCAAATTAAATTTTCTCGTGCCCCGCGTTCTTCTTCTCACACCACGAACCGAGCAGCGCTTAGACCGCTCTGACGGCTTTAAGGTGGGCCAATATTTCCTCCCTCTTTTGAGACTGAAAATGCATATTTTTGCCCATTTCATCGCAGATTAGCCTATATTTAGCCTACTTCATTATGCGTAATTTCGGAAGTGAACCATTTAAATCTTAATGCCTGTTCAAAAGTCTAAATCTACCATCCCTTCCGACTGTAATAACCGGATTATTCTCCCCTTTTATTCCCCTAAAAAGCCTTAAAGAAGTAGTCCTATCTTCAAAAACCCGCGTAAAATGCAAAAATCCCTTTCACGGCGACTGATTAAACAGCCATAGATTTCCCATTTCACCGCGCCACCTACGCAAGCAATTATTGTTTGCCGGCAGCAAACTATCGTATGCTCGCGCCAAACCATCGTTTGCCGGCAGCAAACCATCGTTTGGTGGCAGCAAACGAATCGCCTATGCGCGTTGCTTGTTGAAAATGATAGCCTTATCCCGTTTGTAGTTTGCGTAAAGATGGCCTAAATCCCAATATTCGCGTTGCATTACCTGTCGCGCGCTGCAGCGATTCATAACTCCACTTGGGGAAGATAGATCTACCCGAAGGCGTTTGGACTGTTCGTTTATCAACTTCAAACGGCTTCAAATAACGAAGAAATGAAGTTTTTCACAAGGGCAAAATTGCTATTTTAGAATAAACAAAAAGAGGGTTTTGGTGAAATTACAACGCCCTTTTGTAAAATTTACTTTGCAAATGAATTTACATGGAGTCTACATAAATAGGATGCCTAAAAAAATATAAATAGCTGTCATATAAAAGATTATAGGAAATTCTTCTTTCTAAAGACCTACATGTTTTCTTATATTGTCTGCAAGTGATTGTTAAGCGTTGTATTTTTGCAAAACAAAAACCAAACAATCAGATTATAATGAAAAAGTTCCTTTCTGTCTTGTTCCTCTTCGTTGCAACCGCACTCGGCTTGCACGCGCAAGAGTTGGCCTCACCCAATGGCAATTTTAAGATGACGTTTAGTTTGAACGCCGCGGGACGCCCCGTATATTCGTTAACCTACAAAGGGAGAACCGTTGTTCGCCCCTCGATGTTGGGCCTCGAACTCAAACGCGAGGATCCCAATGCTGCGGTCGACTTCGAGTTTAAGCAGCGCAAAGACGCCGCTACTTTGGATCAGAAAGCCGATTTAATGACGGGCTTCCGCTTGACTAAGACCGAAACCTCCGCTTTCGACGAAACTTGGCAACCCGTTTGGGGCGAAGAAAGCAGCATTCGCAATCATTATAACGAAATGGCTGTAACGCTCGAACAGCCGAAAAATGATCGCTATATTATTATCCGCTTCAGATTGTTTGATGACGGACTCGGCTTCCGTTACGAGTTCCCCTCGCAGAAGAATTTGACCTACTTTACCATCAAAGAAGAGCGCTCGCAGTTTGCTATGGCGGGCGACCACACGGCTTGGTGGCTCCCGGGCGACTACGATACGCAGGAGTATGAAACCGTTACGTCAAAACTCTCTGAAATACGCGGCAAAATGAAGGCCGCAATCACCCCTAATTCTTCGCAAACCCCGTTCTCGCCGACCGGCGTACAGACGGCGTTGATGCTAAAAACGGCCGACGGCCTCTATATCAACTTGCACGAAGCTGCTTGCATTGACTACTCGACAATGCACCTCAACTTGGACGACAAGACGATGACCTTCGAAAGCTGGCTAACGCCCGACGCACGCGGAGATAAAGGCTATATGCAGACGCCCTGCGTATCGCCGTGGCGAACGATTATCGTTGGCGACAAAGGGGCAGACATTCTGGCTTCCCGTATGACGCTCAACCTCAACGAGCCGTGCAAAATAAAAGATACGAGCTGGATTAAACCGACAAAATACATCGGCGTTTGGTGGGATATGATAACCAATAAAGGTACGTGGGCTTATACCGACGACTTACAGACCGTAAGACTCGGCGAAACCGATTATGCGAAAACAAAACCCAACGGAAGACACAGTGCAAACACAGCCAACGTGAAGCGCTACATTGATTTCGCAGCCGAACACGGCTTCGACGCCGTCCTCGTAGAAGGCTGGAACGAAGGCTGGGAAGACTGGTTTGGCCACGAAAAAGACTCCGTTTTCGATTTCGTGACGCCGTATCCTGATTTTGACGTTAAAGACATTCATGCTTACGCTGCCTCAAAAGGTATAAAGATGATTATGCACCACGAAACGTCTGCGTCAACGCGCAACTATGAGCGCCATCTTGATAAGGCGTATCAATTTATGGTAGACAATGGTTATCCTGCCGTAAAGAGCGGCTATGTGGGCAACATGTTGCCGCGTGGAGACCACCACTACGATCAGTGGATAAATAATCACTACCTCTATTGCCTGACGAAGGCTGCTGATTATAAATTGATGGTTAATGCGCACGAGGCAACGCGCCCTACGGGTATTTGCCGCACATATCCTAACTTGATCGGCAACGAAAGTGCGCGCGGAACGGAATATGAGGCTTTCGGTGGCAACCCTGTTGATCACACGACTATTCTTCCTTTCACCCGACTCATAGGCGGTCCGATGGACTACACACCCGGTATTTTCGAGATGGACCTTTCCAAGATGAATCCGAACAACGGCTCAAGAGTACGCTCGACCTTGGCGCGCCAATTGGCCCTCTACGTGACGATGTATAGTCCGTTGCAGATGGCAGCCGACATTCCCGAACATTATCAAGCCCACATGGATGCCTTCCAGTTTATTAAAGATGTGGCGTTAGACTGGGATAAGAGTTTGTATCTTGAAGCAGAACCCGGTGATTACGTTACTATTGCCCGTAAAGCCAAAGGCACGGACAACTGGTTCGTAGGTTGTACGGCAGATGAGAATGGCCATACATCTAAACTCAACTTCGACTTCCTCACACCCGGGGCAAAATATGAGGCAACCATCTACGCTGATGCCAAAGATGCGAGCTGGGATAAAAATCCGAAGGCTTACACGATTAAAAAGATGGTCGTAACGAACAAAACTAAACTCTCGCTTCGCGCTGCAAGCGGTGGTGGCTTCGCAATCAGTATCATCCGTAAATAAATATATATAGTAGTGCCGCAACAGCGGATGCTTAGCATATGCTGTTGCGGCACTGTAGTATGTTCTTGCACCGACGCAGCCCGCAACGGCGCTCTATCGTTGCAAGAACTCATTCTATTGCACACATATATAAATAAACAAATCATAAACACAGACAAATGAGAAAGCAATTAAGCCAAAGATTCTTGCTCTTGCTGGCAGGAATCTTAGTTTCCTTTTCCGCCTTGGCACAGACCATAACGGTGAAGGGACACGTTCAAGACACTCAGGGCGTGCCGGTGGTCTTTGCTACGGTGGCGTCGACGACAACGAAGGCGTCAACCAATACAGATGACAACGGTAACTTTACTTTGCAGACGCAAAAGGGTGCTACGCTTCGCGTTTCCTATATCGGTTATAAAACCGTGACGGTTAAGGCGGAGGAAAACCTGAAAATCGTCTTGGAAGAAAACAACGACTTGACCGAAGCTCTGGTAGTCGGCTACGCAAAGGTGAAGAAGTCGGACGCAACCGGCTCCGTGACCGCTCTGAAACCCGACGCACTCACCAAAGGTTTGACAACGAGCGCACAGGATATGTTGGTCGGTAAAGTAGCCGGCGTTAATGTGGCGTCAGAAGGCGGCCAACCGGGTGCAGGTGCAAAGATCCGCATCCGTGGTGGCTCTTCGCTCAACGCTTCTAACGACCCGCTGATCGTTATCGACGGTTTGGCAATGGACAATGAAGGCGTACAGGGCCTCTCCAATGCTCTTGCGATGGTTAACCCGGAAGATATCGCCAGCTATACGGTGCTGAAAGATGCCAGTGCAACTGCTATCTACGGTAGCCGCGCAAGTAACGGCGTCATTATCATTACAACGAAAAAAGGTAGCAAGCAATCGGCGCCGCGCGTTACGTATAATGGACACGTATCCTTTGGTACGACGCGTAAGACCTACGACTTGCTTAATGGTGATGAGTATCGCGCTTTTGCCCGCAAAGCTTATCTTGCCGCAAACCCTGCTGACCCTACGGCAGCTTTGATGCCTACACTCGGTACAGACAACACAGATTGGCAAAAACAAATCTATCGCACGGCTTTGGGTACAGATCATAACTTGAGTATCAGTGGCGGTTTCGGAAACTTCCCTTATCGTGTCAGCTTGGGCTATACGAATGATAATGGTATCGTAAAGACATCAAGCTTCGAGCGCTTCACGGCAGCCTTAAACTTGTCGCCGAGTTTCTTTGAGGATCACCTGCAAATCAATTTGACGGCTAAGTATATGAACGCTAAGAATCGCTATGCTGAGGGTGGCGTGTTTGGCGCAGCAACCGGCATCGACCCGACGCGCCCTGTGTACTCGTCGAATCCCGATAACGTTAACTTCACGGGAGGTTATTACCAAAAGATGGATCCTACATCTGCCTACAACAATCCCGGTTGGACGGCAACGACAAATATGAATACGCCGCAGAACCCCGTGGCGCTGCTCAACTTAAAGAACGACCGCTCAAATGCTAATACGTTTATTGGTAACGTAGAGGCAGACTATAAGCTTCACTTCTTCCCGGATATTCACATCCACGCCAACCTCGGTGGTGACTATTCAGAAGGTTTGCAGAACACAACGATCTCTCCTTACTCTTTTAGCAACAACTATTATGGTTGGGATGGGTATGCGAAATCTTATAAATACAACTTACAAGGCAATATCTATGCGCAATATATACATACGTTTGATCAGCATATGATCGATGTGATGGCCGGTGCTGAGGAACAACACTTCCATCGCCGTATATTCAGTGAGGGTAGTGGCTCTGATTGGTATGATGCAACGGGAACGAAATTAGATAAACCAAATCCCTATAATCCGGCTTACCGCAAAGAGACAATGCACATTTATCGCAACTCGCTCGTTTCTTATTTCGGCCGCTTGAACTATTCGCTTTTGGATCGTTACCTCTTGACTTTCACGATGCGTTGGGACGGTTCTTCACGTTTTGCGAAAAAACATCGTTGGGGAACGTTCCCTTCTTTGGCGTTGGGCTGGAAACTTAAGCAGGAAGACTTCTTGAAAGATGTGAGCTGGCTTGATGAATTGAAGCTCCGCCTCGGTTGGGGTATTACCGGTCAGCAGAATATCGGTTATGATTTCTACTATTTACCGCGCTATGTGCAAGGTAACAGTTATGCGCAATATCCTTTCGGAGATGAATACTTTACAATCTATCGTCCGGAGGCTTATAACCCTGACTTGAAGTGGGAACGTACGACGACGTGGAACGCCGGTGTGGACTTCTCTCTCCTCAATGGACGTCTCTCAGCTGCTGTTGATTACTATTATCGCGAGACGAACGACTTGATTTCTACAGTTCAGGTGCCGGCTGGTACTAACTTTAGTAATTATGTAACGAAGAACATCGGTTCGCTCCGTAATACGGGTCTCGAATTTTCTATTGATGCGCGTCCGGTTGTTACCAACGACTTCACGTGGCAAGTTACTTACAACGCAACGTGGAATAGCAATAAGATTACTAAGCTTACGGGCGACAATACTATTATTAAAGCGGGCAACAGCATCTCGCGCGGCTTGGGTAATAAAGTACAAGCCAATATCGTCGGCCGCCCCGCAAATAGCTTCTACGTTTATCAGCAAGTGTACGACAAGAACGGACGCCCCTTGGAAGGTGTCTTCGTAGACCGCAATGGCGACGGCATCATCAATGAAGATGATAAGTATGTCTACAAAAAGCCAACAGCTGACGTGACGATGGGTATGACTAACAAGTTCTTGTATAAGAATTGGGACTTCAGCTTTACGATGCGCGCTAGTTTGAATAACTACCTCTACTATGACTTCTTGAGCAATAAGGCTAACGTTACTTGGGCCGGTATCTATTCTAATGGTGCCTATTCCAATGTTACGAAAGAGGCAGTCGATCTTGGCTTCACGGGCAAGACAGATTATTATATGAGTGACTATTTCGTACGCAACGCCAGCTTCTTGCGCTTCGACAACATTACGCTTGGCTATACCTTCCGCGATCTCTTTAAGGCCGGCAAGTATGGTGGCATCAGCGGCCGTGTTTACGCTACCGTTCAAAATCCATTTGTGATTACGAAGTACAAAGGACTTGATCCGGAAATCGATTCCGGCAACGGCGTAGATAATAATTTCTATCCTCGTCCTACAACTTATATGCTCGGCGTAAGCTTGCAGTTCTAACAAACAAAAACATACGCATTATGAAACTAAAATTCATAAACAAAATAACTTCTGCGGCTCTTCTGCTGGCGCTTTCCGTTTCGACGACGTCTTGCGTCAACGACTTGAATCAATCGATTAAAGATCCGCAAACCAATACAACGTTCAACCAAATGGGAACGTTGGCAAAGATATATGGTAATTTAATACTTACAGGTATTAAAGGTCCAGCAGGTGATGCTGCAAAGGGGGAACCCGATATGGCGCAGTTTGATGAAGGAAGCTCCTCGCTTTATCGTCGTGTATTCGAGGCTAACGAGTTACCTTCCGACGAGACGGTTTGGACGTGGCAGAGCGACCCGGGTATTTCAGACTTCACGAATCTTAACTGGAATTCCTCTCACGGGCTCAATAATTTGACTTATTACCGTTTGGAGTTTAACATCACGCTTTGCAACTTCTTCCTCGACAATACAGAGGGCAAGACTGACGCAGAGACCTTGAAGCAGCGCGCAGAGGTACGTTTCCTCCGTGCACTCCATTACTATTACTTCATTGATCTCTATGGTAAGGCTCCGTTTAAGGAACACTATAACACAGATATTCCCGTCGAGAAGAGCCGCAAAGACGTCTTCGATTACATCACGGCCGAATTAAAGGCTATAAGCGATGGTTCTGCTACGGATCAACTCTCCGAGCCCGGTGCTGCAGCTTACGGTCGTGCAGATAAAGCTGCTGCCTGGATGTTGTTGGCTCGCCTCTATTTGAATGCAGGCGTCTATACCGGAACACCCCAATGGCAAGCCGCAAAAGACTATTCTGATAAGGTGATCAACGAGAGCGGATATAAGCTCAATACCCAGTCGCTCAATGGTTATACGGCTTACGAGCAACTCTTTATGGGCGACAATGGTGAAAACCAATTGGCGCGTCAGGAAATCATCTTCCCGATCCGCTGCGACGGTAAAAAGACACAAAGCTATAGTGGCTCTGAATACGCAATTGCTTCCACGCGAGGCAATGGTACGCCCGCTTGTGGCACTACCGAAGCTTGGACGTGTAACCGTGCTCGCGAAGCTATGGTTCTTAAGTTCTTTAAGCAGCTTTCCGATGTGCCTTTGGCAACAAATGGAAGCGACAACGGTGAAGCTAATGTCCGGGCCATTCGTGCAGCAGCTCGCGATGACCGTGCGATGTTCTATGGAGGTGGAGAAATGAAAGACGGCGTTTTGAAAGACGTCCGCACCACCCAGACTTCGCCCATCACCTCCTTTACGGCCGGTCTCTCCATCTTGAAATGGTCCAACGTTTACGCAACAGGCGGCCGCCCCAACGATTCAAAATTCCCCGATACGGACGTTCCACTCTTCCGCGTCGCAGAGGCTTACCTTACGCGTGCAGAGGCCAACTACCGCCTCGGTGTAGCGCCCGCTTTGGTCTTGAACGACATCAACGTGATCCGCAGTCGTGCCAACGCACAGCCGCTCACGCAAGTCGACGATAAGATTCTTTGCGACGAATGGTCGCGCGAGTTCTACTTCGAAGGCCGTCGCCGCAGCGATCTCGTTCGTTTTGGCTTCTTTACTTCAGGAAAATATATGTGGGATTGGAAAGGCGGCACCTACAAAGGCAATGCTGTCAACGCACAGTATAATCTTTTCCCCATTCCGTTTGAAGAGCAAGGTCACATCAGTCAGAATCCCGGCTACTAAACCGCGGCAGACAATATATAAATAGCAACAACAATGAAACATATACTTTCCCTGCTGCTCGTCTCTTTGACTTTACCCTTCTTTGCTGCTTGCAGCGAAGATACGGGCAGCAATCCGCATTTACAAGATGCTGCATCTTTCGTGCTCAATGAGCCGGCCTTTGCAGCCAACAACGTGTATGACCTCAAGCACGCGCAGTATGTCGAACTGACGACCTCGCAACCTGCTTATGGTTTCCCCGCGTCTACTGTTTATACCGTAGAAGTATCACTCACAGGCGATTCTGCCAGCTTTATAGCCTTGCCTACGACGCATACTACGGCTCGTTTGCACGTGCCGGCTTCCGAATTGAATGATGCCATCCTGAAGTTGGCCGGCAGTGTCACGCCAACGACAGCTTTGCCCGTCTTCATACGTTTGCGCGCCAATATCTGTGGCAACGAAAACTTAGGTAAATCTCTCTCCAATACGATTCGCCTTCCGCAAGTGTTGCCTTACGCACCGCAAGTGACGGCTACTTTGCCCGAAAAGATGTACATCACCGGAAGTTTCCCTGCTGCCGACAATTGGAGCAAGTGGGTTATGCTCAACCCGGCTTACGGTAAGGCCGGCTACTTCTACGGCGTGGTTTATTTCTCTGCCAATGCAGAGTTTAAGGTTAACCCCGACAACGCTTGGGCCGGTAGAGATAAAGGTTTTGGCCAATTGACGATCGACGATCAAACGGGTTCAAACCTCGTATCCGCTGATGCTGCTAACGAAGGTGCCAATATCAAGGTCTCCAACGCAGGTTGGTACACGGTTGTCGTAGAAACCGCTGTCAATGGCAATAAAGTAGACTACATGCTCCATTTCCTCCCCGCCGAAGTTTACCTCTTCGGAGCTACCAACGGAGGTACGTGGGAGTGGAACAACAACTTCCGCTTCACTGTTCCGGCTACGGAAAATGGCGACTTCGTTTCGCCGGCCCTCAGCGCAGCGGGCGAAGTCCGCATCGCGATCAAGACGACGATCGATTGGTGGCGCACCGAGCTTACCTTGCTCGATGGCAAGACGATCTTCTATCGCGACGTCGATCTCCCCGATGGCTGGAGTAAAGATAAGGGAGCCGCTTACTCAATTCAAGGTAAGGTAGGCCAGCAGATTCATCTCAACTTCACCACGGGCGAAGGCAGCGTGGCCAATTAACAAATTCAGTCGCGAAGGCGGCGGTTGCCAACCTTTTGAGCGCTTCCGCCTTCGCCGCTCACAATAAAACAACACAAGATGAAGCATATATTTTTAATGGTAGGTTTGTTCTTGTCGGCCGGAATCTTCTCTGCTTGCAATGAAGACTTTAAAGATTGGGCACAACCGCAATCCAACGCGCAGCAAGGTGCTATTGCCGCCGTCACAGCTCAATTGGGCAACGGCACAGATAAGGATATCGTCAAGGACCAAGCCGGCGATACGCTCAACGTAGCGGTATATCTCGGCGCCAGCGATCAAACTTTGACCGACGTAGTCTTTGAGAAGCTCATCGTCAACGGCACTTACGAAGTTCCCTTCTTCTCCAAGGAAAAGAACATCTACGTGACCAAGGCCGCCCTCGACTCTGTTGCTCAGGTAGCCTTTAATAGCAAGGCTTCCGTTCAGCGCACGCTTACGATGCGTATGAATGCTGCCGCTAAGGATAAAGTGGGGCAGGCGCTTGTCGTACAAACCAACGACATCCAAGTCAATTATACGCCGGCAGCCACACCGGCGCGCGAGGCCAACTATTATCTGCTTGGCGATTTCAACAATTGGAAGTATAACCAAGCAGTAAAAATGGACGACAAGGGCAATGGCATCTACGAAGCTACGATTACCGTTGCCGCCGACAATTGTTACTGGCGCATCTTCGGGCAGAAAGCTGTCGATGATCAAGATATCGATCAGTCGCTTGGATGTGCGACCAATGGTAGCACGGCTACAGAAGACTTTGTCGTATGGAACAACCCGCAGACGATGCTTTTGGAGAAGGCCGGCAAGTATGTGATTACTTTCGACGCAGTCAACTTCCGCTATACCGTCAAGGGCTTGATTTCTGAATTATATATGACCGGCAGTCATTATAATTGGGGCGCAGCTCCTTCCGATTGGTCTAAGCTCATCCCGGTTAATGGTCAGAGCGATGAATATTGGAAGATCATCTATGCCGATGCCGGCGAGCAGATCAAGTTTGCGCCGCAAGCAGGTTGGGGCAATGATTTCCCCGGCGTCGTAGCAGCCGACAATGCCGCTTCCGGTGTTCACGTTGATGGAGGCAACCTCAAGTTTGGCGCAGCCGGTTGGTATTTGCTCTACGTCAATGCCGACACCAAGGCTGTGGAAGTCTTCCGTCCCGAGGTTTACCTCATCGGCAACACGGTTGGCGGCTGGACAGGCGCAGTGGCAGCCAACCGCTTCACCATACCGACAACCCGCACGGGTGAGTTCGTATCTCCCGCGCTCACTGCCGCAGGCGAAGTGCGCATCCACGTGCAGCCTAAGTCTACGATCGACTGGTGGAAGATGGAGTTCATCATCCTTGGCGGTAAGATTGAATATCGCGGAACGGGCGGCGACCAAACGCGAGTTTCTGCAAATGCCGGCGAGCGTGTATATCTGAATTTCTCTGACAATACAGGTCGCATACAATAATCCAATTTTACGCAGGCATCACGAATGTGGCAGTCGTTCCGTCTTATCGGAAGCCCTTTAGGGCCGACTGCGCATTCGTGATTGTTTATTTTGTATTGATATGAAACGCATTTTTTCTTCCGCTCTTGCCCTTTTCTTGGGCGCAGGCGCCTTATATGCCCAAGTGCCTCGCCATTCGCAGGACATAATGTTGCAGGGCTTTTATTGGAACTCGCAAAGTCTCACGGGCTGGACGCAATTGCTGCCCGAGGTGAGCGATATTAGCAAAAGTTTCACAATGATTTGGTTGCCGCCCTCTGCTACCGGCGAAGGCGACAACAAGACCGGCGGCCTCAATGTCGGTTACCATCCGCAGCAGTGGAGCAATCAGCAATCTTGCTGGGGAAGTCCGGCCGATCTGAAACGGCTGACGGCGGCTTTCCGTCAAGCCGGCGTCCACGTTATCGCAGACATCGTTATCAATCATCGAGCCGGTTTCACGGGGTGGGGCGATTTTTCCGAGGACAACTTTGGCGCTTTCGGCCGCTTCCAACTCACGGCTGAGCATATCTGCAATACGGACGAGATGAACACCGACCCCAATGCGGGCGATTGGCGCGGCAAGGCTACGGGTGCAGCTGATACGGGCGAAAACTGGGGCGGCGCACGCGATCTCGACCACACGAACCCCTATGTCCGGCAAGACGTAGAGGCTTACCTCAAATGGCTCAAGGCCGACTTTGGCTACGATTCGTGGCGCTACGACTTCGTTAAGGGCTTCGCCGGTCGCTATGTCGGCAGTTATAATGCGGCTTCGCAGCCCTATCTCTCCGTAGGCGAATATTGGGATGGCGGTTACGACAATTGTAAAGCCTGGATCGAAGCTACGGGTTACAACTCGACGGCCTTTGATTTCCCTATGAAGTACGCGGCCCTTAACAACGGACTCGCAAAAGCCGATTTCAGCAAGATGGCTTGGCAGGAGGACGGAAAAACCTGGCGCCCCGCCGGCTTGATTCATCACAATTCTACCCGCGCTTACGCGGTTACGTTCGTAGATAATCATGATACGGATCGCGATGACAACCGCTTTATGGGAAATCCGGCGCAGGCCTACGCATTTCTCTTTTCCTCGCCCGGCATTCCGTGCGTCTTCTGGAAGCATTGGACGCAGTATGGTAAGGCTATTCGCTCCCAAATTGCAGCCCGCCGTGCGGCCGGCTTGACGAATGAGAGCGATGTCGAAGTGACGGTTCACGATCGTTACTATGAGGCTCACGCGCAAGGCGATAAGGGTACGCTCATCTGCCGCATCGGCGAGCAAGCCCCGACGACCGTCCCCGAGGGCTATCAATTGGCTGCTTCCGGCAAGGGGTGGGCTTATTATCTCAGTGATAATGTAGCCTCCGTTCCTGCCATTTCCGGCGCACCGCTGATTAAGGTTAGCGGCCGTTCGGTTTCTATTGCAGCAGCAAGCCCCGTAGCGGTGAGCATTTCGCACCTTTCGGGCCAAAAGTTTGTAAGCACAACGACTAACGCTTATTCAACGACGCTTCCCAGTGGCACATACGTCATCCAAGCGGGTGATACGGTGCGGAAAGTCTGTCTTTGAATCAGCACATCTTTTTTGAGCGGGTGGAAATGTGAAGTTTCCGCCCGCTTTTTCGTTTCGCAGCTTCTCATGGTCTCATACGTCTTTCGTTTGCTGCCGGCAAACCACCGTTTGGTGGGAGCAAACGATGGTATGGTGGGGGCAAACGATAGTTTGCTGCCGGCAAACCATTCGGCGATGCACCTTCGTTTGCGACGAGTGTACTCAAATAATCAGCAAAAGCCCCTCTGTTGTCTGGAAAGTAAGGATTGCAGGAGTCAATATGTGTCCATCTTGTCGATTTTTACTACGCTTTAGCTAAAATTATAGGACGTGGTCGGGTGAATGTAAAAAAATGTATGCACCTTTGTTGGCAAGAATAAAACCATTATCAATATGAAGAGGTGCCTATTACTATGCGTTGGGCTATTTATCGCGCTTAGCGCAGCTGCACAATCGTACGAAAAATTGTGGAGCAAATACGAGGATGCTTTTGACGATGATAAGCCTAAAACAGCCTTATCCATTTTACAAAAGATCAGGCGCAAAGCTGCGAATGAAAAGAACGACGGGCAGCTGATCCGCTCCATGATCTTCACGCTGCACGTGCAAGAAGAAATATCCCCCGACTCTCTGCTACCGGAAGTGGAGCGCTTGGAGGCGGCGATGAAGAAAACGAAAAATCCTTCGTCGCTCGTCATCTTGCAGGCGCTTTTGGGGCGCTTATATTCGATGCACGACTACGATACGCTTCACTTCAAGCGCGGCGTAGCGCTCCTTAGAAAGGCGATGCAAGATCCGGCGCTGCTCGCACGGGCCACGACGAAGGATTATCAAGCGCTGTTTGATATAAAAGAGGACAGTAAGTATTATAATCACGACTTGCTCAGCGTCTTTATGGTCGACGGAGCCTGGAAGCAGGCTTATCGCTCTACGGAGGCCAGAGCTAATCTGCGCCATCAGGTGATTCGTTATTATCGGCAGCAAGGTAATCGAAACGCAGCCCTGCTCGCTACGCTCGATAGTATAAAGGCGGCGCCTTTTCCCAACGATAATGCGCTTAGAAGCGCCCGCTATGCAACGCTGATGCGAGTGAAAGAGGAATTTCGCGATTTGCCCTTGAACGTACTTACGTACATCGCCATCATCAATGCGCCTACCACAGATGAATATGAAAGAGACTTGACGCCGCTCATCAATTTGGCGAAGGAGGGCTTGACGCGATATGGAAAAAGTGAGTTTTCGGGAGAATTAAGCAACTTCTTGATTCGTAAAAATCGCGCGTTTGTGACGATGAGTACGGAAAAAGAGGCCTTTTATCCGGGAGAGCAAATTCGCCTAAACATACGTTCGGGCAATTTGAAGCAAGCGGAAGTGAAAGTATATCGTACGAACTTGACGACAGATCAGTTGTTTCGAGGCAAAGGACGGGAGGAATTCCTTAAAATAGTTGAGACCGGGCAACTCTTGCAGACGCTTACCAAACCATTGAGACACGATGTGTCTTATACTATCTATAAAGATTCGCTCTTCTTTAAGCTCGACGAACCGGGCATTTACTTGTTGCAATTAGAGGATGACATTATGCCGCTGTATGTGTCGCGCGTGGCTTCGATTTGCCTTAGTGCAGCCAATGGGAGGGTTGGCGCCATCGCGATAGATAGAAAAACGGGCGCACCGTTACGAGGAGGGACGCTCAAAACCTATAGTTTGGATAGAGATAATTATACTTACAAACTCGCGACTGCGGCTAAGCCTGATCAAACGGGCTACTTCTTTGAGCTACCTCGACGCGAATATGGCAATTATTCTTGTTTGACGGTAGGCAATGACGCCTTTTCACCCGATTTAAACTACTCTGGTGGGTATATTTCCAGGACACCGAGACTAAGAAAACAGTATGAAGTGCGCGTCTATACGGACCGCGGTATTTATAGACCGGGCCAAAAGGTGCAGTTTGGCCTTACGGCTTATACGCAAAATGGAGATTCGATCGGCGTAGAGGCAGGTTTGCCCTTCCTTTTCAAGTTGTACGACGCCAATGGTCGGATAGTCGATTCGCTACGCTTGAAGACGGACGAGCTGGGCGCGGCGGGAGGAACTTTTACCTTGCCGGAGGTGTGCCTACCCGGAACTTTCTCGATCCAAGCTTCGTACAACCTGTGGCGAGGCGGTACTTCCTTCCACGTAGAAGAGTATAAACGCCCTACTTTCGAGGTTAAACTGGACGCGCCAAAGGAAGATTATCAGATTGGAGACGAAGTTAAATTCACCGGAAAGGCAACTACGTATTCCGGCGTGCCGCTTCGGAAATCGAAAGTCAATTATACGGTCGCGCTGAATGGGTACTATTCGGATCAGAAAAAGACTACGGAAGGTACAACCGAGACGGACGACGAGGGAAACTTCTCCATCGCCGTTAAACTCCTGCCGCCGCCGCACAAGAATGCGGACGAAGAGGACGATGATGATATTGCCTATCTGGAGGATGAGGATTGCGTGGTCGATTCCGTAGCTTCGGTCGACGAGGACGTGTTTATGTCTGACGAATCTGGGCTTGATGATGATGCGGACGAGGTTCAGGAAGCCCCAATCAATTCGCTGGCGATGTCGACCTTGACTGTGTCGGTCTCAGCTTCGATTGTGGCGCCCGATGGCGAGACGCGCTCAGATCAAACCTATATTTCGGCCGGCACAAAGCGCTACCGGACGGAAGTAAGTTGGCCTTCTATCATCTGCAAAGAGCGACTGCCGGAGATAAGAGTGCATCGTTTGGGCTACGGAAACAAGATTTCGCTCGCCTCAGGCCGATATGTCGTGCGCTTAGACGATGGTTCGAAGATCGGCAGCAAGATTGTGGCGCAGGATACTTTATACACGGAGAAGGCATTCAAACCTGCCGCGTTCGCCGGCTTGAAATCCGGAAAATATATCGTGGAGACGTTTGTCGAGGGTGCGGATACGATTTACAAACACTTGCTTTTGTTCTCCACCAACGATAAAAAGTCGCCCTCAAATGAGATGCTGTGGGCCTACAACGCCACTCCCGGCGACAAATCTCGCGTTGATCTTTACGTAGGAACGGGTGTGCGCCGTGCCACGCTTTATTGCCTGACCTCCACGCCTGATACCATCATCGAAAAGCGCTATTTCGCGCTCGATAGTTCCATTGTTCACCTCCCCTTTGCCTATAAAGATGCTTACGGAGATGGAGCTACGTTCACCGTAATCTTGTATAGCGACGGCAAAGTCGAATCGGATTTCTTTAAAGTCGAGCGGCCGCAACCCGACAAGCGCCTTTTGATGCGCTGGAGTAGCTTCCGTGACCGCCTAAAGCCGGGACAAAAAGAAGAATGGCGCCTTCGCGTGACGCGTCCTGACGGCCGGCCGGTACCGAGTTCTGTTTTGGCGACGCTTTACGACGCTTCGCTCGACGATATTTCCTACTTTAATCTTTCCAAGTCTGTCTATTTCAACCGCAGAAGCTCATATACGAGTATTTATGGGCCTCGTAACGGTATCATCTCCTTATCTTGGAGCGCCGACATCGACTTAAAAAATGAGGAGGACTTGAGTTTTTCCAAGTGGGATGAGGATTTAATTGACGCATTAGAAGAAGTTGATTTGTACAGAGACGATTCTTATGAGCCTTACTACAATCCAAGGCGTCGAATGATGGTCAAAAGTTCGCGAAAGTCGGAAATTTCAGAGCTTTCTCTTGAGACTTCGCCAATGCGTGTCGCAGATTCTGTGGATTTAGAGTCGTCGGAAGAGTCCTCAAATAAGTTACAAGAAGTCGTTATTCGCGGTTTTGCGGCCACAGAGGCAAGCTCCAAGAAAGAAAAGTCCGTAGCCAAGCCCACCAATAGTGTGAGAAAGAATTTCAATGAAACAGCCTTCTTCCACCCGGCTTTGCGCACCGACGCCAAGGGCGAAGTGTCGTTGAGCTTCACCTTGCCCGAGAGTCTCACGCGCTGGCGTTTCCTCTCCTTAGCTCACGATGCGGAGATGGACAACGGGCGTATGGATACGACCATCGTAGCTGTGAAAGACTTTATGCTGCAGTCCAACCTGCCGCGCTTTGTTCGTCAAGGCGACCACGCCGTGCTGAGTGCTACGCTTCGCAATCTGCTTCCGCAGCATGCAGAAGGTGTCGTGCGATGCACATTAACCGACGCCCGCAGTGGTGAAATCGTTCGACAATATGAAGTTATGTTCGACTTTGAAAAGGAAATGACGATCACTTTCCCTTACGACGTGACGACCAAAGCTCCCGTATTGACCGTTCGGATGGAAGCTGTTGGCGCGAAGTTTAGCGACGGCGAGCAGCAATACCTCCCCGTGCTCAGCGATCGCGAAGAAGTGACGCGCACCTTGCCTTTCTCGATGACGAAAGCCGGTACGATGACGCTGGCCCTTGATTCGCTGTGGAGCAAATCTCCCCAAGCGGCCGACAAGCGCCTGACGGTTGAAATCAGTTCCAATCCTACGTGGTACGCAGCTTCCGCGCTGCCGGCACTCTTCGATAATACGGGCGAGACGGCTTATCAGCAGGCGATGCGCTACTATGCCGTGTCGCTCGCCACGTACATTGCCAACAGCCACCCCGAAATGCAGCAACTGACGAAGCCCGAAGCGCAGACCAGCGATTGGGCCGCCGTCCTGCAGCGCAATCCCGAACTCAAGCAAGTTTTGATCGCCGAGACCCCGTGGGTGAATGCGGCCGAGCAGGAGGCCACTCACGCTGCCGCTATGGCACTCCTCTTCAATCCCGACGCAATCAACGCTCGCAAGATGAGTGCTATCGACAAACTCGAAGCGCTGCGCTTGCCCGATGGTGGATGGGGCTGGTATGGCGCTAAGGTTAGCGACGTCTACGAAACGACTAACATCCTCTACCTCTTGATGCGCGCCAAAGTAATGACGGGTAGCGACGACGCCGACAAAATGCTGGAAGAGGGCTTCAACTTCTTGGCGGAGAAAGTCGATACGGCGCTCCACCCGAAGACAGCGCCGCTCAGCAAGGCCTGGCTGCAAAGTTATGCCAACGAGACGACCACGCTGCGCTATTTGTATTTGGCTCACAAACTCGGCATTAAGCCGGAGGCCAACGAGAAAAAATTGCTCAAGGCTTTGAAAGCTACTTACAAAGGTTCGATGTATCAGAAAGCACTCAAAATATTGGTGATGGCTTTGTATGAAAACAAGAAAGCCGTAGCCCGCGATTTGGAGAGTTTGATTCAGCATACGGTTGAGCAGCCCTCATTAGGGCGCTATTTCGATACAGATCGCGCGAGTGATAGTTGGTTTATGTATAAGATACCTACGCAAACGGCTGCCATTGAGGCGCTGGATATGACCCGCCCCGCAACGAGCGACACGCTGCAGGCTATGCGGCTTTGGTTGCTCCAATCTAAGCGTGCCCAACTCTGGCCCAACTCCCGCGCCACGGTGGATGCGCTCTACGCCCTCTTGCGGCCGAACGGCGAGAGTCAGACGGTTCAGGGCTTCAAGCCCAATCCGCTCTACTTCACGCTGAAGCGCGGCGAGGAAGTGCTGGAAGTAAATGCGAAGAGTCAGCAAATGGGGCAAGAGACCGTAGGCTACGATCGCCAGAGTTTTACGGACGAAAAGCAGCTCTCGGCTGATCATATTGTGCTCCGTAAGAGTGGCGAGGGCCTCGCTTGGGGTAGCGTCTATGTGCAGTATACTTTACCGCTCGATGAGATTCGCTCGGCGAGCAACGGACTCTCCATCGCGCGCCGTTGGGAAATTAAGCAGGGCGAAGCGTGGCAGCCGCTTGCCGACGGCAGTACGGTCGATGCGGGCGCAACGCTGCGTCAGGTCATCACCATTAGTGCTGACCGCGACTTAGATTTCGTCTCCGTGAAAGCATCTCGCCCCGCCGGTCTCGAACCTCTGGCCGCCTTGAGCGGATACGACTGGGATAGCGGCGCATATCACGCTGTGCGCGATGCGAGCGACGAGTATTTCTATCGCAAATTCCCGAAAGGTAAGTCTACCTTCACGATCGAAGGTCGCGCTATGCGCCTTGGTACATTCCGTTCCGGCCTCGTTCGTGCCCAGAGCCAGTATGCTCCGGAGTATAATGCTTTCGCCCCGAGCTTTACGCTGACCGTCAAGTAAGGCATTTTTATAGCAGATGACCGCCCGCCGCTTTCCGGCGGCCCGCTACGATTCATCAAGCACCCTATAGATTGCAGCAATGTGAGAAATTTAGTCTCGCATTGCTGCTTTTTCGTGCCTGCTGCCGCTATTGTCGCCGCCGAAGTACAGACGCCCCAAGCGGCCGCCCTCTTTGCGGGTTCTGATCTTTGATTCTCAAACAGATGTGCGTCTGTTTCTTGTTGTTTTACTTTCCCTTTCTCATTGTTTGCTCCCACCAAACTATCGTTTGCTGCCGCCAAACTATTGTTTGCTCCGACCAAACCATCGTTTGCTGCCACCAAACGATCGCCCGGTCGATTGAAACTTTCCGCCGGTGCGACGCTTTGAAAAAGCAAGTCCGCCCTTTGTGCTCCGTTTGATGGTTATGATAGGGCCATTTGTGGCCTGCCTGCACGGGGAAGCACACTTGAAGTTCTTCTCGCTTGTTGGCCGTTTTTGAAAAAAGGAAGGCGTGATCGTAAGTCTAAATGAAGGGCTAAAACTTTCCAATTCTTTCCAATCTTGCAAACATTGGAAAGAATTAGTAACTTTGCAGCAGTAAATAAAAGTTCTGTTATGAGTGCCATAGAATCTCCCCCGAAGATTAAACAAGAGGATCTGCTGAAGGCCGTTTTGAACCAATCGGACCAGACTTTGACTGTGCTGATAGAAGAACTCAACGAAACGTATGCCTATTGGGATGTCGTGAAATACAAACAGCTCCCTGAAGGCTACACTCATAAACAGTTGTGGACTGCTCTTAAAGCTTCGCGCATCGCTAATAGGATCGACGTTTGGCCAAAATATGACATTCGCCTCCATATTACGAATGCTATGCAGCGCATGTGCCACGCGTTTGATATGAATTTTGGCGGTTCTTGGGGCGCAGATGAGCTTTTGCCGGCTGAAGATAAAGAGCGCTATCTCGTAAGTTCGTTGATGGAGGAAGCAATCTTTTCCAGTCAGATGGAAGGAGCGGTCACTACGCGCCGCGTAGCCAAAGATATGCTTCGAAAAGCGATAAGTCCGAAAGATAAGTCGCAACAAATGATCGTCAACAACTACCGGACGATTCAGTATGTCGTAGAAAATCAAAAAATGCCGCTTACGCCTGAGCGCTTACTGCACATTCATCAATTGATGACCGAACATACGCTGGACGATCCGCAAGCAGCGGGGCGCTTTCGTACGAACGATGAGGTCGTAGTTGCAGACGGCATTACGCACGACATAGTGCATTGCCCGCCATCTCACACCGAAATCCCCTCGTTTGTGGAAGATCTGTGCCAATTTTTCAACGATGAAAAGCCGAAAGTCTTTATTCATCCGATCATTCGTGGGATTATTATCCATTTTATGTTGGCCTATATGCACCCCTTTGTTGATGGTAATGGGCGGACGGCGCGTGCTTTGTTCTATTGGTTCTTGTTGAAGCAGGGCTATTGGCTGACAGAGTTTCTTTCTATCTCGCGGGTGATCGCCAAATCTAAGAAGGCTTATGAGAAATCCTTTCTCTACACAGAAGCAGACGACAATGATATAGGCTATTTTGTAGCTTATAATCTGCGCGTATTGGACTTATCGTTTAAGCAATTGCAAAGCTACTTACTCAAGAAACAGAAAGAGAAGCGAGCAGCCAATGCTTTCTTGTCGTTGGGTGGGATTAACGAGCGCCAAGCGGAGCTTATCCAATTATTTATCGATAACCCGAAGGAGATCATTACGGTCAAGTATGTTCAAAGTAAGTTTCGCGTCAGTCCCACAACGGCGAAGAACGATATTATCGGATTGGTCGAACGCCAACTGCTGTGCGAGTTCGCTTTTAATAAGGTGAAGAAAGGCTACAGACGGAGCGAACATTTTGAAGATGCGTTGCGGACCTTGCAAGGATAATTCTTTCCAATCTTTACAACTGGAAAGAATTAGAAAGCGAGTAAAGGTGCGTGATAGTACCATTACTCGCTGCTGTATATTGGTCGGAAGATTCGAATAGTCGCTAATTGCCCGTTAAGGATTGGAGCAGATGTAGCGCTTGTCCTACGCTGCCGATGTCTTTTATAATCATACGCCGTTTGCCGCCCGATTCTTTGAGTTCGCAGCGGCGGAAATTGGTCGTAGCGAAAGCGATGAGGCGGTCGAACGTTGCACTCTTATAAAAAGGACTGTCGGTTTTGGAGATGAAATACAGCGTCATGCGGCGCTGTTTCAGCGTGATCTTTTCCGCACCCAACTTCCGGCCGCTGCGACGCAGCGGGACGATGGCTAAAAGTTCATCTCCCTCAGGCGGAAGTTTGCCGAAACGGTCTTCCATACGCTTCCGAAAGGCCGCCAATTGGTCATCGGTGGTCAGTCCGTCCAGCTCGCGGTAGAGCATCATGCGTTCCGTTGCGCCCGGCACGTAGGTTTCCGGGAAAAAGGCGTGGAGGTCGCATTCCACATTACACTCGTCGACAAAGAAATCGCCAGTCAGGTTCGTTTTTCTCAAACTATCGGCATACAAATCTGCAAACTCCTCGCTTTTAAGTTCGCTCACGGCCTCCGCTAATATCTTCTGATAGGTTTCATAACCCAGATCTGCGATGAAGCCGCTTTGCTCTGCGCCGAGCAGATTACCGGCTCCTCGAATATCTAAGTCTTGCATGGCGATGTGAATGCCGGATCCGAGATCGCTAAACTCTTCGATGGCTTGCAAACGTCGACGCGCGTCGTCTTTAAGTACGCTCAAGGGCGGTGCGAGCAGGTAGCAGAACGCTTTTTGCGAAGACCGCCCGACGCGGCCGCGCATCTGGTGGAGATCGGATAGGCCGAAGGTGTGCGCAGCGTCGATTAAAATCGTGTTGGCGTTGGGGATGTCGATGCCGTTTTCGACAATGGTTGTCGAAATCAGTACGTCGTAATCGTAATTGACGAAGTCGAGAATGATTTTCTCTAATTCGGCGGGCGCCATTTGCCCGTGGCCGACCACAACGCGGGCGTCCGGCACGTATTTTTCCACCAAAGCCTTCAAGCCGCCCAAGGATGCGACGCGATTGGTCACAATAAAGACTTGCCCGTTGCGACTCATTTCAAAATTAACCGCTTCGGCGATGATCTCATGATTGAATGTGTGGATTTCCGTTTGGATGGGGCGCCGATTAGGTGGGGGCGTCTGAATCACCGACAAGTCGCGGGCGCCCATCAGTGAGAATTGCAGCGTGCGGGGAATGGGCGTGGCCGACATCGTCAGTGTGTCGACATTTACTTTTAGCTCCCTTAGGCGCTCCTTCACGGCTACGCCGAACTTCTGTTCTTCATCTATGATCAGCAAACCGAGATCTTGGAAGCGCACGGTCTTACCTATTAACTTGTGGGTGCCTACTATGATGTTGATATGCCCTTCTGCTAAATCGTGTAAGATACTTTTGGTTTCCTTAGCCGACTTGGCGCGTGAGAGATAGGCCACTCGCACGGGGAAACCTTTAAGGCGCTCGGCGAAGGTGCGATAATGTTGCAAAGCAAGTACGGTTGTCGGGACGAGAACGGCGACTTGCTTATTGTCGACTGCGGCTTTCAGGGCGGCGCGCACGGCTATCTCCGTCTTACCAAAGCCTACGTCGCCACAAACTAAGCGATCCATCGGCCGCAAGCTTTCCATGTCGGCCTTTACTTCTTGCGTTACCTTCAACTGATCGGGCGTGTCTTCGTAAGTAAAGCTCGCTTCGAGTTCCTGTTGCAGAAATGAGTCGGCGCTGAAGGCATATCCTTTCTCTTCCTTGCGTTGCGAGTAAAGTTTAATCAGGTTGCGCGCGATGTCTTTAATCTTTTTCTTCGTCCGATCCTTCATCTTCTCCCACGCTCCCGTACCCAAGCGACTCAAATGTGGCGGCGTGCCTTCGCGCCCCTTGTATTTGCTCAACTTATGTAAGGCGTGGATCGAAACAAGTACGATGTCGTCGTGCTGATACGTGAGTTTTATCATCTCTTGCTGCGATCCGTCGGCGGCCGGAATGCGAACTAAACCCGCAAAACGCCCAACGCCGTGATCCAAGTGTACGATATAATCGCCCGGATGAAACTGCAAGAGTTCGTTAAGTGTGAGCGCCATCTTTGCATCTCTGGCGTGGTCGCTGCGCAGGCTGTATTTGTGATAACGATCAAAGATTTGGTGATCCGTAAAGCAACAGATGCGCAAGTCTTCGTCGGAAAAACCGGCGTGCAAAGTTTGATCAACGGGCGTGAAAGTGGAGTTGCCGCCTTTTTCGGCAAGGATGTCGGCCAAGCGTTGCTGTTGTTTGCGACTGTCGGCCGTGATATAAATGGTGTAGTTTTGATCCAAATAATCCGAGAACGCGCGTTGGACCAAGTCGAAGTTTTTGTGGAAGATCGGTTGTGGAGTTGTGTGAAATTGAATCTTGGCTGCAGCGGGCGTAGTTCCTTGCGCCAGCAAGAAGTTTGGGAATGCGCGCAACCGATCATAGATTTCGTCGCCCTTAACCAGCAGTTTGCCCTTGTCCGGTTCCGCTTGCGGCGTCGGCAGATCCGCTTGGGACAAGTCCGTATCGCGTTCTCCTTCGTAAGCCGCCCATTCTCCGCTCATCGCCGCCTCACGTGTGAAGCCTTCATCGTAGATATTGTTGATGACATCGCGAATATATTCCGGTTCACGCGTAATCACGAGACTGCTTTCCGGTAAATAATCCGTGAAAGCTACGTTGTCGCCGCCGGCAGCGCCAACATCAGGCACGATCGTCACTGCCTGCAGCCGTTCCTTTGATAATTGCGTCTGCACCTCAAAGGAACGAATCGAATCGACATCGTCTCCGAAGAAGTCGATGCGGAAAGGAAATTCGGAAGCAAAAGAATAGACGTCGAGAATACTACCGCGGACGGCAAAATCTCCCGGTTCGTAGACATAATCCTTGCGTTTGAAGCCAAATTCCAGCAAGCGCTCTTCCAACTCCGTTAAGTCGTAGTGGCCCTCCTCCTCGATGACGATTGTCTTCGCCGCCATATCCGCTTTCGCCGCCACACGTGTAGCCAACGCAGCCGGAAAAGTGACGATGCAAGTGCCCGCCGGATTTTGCGAAGCTAAGCGATCCAGCACCTCCGTGCGCAGAATATCATTGGCCGCATCGCGTTGTCCGTATTTTACCGCCCGCTTAAACATCGACGGGTAAAAGAAAACGTCGGCTTCGCCCAAGAGTTGGATTAAGTCGTGATAGAAATAGCCCGCCGTCTCCTCATCATCGGCCACGAAGAGCAGGGTTGGGCAATTGTTTTTCAGGTTTGCGTGCAAGCGCACTTGAAGTGCCGCAAAAACCATTGCCGCTGCCGACGCGTGAAGTCCCTCGCAGAAAGTAGCAGGGGCGTTTTTGCGTCGGGCAATGTCTTCCATCGCCGCCAATTGCGGGCGTACAGCGTAGAGCGAAAGTAGATCTGAAAGCTTCACGTCAGGATAAAATTAAACGAACACCCACCGGCGCGCAGCCTATTTTGGCGTGGCGCGTCGGACGGCGTTATATATATAATGTGTGTCGCGCTTTTGGTGAAGCGTTTGCTTGTAAGCATCGCCCCAGCGCGTATTTTCTATTTTGTGGGTACACAAGCCGCAATGGCCGCGCGGATTTCCTCCCAATGCGTTGCCAAAGCCTGCATAGAAGGAAAGAGCAAGTTCGCCCCTCTCTCCCGCAAAGCCTCATCCGGCAGCGGTCCCGTGTTGACAGCAATGGTAAAAATGCCCGCTTTGACGGCCGCTTCGACGCCCAAGGGCGCGTTTTCCACCACCAAGGCCTGATTCGGGCGAAGCGAAGTACGCTTAAGGCCGCACAAATAAGGGTCCGGCGCAGGTTTTCCTTGCGTATAATCCTTGCTGGATACGATTAAGTCGGGGCGAAACACGTTAGGGAAAGCCGTTTGTAGGCGTTCGAGCAACGAGCGTTGTCCACTCCCCGTTACGACCACCCGCTGCAGACCATCGCGGCCCACTTTTTCCAGTATTTCCACCGCGCCGGGCATCCTTTGCGGCCGTGGCAGCGCATTGAAGCGCCGGCGTTTTTCCGTATAAATCGTTTCCAATTCCTCCGCCGTTGCTTGTCGTTGATGCGTGCGCTCCATCAGCGTGTTAATCATCAGCGTCGAGGTGCAACCCTCCAGCGTATAAGGCTCATCAGGCAGCATTTCCAAGTTGTAAGCCGCCGCCGTCGCCTGCCAAGATTCATTGTGGAGGCGCATCGAATCAAAGAGTACGCCATCCATATCAAAAAGCACGGCCTCCGGAGCCAATTGCTCGAAGCCGTGATCTTTCAGATAGTTTTGTATGGCTTGTATATAATCGTTCATCATGCTTACTTGAGCAGCGTCGCCTTGCGTTTCGCCGCGATGATCGACCTCCGCGATGCCGGAAGTCGATCATCAGCGATGCTGTTAAGCTTCTTTTTTCAGTCGTTCGCGGATTGCTTCGCTTTCCGCCTCATAACCGGGCTTGGATAGCAAAGCAAACATATTCTTCTTATAAGCTTCCACGCCCGGTTGATTGAATGGGTTCACGCCGAGTACGTTTCCACTGATGCCGCAACCCAATTCAAAGAAGTAAATGAGTTGTCCCAAATAATAAGCGTCCAAACGCGGGAGAACGATGCGAATATTCGGAACGCCGCCATCTACGTGAGCAATCTGCGTGCCCAATTCAGCCATCCTGTTCACCTCATCTATACGCTTACCCGCCAAGAAATTGAGTCCGTCAAGGTTCTCTTCGTCGTGCGGGAAGCGGAGTTCGTGCTCACTCTGTTCCACAGAGATCACCGTTTCAAAGATTGTGCGCTCACCCTCTTGCAACCATTGACCCATAGAGTGCAAATCGGTCGTAAAATCTACGGCTGCCGGGAAGATACCTTTCTGTTCCTTACCCTCACTCTCCCCGTAGAGTTGCTTCCACCATTCATTCATGAAGTGCAGTTTCGGTTGGAAATTGGCCAGCACCTCAATCTTTTTCCCGCCGGCGTAGAGCAAATTGCGCACGGCAGCATATTGCTCCGCGATGTTCTCAGCATAAGGCGCTTCGGCCGCACGTTTTTCCATATCGGCCGCACCTTTCACGAGCAAATCTATGTCAAAGCCCGCGCAAGCAATGGGCAGGAGACCCACCGGCGTCAATACGCTGAAGCGGCCGCCCACATTGTCGGGGATCACGTAACTCTTATAGCCTTCTTTGTCGGCCGTTGTGCGTGCAGCTCCCTTTTTCGCATCCGTGATGGCTACGATCACGCGGCGCGCCGTCTCCTTGCCGCGTTCTTCCTCGCACAAACTGCGCAAGAGGCGAAAGGCCAGTGCCGTTTCCGTCGTCGTTCCCGACTTTGAAATATTGATTACGCCAAAGCGGCGACCTTTCAAGTAAGCCAAAAGTTCGGAGAGATAATCCTCACCAATGTTGTTTCCCGCAAAGAGGATGTTCGGATTTTCGCCTTTATTCGTCAGCCACGCAAAGGAGTTGCCCAAAGCCTCGATCACGGCGCGTGCACCGAGATAAGAGCCGCCAATGCCGGCCACGACGATTGTATCACATTCGCGGCGCAACGTATCAGCCGTTGTTTTGATGTCTTGTAAAAATTCCGGTGTCAAACTTGATGGCAAGTGGAGCCAACCTAAGAAGTCGCTGCCCTTACTTGTTCCATCTTCCAGCGCTTTATGCGCCGCCTTCGCCTGTTTTTCCATCCCTTCAACGGCTCCTTCTGCTAAAAAGCAAGCCGCTTTCCGAATATCAAGTTTTATCATTTCCATCTTCATCTTTTGTTTAGAATCAGCGCAAAGTTACGCAATTTGTAGCAAAAATGCAAAGCAGAGCGCCCATACTTTGACACCGGTCGCGCAAGGCGTAAAAATGAAAAATACCCACTTTTGGCGATGCGACAAATTTCCGAATGGCGAGAAATAGGCCTAACTTTGCGAAAGTTAAACTCAAGATTAGAAATTATATGTTACCAAGAAAATATATTTTACATTTCAAATCATCGCTGGCCCTGATCGGATTGGCTATGCTTTTTACAGCCTTTCTGTCGGTGACCATGCGTTTCGTCTCGACGCCGCCTACTGAAGAGTCGTCGACCACTGATGTATATGACCAATCGGCGCCGTGTGCTGATGCGCGTGCTGTGGGTGCATTCACCCCGTTCTCGCCTCCGGCAGACGACGAATGAATTGTCGATGCTTCCGACCGGCACAATGCGCTGAAGCGTAGACTTTGCCGGCAAATCGAAGTTGTATTTGTTTAAATATGATGTGTGGCGCGAGCAAAAGAGCACTGTCTGATGCCGCTGCGGCCCACCGGCCGCTGACGCGATGTGGAAAACGCGTGTGCATCTCAAAAAATCACAGAACTTAGTCTTCATTTTTCACCGCTCTAAGGTTTGCGCATTGTGCCTCCTATGTCTTCGCGACGTAGGAGGCGCGCTTTTTTAGTCTACGACCATTGGCTTTCTACCCCACGCCGCCCCATTTGTAAAGGCCGCTCTTCCGCCTGCGACCTTTTTTATCACGAGAAAAAAGGTTTGCGCTCACGATGAAAAGACTGTGCGCTCACGAGAAAAAAGGTTTACGCTCGTGATGAAAAACGCCGCCGGCCCTGTTTCGTCGTTTTTCTTCCAAGTCCAATTGCGCAAAAAGTGCGGTGCGTGTTGCGCTACTCAAATGTGGGTAGCAGAAAAATAAATCGAAAAGCAATGGAGCAGAGCGGGCGTGATGAAGAGGGTGGGTAGTCGCATACAAATCTTAGTGCTTGTCGGCAAACGGCGGGGGCGGTGCCATCGCTGCAGCATCGGCCGCTTTCCAAGGTCAGTGGTGCGCGCGCATTGGCCGAACTTTGGACGCGCGGGGAAAGCGCCGGAGCGAGGCTTCCGGATGCAAATCTTCCGCGCCGGAGACCTCCGTCGAGCTCTCGCCGAGCGGGGCGTTGATTTGTCGAGTGGCCGTATAGACGCGCACGAAGTCGATGCCGTCTAATCGGACGGGCCGGCGCTGCGTATCGACCGCGTTGTCGATATTAAAGGAGTTGGCCGCGCGGTCATTGTTAGGTTTGTTGTCAACATAGCCCCATCGCAGGAAGAAACCCAACCATTGTCCGCCGCCGGCGCCCACTAAGAAACGATTGGGCGGAAGCAGTGTGCTCGAAAAACGGAGCGGCGCGGTGAGCCAGCGGGGGAAATAATGCTGCGTATGGTAGGCATTGTTCGTCACTACGCCTTGGTTGCCGCGATTGTCAGACCACGTGATTGTGCCTTCAGTTGTCCGCGTGTAATGTAGGGCATAAGCGTAATCTACGCGGCCCACGCTGTCTTCATCGGCGCTGCCTCGCAGTTCGTACCATTGATCGTCGGGTAGGCCGTTGCGATTGTCGTCGCGCGAAACCATCACAATGCCCGGCTCACTTGCACCGCCGAGCGCGGCCCATTGGGGATCGGCGGAGGCAAAGGAGTTGCCGGCGATGTAAAGGTCGTTCTCCCCGTGAATATTCGCGACGCGGTGATCGAAATGAAAGGTGAGGTAGCCCCCATATCCGCCCAAACTGACGAGTCCCCGCGCATTGTTGGCCAAAGCTGCGGTGCACTTCGCCGCCATACTGCGCGCATCGTCGCCCGAGGCGTAGGCCGGGAGCAGATTCACAAACTGGCCGGGGGCAGGCACATATTCGTCGACCGCTTGCAGGTAGCGACTATCCGTCTGCTGAGACGGCGGCGGCCCGATCTCCGCCCTGCGCGGCACAAAAGCGGCGTGCGCGGGAATGTCGCCCGCTTGTACGCGCCAATCGAAGCGCCCATCGGCGTGGAAATGTAGGAGTTCGCCACTCGCAACAAAGTTTTTCGCATCCATAATATAGAAGTCCTTGGCGCGCGGATTGACCTTGATGCCATAAGGCATCTTCACGCTACGCAAGTCCGGCGCATCGAAAAGCGTCGTCGGAAGTCGCCGGTGCGTGCGCACATCAAAGAGCCCGTAATCCACGTGGTTGACCTGCCCGGCAGCGTCCCAGCGAACGCCGATAAAGTAGAGCGAGTCGCCAACAAGGTCCAAATCGGACACGGCTTCGTCGAAGACCTCCGCCACCCGATACGCGCCGGCGGCATCCGGACGCAGGCAATACAGGCGCGGCGGCACGTCAGCGTAATTGCCGCGCGTCGTGACCCAGACTTGACCATAGCGGTCCGTGCGGCAGCGGTGCGGATTCAGGCCTACGGTGAGCCGACTCGTTACGCGGAACGTCGCCAAATCAATGACGCTTAACGTGTTGTCATACAAAGGCGCGCGATAGCCACCACTGTTGGCCACCAATAATTGTCCGCTTGCGATGGCCATTTCTTCCGGTTGCGGGCCTACGACGATGGAATCTACTTTGCGGAATGTGCGCCGGTCGATCTTATACACGCGCCCTAAGGGCGTGCGCGTTGCGGGGTCGAGCGGGCCGACAAAGGAGGAGACATAAGCAAAGCCGCCGGAGAAGACCACATTGCGGCAGTTGGGCACTTCTATTTGCGCCAGCTTATTCCCCTTATCCGCCTGACAGACGACGATTTTGTGAGAAGCGTTGATCACTAACCAGAGTTGGTTCTCTATGACCTGCACGTCATTGCCCACATCGCCGAGTTCTTTGACCTCGTGCGGATTGCGCGCCGCATAGACGCCGCGATAATAATAGGCTTTGCCGTCGGGCGCCGACAAATCCAAGTAGTCGAGCGAACTCCTATTCATCCCGTAGTTGCCTTCATTGAGCACATACATTCCCGCCGCGTACGTCTCGCCACTGCTTGCGCCCGGCGTGACGCCCGGCTCGTCGGGCAAGATCTCATCTCCGCGGCAGGCTTGCAAAAGCAAGAGCGGGAGCAACGTCAGGCAGAGGCGGAAGAGGGTGGAGGGGTGTGGCATAGTGGCGACTTAGAAATTGATGTCCAGTGCCGCGTTCAGTGTGCGACCCGGCATAGGATAGTTGGCAATCACCTCGTATTGCTGATTAAAAATATTGTTGACGGCGAGCGTTAGTTTGCCTTCGAGGCTGCGCGAAAGACGAAAGTGACGCTGGAGGCAGAGGTCGTGCGTGTACCACGGTTGCAAGCGGTTGCGGCGCACGTTCTCAGGCTGCGCGTATCGACGGCCGACGTAAATAAAGCTGTAATAGCAGGCCCAACGCTTGAACGAGGCGCTCACCACAGCCGCCCCGCTATGGTGCGGCGCGTAGGGGATTTGCTGATTATAATAAGCGTCGGCAGGATCCGTAAGGTCGTGCGCCCATTGATAACTATAACGCACCTGTAAAGCCACTTGCAGAGCGCGCTGCGGATGCGCCTCAAGCGCCGCATTGACATCGAGGCCGCGAACGGCGACGCGCCCGAGGTTTAGCATCGTCCAGCGGAATTGTTGCCCTTTGGGGTAGGCGATAATCTTATCGTGCACCTTATTATAATAGACTTCAGCCGACAATTGCAAACGCTGCAGGAGGCGGTGACGAAAGGCGTGCTGCCACTGCGCGCCGAGCGCCAACTGAAATGCCTTTTCGGGGCGTAGGAGTGCATTGCCCAAGTCCGTATAATAACGCTCGTTGAAGGTTGGCGCGCGAAAGTGGCGCTTTACAAAGCCGTGGAGCGAGAGTGTTCCGTCGGGCTTGAGTAGATAATTGAAGAAGAGAGCCGGCGAGGCGTTGCGCACGGTAGCTGATTGGCCGGCGTTGCGTGTGCGGTCGTGCAAGATGGTTTGCATCAAACTGCCCTGCACCTGCCACCGACCCAAGTGGAGGGAAGAAGAGAGGGCCGCGAGGTGCGTCGTGCGGCGAGGGAAGGCGAAGAGGGGATGGTCGTCGCGCAAGGTGTTGTAGCGGAAATCATAACTGCCGGAGAGCGTCCAACCCGGAAGCACTTCATAAGCATTCGCCCACGAAAGATATGTTTCCCGCTGTCGGTAATGATGATCTGCGGGGGCGGCAAGCGTATCTCTGTTGTGGTAATGCGTCGCGTAGTCGGCATATTTGGCTTGCAAGCGCGTGCTGTAACGCTTCGAGAACGTGCGCTGCCACGCGGCTTGCACGAAGCGAATATCATCGCCCTGCCGCTCTCCGCGCCGCCACACATTGCTAACAATTGCGCCGGGGATGCCGCGCTTCGAATGATAAATATAGGCCTTTGCACGCCAATCGCCGCCCAGCAAACGCCCGTACATATTTAGTTCGCCGCGCAAGGCCAATACATCGCCATTGTGGCGCGTGGCTGTCGTGTCGTAAGCGACAACGCCGCGCGGCGTGAGGCGTCGATAACGAAAGCGATATTTTCCATCGGCATTGAGTAGGCTGATGTTGATCGTCGCACTCACCGATGGCGTTAAACGGAGCGCGTAGAGGCCGCTGAGTTGTAGCGCACGGCTCGCTCCGTATTGCACGCCCCATCGCTGGTTGCTGCGGCGGCCTTCGGCAAACTGCGGGCGGCGCGTTTGTAGGTAGACGGCCGCTGCGTGGCCAAACTCAGCCGCAGATTGGAGGACGCCCGTGCGCTGTCCATTATATAATGAGACGACCTCGACGTTGTCCAAAGAGAATTGGCCAAGATCCGTTTGTCCGTTTTGCGCATTGCCTAAGGGCAGGCCATCGTAAAACACGCCGAGATGACTGCTACCCATACTGCGGACGTCGATAGTTTTGAGTCCACCAATGCCGCCATAGTCTTTGATCTGCAAACCTGAGAAATAGCGCAAGGCATCCGCCACGGAAGTCCCTTTGAGCGCGTGTAAGCGATCCCCCTCTAAGCGCTGCGGCGCTACGACTTCGCGCTGGGGAAGCGGGGCGCGCACAACGACCTCGCGCAAGGCGGCGGCACTGTCGTGAACTTGCGGCACTTGCGCATAAGCCTCAAAGCTCCACAAGCTAAAGAGAATGCTGAAAAGAAAGGACTGAAGGCGCGACATCGTACTATGAGTTTGCTGCAAGTGGTACAAAGTTAGCCTTTTTCAAGTCAATAGGCTTAAACGAAGCGATGGTTTATCTCCCAAGCGCCAATGAGGACGAAGGCATCGGGCGAAGCGCTTGGGCTTTTGCAAAGTCTGGTACGTCCGGAAATCAAAGAAAAATGGCGCTCCATAGTCTGTTCTGACCACCCACAGCATACACAAAAGCGAAAACGTAGCAAGATGTTTGGGACAAAAATGTAATACCATTATCTTTGCAAGTGTAAAGAAAGCAAACCTCAACTGAGAAGCAAGACCTACAAAGCAGGCGCAATGTGTGCATCTTAATAGCAAAGTGCATCGATCGCTTGAGTAAAAATACAACTAAAACAAACGTAAAACCTAATGCCCGAGTTTCCGATACGGCGTTACTCCGCAAGGAGCTTTAACAGGGAGACACAGCTAAAATGCACAAACCTTTACTCAAAAAGAACTTTGCCGCAATCGTGGCATTGCTTGTAGCTTCTTTTGCCTTGCCGCAACAAATGTATGCGCAAGACAATTACGACATGGAAATCATTGGTACGAGAGTGAATTCTCTTAACTGTAAAGACCTCTCCACCATTGATGGTGTGAGCGGGACGGTGACGTTTGATCCGACAACCAATACGCTGACGCTTGAAAATGCGACGATCAAAACGATTGTGCCGGAGTGTGTGGGCCTCGAAAGTTTGATTAAAGATTTGACGATTAACGTCGTGGGCAACAATAGTATCACGTCGGAAAGTTATTGGGGCTTGTTTAATGACAAGAATTGTAATATTACGATTAAGGGTAGTGGGAAATTAGTGGTAAACGGAGCTATATCGGTACCACAAGAAGGCTTTCGCCGCGCGATCTTCAACTGGGGTACTATCGTCGTGGATGGCTGTGATCTGGAAGCGTGTGGTGGCGTTTATGGTTTAGGATCAGGCTATTGGAAGTTTATTAACTGCAACGTTCGCGCTAAGGGCGGCGGCGGGAGTAACCGCGACGCTTATGCCGGCAGTATCACGTGGGTGTGGGATACGGCCCCCGAGTTAGTTGGTTGTAAAGTAACGGCTCCGGTGGGCGCTTATTGGACCTCGTTTGAAAACAATAAACACACCAACTACGTCCTTGTCGATGCGGAGGGAAAAGTTGTGACAGACTGGGTAGAAATTACGCGCGACAATACGAATATCTCTGCGCCGAACATTGCGACAGCTGCTAAGCTTGGAATCTATACGGCACAAGGCCTTCGCTGTGCAGGCGAACTGAAAGATCAGCCGGCTGGCATTTACATCGTCGGCGGAAAGAAAGTAATGAAGCCATAGCCATTGCCGCTGAACTTATTGGGTGCTATGCTTGTCGCACATCCCCTTTTGCCCTTCTGCCAACCACGGCGGGAGGGCTTATTAATAAGTAGTAAAAGAGGAAAAAGTTGTTTTCTTTCTTGTTGTCCGTTGATACGATTCTGCCCCTTTGTTCCGCTTTTACACAAATTCTTTGTATTTTTGCGGCCTACATTCGTACGAATTTGAGATCGAAAATACTCGCTTTCCTGATTACTTTTGTGGCACTCTGTCTGGCTTCTAACGGAGGGCCTTTCCGTGTTGCGCCTCAAGCAGCGCCTTTGCAGGATACGATTCGCGCCGGCAAAGGTGTGGCGAAAGCGGTTAGGCCTGCGGCCAAGGCCGTGAAAGATTCGACGCAAACGCGCAAAGATTCGGCCATCGTAGCTAAGGATTCAGCGAAGCCTGCTGCAGTGGTGGCCAATGGTGCGCCCCCCATCTCTATCGATACGCTCAACGTCGATAGCCTGCACAAGGATAGCACCAAGCGAGGTGCGCCTTTCGAAGCGCCGGTCGACTTTAAGGCCGCCGACTCCTTGGTTTATTACGCGGCCAACAAGCAAGTGCTCCTTTATGGCAAAGGTCAAGTGAAGTATCAAAACATGACGCTCGACGCCGGCCGTATTGCGATGAACATGGACTCGAGTTTGGTCTTCGCAGAAGGCGTGCGCGATTCCGATAGTGTGCTTGTTGAGAAGCCCGTCTACCGGCAAGGCAGCGATACCTATACGAGCGAGCGAATGGCCTATAACTTCAAGACGCAGAAAGGCTTTATCACCAACGTTAATACCACGCAAGGCAATGGCTACATCCAGAGTGAGAGTTCGAAGCGCACAGCTGACGGCACGCTATATTTGGAGCACGCCAAATATACTACCTGCGACGCGCCGCACCCTCACTTCTACCTCAAACTCTCTCGCGCCAAGGTCATACCCAATAAGGAAACCGTCTTTGGGCCGGCTTATTTAGTGGTCGCAGATGTCCCCTTGCCGCTCGGCGTGCCCTATGGATTCTTCCCTTTCAATAAGAAATATTCCAGCGGACTTGTGATGCCGAAGTACGGCGATGAGACGCGGCGCGGCTTTTATCTGCGCGACGGCGGCTATTACTTTGCTTTGTCCGACTATATGGACCTGAAAGTCTTGGGAGAGATTTACACGAAAGGCTCTTGGGGCTTAAGTGCAGAGACCAACTATAAGAAGCGCTATAAATATAATGGCAACATCTACGTCAGTTTCTTACGCACCGTCGAGGGCGACAAGAACCTGCCCGACTATTCCGTGACAAAGAGCTTAAAAGTGCAGTGGATGCACCAAAAAACCGCCGTTGAAGGAACTAACGGCTTTAACTTCTCGGCCCGCGTCAATTTTGCATCAGAAAATTACGAGCGCTCCAACTTAGAGAGTATGTATAACCCGAATGCTTATACGCAAAGTACGCGCGCCAGTTCAATCTCTTTCTCCAAAACCTTCTCGAATATCGGACTTACGCTCTCCGGATCGACCAACTTATCGCAGAATATGCGCGATTCGACCATTGCGATGACGCTGCCCGACTTGACTTTCTCGCTCAATCGCTTTTATCCCTTCCGCCGCAAGCGGCAAGTGGGGCAGGAGCGTTGGTATGAGAAAATCTCTATGTCGTATACGGGGCAGTTCTCTAATAGTATTACAACCAAGGAGAACCGCCTGCTCAAATCGAGCTTGATTAAAGATTGGCGCAACGGTATGCAGCACAATATACCCATTGAGGCGACCTTCCAACTCTTTAAATACATCAACATTTCGCCCAACTTTACGTTTCGAGATCTGATGTACACGAATCGAGTTACGAAGACGTGGGACGCTGTGCGGCAAGTAGAATTAAGCGACACCACGCGCGGTTTCTACAACCTTTATGATTGGAATGTAGGCGTTTCGGCCAACACGACGCTCTATGGTTTCTACAAGCCTTTGCCCTTCCTCTTCGGCAAGAAAGTCGTGATGTTCCGCCACGTGTTCAAGCCCTCCATCTCTTTTAGTTATGCGCCCGATTTCACCGCCCCGCACTATGGTTACGTGAAGAGCTATGACCGCATCGATGCTTCCGGCATTGTGGAGCGCGTGCCCTATTCGCCTTACGCGGCCGGCATCTTCGGCTATCCCTCATCGACAAAGCAGGGGACGGTGACGTTTAATATGTCGAACAACTTAGAGATGAAAGTCAGAACCGACAAGGATTCGACCGGCGTGAAGAAGATTAGTCTCATCGATGAACTGGGTGCCTCGCTCTCCTACAACTTTGCAGAAAAAGAGCGCCCGTGGAGCGACCTCTCAACCCGTATCCGCTTAAAGTTGACCAAGAGTTATACGCTTTCGCTCGCAGCCATTTTTGCCACGTATGCATATGTGTTCAACTCCCAAGGGCAAGTCGTTACGGGCAATCGGACAGAATGGAGCTACGGACGCTTCGGGCGCTTCCAAGGTATGAGTCAGAACCTCTCTTACACTTTCGACAACAACACTTGGAAAAAGCTTAAATCCCTTTTCCGCAAAGGCGGGAGCAACGATTTCGCATCAGGCAACGATAAGCGCGAGGAAGAGAAAAGCGAGAAACCGACTGACGCCAACATCGATCCGACACTGCGCGACTTAGATAAGAAGGGGCAAAAAGTAAAGCAGAATGCAAAGGTCGATCGCGACGGTTATATGGCCTTTTCAATGCCTTGGTCGCTAACGATCTCTTACGGCGTAACGATGTATGAAAACCGCAATCGCCCGATCAACACGCGCCGGATGCGCTATCCCTATGGTTTTACGCAGACACTCAATGCTTCGGGCTTCTTGCGCATAGCCGACGGCTGGAATATCTCATTCTCGACCGGCTACGACTTCAATTTCCACCAACTATCTATGACAACGGCTTCAGTCTCTCGCGATCTTCACTGCTTCGAGATGAGTTGTAGCGTAGTCTTGCGCCCTTATTCTTCGTTCAACTTCACCATCCGCGCCAAGGCCAACGAGCTGGCCGACGCCTTGAAGTGGGATAAGCGCAGTTCTTATTCGACCAACGTCGAATGGTATTAAGCCCCTCGCCCGCTTTCTTCAGTTGACGTATTTTCCGATCTTATACAGCGTTATAAAGGCCTATGCCGTGTGCCTCGCAACGCCAACTACCGATACACATCCCTATGCCACTGATCTCTAAGGTGCACCACGTCGCCATTATTTGCAGCGATTATGCCCGCTCGCTCCGTTTCTATACGCAGGTCTTAGGTTTAGAAGTGCTGGCTGAGCATTATCGCGCTGCGCGCCATTCGTATAAGACCGACTTGTCCTTAAACGGAGAATACGTCATCGAACTTTTCTCCTTTCCCTCCCCACCTTCCCGCCCCTCTTATCCCGAAGCCGTCGGCCTTCGCCATTTGGCTTTTGAAGTGACAGACCTTGATGCGGCCATTCGTAGGCTCGACGCTTTCAATGTGTCCCATGAGCCGGTGCGCATCGATGAGTTTACGGGCCGTGCTTTCGTCTTTTTTGAAGATCCCGACCATCTTCCCATTGAGTTTTACGCCGCTGAGCAAGCGTAAACCTCCAATCGTAATCTCCTTATCCGTATGAAATCTGCCGCCGCCTCTTCAATGAAGGCGGCACTCGCATTTTTAATAGATGCCTTCAAAATTCAACCGCCTGCAAGTGCTTTCTCAACAAACGAGCAGGGGAGCGGGCGGTAGCACATACTGACTATTGACGGCAAACCCTTAGGGATGCGTGGCAAAAGATAGAGAAACAAAGGCTGCCGGCGCAACTCCTCATTGTTTGCTGCCACCAAACTATCGTTTGCTGCCGCCAAACTATGGTTTGCTGGGAACAAACTATCGTTTGCTGCCACCAAACCAACCGCTGATGCAGGCGAAGTAGGCAGAAAACAGCCCTCGTGCGCTAAATCCTTGTCAAAGTATAAGATGTAATGCGCCGCAGACGAAAAGTAGAGCGGAGCAGGTCTCCGCTTTTACAGGAAAAGCATCTCGTTTGCTACTTTTATGCAGAAAAAACCGCGTGCTTCTTTCCATAATTGCCAAATAACGTGTATATTTGTCGTGTACTTGGCCGCTCACAGCAAGAGTTTTGCGGCCAAAGCTTGCGTATGGCGCGACACAGCTTGCCTCCTGACGCAAGAAAAGCGTACCCTCGTACGCGCATCCCTTGCCGGAACGAATCCAAAATAACATTATAAGTATGACACTTATTAAATCCATCGCCGGTTTTCGCGGAACGATCGGCGGAGAAACGGGCGATACGCTCAATCCGCTTGATATCGTAAAATCCGTGACGGCTTTTGCTATGCTTCGTCGCCCCTTGGTGGGACAATATGAAAATAAAATCGTCGTAGGGCGCGATGCGCGCATCTCCGGAGAAATGGTCAGCCACTGCGTTTGCGGCGCGCTGCTCGGTATGGGCTTCGACGTCGTTAATATCGGCCTCGCCACAACGCCTACGACCGAACTGGCTATCACGGCAGAGCACGCTGCGGGCGGCATTATTATTACGGCGAGTCATAATCCGCGCCACTGGAACGCGCTGAAGTTTATGGATGAAAACGGCGAATACATTGCGCCCGAAATTGCCCACGAACTGATTGCTTTAGTGGATCAAACGGACAAGTTTGTCTATGCTGACGTGGACCACGTAGGCCATTATTATGAGAAAAACGACTACAATCAATATCATATCGACCTGATCAAGCGCTTGAAGTTGGTGGATGTCGACGCCATTCGCAAGGCCAATTTCCGCGTTTGCTTGGATACGGTCAACTCTGTGGGAGGTATTATCCTGCCGCAACTGCTGGAGCAACTCGGCGTGAAGGATGTGACGATCTTAAACGGGGAACCGACGGGCGATTTTGCGCACAACCCCGAGCCTTTGAAGCAACACCTCGGCGAAATCTGCGGCTTGATGGCTAAAGGTGGCTATGACATTGGCCTCGTCTGCGATCCTGACGTCGACCGCTTGGTCTTCATCCAAGAAGATGGCGAGATGTATGGTGAAGAATACACACTTGTGACCTGCGCCGACTGGGTTTTGCAGCACACGCCGGGCAATACGGTTTCCAATCTTTCATCTACGCGTGCCCTGCGTGACGTTACGCGCCAATATGGTGGCACATACGGCACCGCTCCCGTGGGCGAAGTCAACGTCGTTATGAAGATGAAGGAGATCAATGCCGTTGTTGGCGGCGAAGGCAATGGAGGTGTGATTTATCCGGAAGCACATTATGGTCGCGATGCTTTAGTGGGCATCGGTTTGATGCTGACTTATATGGCTAAAACCGGCAAGAAAGTATCAGAAATTAGAAAGCAATTCCCCGAATATTTTATTTCGAAGAGTCGCATAGACCTCCAACCTTCCACAGACGTAGACGCCATCCTCGAAAAGGTGAAGGAGATGTATAAAGATCAAGAGATCACCGACACTGACGGCGTCAAAATCGATTTCCCAACGGAATGGGTGCACCTGCGCAAGAGCAATACGGAGCCGATTATCCGTGTTTTCTCGGAAGCAGCAACGCCCGAAGCCGCTGAAGCGTTGGGCAAGAAGATCGTAGAAGTAGTTTTGGCGATGGCGAAGTAAATTTGCCGTCCGCTGTGCTGCGCCGCGCGCTTCACTGATAAAGTGCCGCCGGCTGCGGAATAGGAATGGTTAAAAAATAGGCCGAAGAAAGTAGTGCAAACGCTGCACCCGACTTTCTTCGGCTTTGTTATTATATAATGTGTGTCCGCCTTCGCAAGGCGGATCTGAACGATCGGCGCGCTTAGTCGATGCTGAGCGTCTGTAAAGGCGTACCGTCGAGCAAATGGATCGTCACTTGTCCGTGCTCATACGAGGCATAGGTCTTCGGATTCCCACCTTTCGGAAACGTCGGACTGCCGGCGTTGCAAATCAGTCGGCCCTCCGCATCCTTCTTCAAAACCTGCAGGTGCGTATGCCCATAAAAAAAGGCCTCAAAACCACATCGCGGTAGCTTCCCCTCATTATATATATGTCCGTGCGTAAGAAATAGTCGCTTCCCTTCGTCGACAAGTAGCACGTAATCGGACATCAGCGGAAAATCTAAAAGCATCTGGTCGACCTCACTATCGCAATTGCCGCGCAAAGCCACGATGCGGTCGGCCAAAGGGTTGAGGCGCTCGACGATGGCTTGCGGATTAAGCCCTTCCGGCAAACCGTTGCGCGGCCCGTAATTGAGTATGTCGCCCATCAAGCAGAGCATATCGTAGCGGCCCGCGTCAAACTGCTGCAATACGGCTTCCAAAGCCGGCAGCGAACCGTGAATATCGGAAACAATCAAGTATTTCATAATTGCAAAGATAGAGATTGACGGCGGATTAAGCGGTTTCGGTCAAGCGGAAAAAGCGTGGAATACTTTTTCGATCAATGCCGCGCAAAAGAAAAAAGAAGCGCATAAACCGTAAGTTTGCTATAAAAATGAAGCTATCGGAGGCGAGCTTCACGCCCGTTGTTGTATTTTTGCAGATAGTTATGGAATTTCGTACGCCGGTAGACTTACCACTCCAAAAATTAGTGCTGACGCCTCGCAATCGCGTCCTGCTGTTGGGTTCTTGCTTCTCCGATGAAATCGGCAGGCGCTTGGCAGCCGAAATGGATGAGGGTTGTGTGCTGATAAATCCCTTCGGGACGCTCTATAATCCGACTTCCATACTGCAAGCCTTGCGCGCGCTGCAAACCAACCGACTCCCGGAAGGCCATCTCTTTAAGGGGTGCGACGGACGTTGGCGCAGTTGGGCTTTCGGTGGGAAATGGGCGGCCGATACACAAGCCGAATGCGAAGCGAAAACAAAACAAGCGTTGCAGCAAGCCGTAGCTTTTTGGCAACAAGCCGATACTGTATTTATTACTTTCGGCACGAACCACGTCTATCATTTGAAGGCCGATGGGCGCAGCGTGGCCAACTGCCATAAAGAATTGAGTTCGGCTTTTGAAGAGCGTTTGCTCTCCGTCGAAGATGTGGTTGAGGCGTGGCAAACCTTCTTCCGCGCCATGCCTGGCGAGACGCCCCGCCGCTTTGTCTTTACCCTGAGTCCGTATCGCTATATTAAATACGGCCTGCACGCCGACAAATTGAGCAAAGCCACGCTTCTCTTAGCCATAGATCGCCTCTGCTCGCCCGCGAACGGCGATGCGCAGCCAGCGGCGCCGTGCTTTTATTTTCCTGCTTACGAGATTGTGAACGATGAATTGCGAGATTATCGCTTCTACGCGCCGGATATGCAACACCCTTCGGAGCAAACGGCCGATTATATCTGGGAAAGATTGAAGGAATGGAGCTTCGCGCCCGCCGACTTTGACCGGATGCGCCAAAACCTCAAAGCGTATAAAGCAGCTTTGCATCGGCCGCAAACGGAATAACGATTTGATGACGACTTTTCTGAACAAGATAACACCCAAGTATTATGCACTATACCTCGGAACAGATCACAGCGCTCATTGATGCGCGTCGGTTTGGAGCCAACTCCGACAAAAATATTGATTGGCTTTTGACGGATAGCCGCTCTTTGGCCTTTCCTGAAGCTACGCTTTTCTTCGCTTTGCGCTCTCAGCGCAATGATGGCCACAAATACGTGGCAGATCTTTACCGCCGCGGTGTGCGTGATTTTGTGGTGAGCGCTTTGCCCGACGATTATGCGAGCCGCTTTCCCGCTGCTGCCTTTTATGTGGTTGCAGATCCCTTGAAAGCGCTCCAGCATTTGGCCGAATGCCACCGCCGCCGCTTTGATATTCCCGTCGTAGGCATTACAGGCTCCAACGGAAAGACCATTGTCAAGGAATGGCTGTACCAACTGCTCTCACCTCAATGGGTTGTTACGCGCTCACCGCGTTCTTACAACTCGCAAGTAGGCGTTCCGCTATCCGTTTGTTTGCTCAACGCGCAAACACAATTGGGCATTTTTGAAGCCGGCATCTCTCAGCCCGGCGAAATGTCCGCTTTGCGCCCCATTATTCAGCCCCGCATCGGCGTAATGACCAACATTGGCCAAGCGCATCAAGAGAATTTTACCTCCCTCGAAGAAAAATGCGCGGAAAAGTTGAGCTTGTTCAAAGACGCCGACGTACTTATTTACGACGCCGACGATCCTGTCGTTGCCGAAGGCGTGCGCCAAGCCTCCTTTGCCGGCAATCAGCTCGCTTGGTCTCGCACGAAAGACGAAGGGCCGCTCGTTATTCGCAAAGTAGCGCACGAAAGCGAGCGCACACACATCACTTACGTCTATCTGCAACAAGAAAGCGACTTCTTTATCCCCTTTACCGATGAAGCTTCCGTGCAAAATGCCATCCATTGCTTGGCCGTTTGCCTCTACTTGCACGTAGATGCCGCCGTTATTGCTCAGCGTATGGCTCGTTTGGAGCCGGTTGCGATGCGCTTGGAGGTGAAACAAGGCGTTCGCGGCTGCATTCTCATCAACGACAGTTATAATTCCGACGTCAACTCCTTGGATATTGCGCTCGATTTTATGCAGCGCCGTCCCGACAGAGCTGGTATGCGAAAGACCTTAATCTTAAGCGATATCAGTCAGAGCGGCATGCCGCGCGAGCAACTTTATGCGCAAGTGGCCGAGATGGTAAACCGCCGCGGCGTGGACCGACTTATCGGCGTCGGCCCTGATCTTTCGGCGATGCAAGGTTTGTTTAAGATCGATGCCGTCTTTTATCCGACGACGAAAGCCCTGTTAGAGAGCGGCAAAGTCGGCCGTTTACGTAATGAAATGGTGCTGCTGAAGGGCGCAAGAGCTTATAATTTTGAGGCGCTGACCGAACTCCTCTCGCTCAAGGTGCACGAAACGATCCTCGAAGTCGACTTAGCGGCCATCGCGGCCAATCTTAATTATTTTCGCAGTTTCATGCGGCCCGAGACGAAGATTGTTTGTATGGTCAAAGCCTCCGCCTACGGTGCCGGAAGTGTGGAAATCGCGAAAACCCTGCAAGATCGCGGCGTCGATTATCTGGCTGTCGCCGTCGCCGATGAGGGCGCCGACCTGCGCAAGGCCGGTATTACGAGCAATATCATTATCATGAATCCCGAGATGTCCTCGTTCAATACCCTCTTTGCCTACGATTTAGAGCCCGAAGTCTATGATTTTGGTTTGTTGGAAGCCCTAATTCGCGCTGCCAAACAGCAAGGCATCACCAATTTCCCGATCCACATCAAGCTCGATACGGGTATGAAGCGCCTCGGCTTTGATCCGCTCCGCGATATGCCGGCCTTGATCGACCGCCTCCACCATCAAGCCGCCTTGATCCCGCGCTCCGTCTTCTCCCATTTTGTGGGTAGCGACAGTCCCGCGTTCGACGCTTTCTCCGATCATCAATTTGAACTCTTCGACAAAGCCTCGCAGCAGTTGCAGGTTGCTTTTCCGCATAAGATCTTGCGCCATATCTGCAACAGTGCCGGCATCGAGCGCTTTCCGCAGCGCCACCTCGACATGGTCCGCCTTGGCCTTGGCTTGTACGGGGTAGATCCGATCGACAATCATATTATCAATAATGTGACGACACTTAAAACGACCATTCTCCAAATCCGTGATGTGCAGGCCGGCGAGACCGTCGGCTATAGTCGAAAGGGCGTCCTCGAGCGCAATTCCCGCATCGCCGCCATCCCTATCGGGTATGCCGACGGACTAAATCGCCATTTGGGCAATCGGCATGCCTACTGCTTGGTCAATGGCCGGAAGGCCTATTACGTAGGCAATATTTGTATGGACGTTTGTATGATCGACGTCACCGACATTCCCTGCAAGGAGGGCGATAGTGTGGAAGTTTTCGGCCCACATTTGCCCATCACGGTCTTGAGTGATGCCCTCGAAACGATACCTTACGAGATCCTGACGAGCGTTAGCAATCGCGTAAAGCGCATCTATTATCAAGAATGATTGCATGTTTGACTTGACAAAATCGAAATGCTCTTTTTAAATAACGCAAACAAACGGAAGGAAAACGTATCTTATGGCGCACAAGTGCGTCGTTTCGCCGTATCTTTGCATTACACAAGAGCTAAATATAGAGATAAAAAATTGATCCAACCGCATGTTTGCTTAACCATAGCAGATATGCGGTTAATCATTTTCTGTGCTGAACCGGCGCAGGTGCCTTGCGAACCGACAAAAAGCGATCAAGGCGTCGCAAACGCTGACAATGCATTTCCTTTAACCAATTATCAACGAAACCATACTGAAAATGCACATTCATCCAACTGAAATACGACTCTCCGACTTGCGTTTTCGCGCTTATCATGGTGTGTTGCCGCAAGAGCGCGTTGTGGGCAACGACTACTACGTCAATCTTTGCCTTACTTTGCGTGCATCGGCTGATGCTACCTACACGGATCAACTCGATGGGACGGTCAATTACGCCGAAGCCTACCAAATCGTACAGGCGGAGATGGCCGCTCCGTCAGCCTTGCTCGAGCACGTGGCGCAGCGCATTCTGACCCGCCTTTTCAATCGTTTTGATCTGGAGAAAGCCGCCGTCGAAGTTACGAAAATCAATCCTCCGTTCTCTGCCGACGGCGCTAAAGCAGCCGTTCTCCTCACTGCCACGCGATGAATCCCTTAGACATTATATATAAGTACTATCCGGCCGACGACCCCTTGAGGCGTTTGCTCTTGAAGCACAGTCGGCAGGTGGCCGAAAAGGCCTTGGCCGTTTGCGAGCGCCACCCAGAGTTGCAGCTCGACCGACAATTGGTCTATGAAGGGGCAATGCTCCACGATGTAGGCATATTTCTGACCGACGCGCCCGGCATTTTTTGCCACGGCAGCGAGCCTTATCTCTTGCACGGACGTCTTGGCGCTGAACTGATGCGTAAGGAGGGACGCGAAGATTTGGCGCGCATCTGCGAACGTCACACCGGCACGGGGTTAACGGCTGAAGACATACGTCGTCAGGGGCTACCGCTACCACTTGAAGACTTCCGGCCGGAGACGGAAGCGGAAAAAGTAATCTGCTATGCCGATAAATTTTTCTCGAAAAGTCACCCCGACGCGGAGAAGACCGCAGCCCAAGTCGTGAAGAGCTTGGCTAAGTTTGGCCCAAAAAGTCCGGCCATCTTCCAAGCGTGGGACGAGCGCTACGGATGACGCTCTTTCGCTGGCTTCCGGCTTCAACGGCGTCGATGGAGCGGCATTTCGGTGGCGATCAGCGCTTCCATGCCGTTTGCAAACCTTCGCAGCATGAAGTTGCCATCCGACTTGTAGCCTGCAAAAAGCCGAGTAGCGACATCACGTCCCCACTCGGCCAAACCCTAAAATTATTATCGTAAAAAAATGTCTCGTCTGCGCGCCTCAGATTTCCTTTATCTGACGCGGCATTTTTTATTTTGCTCTTCTTTCGTGCAGCGCCGCCTTGATCTGCTCTTCTATTTCTTCCGTCAACTCAATGTTGTCGGCCAGCAAGCGCTTGAGTGCATCGCGTCCTTGGCAGAGTCGGGTTTCCCCATAGCTAAACCACGAACCACTCTTTTTGATGATTTCCAATTCGACGCCCAGATCGACGATCTCACCGATGTGAGAAATGCCCTCACCAAACGTAATTTCAAATTCTACCTTGCGGAACGGCGGCGCTACCTTGTTCTTTACGACCTTCACGCGTACAAGATTGCCGTAGACGTGGTCGCCATCTTTCAAGCTGGTCGCTTTGCGAATGTCTAAGCGCACGCTGGAGTAGAACTTCAAGGCATTGCCGCCCGTCGTCGTCTCCGGATTGCCAAAGGTGATGCCGATCTTTTCGCGCAACTGGTTGATAAAGATGCACGTCGTGTTGGTCTTGCTGATCGTAGAGGTGAGTTTGCGTAGCGCCTGACTCATCAAGCGGGCCTGCAAGCCTACTTTGTTGTCGCCCATGTCACCTTCTATTTCCGCTTTCGGCGTCAGCGCCGCCACGGAGTCGATCACGATGATGTCGATGGCCGACGAGCGAATCAGCTGGTCGGCGATCTCAAGCGCCTGCTCGCCGTTGTCCGGCTGTGAGATCAGCAATTCGCTCAGATTGACGCCCAATTTTTCCGCGTAGAAGCGATCAAAAGCGTGTTCGGCGTCGATAAAGGCCGCGATGCCGCCCCGTCGCTGCGCTTCGGCTATGGCGTGGATGGCCAGCGTCGTCTTTCCGGAGCCTTCAGGGCCATAGATTTCGATGATGCGGCCTTTAGGATAACCGCCCACGCCGAGTGCATCGTTGAGGGCAATGCTCCCCGTCGGAATGACTTCAATATCTTCGACTTCCTCGTCGTCTAATTTCATAATAGAGCCTTTGCCAAAATCTTTCTCAATCTTGGCCATTGCGGCCTGCAAGGCTTTGAGTTTCTCGCTCGCGCCTTGGTTTGCTGTATCTTCTTTTTTAGCCATTGTCGGTTGATTTGCTGATGGTAAATGCCTGATTTTATCTTTAGATAATGCGGCAAAAATGATTCGCAAATTTAAGCTTTTTCCCTTAGTCGGCCAAATGTATTTGCCCTTTGGGCTGTTAAAAATGCCGCCCACTCGTTTTTCTTTTCTTTCTTCTTTTCCGGCTTCCATCTATTTTGTCCGCCCATCGACTTGCGCTCATTGTCGCCATAGCGAGTGGCCTTTTGCGCCCGTCTTTGTCCGGATTTTGCGTGCGCGCGCTTCGCTTGCAAAGGGCTTTGCTTTGCTGTTTTTGGTTTTTCATCACGATAAAAAGTACTTTTCATCGTGAGCGTACACCTTTGCGCTCGTGATGAAAAAGGTCTACGCTCACGATGGTACGCGCGCTTTGTGCCGCTTGGGGCGTACGCAGGTAAGGATGGGGCATTTTTTATCCAACTGTTGTGGGGCGGAAGCGGCTTCTCCCCTTGCGCAAAAGTAAGTGGGCGCGGCGGGCGGTCAATGGTCAGTCTGCGGCGTGCGAAGGTGAGGCGAAAAAGGTCGTATTATTGCGGCAAACAAGGCGTATTTGCCGCATTTTGTGGGAAATCTTGTTGTAGATAAACGAGCGGTGATTGGCGCCGCTCGCTATTCGGCCGGACGGTAGGTCAGAATTTGTATTTAATCGAAAGGAGACACTCTGCAGGACGTAGAAAATACGTGTAGGTATATACATCATTCAAGATATATTCTCGGATGGTGTATTGCCGGCAGTTGGTTAAGTTGCGCCCATTGAGTTCGAAATCGAAGCGGCCCTTGCTCCACCGCACGCCGGCATCGAGGAAGAAAGCGTGGACAAAGTGGCGCGCTCGGCGTTCCGTAGCGTTGTAGCTACCGGACAGGCGCAATTCCCAATTCTTTGCGGGGTAGATGAGTAACCTTGCACCGCCATCAAAGGTATTGAGGGCGGAGAAACTGCTCGGTAAGCCTTGGATGCTGCCGGCAGCGTTCCCCCAGGCCGCATTGAGGATAAGGTTGACAGCATTGCGAAACAACGGCTTTTCTGCGCTTGCTGCAAGCCGTACGCGAAGATTTCTTGAGGTTAAAGTCTGCGTATTACGCAAGAAGGCGGTAGAGCTGCCCATCACATCACCCGATAGCTTGAGCACCAAGTGCGTTCCATAATCATGCTTCATCAGAGCCAGTCCGCAGTTCCACATCTTCTGTTTATTGTTGTTGGCTACTTGTTCTGTAATGGTGATGCCATCGGAAACCTGCATACCATTAAGTCGGTTATGATTGGTTACGGAATAGCCGCCAAAAAGCTTGAACGAACGCCCTTTATAGACATCGCGTTGAAAGATGGTGGCATCGACATACTGCCGTTTGCTGAAATTCATCGTACCATTACCTTGCGTGACGAGATCCCGATAAGTCGTGTAGATGGGATGGGTAATGAAGTTGGTCATGTCGCCTATCGTATGCGTTATGCCGGCTCCGATCTCCATATTTACGTCCTTAATCAGTCGGCCTAACACAGAAAGATGGGGAGAAAGGTAAGGACGATTCAGTAGATAAGTACTGCGGTCTGTCACGTTGCGATAACGTAGGCTGTAAAAGTTGATTGGTAATGAGGCTTCCCAGCGTAGTCGAAGGAAGTAGACCTTGTAGAAGAGAGAAGCGCCGGCTGTGAGGCGATAGCCGTGTACATCGTTGTCGGTGGTGGGATGGAAGCGGTGCTGTTCGGATTGGTAATTGTCGAAAAGCGTGCGCAAGCTAAACGTGCTTCCGAGCGAGCCGGCGCGTCCATTGCCGCCCAAGAGCCAAGATAAGGTGGATGAGGTGGCTGTAGAGATACAAAGTCCTGTGGCGGCCTGCCTCAGGAGCAGCGTATCAGCACGAGTGGAGAGGGCTTCGATATGATTCTTCGGGATATTGGTGATGCCGATCTGCGATATGATTTGCAGGTAACCGCGTTTGCCGCCTTGGCGTGTCCATTCCAATCGATCGGCAGCGGAGAATCGATTTTGCAGGTTCGACTGCCTGACCTCGGCGGCAGAGAGATTGAAGCGATTGCGCAGAAATATTCCCTCAAGGTCTAAAGCATTGGTGAAAAAGATACGATCTGCATTGCGCTCCCAACGCAGGCGGATGCGGGCGCTTTGCTGACGAAGGCGGGCGGCGTTGTCTTCGATGACGAGGACGGGCGCTGCACCGGCGGCATAATATTCCGTTCGCTTCTGCTGGTCGAAGTGGTTGTCGTTGAAAGCATAATCGGCATTGACAGTCAGCTGGCGGTCTTTGTCGATCTTAAAGATGTTGTTGACCGATCCCATGGCGGAGCGATTGTGATAATAGCGCCCTTGGGGGAAAACCGAACTGCCGAAAGGTAAATCAGCGAAAGCATATTGAGCTGTGGGCGCAGGGACGTCGGGCGAGAAATAACCACCGCCCCCCTGTCCGTTGTAGTTTTCGCTGAAGTTATTACCCTTTCCGGTGAGCAAATGTTGATGGCCGGAGGCAATGAAAAGGCCGAAGAGACCGCCTAACCAAGTGGGATTTTTGCCAACTCCGATGCCGGCTTTTGCTTCTCCGATGGGGCGGAGCAGACTCTTTTTCTTTAGCTTCAGATTGAGCGCTGCCCGCTTGGAAAATTCTCGGTCTTTGAGGGCTTTGATGGCTTGATGGTTTTCGTAAACATCGACGGAGGCTATATCGTCCGGGCGTACGTTTTGCGTGGCCAGCATATAGTTGCCCTCAAGCATATCCACGCCTTCGATATAAAAGTGGTTGATGTCCTCTCCTTGATATTTGATCTGCCCGCTTGCGTTAATCGAGATGCCGGGTATGCGCCGGATGACGTCTTCTATGTAGCGGTCGGATTTTGCTTTGAGTTGGTCGACGTTGTAAGAGATCGTGTCGCCAAGTTTTCTGACAATTGGGGCGCGTACGGTCACTTCGCGCAACTCGTCGTCGCTTGTGTGGAGCTGTACGTTGAGGAGCGTATCTCGATTGTCGACTTCCAGCGTTTCGGTACGATAACCCATTCGGCTGAACTTCAAGGTGAGACGCTGAACCGGCGTGCTGACGGGTAAGGAGAAAGTCCCCCGATCGTCAGTGCGCGTGTAAGCAAGTATATTACTTTTGCCGGCGATGTAGGCCTTTACAGTTACGGAGCCGAGGAGGAGATTTTTCTCATCGGAAACCTTACCGCGCAACGTTGTTTGCGCTACAGTAAAGGTAGCTACCAAGGCCAGCAACATAGAAAGTAGCGGGCGCAACATAGGCAAAAGAAATTTATTCTAACTCGAGCGGATTGTAGAAGCGCCGTTTATCTTCAAACTTTGTGTCGCTAACGACGCCGGCTGCTTCGAATAAACTCGAGGCGTGGAATGCTTGGTTATATTCTGATTTGAGTGAGTAACTTCTTGTTTGTTTTATTGTCTTTTTCTTCCAAAGCAATTGAGGTAAGGCCGGCTTTTGTAGAGATATGGCTTCGAAACTATGTGTGCCGGTATTATCTGTTGCGGCTAAGATGAGGCCGGGAAGACCATAAAGCAACCAAGGACCGGCATTGGAAGGAATTTCTTCTGTATACCAAGCCGTCCAAATGCGGCCTGCATGTTTAGCTACGGCCTTGTGGCATACGTAACCACAGACTCTTCTGGTTTCTTCGTAAAGTTTCCAATCCCATTTTGGTAATGATTCTTCATAATAGAAAGATCGTCCGATAAAAGAGTCATTACGGCGATAGAAATTACGTTTGTAGAAGAGACAGTAGTTATAGTTGGAAGATTCTCTCATAGCTTGATTGAAAATCGGACGATATTCACCCACGGTAATCTTTCTATGATGTGCTGTTATAAGGGAATCTTCTTTGTAGTCGTAAAAATCAGAGAATGTAGCAACCGTATCTGAGCATTGTAAAATCAAATTATAGTTTCTTGCTTCATGGAGAACGGTATCGACAACATTATATTCGAAGATGCATACAAAATCAACGTGATTAGCCAATGTATCTTTGGGTTCCCAATAGTTTTCGGGAATGATGAAATCATCGCTAAAGCGAGGATCTAACATACTGAATTGTGCATAAGAGTCTGTTAGTACTAAACTAAGGAAAGGGAGAAGGAAAAAAATTTTTTTCATAAAAGGGTGTGTCTTGAGGTCTACGAAAAGCGGATTGAATTATTCGGAGCGCTGATAAGAACGCTCCTTTGGGGGGGCGGCTATTGCTGCTCCGCTTGAGCGCAAAGTGCAACTTTGTTGTCGTCGCGGATAGTCTTGAGTAACTTCTTTAGGCTTTCAGTCTTGAGGGCTGGCTGGGCTTTCGTGGAAGATTGATTGGGGCCACTTTCTACGATGATTTTGCAGACAGAGATGTAGCAGCCATTTGAGCAATGTAGTTGACCTAAGAAATGAGCTAACTCTTTTTCTCCTTTAGAACCTAGTACAGGTAATTTATCTTCATTTCCTTGGATTACTTCATGGGTATATGTAACTATGTGTATAGATCCATCACAACATGTGATTTGATACCGATCAGCTTTGGCGACAAAAGCGCAAGCTGCTAAACTAATGAATAAGGTTAATTTTTTCATAGGATGAACATTTAATTATGAATTCGTTCGCAATATACGGCATTTGTGCCTCTTTTGCAAGTTTTTCTGCAATTATTTCTTCTTTTTTTGAGATGCTAGTTTTTTAGATTGACCATACGTAACTTTTTGTTCGTGATGATTTGCCTGTTAACTGCCAATTTGTCAGGCTTATTACGGACGGCATAAAGTTTGGACAGAGGGTAGTAAAAACTAAAACAGAAAGACGATATGAAATTTGATAACTTTACAATAAAAGCGCAAGAGGCCGTTCAACAGGCGCTGAATAAGGCCGAGCGTGGCGGACAACAGGCTGTCGGCACGATACACTTGCTACTCGGCGTGTTGGAGGTCGGCGAAAACGTGACGCAATTTCTCTTCGGAAAAATGGGCGTTAATCTTCAGCAGGTCGCTCAGAATGCTACGCAAGAGGCAGCGCGTCTGCCACGCGTCAGTGGCGGAGAGCCTTATTTAGATAGAGAAGCCAACGCGGCTTTGACCAAGGCCGTAGATATTGCGAAGCAGATGGGCGATAGCTTTGTGGGCCTTGAGCCTATGCTGTTGGCGCTGCTCACAACGCCGAGCAGTACGGCGCAATTGTTGCGCGATGCCGGCTTGACGGAGGACGGACTGAAAAAAGCGATTGACGAATTGCGCGCCGGGCGGAAGGCTACGTCGGCTTCGAGCGAGGAGACGTATCAGGCATTGGCTAAATTTGCACGCAACTTGGTCGAAGAAGCGCGCAGCGGAAAGTTGGACCCCGTGATAGGGCGAGATGAAGAAATTCGGCGCGTATTGCAGATTCTGAGTCGGCGTACAAAGAATAATCCAATCTTGATTGGTGAGCCGGGAACGGGAAAGACGGCCATCGTAGAAGGCATTGCAGAACGCATTGTCAGAGGCGACGTGCCTGAAAATTTGCGCGAGAAGCAACTCTTCTCGCTCGATATGGGCGCATTGCTGGCCGGTGCGAAGTATAAGGGCGAGTTTGAAGAGCGCTTGAAAAGTGTGGTCAACGAGGTTGTAGGTTCTGAGGGGAATATTATCCTCTTTATCGACGAAATCCACACGCTTGTTGGTGCCGGTAAAGGAGAAGGCGCGATGGATGCCGCAAATATTTTGAAGCCGGCGCTATCAAGGGGCGAGATTCGTACGATCGGCGCAACGACACTTGAGGAGTATCAAAAATATTTTGAGAAGGACAAGGCGCTCGAAAGGCGTTTCCAGACGGTAACCGTGGACGAACCAAGCACAGACGATGCGATCTCGATTCTGCGTGGACTCAAGGAGCGCTATGAAAACCACCACAAGGTGCGCATTCAGGACGACGCTATCATTGCTGCCGTGCAACTTTCGCACCGTTATATCTCGGATCGTTTCTTGCCGGATAAGGCGATTGATTTAATGGATGAGGCAGCTGCCAAACTGCGTATGGAGCGCGATTCGCAACCGGAAGAGTTGGATGAAATCACACGCCGCTTGCGCCAATTGGAGATTGAGCGCGAGGCCATCAAACGCGAGAATGATGAAAATAAGTTGGCGCAACTCAATAAAGAGATTGCGACGCTTGAAGAACGCGAGAAAAATTTCCGCGCAAAATGGGAAGGCGAGCGCGAACTCCTGAATAAGATTCAAGAAAATAAGAAGGAGATGGAGCGCCTTAAGTTTGAAGCCGACCGCGCTGAGCGCGAAGGTAATTATGAACGCGTGGCTGAAATTCGCTACGGCAAGTTGCAGGCGCTGCAAGCAGAGATCGATAAAATTCAGGAAGACTTGAAGCAGCGACAAGGCAATGAGGCGCTGGTGAAAGAAGAGGTGACGGCCGACGACATAGCCGACGTTGTCAGCCGATGGACCGGCATTCCCGTCAGTCGAATGCTGCAGAGCGAGCGCGAAAAGCTTGTGCATCTCGAAACCGAACTGCATCAGCGCGTAATCGGACAAGATGAAGCGATAACGGCCGTTGCTGACGCCGTACGCCGCAGTCGTGCCGGCTTGCAAGACCCTAAACGCCCAATTGGTTCGTTCATCTTTTTGGGTACTACGGGCGTGGGAAAAACGGAGTTGGCTAAGGCTTTGGCAGAATACCTCTTTAACGACGAATCGCTGATGACGCGGATTGATATGAGCGAGTATCAGGAAAAATTCAGCGTCTCGCGTTTGGTCGGAGCACCTCCGGGATATGTAGGTTACGAAGAGGGCGGCCAGTTGACCGAAGCTGTGCGCCGCAAACCTTATAGCGTAGTTCTTTTCGACGAGATCGAAAAAGCCCATCCCGATGTCTTCAATATTTTGCTCCAAGTGCTTGACGACGGCCGCTTGACCGACAACAAAGGACGCGTGGTCAACTTTAAGAATACCATTATCATCATGACTTCAAACCTTGGGTCGGGTTTTATACAAAGCAAGTTTGATGAAATGCGCGGGAAGTCGGAAAGCGAGCAAGAACGTCTGCTCGACGAGACAAAAGAAGGCGTTTTTGAGATGCTAAAGAAGACGATTCGGCCGGAATTCCTCAATCGTATCGACGACATCATTATGTTCCAGCCGCTGAAGAAAGAAGAAATCCGTCTTATCGTCCGTTTGCAGGTTGCCGCGATTGTAAATCGCTTAGCCGAACAAGGCATTACGCTGCAAGTAGATGAAGATGCTATTGCGCAAATTGCCGAAGCCGGCTTTGATCCGGAGTTTGGCGCGCGCCCTGTGAAGCGTTCGCTGCAGCGTTTGTTGCTCAATGATTTGAGTAAGTCTTTGCTGAGTGGCGCGATCGACAAGAGCCGCCCCATCCGCGTTCGGGCTGCGGGCGATGCCCTCTCTTTTAGCAACGACTAAGCCAATAATAAAGCGGCCGCGCCATTACGTTTCGACGTTTTGGCGCGGCTTTTTTTGTGCTTATCAAGCACTTGAACGCCTTTCGGAAGCGGAATTGACGCGCCTCGGGATTTATTATTCAAGCGGCGCATCAAGAAACGCCGGCGAAATGCGTAACTTTGACCCCACTTATCGGCACAATGAAACTAAAAGATCGACTTCTTTTGAAGATACGCAACGGAGAGGAATTGCCGCGTTCAGCCCAATTTCGCCTGATCGCTCTCCTCGGTTTGCCGGCCATTTTAGCGCAGTTTTCTACGATTGTGATGCAATACATCGACGCTGCCATGGTCGGCCGACTGGGTGCAGATCCGGCCGCCGCCGTCGGGATTGTCACCACGACAACTTGGCTTTTCGGCGGCCTATGCTTTTCTGCTGCGACGGGCTTTTCCGTTCAAGTGGCCCATCAGATTGGTGGCGGCGATTTTCGCGCCGCCCGCGACGTATTGCGTGTGGGTTTCAAATGCGTTCTGCTACTCAGCGCCGTCCTCTTGTTGGTGGGCTGCGCCATTAGCGACGCTCTGCCGCGCTGGCTACGCGGCGACGCGTCGATTCATGCCGATGCTGCGTCCTATTTTTTTATTTTTAGCCTTGGCGTTCCCTTTATTCAGCTCAATTTCTTGGCCGGCAACGCCTTGCGAGCCGCCGGTAACGTCGCGGTGCCCACTTTGCTCAACATTCTGATGTGCGTATGGGACGTCCTGCTCAACCGGCTGCTGATTTTCCCTTCGCGCGAACTGACTTTCTTTGGTCTGCAAATCCACGTGCCCGGTGCTGATCTCGGCGTGACCGGCGCTGCTTTGGGCACGGCCATTGCCGAAGTGATTACGGCGCTTTCCATGACGTATTATTTGTGCTGTCGCTGCCCCGATTTGCATATTTTTAAGCGCAAGGAGCGCCCCGTATTGACGGCCTCGCGCATCTTGAAACGCGCCTTCCGCGTGAGTTTGCCGATGGCGTTGGAGCGCGCCGTGATGTGCGGTGCACAAATCCTTTCGACCGTGATTGTAGCCCCCTTGGGCAATGCGGCGATAGCAGCCAATTCGTTTGCCATCACGGCCGAGAGTCTTTGCTATCTGCCGGGCTATGGTGTGGGCGATGCCGCTATTACGCTCGTCGGACAAAGCGTGGGCGCCGGCCGCAAAGAGTTGACTTACAGTTTCGCCCGCTTGACTACTTGGACCGGCATAGCCGTCATGACGCTGATGGGCGTTGTGCTTTACGCCGCTGCGCCGCTGATGATGGCCCTCTTTACGCCGGATATGGAAGTGCAAACTTTGGGCGTCAGCATCTTGCGCATAGAAGCCTTTGCCGAGCCTATGTTTGCAGCGGCCATCGTCGTGTATGGCGTCTTCGTAGGTCTTGGGCGCACGATCGTACCGGCGGCTATGAACCTCTTTAGTATCTGGGCCGTCCGCCTAACGCTGGCTGCCCTGCTCGTAGATTCCTATGGGCTGCGCGGCGTGTGGATTGCGATGTGCGTAGAGTTGTGTTTCCGCGGACTCATCTTCCTCGGCTGGATGCGCCTGCGGGTAAAGAAAGTTTGACGCGCTACGCTACTGCCGACCTCCTCCACCTTGCCGCTCCTTTTGTCCTTGGCGGGAATGCTGCCGCCTATAGCGTTGCCTTTTAGCGCTCGATCTGCCTGCTCTTCGCCTGGATTTTAATAACGGACGGCGCATGTGTTTTGTAGCATATTCTTCTGAAATAGACGGATATGCTTCGCTTTTTATGATTTACTCGCCGTGGTAAATCATAATCTTTTAGTTACATTATTATTCAACAAATTTCATTCATCTTTAAGGCCGGATTCGTTCGCTTGGAGCGGCCTTTTTCCTTGCCTTGTGCCCGTCCTTGTTTCGTTTGCCGGGAGCAAACGATGGTTTGGCGGCAGCAAACGATAGTTTGGTGGGAGCATACGATCGTTTGGTGGCAGCAAACGATAATATGACGCGTTGGCAATGCGCAAACAATAAGTTTTATACCTTGAATATCAACTTGTATGCGCGTTGGTGTGCGCCGCAGAAGGCACGTGAGGGTAGCTACGAAAGGGTAGATAAAGCAAAGCGACCCGCTGCAGATGCTTGGTCTGCAAGGGGTCGCTCCGGAAACGGTATAATTGCTTTATGCTTATCGTCTTACTTGACGTAGACTTTCTTGCCGTTGATGATGTAGAGGCCTTGCGCGGATTGCGCGTTGGCCGGCAAGCGTTGGCCGTTGAGCGTAAAGATTGTCGTCTTCATTGTCCGGCCTTGATTGATCGGAAGACTGATGCCCGTGAGGTCGTGCTCAGAGATGTTGGTAAATTCTTTCCACTGTTCGGCAGCTGCATATTGATCTTTGTAGCCGCGGGGCACCTTTAGTTCGCAAAGGTTTTTATCTACACCGTCAAAGACGCTAACGCCCATCGTCTCGCCTTGCACTAAAGGTTCGTTGCGCAAGCACGTGATGCTCTTGAGCGCCTTGCACTTGTCGAAAGCATGGGCACCGAGTAGCTCTAAGCCTTCAGGAAGCGTGATTTCATTGAGCGATGTGCAACCATTGAAGGCTTCAGCATCGATGCCTTTCAGACCTTCGGGCAGCGTGATGGTCTTCATCGGGGCGCAATCGCCAAAGGCCCACGTGCGGATAAACTCGACAGAGGAGGGGATTGATACTTCCTTCAGCGACGTACAACGGCTGAACATATATTGTTTGATCTCAGAGATGTCGGCCTTGATGATGGCCTTTTCCAGTGTAGTGCAGTTGTAGAAAGCAAAGTCGCCAAGTTCCGTAACGCTTTCCGGCACCGTCACTTCGCGCAACTTCAGGCAGTGGCCAAAGGCGAGAAGGCCGATGCTTTTCAATGTTGAGGGAAACTTAACGGTCTCTACGGCATTGCAAAGGAAGAATGCAGCCGGTGCCACTTCAACCGTTCCCTCGGGCATTTCATAATTAGCCGTCCGCATATTGGGAAAAGAGAGCAGCTTTTTTCCGCTCTTGTCGAAGAGAACGCCGTCGATGTCTTTCAGCATCGGGTTTTCGGGGTCGACCGTGATGCGCTTCAGTCCGGTGCAAGAGAGAAAGACTTGGTCGCCTAAGCGCCCAACGTTGGCCGGAATAGAGACGGATGTGATCTTTCCGCATCCGCCGAACGCGTTGTCGCGAATGCCGCTTACGTAATATTGCTGTCCTTGGTGCTCCACCTTATTGGGGATCACGATGTCGCCTTCGAGCGGATTGTTGTAGAACGTGCCGTTGGCCTTCACGAGTTCGTCAAGCTCCGGCGTGACGTCGACCGTGCGCTTTTCAGCACTCGTAATTTTGTAAAAGAGTTTGCCTTCTTGGAAGTCATAGATCTTTTGTTGCGCACATACCTGCATGATAGATAGAAGCAGGAACGCAAGAATAGGTAAAGTTCTTCTCATAGTTTGTTTATTTGTGCCGCTTGCTGCGGCGGTTATTTGCGGGTTAAATAAATGCTTTATCGTGGGGCGCCTATCAGCGGGGTTGCTCCGCTGCGGCGCGCGATTATTCAATAAGTTTGATGTCAAGACCTTGACGCGATAGCGCCTCGACTACCTTTCGGACTGCTTCGTGATGAACCGGCGCAATGTCGAGTCGGCGCAAGTCGATTGTTGGCAGTGCGTCAGCTGCGTGTAAGTCCTTTTCCGTAATTGGTGCGATAATCATACCAACGGCGGCGGTGCTGTTGGTGATCGGGTCGATCAAGATGAAAGAGCCGGTCGGCTTATTGCTGTCGTAAGCATCAAAGAAAAGGGGCTTGGACGTCTGAATCGCGACGCGGGCGATCTCGTTGTGGTGCAGGGCCGTCACAGCGCTATGCTCCATCGTGTTGACGTCGATTTTGTAGTCGATATGGTCAATTCGACAGCGCGTCGTGTTGGTCGTCTGCTTCAGATAATACGACTTCTTGGGGTCGTTCATTGCTTCTTCGTCCATCCAGACCAGCATTGTTGAGAACGTGCGGCCTACGAAAGGAAGGTTGTCGGGATGTACGAGCATCTCGCCGCGACTCACATCGATCTCGTCTGTTAGAACGAGCGTCACACTTTGAGGTGGGAAGGCATAATCTACATACGCTTCTTCCGCACAGCCTTTGTCGGATGTCGGAACAGAGGGCGCGTAGGGCTTAACAATGCGCTTGATGTGCGAACGTTTGCCCGAAGGCAGCGCACACACTTCATCGCCGACGCGCACTACGCCCGAAACCACTTTTCCGCAAAAGCCGCGGAAGTCTAAGTTGGGGCGCGAGACGTATTGCACGGGAAAGCGAAAATCTTTTAAGTTATGGTCGTTGCCAATATGGACGTTTTCTAAGAATTCGAGCAAACTCGGGCCTTCGTACCACGGCGTGCGGTCGCTCTTTTCTACGACATTGTCGCCCTCTAAGGCGGAGAGCGGAATGCATGTGACGTCGTCTAAGCCCAAAGGCGTAGTAAAAGCGCGGAAATCAGCAACAATATCCTTAAAAACCTTTTCGTCGAAAGCAGCCAAGTCCATCTTGTTGACCGCCAAGACAAGGTGGCGAATCCCCAAGAGTGAGGTTAGAAACGTATGACGCCGCGTCTGCGTAATAACGCCGTTGCGTGCATCTACTAAAATGATTGCGAGGTTAGCCGTAGAGCCACCTGTGATCATATTACGCGTATATTGTTCGTGGCCCGGTGTATCTGCGATGATAAACTTGCGCTTGTTGGTCGAAAAATAGCGATAAGCGACGTCGATCGTGATGCCTTCTTCGCGCTCAGCCTTGAGTCCGTCGAGCAGGAGTGCGTAGTCGATGTGCTCACCCGCGTTGCCGACGCGCTTACTGTCGCGCCGGAGCGCTACGAGTTGGTCCTCGTATAATTTCTTGCTATCGAAGAGCAGGCGGCCTATGAGCGTAGACTTCCCATCATCGACGGAGCCGGCGGTCAATAGGCGCAACTGGTCTTTGCGCTCGTCTTGATCGAGAAAAGCTTCGATAGAACTTTGCGCCTTACTTATGGGGTTGGAAGGATTGCTGTGCATGGTGCTTCTGTTTGTTGGGTTGTTGCGCTTGCGTCTTTGGCTTAGAAATAGCCTTCGCGTTTTTTCTGCTCCATCGATGCTTCTTGGTCGAAGTCGATCACACGCGTCGTGCGCTCACTCTTGTTGGTCGTCATCATTTCTTCTACGATCTTTTCTATCGTATCAGCTTCGCTCTCTATGGCTCCCGTCAGCGGCCAGCAGCCTAACGTGCGGAAGCGCACCTTGCGCATTTCTATTTTATCTCGATACTTCTCCGGAAGTCGCTCATCGTCCGGCATAATCCATTGCCCATCTATTTTGACAACGGGACGCTCTTTCGCGTAATACAAAGGCACAATAGGGATCTGCTCTAAGCGTATGTATTGCCATACATCTAATTCCGTCCAATTGCTCAAAGGAAAGACGCGTATGCTTTCGCCTTTGTGGATACGCGTATTATAGATGTCCCAGAGTTCGGGTCGCTGATTCTTCGGGTCCCACTGTTGAAACTCGTCACGAAAAGAGAAGATGCGCTCTTTGGCGCGCGATTTCTCCTCGTCGCGGCGGGCGCCGCCGAAGGCTGCGTCAAATTCGTATTCTTTTAAGCCCTCCAGCAGGGCTTGGGTCTTCATTAAATCCGTGTGAACTTTAGATCCGTACGTAAAAGGCCCTACGCCAGCTTGAAAGGCTTCGTCGTTGCTTTTGACAATTAGTTGCCAACCGTGCTCGCGAGCGTAATTGTCGCGAAAACTAATCATCTCCTTAAACTTCCACTTTGAGTCAATATGCATCAGCGGGAAAGGCGGGCGCCCCGGATAAAAGGCCTTTTCTGCCAATCGCGCCATAACGCCCGAGTCTTTCCCGATGCTGTAAAGCATTACGGGGTTTTCAAACTCGGCCGCTACTTCGCGGATAATGTGAATGGCTTCGGCCTCTAACTCTTGTAGGTGGCTGAGGCTGTAGGATGCTATATTTTGGTCGTTCATCTTGTTCGTTCGTTTGTCGTGAGCACTTTCCGGTAGTCTTTCTCTTTAGTTGTGTTGTTATGCGTCTTTGTTGTTGCTTTCCGGCCCTGCTGTTGGCGGATAGGCCAAGTCGAGCAGACGTTGAAGGCAAGTAGAAAAGTCGAGGCGCGAAGTGTCTAAGGAGAGCGCCGGATGCAGCGGTGCTTCAAAAGGCGCAGAGATGCCCGTGAAGTTAGGAATCTCTCCGCGGCGAGCACGGGCATATAAGCCTTTTACGTCGCGTGCCTCGCAGACTTCCAATGGGGTAGAGATATAGACTTCTTTGAAATGCTCCGCGCCAATGATCTCCTCGGCCATAGCACGCATAGCCTGCGTCGGACTGATAAATGCTGCTATCGTAATAATGCCGGTATCGACGAAGAGTTTGCCAACTTCAGCGATACGGCGAATATTCTCGCGGCGATCTTCAGCGCTAAAGCCTAAGTTGCTATTCAGTCCCGTGCGGATATTGTCGCCATCGAGCAGACGGCAGAGGCGCCCCCGTTGTAGGAGTTCGCGCTCTAAAGCCAAAGCCAGCGTTGTCTTACCCGATCCGCTTAGGCCCGTAAACCAAAGCATCACGCCGCGCTGCCCGAGTAAGGCCTCATGGGCAGAGCGGTCGGCCATCTTGTCGAAGATGGGAAAAATATTCTTCGTTGCGTCCATATTGTAAGCGGATTGACGAGCTGTAGTTTTCGGCAAAGTTACAAATTTTAAGTACACAAGATACCGGCTTTGCGTAATAATTCTGAAGAAACAATGCACATAAACCTCGACTTGTGCTGACGGATTGCCGCGCTTTTCTTGGGTGCAATTATACAAATGCAGCATTCGGGGGGGGTGCCAGACGGGCTTCTTTTTGCGATTTGAAGTGTTTGCAGCGGATAAGAATGCGTATCTTTGCGGAAAATCTATTATTATCATCATACAATTTATCTTATGCAACACATGGACAAGACGCTTTGGCAAGTTGTAAAAGGATACTTCAACGCCTTGCCTTATAAAGAGAACGAGGAAGAAACCATACAGCAAATCAGTAGTGGCGTAACTTTCCACGGCGCCAACCTCTGGATTCTCGTCTTTGCGATCTTTATCGCTTCGTTAGGTTTGAACGTCAATTCTACGGCCGTTATTATCGGTGCCATGCTTATCTCTCCCTTGATGGGCCCAATTATCGGAATGGGACTCGCCGTAGGTATCAATGATTCAAGGCTCTTGAATCGTTCGTTGAAGAATTATCTGGTAGCTACAACCATTAGTGTGATTACAGCTACCATTTATTTCTTGCTTACGCCGCTGACCGAGGCACAATCTGAACTGTTGGCGCGCACTTCGCCCACGCTCTACGACGTGCTGATTGCGCTCTGTGGCGGAGCAGCCGGCATCTTGGCACTCTCTGTTAGAGGAAAGGGCAATGTAATTCCGGGTGTAGCCATTGCTACGGCGCTTATGCCGCCACTCTGCACGGCCGGTTATGGCTTGGCTATGGGCAACTTCTCTTTCTTCTTCGGCGCTTTTTATCTTTACTTTATCAATACGGTCTTCATCGCTTTGTCCACATTTGTCGGTGTGAGGATGCTGCGGTTTCGACGTAAGCAGTTTGTTGACGCTGCTCGGTTTTCAAAGGTGAAGAGATACATCATAGGCATTGTTGTGCTTACGATGTTGCCCGCGGCCTATATGACGGTTCAGATCATTCGCGAGAGTGTGTTGGATAGCAATATGCGGAAGTTTACAAAGAACGAGTTGACTTTTAAGGGGACGCAAATACTCTCACAGAAAAGAGATGAGAAGACTAAACAGCTTAATATCGTAGCCTTGGGCAGCCCCATTACTTCTGAAGCTATAGAGCGAGCACAAGCACGCTTGGCTGATTACAAATTGGGAGCTTATCGCTTGCATATCATTCAAGGCGCTCATTCAGATAGTTTGCTGTTGAGCCAAGCATTTCAGCTGGGCGCGGGTCGAAGCGATGCCGACAATCAGAAGTTGCTTATGCAGGCCGAGCAAATCAGTCGCTTAGAGGGACTACTGCAAGGCTATGCGAAGTATAGTCAATTGGGCATAGACATTCGCCACGAAGTAAAAGCCGTTTATCCCGCAGTAGCCAGCATCAGTTTGTCGCGTGTTACGGAAGCACGCACTGATACCTCTTCAGCTCGCCAATACGTCTTGGCCGTAGTGGGAAGTCCTAAAGGCTTGAATCAAACAGAGCGAAAGCAGTTGCAAAACTGGTTGAAAGTGCGCACAAAAGCCGACAGCCTGCGCCTGCTCATTACACCATAACACTATGATAATACGTACAATGACGATGCGGCGGTGCACTTTATGCCGCCCGCTTATCGTGCTGATGTTCTGCCTGACGAGTCTTTCCGGATTAGTTGCACAAGCTGCACCGCCTACGCCTGCGGATACGATTCCAAGTGCGATTATGTATCGCATCTCGGGCAAGGGTTTGACGCAACCTTCCTATCTCTTCGGGGCGGTTCACGTCTTGCCCCACGAGTTTGTTACTCGCAGTCGTGCTTTTATGAACATTGCTTCCGGCGTTGATCGTATTGTTACGGAAGTCGACGTTCATCAGTTGGAAGCGTTTAACCGGAAAAATGAAGCTGCGTCTAAAGCACTTATGGAGCAGTTGCTTCCGCACATTACGCTGCCTGCCGACAGTCAGTTGCAAGTTGTTTCTCCCGATGCTTTTCATCTGGTCGATTCGCTCATTCATCATTACCATTTGGAGCATTATATCAGTGGCGCTGACTCTTGTTGGTGGCGTTACGATCCGGGCGTCATAGCCTTGCCTATGCAGCAAATGGCCATATATATGTTGAAGGCAATGGGCTACGGGCGGATGGGAATGTCGCCTGAGAGTAAGTCGCAAGTGATAGATCTTTATATGGGCACTTTGGCCGATAGCCTTCATAAAGAATATGCACAGTTGGAATCGTTCGAATATCAGAAAGAAATGCTGCCCTCGCTCATTATAGACTTTAGCGAGGTAAAGATCGATTCTGCCTTTCTTAGTAATTTCCGCACCAATATAGCATCGATGGGTAATGTCGCGGAGCGTGCCAAACTATTAGTTGTTGTTCTGTGCGCATTGGATAATTCTTGCGCAGATTGGGATCGCTTCTTGACGGCTTATATGGCGCAAGATAGCCGAGGTGTAGTCGAAATGGCGAAGAGTAATGGCAAGGCTTTCGAGCAGGCGGCAGAAAAGCTCGAAACCTCTCCCCGCAACAAAAGATGGCTGAAAGCGATGCGACCGATGATGCAGCAGAAGTCTACGCTCTTTGTCGTCGGTCTCTTTCACCTTACGGGCGTTCCCCCCGATCAGGGCATCCTCGAAACACTCCATCAGGAAGGCTATACGATCGAAGCTGTGCGACTCTGACAAGCTCGCTGCTTGCGCAATTCCTTTATAACAAGGCTTTGTGGATTATACTCCCGGCTACGTTTAGGAGCCCATTTATGCCTACAAGATTGATTATAGAAATCTCTCGTTATCATTAAACCAAAAAAGAAGGCGTATCAAAACATTTGCTTTGATACGCCTTCGCGAAACACAAAGTATAAAACTTTTTCTATCCTTCAGTTAACGACTATCTAACCACTTTTGTCGTCGTTTTCTTGCCGTTGCTATAGGTTACTTCCTTAATAAAGATTCCCTTTTCGCACGTAGCTCTTCTGCGGCCCGACAGATCGAAGAAAGTTGTCTTTACGATCTTAGCGTCAGTATCTATATTGGTTATTTTCGTAGAAGGGTTGTTCGCCCACACAATTTCTGAACGACTTACTTCCTCGCCTATTTTATGGAGCACTTGCACACCCACTTTCTTGTAGTTTTCAACCAAAGCATAGAATAAGTGCATATCGCCTTGGAAATAGAAGAATTGCTTGTCCTCGAATAGATAGGGAATGTCTGTCATATCTTCATCCAAACCCGAATAATCCTCTTCGGTAAATGTCATCGGCTTCTCATCGGTGTCGAAGTACACATTATAATATAAGTAGTCGGGCATGATGTATTTGCCATCTACGTCTTTGGTTTCCATCATGAACTTTACACTCATACCATCTGATTCGTCGTAAGGCGAAACTTCCTTTATTGTCGGTGCAGCCGGCTTGCGCAAGGTCATATCGTAGACTTTAATGGTAGGTTCGCCATAGGCCGCCCATGGAGAGATGGTTTCGCCTCCTTCGTTGATCAGCATTAAGCCGTTGGGCGCACTTACCAGTTTTTTTGCCACCTTATCGTAACTGAAAACGATCTCATCTGCTTTTTCTGCCTGCATATGTTTTTGGCCTTCCTCGTCTGTTCTGAACGAACAAGTTGCCGGCAGCAAGAAGACATAGGCGTGCTCATCCTCGGCAATGCCCATGTATTGCGTCTTAAAAGTAATGTTGTTTCCTTTTATCTCGCCTTTCAACCATAAAGCATCGTTGTCTTCGCCGCTAAACGTATAAGGGCACAATACGTAGGCCTCTGTTTCCGTTAGCGCCACCTTTATGTTTCCTTCCTTTGCGTTGCCCCTAACGTCTGTATAAGCAAGCGTGAAGTTTTCAGGCTCCAGTACCTCCGGAAATTCCGTCTTCTCTTCCTTAAAGGGCCGTATAAGAATATTAGAAGTAGCAAAGCCTTGCCATTGTCCTTCACTATCAGTGAGTCCGATGATAATATTGGGAAGTCCAACTTCATTATTCGTGCCTTCATCTTCTTGCGCCAACACGCCATCAGTGAGCGTGAAATGAACATCGCCCTTAAACTTCTCGCTACTGTCAAACTCAGGAACATAAACCCAGTCGTCTCCCTCTTGGGCGAGCACCAAGCGCGTGGCATAAAGCTTTATCTTCTCGCTTTTATCGTTATAGCCCATATCGATGGCTTGTGGTGTGTGCAGCGTGTACTTGCCTTCTCCGTCAGCATCTAATTTTGTGTATGAGAAAGTATAACATTTACCAAGCGCATTGAATAGATAAAGATTCTTGTCTTTGCCTACAACATACGTAGCTAAGGCGCAGGTTTGACGCGAAAAAGCGGCACCTCCGGTCTCCGGTACGGCACAAATCGACTTGCGTTGTATTTCCTCCACTTCTTCACCGGCAGGTTTGTCCTTGATGATTTCTTCGTCTTTAACCGGCAGTGCCTTTTTCAAATTGTATTTAGCTTGCCGAACTACTTTTGCTTTCTGCGAAAGTAAACCATAGTCGTTTAAGCTACCATCAGGTGGTGTCTGAGCCATTGCGCAATGGGCAAATAGCGTCAAGAGCGACACTAAGAAGAGATTTTTCATAAGCATTTGATATTTATTAAAATTATAATAAGCATTAAATTATAGTACGCTTCGTTTTTCGACGGAACTCTACATTGAGCGCCTTGTTTTGAGTGTTTGCGGATAGTCTTGGGCGCGCTCAAGTATTAGGAAAATCCTATGGGGGTTGTTAGCTCGAAGGATTTTATAGATGGGTACACGCCAAAAAACCTTGCATCTCTGTTTTGGCCCTGCGAATATACAATATTTCTAATATAGGTGTATGTAATTTGACTTTTTTATGTAATTAAATCGTGCTTCAAGGCTGCCGGAAGCATTTTCTTGTTAGTGCTTCTTCTGTTTTATTTATAATGCTTGAGATATTCCGCTGTCCCTCTATTTAGTGCTTTTTCTGTTTTTGCCGGTTTTATATAGAAATGTTCTTACCTATCGGTAGGCAGATAGCGGGGGGAAAGCTTGCGGGAACGGAGCGAGCGCGGGCGAGATGCGGGAGTGTAAAAAAATGATGCGGTGATCGTTTTTGTTGCAAGCGGTTGGCGTAAAAATTCCAAGGTTGCGGACTTTAATTCTTAGGCTTGGGAGGTTTTTTTCTAGGTTTGGAAATTTTGTCTCAACTATTCGGGCAAAGTTGGGACACGCTTTTCGCTGAAACAGATAGGTTTGTCGATTCTCTTGGAAGGCTTGCGTGGTGGGATGATAATACATATCTTTGCATTTGCTAATGGGCCGATGGCGGGGCGCATAGACGCGAGGCGGCTGGGCCGCTTTATTCGTCAAAAGTGTGTGCTGCCTACGGGCTTACTGCTGTTTGGGCGGGCGCAGCAGACGCCGCTTGTGCGGTTTTTGCGGTGCGGGTGCTTAAGCCCGATGAGCAGAAAGATAAAGTGTATGTGTGAAATAATGAATTTGCAGTATATGAAAAAGTTTTATTTAAGTCTGGTTTTAGCAATGGTCTGTGTGTTGGGTTTGGAGGCACAGACACCGGCAGAACTCCGTGCGCAGTTTGCTCAATCTATCCAAGCCTATCAGAAAAAGTTGCCTAAGAAGTATGATAACGGTGTGAAGATAACGCAAGTTGAGGTTACAGACAGCGACTTCGTGATGTATATAGATGTGCCGGACGAGCAGGTAGGCGATTTTGAGCAGTTTAAGACCATGCTCTCGCTTTATAAGGGTAATTTTGTGAAGACGCTGTATGACGCGAAGGATGCAGAGGTGGCGCTTTTTGCCAAAACGGGCTTGAATCTTAAGGTGAATATAAGCGTAATGCCCTCTAAAAAGGAGACTGTGCTTACGATGACTTCTGCTGAGTTGGCAGAGCTAAATAAGGGCTTGTTTGTTAATGTTGATCTGCTTCATTCAATCGTCGAAGAGATGCGGAAAACGCTACCGCAGGATTGGGGCAATGGACTTTCGCTCACTGATCTGTATCTGGAGAGAGACAATCTGGTCTATAAGATTAAAACAGACGAATCGGATCTGACGATGGACGATTTGCACATGTTGGAAGGTAAAGAAGGGGCAGATATAATAAAAGGGGCAGTGTTGCAGACAATTATAGTAAAGGACGATGAAGAGCTGAGTACGTTTGTGAATTCGCTGGTCGAGGCTCACTTGGGGTTAAAACTTGTATTTTGGAGTGAGCAATCGGTTAAGCGGGTTACGTTTGCCATAACGCCTGAAGAGATTGAGCGACAGGTGAATGCAACGCGTTGAGCCGTTGCATCTCGTCTGACGACTGCTGTGTGTACTCGCCCGAATAAAGGCGCCTGATTCTCGAGGAAGTTCAAGGGTCAGAAAAAGCCTGCTTCCATAAAGAAGCAGGCTTTTTTCGTGTGAGTTTGCCGGGTTATTGCACGACTTTAATCGTAGCCATATTATCCATATCTGTGGGGTCTATGCCTGCATAGACACGCAAGGTTCTGCTACCGCCGCCTTGCTTGGGTTGGGCAATCAGCGTGAACTTAGACTCTCCTTTTTTGGCTTTAATGGTCAGCCATTGGTAGCTGATGTTCATTGAGTCGCCGTCTTGTTGAATCTGAGCAGCTTCGCCGTTTCCGTCATCGTCTGCTATGCCTAACAGATAAGGGGAATCATTGCCTTTAATCTCTTTACTACCGCCTTCATTACTGAAGTTTACGTTGCTCGGATAGCCATAGTTGCTCGTCTTTCCGCAGCCGGCGAAAAGTAGCGGAAGGGTGAGGAGTAAAGCAAAGAAAGCAATTCTCGTTTTCTTATGGATGTGATTCATCATATATTGTTTCCTTAGCAAGGAGATACAGCTTACTGCACAACTTTGATTTCAGCCGGCATTCCGGGCTCTGTGGGATCAATTTCGGCATAGACATATAATGTTCTGCTTTTTCCACCATTTTTAGGCTCTGCAATTATTGTAAACTTGCGTTCTCCTTTCTTTGCTTTAACAGTCAGCCATTGGTAGGAGACAATCATCGAGTCGCCAGCTTGGTGTAGTTGTACTGCATTACTTTCTCCATCATAGTCTGCAATTTCTATCATGTCTGGATAATCATTCCCTTTTACCTCTTTACTTCCTCCGCTCTTGGTCAGGACAACTTTACTTGGATAGCCATAATTGCCTACTTTTCCGCAGCTCGTAAAAAGGAGTGGCAGGGTGAGGAGCAATGTATACAATGTCTTTTTCATATTATTAAGATTGATAGTTTACCGTTTTGCCGGTTGTCTTTATCTGACTATTGCTCTTTTCTGTCTCGAGCAATACGGGGCATTATGAGCGTAAAGTGTTGCAAAGATAGGCTTAATGTTTTCATTAAAGCGCTATTTCTTCCTTTTTTTGTGGTAGGGCTTATTTATTTAAGTGGAATGTTATCTCTCCTTATACATACTCTGATAGATAACAAGAGGTTAAAGGCTTAGGCAAAGCATAGTCCATAGCAATAGCTTAGCGCCTGCACGCTCAGGCGGGTGGCAAAGAATCTTCTCGGCCGTAAGTGCCACGATACTGAGCCGGCAGAATGATCATCAAGTTGCGCGCCGTAAAGTGACGCTCCAACTGTTCAGGCATTCGCGCAAAGTAGTTTTGATAAGAAAGCGTCCCCGGCCGCGCAATGATAAAGACGGCCAAATGGCTTTCGCGCGTCTGTATGGCTAAGGGCAGGAAGTTGTCCCAATCAGTATACTCATTATATGTAGCCTGCAAACTGTAGCGCTGTTTTGTCCAGAAGATTTTCAAAGCTCGCTGCGTATGCTTGCCGGCATGCACATTGATCCGGCAGCTCAACTGCCCTGCCAATTGGGCGATGTGGGCGGCCCATTCCGCGAAGCCCGGTTCGTATTCCGCATTGTCCGGGACAAAGAGTTGCAAGTGGCGAATCGTATTGGGCGAAGACAGCGGACGATACACGATAATCTGCTTGTCGACGGCGCGGAAAAGGTCCGTGGCCAAACGGCCAAAAAACTTCTCAAACAAGTGTGCCTTGTGGTGAAGTCCGATCATCAGCGCATTGGCATCCGCCTCTTTCATCGAGTGAGAAAGCCCGCTGACGATGTTGACCGACCACCGACTGCGCGTCTGCACGTGCACATTGGCCGAGGCTGCTATCTGCGCCGCCCTTTCAAGGAGTTGCAGGCCCGTTTCGTGCGCATTGGGCTTATCGTCTCTGATGATATTGACAGCCGTGATGAGCGTCCGTTTCTGCGTAGAGCGGAGTAGTAAAGCCATATTTACCAAAGGCTCGACCGTCGTCGGATTGCTCAAGGCGATGAGCATATGCGGCTGCACCGTGTCGGGGCGGGCGGGCGTTTCCTCTGTATCTAAGGCCAACTTGCGCGCTGAGCGCTCCGTGACGAGCGAACTAATCAGACAAGAAGCCAAGATCAAAATCATCGTCCCGTTTAAGACCTGCTCGTTGAGCAGTCGGCTGCCGTCGGGCAGATGTATCTCGTAGCCCACAATAACGATTGCCAAGGTAGCTGCGGCGCGCGCATTCGTAAGGCCGAAGAGCAAAGCGCCCTCCGTGCGGTTTAGGTGATACAGTTGCCGCACGAGGCGTGCGGCCAGCCATTTGCCCAGTGTGCTGACGAGGATCATAACGAGGGCAATCTTTACGGCTTCAATGCTTTGCAAGGCACCGACGTTGACAATCATACCTACACCGATGAGGAAATAAGGGATGAACAAGGCATTGCCGACAAACTCGATGTGCGTCATCAGCGGACTTGTGGCCGGAATGTGTTTGTTGAGCGCCAAACCGGCTAAGAAAGCGCCCAGAATGCCCTCCATGCCGACAAACTCCATCAGGCCTGCGCCTAAGAAGACGAGGCCTAAGACAAATATATATTGTATGACGCCGTCGTTGAAGCGCCTAAAGAAAAGGCGAGCGACCATCGGAAACAAGAAGACAATCGTAGCGCCAATGGCTATCGTCTTTAAGACCAGCCAAAGGAGAAAGAAGTCGGAGGGCGCCTCTTTGAAGGATCCGCCTACGACGGCCAGCATTAAGAGCGTCAGCGTATCGGCCACGATCGTACTGCCCACCGCAAGATTGACGCTCTCGCGCCGCGAAAGGCCGTAGCGCAATATGATCGGATAAGAAACCAGCGTGTGAGAAGCATACATCGCCGACATCAAAACGCCCGCAACGACCGAAGCGCCTAAGATGAGCGTATTGGCGCCGAAGCCTAAAGCTATCGGGATAATGAAAGACAGCAGGCCGAAGACCAAGGCTTTGTAGCGTATCTTCCACAAGTCTTGCAAGTTCATTTCAAGCGCTGCCAAAAACATAATGTAATAAAGGCCCACCTTGCCGAAAAGCTCAAAACTGCTATCGCGAGCCAAGATGTTGAAGCCGTGCGGGCCGATCAATACGCCGGCCGCAATCATTCCCACAATGGCCGGTACACGCAGGCGCTCCAAGATCATCGGCGCAATCAGAATGATGCTGAGAACGATGAAGAAAATCCACGTGGGGTCAGTGATGGGTAAAGGGATCATATATATAATAATGTATGGTCTATGCGGCGAGAAGGAGGCTTCACGTTAGTGTGCTTCGTTGAGCGCGTAGCCTTGCGGCTTGGTTCGCGTCCTGCCTGCCCGCCTAAAGCGAAGCGCATAGTTTGCTTTTTGTGTCGACTAAAATGCGTAGCGCACAGCCGAACCGCCAAAAGTAGCCTCGGCCGGCTTCTTGTTTGTCGGAAAGAGCGCTCGCGGCCTATTATTTTTTGCAAAGTAACGAATTTTCTTTCGCATAATAAGATCTTTCGCCCTAAAATTTCTAATTTTGCCGACAATACGACGGAGCATTTATCCTTCCGTCTTCTGAATAGTAGCATTTCCTTTCAGAAAAGGACATAACAAATTAGCAAACGAATAATATGCGAGTAGCAATAGTAGGCGCCAGCGGCGCTGTCGGGCAAGAGTTTCTGCGAGTCTTGACCGAGCGAAACTTCCCCGTAGACGAGCTTCTTCTTTTTGGCTCACCGAACAGTGCGGGCCGAACCTATACTTTTAAAGGCCGCGATTACGAAGTGAAACTTCTGCAAGAGAATGACGACTTCCGCGGCGTGGACGTAGCCTTTGTCTCTGCCGGCGGCAGTGCTTCGAAGCGCTATGCCGAGACCATTACTAAGTACGGCGCCGTGATGATCGACAACTCCAGTGCCTTCCGTATGGAGGACGATGTTCCCTTGGTCGTGCCTGAATGTAACGCAGAGGACGCCTTGAATCGTCCACGCGGCATTATCGCCAACCCCAACTGTACTACGATTATTATGGTCGTAGCTTTGAAGCCTATCCAAGCCCTATCGCCGATCAAGCGCATCCGCGTCTCTACTTATCAGGCCGCGTCAGGTGCCGGAGCAGCTGCGATGCAAGAATTGCAGGAGCAGTGTCGTCAAGTGCTCGACGGGGAGGAAGTAAAGGTCGATAAGTTTCCCCATCAGTTGGCCTTCAATATGATTCCGCAAGTCGACGTCTTTACCGACAACGACTACACCAAGGAAGAAATGAAGATGTTCTATGAGACGCGCAAGATTCTCCATTCCGACGTGAAGACCAGCGCTTCCTGCGTCCGCGTCCCCAGTCTGCGCTCTCACAGTGAGAATATTTGGATTGAGACAGAAGCGCCCGTCTCCGTCGAGGCCGTGCGTAGCGCTCTGTCTGCCGCGCCGGGTATCACCTTAGTTGATGATCCTGCCCACGGGCGTTATCCTATGCCGCTTGAGAGTGCCGGCCGCGACGATGTGTATGTGGGTCGCATCCGCCAAGACCTTGCTGATCCCTGCGGACTTACTTTGTGGCTTACGGGCGATCAGATTCGCAAAGGTGCAGCCCTCAATGCCGTGCAGATAGCTGAGTATCTGATCCGGGTAGGACAATTATAACAAGCCCGATCATAAGAATATATAAAACGCCCACCGGAGCAGCAAGCTTTCGGTGGGCGTTTTGTTTTGCTTATACCGCAAATTGCTTAAAAAGGCCAAAATACCGGCACGAGTAGGATCGTAATGACCAAGGCCAAAATATTGAGTGGAAGGCCTACGCGTGTAAAATCTGCAAACCGATATCCGCCCAAACCCTGCACAATCAAGTTCGTTTGATAGCCGATCGGCGTAGCGAAACTCGTAGACGCGGCGATGCAAATCGTGATAAAGAAAGGCATCGGACTAACGCCCATCTTTTCGGCAATGGATAGAGAAATGGGAAAAACCAGGGCGGCGGCCGCGTTGTTGGTCATCAATTCTGTAAACAAGTCGGTGATGATAAAAATCACGGCCAGCAAGATTAAAGGTCCAAACCGATCGGTCAGCCCGATGGCAAACTGCGCGATAGCGCCGGCGAGTCCGGAGTTGAGCATCGCCTTGCTGATGGCAAAGGCCCCGGCTATGGTAATGAGAATATCCCAAGAGATAAATTTCGTATACTTCCTTGGCGGGTAAATCTGAAGCCAAGCCATTAAGCAGGCTACGACTGCGGTGAAGAAGAACATATCCGGACGGAAACTTCCACCGGCTTCCCCCTTATTCATTTCGCCCAGCGTCGCGCCGATGATCATGGTGATCAGCAAGCCCAGCACCGTCCATCTCTTCCAACGCGCCATCTTTGGCTCAGTCTCCTGTTCGCCGGAGACCATCAAGAAGAAAGAAGAATCACCCCAGTTCTCCATAAAGTTTCGGTCGGCCATCAATATGACCGTATCTCCCTCACGATAATTCAACTTACGCATATCCCGCATTAAGATCGTCTTACCTCCGCGCGATATTTCTATGGGAAAAGCCCCATATTTCTTTTTGAAATCAAAGTCGAAGACCGATCGCCCGATCGCCGGAAAGCGCGCCGAGAGCACCACCTCAATGCGATGAAGATTCTTGCCCTTGAAATTGCCGGCGTCGGCCAAGTTAATCGGCTCGCGCGCTTCGGGCAGCAGACGATCACTAAAGAGAATCAAGTAAAGCAGTCCGAAAAAGGCAATAAAGATGCCCACCTTGCCGATCTCAAACATCGAAAATCCCGGATAGCCTGCCTCCGTCACCAATCCGTCTACCACCAAGTTGGTCGACGTTCCGATGAGCGTGCACATACCGCCCAGAATCGTGGCATAAGAGAGGGGAATTAAAAATTTTGTGGCCGACAAATGCCTGCGCTCCGCCCAGCGTTTCAGCATCGGCGCAAAGATTACGACGATCGGCGTGTTATTCAGAAAAGCCGAAATAAAAGCTACGAAAGGCAAGGCGCGGAGTTGCGTGCCCTTGATGGATGTCTGCTGTTTGGGGAGTACGTGGCCAACAAACTTCTCCAAGAGTCCGGATCGCCTCACTCCTTCACTGATCAGAAAGAGTAAGGCTACCGTCATCAAGCCCTTGTTGGCAAAGCCCTCTAAGAACTCCTTCGTGGAGAGCAGTCCGCTACAATAAAAAATGATAGCGCCCGAAGTCATCACCAGTCCAGGCCGGAGACGGTCGCGTATCAGCGCGGCGATGATGCCGACCAATACTATGATGGTAAGTGCTATCGGATGGGCCATTTCAGTTCTTACAAGTACTGATAAAGTTGGGATTGTGTAAGTCTTCCTTGTTGTAGACGAGTGGTTGGTGGCGTTCCGTGTCGACCACCTCCCCGCCGGCTGCTCTTACGATCGCATCGCCGGCAGCCGTATCCCATTCCATCGTCGGCGCAAAGCGGGGATAGACGTCGGCCGATCCTTCTGCCACACGGCAGAGCTTCATTGAGCTGCCCGCCGATATTAATGACAGGTCCGGATGGTCCTTACGCAATTGGTCGATATACGCTTCCGTCTCGCCGGAGAGGTGAGAGCGCGATGCCACAACCACAAAGCCCTCGCGCTGCTTTTCAATGGGCAAGCGTTGCGCGGCGCGAATCAGTTCTTCTTCTGATTTTGCCACGGTCACATCGCCCACTTTGAATGCACCCATCCCTTTTACGCCAAAATAGAGCGTATGCGTGACCGGCAAGTAAATGACGCCCGCCACCGGACTCCCATCTTGCACCCAAGCAATGTTGACCGTAAATTCGTCGTTACGCTTTAAAAATTCCGATGTGCCATCCAGTGGGTCAACGACCCAAAGTCCCGGCCAATTCTTGCGCTCTTCATAGTCGGGAAGTGGCCCTTCTTCGCTCAGAATGGGGTGGCTCGTAGCGTGCAGGTGCCGCATGATAATGTCATTAGCGCGTCGGTCGGCAATCGTGAGTGGGGTGTGGTCGGCTTTCTCTTCTATTTCCCAGCCTTCGGTGGGTTGTGCATAAATCTCCAATATGGCTTTGCCCGCCTCGAGCGCAGCAGGAAGTGCCACGCGCAGGAAACTGGTCGGATTGTACATAATAAATAGTTTTTTGCTACCGCAAAATTAAGCCAAACTTCATAGAAGACCAAGCGGCTAACGCGGTTTTTACCAACTACTTTCCGCCGCGCTCAGTCTTTGATCGGCCTAATCTCGTACAGCGGGCTAAAAGTGTGAATAAAGGCTAAAAGTTGTGGCTGCGTTACTTATGTTACGCCTCTCCCATTGCTGATCGCTTACCTTTGCCTGCAAATAAAGATTAGGAGATAAGATTATGACACAAGACATTTCCAAGTACGCTTCACGAACAGTAGGAGAAATCGTGGCCGACAACTATGCTGCGGCTGACGTGTTCCATCATTTTGGGGTTGATTTCTGTTGCCACGGCGCTGACAACTATCTGGAGGCGGTCGGCAAGGCCAATGCCGATCCTGAGCGTGTGGCTGCTGCGCTTGATTGCTTGCATGCGCAGCCGGGAACGTCCCCCGATTTTAAGCAATGGCCGACGGATTTGTTGATAGATTACGTCTTGAAAATCCATCATCGCGGCATTCGTCGCGACGGCCCTGAGATGCTTTCGCTGATGCACAAGGTTGAGCAAGTTCACGCTGAAAATCATCCCGAGTTGCACGAAGTTGCGCGGCTTCTCGAAGGCTCTTTGGAAGCACTCGAAGAGCATTTGCAGAAAGAAGAGCAGGTATTGTTCCCCTATATGTACGACATGTATGCAGCCATCGCGCGGGGCGAGCATCCGCAACCTTTCCATTGCGGCTCAGTGGCTATGCCTATCAACGTGATGGAGGCGGAACACGATGGCGAGGGTGAGCGTTATCGCCACATTGCGGCGCTGACGAACAACTATACCGCGCCGGCTGACGCGTGTGCCTCTTATCGGCTTTTGCTCGACAAGATTAAGACTTTTGAGGCCAATCTGCACGAGCATATCCATTTGGAAAATAATATTATCTTCCCCGATGCACTGGCCGTAGAGGCGGCATCTGTGGCCTAAATATGCGGGCCTGAGCTCTTTTCTCCGGAAAGGGGCAGAGGCGAGCGGCGGAGCGCAGCAGTGTGCTCCGCCGTTTTTTTTGTAGGGCGACGAAAGGCGAAGATGAAACCTTGAAAGGCACACCCCTCGCGTTGACTTTTCTATGGTGCGACGTGTGCAACAAACGGCTCCCGGCGCAACAGCTGAGTTTTTTATCACGACAACAAAGGTTTGCGCTCGTGATAAAAAAGGTTTCATCTCGTGATAAAAAAGGCTTCACCTCACGAGCGCAAACTAAATAGGCGAGATGGGCGCGCTTTTCGCCCGCTTTTCGTCTCTCTAAAATCAAGCGCCATGCTGTGCAATGCTGACCGCGGTCGCGGCTCTTCTGCTTTTGCGCCCGCAGTTTCGCAATTTATCTGTATTTTTGCCCATTGTTAGCGTATGGTTACTGATCCTTTATACTTCCCATCCACGTTGCGCGGGAGCGTAGACTTGCCCGGCTCAAAGAGTTTGAGCAACCGGGCACTCATCATCGCGGCCTTGGCGGGTGGTGACTATAGGTTACAAGGCCTTTCGCAAGCTGAAGATACGCACCTGTTGGCGCAAGCACTGCAAACGTCGGCCGCGCAGGTCGACATACGCGGCGCCGGCACGGCTATGCGCTTCCTGACGGCTTATTATGCCGCCGCCGGCGGTGCGCACTGCCTTACGGGGAGCGAAAGAATGAAGCAACGGCCCATAGGTCCGCTCGTAGAGGCGCTCCGTAGCCTCGGTGCTGACATAGATTACACGGAAAAGGAAGGCTTTCCACCCTTGCGAATTCGCGGGCGGCAGCTTCGCGGCGGCAGTTTGCACTTATCGGGTAGTGTAAGTTCGCAGTACGTTTCGGCCGTCCTACTCATTGCCCCTTATTTATCAAGTTCGCTGCGCCTTCGGCTGGAAGGAAAGATCGTATCGCGCCCCTACATCAATATGACTTTGGCCTTGATGCGCCATTTTGGCGCGCAAGCCGGATGGGAGGCGGAAGATACGCTCGTCGTAGCGCCTGGGCCTTATCAATCGACGGCCCGGTATCGAGTAGAAACCGATTGGAGCAGTGCGGCTTGCTGGTACGAAGCGGTCGCTTTAGCACCCGATTCCGCCGCCCGCCTGCTCTTGCGCGGGCTGCGCGAGGAGACGTGGCAGGGAGATGCGCGCGTGCAAGATTATTTCTTGCCCTTGGGCGTCAAGACGACGTTTTGCGCCGAAGGGGCTGTCTTGGAAAAAACGGAGATGCAGACGGGCGGAATAGAGTTTGACCTGAGCGGGCAGCCCGACTTGGCGCAGTCGCTCGTGGTGACGTGTGCCGCCTTGCAACGCCCATTCCGCTTCACTGGCTTGCAGACCTTGCGCATCAAAGAGACCGACCGCTTAGCCGCTTTGGCGAGGGAGTTGGACAAACTGGGAATAACCGTGGCGGTAGAAAACGATGAATCCGTCCGCTCTGTGACTTACGCTTCAGCGCCTGCACGCTTGCAGCCCGTGGCTACGTATGAGGACCACCGCATGGCCTTGGCCTTTGCCCCTTGCGCTTTGCGCTTTCCCGGCCTTCAGATTGCTGAGCCGACAGTGGTAAATAAATCTTATCCGGGCTTTTGGGAAGCCCTCCAATCTTTGATGAAATGAACGTACTTCTATATGCTTTGCTCGCGCTCTTCGGCTTTGCGGCTTTGTTTGGCTTATATGATTATTACAAACAAAGAAATGGGCGGGCCGATGGTGAGACCGCAGAACCCGAAACGCCGCAGCCGCCGCGTGCGGCTTGTGGCTTGACGGATGTATGCACGATGCACTGTGCGCTCGCTGCACCGCAGGAGCCGGCAGAGTATTATGACGATGAGGAATTGGATGCTTTCAAGGGTGTTCGCTCGGATCAATATACGTCGGAGCAAACAGCTGCTTTTGAAGAAGTGCTGGATACGATGCTGAAAACGGACGTGCACGGCTGGCTACGCTCACTGCACAAACGCGGCATCCAATTGCCGGCAGCCTTAAAACCAAAGGCGCTGGCTATTGTTCGCGAAGTAACGCCCGCGCACGCTCAATAATCGTATCGTAACTTCGAGCATAGTCGGCCGAACTTATATCTACCTTGACGTCCGGATGGATGCCCTCTTCGGTCGATAGGCCTTGAGCATCATACATGGGGCAAGCAGAGAAGCGCAAAAGCCACCCGTTGGGCAGTTCGGCATTGAAAGGAAGTCCGCCGCCGCCCCCCGTCTGATCGCCGACAACCGTTACGTTCGGCAAACCTTTAAGAAGGGCTACAAAACTATTGGCGGCGCTGAACGTGCGTCGGTTGGTGAGGATGCAAATCTTCTTCTGCCAGCGCAGACCGGGGAAGGGCCGGATCGTAATAGGGCGCATCGCAGAAAAATCGTGATGGCCTTTGCCCGTTTTGTGCTGTATAAAAGCGCGCACCATAGGCTCGTTAATAAATAGAGAAGCCAATTGCTCCGCTGAAGTCAACATGCCGCCGCCGTTGCTACGCACGTCTATGATCAATCCGCTACACGGGCCAAGCGTTTGCAGCATTTCTGATAGATTTCCACTGCCAAAGGCGTAGTCGAACGTGCTGCAACGGACGTAACCTACGTTGTCGTCGAGCACGCGAAAGGCCAAAGCACTACTAAGGTAATACTCATCAGTGCGCCCCAAATACTTGTGGAGCAGCGAATCGTTGTAGTTCATCGGAAAGTTATCGTACCAAGCGCCGTATCGATTCACGTTGTGCGCCGCCGAGAGGTTGACGTGCCCATCGCGGAGTTCGTTGACCATTTTTCCCAACACTTCAAATAATTGGCGCGACGTCATTCGCTCATTGATCATCGGCGTGTAGCGGGCGTAGACCTCGTTCCAATCCAAACCAAAGCTTTTTTGCTTCTCTTCAAAGAAGCAATAATGTTCATCCAACGTCTTCCAGCAGGATTCAAAGTTGCCGCGGCGCGTATCGGAAACCACTTCCTCCGTAACGCAGCCCGCCGGCGTGAAAACAAGTAAAAGCCACAGTCCAGCGGAGGCGAGTGGGCGCAAACGGCGGCGGAGTAGGGCGCAAGGGGGAAAGAAACGGCGCAAACAAAGAGGTGTTTTCATTTGACTACGTATATATGGCGCGTATATCCGATTAAAAAACGGTGATTCCAGGCGTGATATTTCAAACCGTTGATGCGGTGCTGGCGGATCTCAGCCTCGTAACCGATGGATAAGCGCGCCTTGCGAAAAGGCAAGGATAGGGTGGTGGTCCATCGGACCTCCGGCGCGTTGCCCGGGAACGTGACGCGCACGTTCTTGTCGTAGTGGCCGAGCGAAAAGATCTCATAATACGATTGCCCATAGTTGGGAGAGAACATCAAACCCACCAGCGGAAAATCTGCTTCCGTGCGGATGTGTATCGGTTTGTTGCCGACGCGGAGCGTGTACTCCGCGAGTCCCGTTGCGGCGAAAGCCACTGCGGCTCGTCCCTGCGCAGGATTATTTCCGTTGCGCGTGTTGTAAGTAAAGCCCGTCCGGCCTTCCAATGCGCCGCCCGCGGCAAAGCGCCAACCCGAATAGAGCGAAAAATCGTAGAGAAGGGCGCCGCTTCCGCTAAGTAAGGCGTCCCATTCCTTGCCGTTGTCGGTGGGCGAAGCGAGATAGGCTGCGTGAAGCGAATATCGGGCGCGCACCGTCCAGCGTTGGGCGCCGAAATGCGTAAAGCGCTCGGTGCGAAGACTTGTGCCCATCGTCGTACCTTTATACGCCAAGGGCGAAAGATAAGTGTCGAGTAAGTTTTCACCGCCTATGCTAAACAGCCACTGATGTTCCGTCGTGCGCGGCGCAGAGTAGCAAACCAGCCTGCTGGAGAGTGCTTCCGCAATAGCGGAGTCGCACAGCGTTTGCGCCGAATCTGCTTGCACAGGATTTTGGGCTGAAGCGCCGAACGCCAAACTCGAAAGCCAGCCGATGATGATTGAAGCAGCCTTAATGCGCTGCGATTTTATCCACATTTGATTTGTTTTTGCGCCGACGAGGTCCGGCGGCAGGCGTCCTTAGATGCATGTATATATGTCTGTAACTTAAAATGCCGGGCTTAATCCTCGTTCTCCTCTTCCTCGGCTTCGTTCTCGTCTTCTTGCGCCTCAGGCGTCTTCTTCCAGCCCTTGTAAACGAGGAAACAAACGATGAGAACGGCAGCCGTTAGTAGTACGTAGCCAATTTCGTGACTGTATTTTGTGGCCAAAGTAACGACATCCTCCGGCGTTTTGAGGTCCGTGAAGCGATAGATGGCCCATCCTATGATGGCCAAGATCGTATTCCAAGCCCCCGCGCCCAAAGTGGTGTAGAGCAGGAAGGGGCGCAGTTTCATTCCGGCTAATCCGGCCGGAATGCTGATCAATTGGCGCACGGCCGGCACCAAGCGCCCGAAGAAGGTCGACGCCTTTCCGTGGCGGCGGAAGAAATCTTCCGCCTTCTTCACGCCGGCTTCGTCGATCAAGAGTATGTGGCCGAAGCGCGAGCGTGCAAATCGATAGACCAAAGGGCGCCCCAGCCATCGCGCCAGATAATAATTGATTAAAGCACCTATGTCTGCGCCGATCGTAGCACTGATAACGACGCCCACGATGTTCATATCCGGATCCGTCATCGCCTTCCACGCAGCCGGCGGAACCACAACTTCCGACGGGAAAGGAATAAACGAGCTTTCGATGGCCATAAACAACGCCACGACCCAATAATTAAGGTGCGCCAACACCCAAGCAATGATTACTGAAGAGTCCATTTCTATAACTTTTCGTAGTTCCAATGTTCAACAATGTCGCCCCAGTGGCGATTAACGAGCGCTACCGTCTCCGGCTTATACGCATATTTATTCTTTTTGTAGCCCTTTTTAGCGTCCGTGTATTGTTTGATAGCCGCCTGCGCTTCTTCCCAGCCCGGTATGCTCAGCTTTTGATAAAGCATCTCCGTCTGTGCATAGGCGTCGCTTTCAAAATCTTCAAAGCGGAGTTCCACTAAATTTCCCTCGGGTATGAACGCTTTTTCCGACTGATACTTTTTGTGCAACTTCTCGTAGACATAGAGAATATTATCGACCAATTCTGTTTCCGCGATGTCCTGCAACTGCAGCGGGCGTATCGTATTGGTAAAGAAAGAGCGTGTAGATTCAAAAACGGTGTAAGGGTTACGCATCAGATATATAAACTTCGCGTCGGGAAACATACGCACCAGTTCGCGAACGCGGCCCGTGTGCGGCGGATTCTTTGAAAGAAACTGCGTGCCGCCCGTATTCCAAAGACTGATCTTAATGATTTTCACGAACGTCTCCTCAAATGTGCGCAGCTCCTCCTCGCGAATATTTTCGAAGCACAAGAAGCGGTCGGCATATTCGCGCATTTGCTGCGGCAAAAACCAGAAGTTGTAATACGTATATGGCATCATGTTCGTCATCGTAAACTCCTCCTCTTGCGGCAAGTCGACTGCCAGTTCCATATTGTCCGTTGGCCGATGCGAAGGCATCAACCACGACATCGTTTGTTTGAAAAACGACTGCCCGAACATCATCAAATGCGGAAAGACCGTTTGATACGTCGTATTGTAGCCAAAATGTTTGTCGCACGAGAGTACGTTATGCACAAACGTAGTTCCGCTTCTCCAATGACCAAGGATGAAAATCGGCGCGTGTTCCAACGGCTTTTCGGCCAACTTCTTTTGGAAGCGCTGCTCCTGCAGCGGAGTCAGCAAAGAGAGGAGTCGGCAGACGGCTTTCGTCAACCGATATTTCGTGCGATAGTGCTTACCTATGTCTTGCCCGTTGGTGATTGCTTGGAAGGTCTTCCAATCTGCTCCAACAAGATTGTTGACCGGCAGTTTACTAAATTCGATAAGTCCCATATCAATGTTGTATATGCGATGCGTACATTAACGTTGCGAAAGTACAATATTCTTTTTGTTTTTTCCGTGTTTCGTATGCCATAATACGATGTCCGGCTTGGCTTTCTGCCCCTTTTGCACGGCGCCGTCTTGGCCTGACTTCGGCAAGCGGCGGACGGTTTTTTCTGTCGTCTGCATAGTACATTCCATTGTTTGGTCGGGGCAAACCATCGTTTGGTGGGAGCATACTATGGTTTGGCGGCAGCAAACTATCGTTTGGTGGGAGCAAACGATCGGCGTTTCTGTAAGATGAGATAAAAAGAGACGATATTGTTTGTTTAATTTAGAGGATAAGACGTTGAAAAAATGGTATTTAGCGACGAGTGGCAGCCTTTGTCGGAAGACGGGCAAAGACTTTGCGAAACTGCGCTAAGCACTGCGCGCACCAGCCTGCGCCGCCACCCATCTTTTTCGCGACCTACGCATTTTCCGTCCAACTAAATACGACTATGGCCGCACCGTTTGGCGCGCTTTTCGCGCACGCAGCATCAAACGGAGCGGCCGTAGCCTAAATAAATAAATGAGTGGCCGACGATTTGTCGGTCGATAAAACACGCGACTTTACCCTTCGCGCTGCATTTCAGCTTCTACACGATTCGTAAGGTCTACAAATTGCTCGACAGAAAGTTGTTCGGGACGCATCGTCAGCGGGAGGAGAAAATCCGTGTGATCCAAAGCCTTGTTTTGCTCGTTGTTCAATTGCGCAAACAAGGGCTTCAAACTCCCGCGCAGCATCTTGCGGCGCTGATTAAAACTCGTCTTGACCACTCGGCGCAAGAGTTGCTCGTTGCATCCGCAGTCGGTCACGTCGTTTCGCGTCATGCGCACCACCGCACTGCGCACTTTAGGCGGCGGATTAAAGACATGCGGCTCGACCGTAAAGAGATATTCGACGCTGTACCAACGCTGCAGGAGTACGCTCAAGATGCCGTAAGCCTTCGTCCCCGGCGGGGCAGCGATGCGCTCGGCCGCCTCCTTTTGAATCATACCCGTGCAGCAAGGAATGTAGTCTTTGAAGTCGAGCATCTTAAAGAAAATCTGCGAAGAAATGTCGTAAGGGTAGTTGCCTGTCAACACAAAAGGCCGGCCACCAAAGACCTTGCTTAAATCCATCCGTAGAAAGTCCTCGCCTAATATGTTGTCGGCGAGCGCCGGCCAACGATTTAGCAAGTAGGCCACACTCTCGCGATCTATTTCCACGACCTTCGTCTCCCGCCCCTTGGGCAGAAGAAACTGAGTCAGCATCCCCATACCCGGTCCTACCTCTAAGACCGGCAAATCCGGGCAGGCGTCGATCGTATCGGCAATGGCTTGCGCCGTAGGTAAGTCGGTCAGAAAATGTTGTCCAAGATTTTTTTTCGGTTTTACTGCGCGCATCTTGTAGTTTTTTGTTTATCTTCGCAATTGCAAAGATAGCGTAACGCGGGCAGTGGGCCAAACTTTGTCGAAACCTTTCTGTCGGCGCTTTTTGCTACGCCTTCGTGTCTTTAATTAAGAATATAAAAAACAGCAGAAGCTTCCGTTGAAATTATTGCAAAACATATTGAAGATCGTTTTGCCCTTCTTGTTTGCGCTGGGCATCCTTTGGTGGATGTATCGTGGGACAGATTGGCAGGCCTTTCTGTCTTCCGTTTTGCATGATATGAAGTGGGGCTGGATGCTCTTCTCCTTCGTGTTCGGCATCTTGGCGCAGCTCGTCCGCGCTTGGCGCTGGCGTATGCTTTTAGCCCCCATCGGCGAACGGGCACGACGCCGCAGTTGTGAAGATGCCGTCTTTGTCAGTTATGCCGCGAGCCTCGTCGTTCCCCGTTCGGGCGAAGTGTTGCGCTGCGGCCTGCTGAAGCGCGCAGACGGCGTCTCCTTCTCCAAAGCTTTGGGCACCGTCTTTACTGAGCGCGTGGTCGATTCTCTCCTGATTGTCCTTTTGACCGTCGCGGCCTTCTTTTGGCAAGTGCCGGCCTTTAAGAGATTTCTGGATGAGACAGGTATGGACCTGCGAAGCTTTCTCGGGCGCTTCACGGAGACGGGCTATCTCGTCACGATCGCGTGCATCGTAGCCGCCGTTGCGTTGGTACTGACGCTCGTGGCCCGCTATATGAAAAAAGGCAAGAAAGTGCTCAAGAATCTGTGGGCCGGCGTGAGTTCGCTGCGCAAGCTGAATAATCTGCCGCTTTTCCTCTTTTGGAGTTTAATGATCTGGGTCTGCTATTTTCTCCACTTCTATTTGGCCTTTTTCTGCTTCGACTTTACCGCAAATATACCGCCGGCAGCCGCCTTCCTGATCTTTTGCATCAGTACGTTTGCCGTGCTCGTCCCGACGCCTAACGGCGCCGGTCCTTGGCACTTTGCCGTTAAAACAAGTTTGGTCCTTTATGGCGTGGCTGCAGGCAATGCGATTCTCTTTGCGCTCGCAGTGCATACGATTCAAACCGGACTGGTCGTCGTCTTAGGACTTTGGGGCTGGCTCTCCACGACTTACTTACAAAAGAAACGAATACAATCAAATAAACCCTCTAACGCTTAAACACAATAGATTATGAGTGAAATTAAGAACCTGGCGCCAAAAGCAATTTGGCATAACTTCTATCTGCTGACGCAAGTGCCGCGTCCTTCAGGCCACTTGGAAAAAATTCAAAAGTTCCTTCTCGATTGGGCAAAAGAACGCAATATTGAGGCTTTCCAAGACAAGGCCGGCAATATCATTATGCGCAAGCCCGCTACTCCGGGTATGGAGGATCGCAAGGTCGTTACGATGCAGGGCCATATGGATATGGTGCCGCAGAAGGCTAAAGACTCTAAGCACGATTTCTTGAACGATCCGATCGAAACTTGGATTGACGGCGAATGGGTCAAGACAAAAGGAACGACACTCGGCGCAGACGATGGTATGGCAGTAGCGGCTATTATGGCCGTTATGGAGGACGATACGATTCCGCACGGCCCTATCGAAGGCTTCATTACTGCTGACGAAGAAACGACAATGTATGGCGTAGACCATATGGATACGGATACGCTCACGGGCGAGATCCTTCTCAATCTTGACGATGAGACGGAAGGCGAAATGATTATCGGTTCGGCCGGTGGCGTAAACCAAACGGCAAGAATGGAGTATCAGGAAGTCGACGTAGATCCTGAAGACGCAGCAGTGCGCGTTAATATTCACGGTTTGCTTGGTGGCCACTCAGGCTTGGAGATTAACCTGGGCCGCGCGAATGCTAATAAGTTGATGGCGCGCCTCGTGCAAGACGCGATTGCTAATTATGCAGCACGCTTGGCTACTTGGTATGGCGGCAATATGCGCAACGCGATCCCGAATGAGGCTGAGGTCGTATTGACTTTGCCGAAGGAGAACGTGGAGGCCTTCAAGGAGGAATGCGTTGCTGAATGGCGCGATACGTTTAAAGCTGAATACGGCTTCGTTGAAGAGAAACTCGACGTAGAAGTCTTTGATCACGAGTTGCCGAGCAAACTTGTGCCCGAGGAAATACAAGATAATCTCGTAGACGCTATTTATGGTTGTCACAACGGCGTGTTCCGTTTCATTCCGGAGACGCCGCATATCGTGGAAACTTCTTCTAACTTGGCTATCATTGAGATTGGTGAGGGTAAAGTATTTTTCAAGATCTTGATTCGTTCAAGCCGCGACTCTATGAAAGAGTGCTTGGCAGAAACCTTGGGAAGCATCTTCTCAATGGCCGACTTGAAGGTCGAACTTGATGGCGATTACCCTGCTTGGCAGCCTAATATGAAGAGCGAGATTGTAGAGTTGATGAGAAAGATCTACAAGGAGCTTTTTGGCAATGACAACAATGTAGAGGTAATTCACGCCGGCTTGGAGTGTGGCATTATCGGTAGCAAATATCCAAAGATGGATATGGTCAGCTTTGGGCCTACGCTTCGTTCACCGCACACCGCTAACGAGCGTTGCCATATACCGAGTGTAGATAAGTATTGGGTGTTCTTGAAGGAAATCCTTGCACAGACGCCTAAGAAATAACCCTATTGATGCATCGTGCCTCCTCTTCGGCTTCCGGCGAAGAGGAGGCGCTTTTGCCTTGATGGGATGCCGGATTTTATAGAACGAATATTAATTGTCTTATTGTAGTGAAAGAGGATCGAAAACCAACTACCGTCGACGACGCTATGACGTTGGATACTGAACAAATGCTTTCGCCTTTTGATACGCAAAACCTTGCCGATAAAAAGCAGCAGTTAAGCGCGAAAACTTCGGATCTTGTTGCTGATAAACGTAACTCGCGCAAAAAATGGGTAAGGCTGTGTAGCGGAATATTAGTGGTTGCTATCGCTTTGGCGCTTTATTATTTTGATCCTGCACGCTATGAACTGGCCCCAAAATGTTTTGTAAAATGGGCAACAGGCTATAGTTGCCCTGGGTGTGGACTCCAACGAGCGGCGCACGCAGCCTTTCACGGGCATTTTTCAGAGGCTCTGCACTACAACTTCTTCTTTCTTTTCTCTCTCCCTTATCTGGTGCTTATTATCCTGAGCGATTGGATCTTGCGAGGAGAACCTAAGCAAAAACTACAGCATCTGACGCATAACTCCAAATGGCTTTGGCTTTATGTTATCTTGTTTTTCGTATGGTGGATTCTGCGCAATATCCTCGGAATCTAAGTTCAATATAAACCCCAATTCGGTTTAAGGTCACCTCCTTTTTACTCAGGTTATAGCCCACAACG
>JABZGR010000023.1 GCA_015259125.1 Alloprevotella tannerae | reverse complement strand
AGCGGAGAGAGAGGGATTCGAACCCCCGAAACGCTTTTGACGTTTACACGCTTTCCAGGCGTGCCTCTTCAGCCACTCGAGCACCTCTCCTTGGCTTTGTGAATCCTTTGTTTGCTATGCGTTGTCGATAAAAAGTTTGCGGCCGATTAGCATAGCGGAATCGGCCGCAAAAGTAACACTATTTTTTCATAGAACAGGCAAAAAGACGCTTTTTTTATGGCCTTCTCTTTAGTTTGTCGGGATGGCAGTGCTTTTAAGTCTCTTTCGCGCGGTGAAGAAAAGCGATTGCGGCGCTTCTCTCCCCAATACTGCCAATGATGACGCACAAGTGCTGATGCCGTGTTGACCTTGCGGCGCCTTATATATAATGTATGCCTTCGCCTATCTGTTTATTTGAAGAGAATGAGCGAATCCGCGTGAGCGGCCTTCGTGGCCCAGTCTTCCGGCACAAACTTCCATTGGTTTAGCGCTTTTGGGGTGATCGTGCCTTGGCGTTTAATTTCCTGCATCAGGTAGAAACGCAAGTCCTTGTCCGTACTTCTGACGATGCGTTTCGGCAATTCCTCTTTCGGGATGCCTGCCCCCTGCGTCAAGAGTCCGCCGCCGCCATTGCCGCGATAAGAATTGACCGCCACGAGATAATCTTTTTTCTCCAAATCAAAAGGTTCGCCGTTGGCCAAACTGATGATGTGCACCTTTTCCCCTTTTGGGCGGCGCACGTCGACCGTGTAAATCAAACCCGCCGCAGAATCGAAATTGAAATTCGGGTGCGCCAAGCGCTGCCAAGTCTCTTTCGCCTCAATCGTTTTCGGATTAAAAATCAGCAAGTGGTCTGTCGGTTGCTGCATCGTGTTAGCCCAGTTCGCATAACTGTATTCCAAGAAATCTTTGATTTCCTTTCCTGAGAGTCGCATTGTATAGAGTTGGTTCTCATACCGGTAAAGGTTAAACATATCACTCATATGAATTTCTCCGGCCGGAATTTCCGCGTCAAATGTCAAGGGTGCTGCAAACGAAAGTGATGCGCCCGAGATGCGCATTTGCAGTTGGTGAATAAAATCTACAAAAGCCGAAGGTCCAAAGAAAGAAGGCCGCGTATCAATGGCTATTTTATTGTAGCCGATCACCGCACCCGTAAACGCCTTCACCGCCTCAATCTGCGGTGAAAACTCCTTTACGAAGTCCGCATCCGGTGCTAAGTCGCGCACATCGACAATGCTTCCCGTGATTGTCTTGCGCCCCTGCGCATCGAAACTCACGTCCGCCACGGCCACATAGCCCGCGTTGGCTGCGGGGTTTAAGATCTGCACGATACCGCCCTCCTTATTCGCAATCGTGCGGCAAGCCTGTCGATGATCGTGCCCACAGAGAATAATGTCGAAGCCCGGCACTTCGCGCGCCACTTGCAGCGAAGCGTTTTCATTCAGCGTCCCCGTGGCGTCCTCGCGCCCTACGCCGCTGTGAAACAAGCCCACGACGAGGTCCGCTTGGCGGCGCATCTCCGGCATATACTTTTGCGCCGTAAGCACAAGGTCGTCGAAGCGCAAACCGCGCCATAAGTTTTCCGGGAGCCACGTCGGGATCCCCGGCGTCAGCATACCCAGTACAGCGATGCGCACGCCGCCTTTACGAATAATCGTATAAGGCTTCCAATACGGTTTTCCCGTTTTTACCTCAATCGTATTGGCGCTGAGCATCGGAAATTTACACTCTCTCACCCAACGATCATAGACCGCGTGTCCCGTTTCCACATCGTGATTGCCCATTGCTGCCGCATCATAGCGCATATAGTTGAGCACTGCGGCGCAAGCGTGCGTCGACGTCGTGTCGATATAATTATAGTAGTAAGCCGTTGGCTGTCCTTGCAAAATATCCCCGTTGTCGAGGAGCAAGACCTTGTCCGCGCCCATCTGCTTTCGCGCCCCCTTCACATAGGTTTCGATGCGCGCCAAGCTCCCTACGCCCGGCTTACGGTCCATAAAGTCGTAAGGAAAATAGTTGCCGTGCACGTCCGATGTCTCAATAATTTTCAGACGCACGTTCTTCATTTTTGCCGGCCCTTTCTCCGCTGCCGGCCGCGCGTGGCTCGTGCTGACGGGTAGCGTAAACAGCGCCAGCAAGATAAAAGATAAGATTCTCATATCAGTCAATGTCCTCTGTTTATTTGCGTATATAGTCTACAAAAGTAAAATCTGCTTCGTTCTTTTCATCGGCCGCGTAATGCTCGCGCTGCGTTTCGCGCCACGCTGCCTTATCATAATCCGGAAAGAACGTATCCGCCTTGTCCGGTGTCGCCTCGATGAGCGTCAAGCATAGACGGTCCGCCCGCTCGAGCGCCGCTTCGTAGACCGCCGCTCCGCCGATGATGAAGACCTCCTCATTCGGTGCGCAGGCTGCCAAGGCCTCGTCCAGTGAGGGGAAGACCTCCGTGTTCGGCCACGCCGTAGCCGTGCGTGAGAGTACGATATTGCGCCGATTGGGCAAAGCCCCCTTGGGGAGCGACTCAAACGTGCGTCGGCCCATCACGACCGTATGCCCCGACGTCAAGGCTTTGAAGCGCTTCAAGTCCGCCGAGAGGCGATAAAGTAAATGGTTGTCGTAGCCAATAGCGCCATTTTGCGCGATGGCACAAATAATAGAAATCATAATATCAAACAGATACCGGTGCAGCGATGTGAGGCTGCGGATTATAGTCAATCAATTCAAAGTCTTCGTAGCGGAAGTCCTCCAAGCGTCGGCGTTCCGGATTCAGGCGCATCGTCGGCAGCGGGCCGGGCGTGCGCGTGAGTTGCAGGCGCGCTTGCTCCAAGTGGTTCAAGTAAAGGTGCGTATCGCCCGTCGTATAGATAAAATCGCCCGGCTCCAAATCAGTGACCTGCGCCGTCATCATTAAGAGGAGCGCATAGCTCGCAATGTTAAACGGCACGCCCAAAAACGTATCCGCACTGCGCTGATAGAGCTGCAAAGAAAGTCGCCCATCGGCCACATAATACTGAAACAAAACGTGGCAAGGCGGCAATTTCATTTGGTCAATGCAACCCACGTTCCACGCACTTACGATGATGCGCCGCGAGTCGGGCTTGTGCTTGATCAGCTCCACCGCCTGCGCCAGTTGATCAATCTCCCCGCCGCGGCCGTCGGGCCAGTGGCGCCATTGATAGCCGTAGATTGGCCCCAAGTCGCCGTTTTCGTCCGCCCATTCGTCCCAGATGCTGACGCCGGCCTCCTTGAGCGATTTTATGTTCGTCTCCCCACGTATGAACCACAGAAGTTCGTGAATAATTGATTTGACGTGGAGCTTTTTCGTCGTCAATAAAGGAAACCCATCGGCCATTCGGAAGCGCATTTGGTGTCCAAAAATGCTCTTCGTTCCCGTTCCCGTGCGGTCGTGTTTGACCGTGCCGTGCGTGTTTATTTCGTTTAAGAGGTCAAGATATTGCTTCATTGCTTTAATGAGCTTAGTCGTGCCGGCAAAGTTACCGAAAAAAAAGCTTTTCGGCTCGTTTCGCGCCGCCGAGTATGTGCGAGCCGGTGCGCCGCGACCATTTTTGCAAGATGCCGACGGCCGAGGTTCGCCTTCGCGTTCATTTTTCGCCCCTCGCCTTGCTTGAATCTGTTTTTTGTGTTTGCTTTGCAGTAAGTAGGCCGCCGCCCAAGCCTTGGCCATTGCAATTTTTACGACTGACGAAAAGGAAGCGACTGATGAATATTGAAGAATTTCGCGACTATTGCCTATCCCTGCCCGGCACGACCGAGAAAATGCCCTTTACCGAGGCCCATCGGGCGGAGGTGCGCGGAATCTTGGTCTTCTGCGTCGCTGATCGCTGGTATTGCCTCGTAGATGTAGATGAGTTTAACAATTTTACGATCAAGTATCCGCCGGAAGAGGCCCTCCAACTCCGAAAAACTTACGAGGAAGTGCGCCCCGGTTGGCATATGAATAAGCGCCATTGGATTACCGTCTCACTGGAGGGGACGCTGGATGACGATTTCATACGCCAACTCCTGCACCGCGCCCACGCCACGCTCGTTGCCACGCTACCCAAGCGCGAACGGGCTAAATACGAACAGTCGGCCGAATGATTCCAGCTGAGAAGCCAAATCCCGCAGTTGCTTTTTAAGCACTCTTTGCCCCTCGTCCTTACGCTCCGTTTCGACTTGCCGGCTTTGTTCTCACGATAAAAAAGGTTTGCGCTCACGATAAAAAAGGTGTACGCTCGTGAGAAAAAGGGTTTGTTCTCACGACAACAAACTAACTTTGTCGGCCGAGCGCCCTTGTTAACCCCTTGTTGGCGTTATGGAAACCACGTTTTGGCGCGCGCTGTTGCGGCTCTTCGCGTTGCAGAAAGCCGCCTGCGCGGAGCTGCAATGGGGCGGCGCGCGGCGCGATCGGCGGGCCGAAATCGACATGAAGTCTCGCTTATTTTCAATCGGAAGCAAATTAAAAATAATTCGTTTATTCATCTCATTATAAGACTGTTAAAGAATGAAAACCGCCAATGGCTTCGAAAAAATCAACGCCCTTGACGAAAAAAAGTAAAACATTGATGTTACAAAACTCCACCTTCCGCGTTAAGCTAATGTAACGCATCAAAAAAGTATGAAGCCTTCACGTGTAACAACCACCGAAAATCCGCTGCTGACAGCCTTTAGCGGATTGCGCAGACGCTTGCGACCGACGCTAAGTAGGTGGTTGGGCGAAGATGAAGCCGACGACGCACTGCAAGAAGCCTTCTGCCGACTCTGGCCCGAGCGCGAGCGCTGGGCTGATGCCGACGAAGCGGCGCGCGTGCTGAACGTCACGGCTCGACACATAGGCATCGACGAACTGCGCCGCCGACAGAAGTTGGGCGAAACGCGACTCGAGGAGGGCTGCGACCCGGCTGAGGCGACCGATGCGGAAGATGAGGCGGCCGAACGCTATCGACGCGTCAAGCAGATCATAGATCAGCGACTCACGCCCCTACAACGCGAAATTTTGGAGCGTAGGGAGACGCGCGAAGAGGCCTTTGAGGAAATTGCGGCCACACTTAACATGCAGCCGGCGGCTGTAAGAATGCAGCTCTCGCGAGCTAGAAAACTGATTAGGGAGGTATATTATGAACAAAGCGGCATTAGATGAACTGGTAAGACGCTACTGGGAAGCGGAAACTACACCCGAGGAGGAGCGGCGCTTGGCCTTTTGGCTCTTAGAACCGGAGGCGGCCGACGCACGCTACGATGATGTGCGCGCCGTGATGGGCCTGCTCGCTACGGGCCGACGCCTGCACCGCGCCAAGCGGAAACGCACGACTTGGCAACGCACGGGGCGAAAATGGGCCGTGGCGGCCGTGGTGGGCGGATTGATCTTTGCCGGCACGCGTTTTATCCCCTTCGTCGAGGAGCAAGACGTCTGCGTGGCCTATGTGGGCGGCGAGCGCATCACGGACCCCACTCGCGTGATGAACGAGGCGCACAACGCGCTGCAAGCCACGCAAAGACCTGCCGATGAGGCTAACGTGGAGCACGCCTTGAATGATATGTTTGCAACCATCAATGAACCATAAAACGAAATGAGAATGAAACGAATAGAGATCTTGCTTTTGTGCTGCATGATATCAGTGGCAGGCTTTGCCCAAACGGGTTTGCACATCGCCAATCTTTTCGGTGAGCGCTTCCGCTACCGCAAGGACGCAACGGAGGTGGTGATCAGTGGCGACCAACTCAAACCTTATAAGTTGCAAGTTTTTCGGAGTTTGACCATTAAACCCTCGGCAGCTGAAGTGAATGAGTTTGAGGCAAGCGTAAAAGCCGACGTCGTGGGCGCTTTAGACCGCGAAGCGGGGCTGCGACAGGGCCGACTGTATTATGGCTTTTACCGCCTGCGCTCGGCCGGGACTACGAATCGATTTATCTTTTATCGCAACAATACGCTGCGGGCCGGCGCATCGCCCACGCTGACGCTGATCTACATGGAAGGCACTGCGACGCTTGCGGAACTGAAACAGCGCTTTGCGAAATAAGGACTTGGGCAGCTGCTCACAGGTAAGAAATAAGAGAATATCTAACTCGAAGAAAAAATCAATCAGTATATGAAGACTATAACTTTACTCTTGCTCTCTGCCATGGCCGGCATGACGGCGAACGCCGCGATGGTGAACGATACGATCGTGGATGTAAAAAACGTGCATCGGGTGATCATTACGGAAAACGATAGCACAAGTAGTGTGGAAATCAAAGGTATGGGGGCTGATTCGGCTTATCATTATACCTATCAGCGCCGCTCGGGTAGCGAAACGCTGCTGGACGAACACGCGGATCGGTGGAAGTTTTCAATCGGTGGACTCGACGTGAACGATCGTCAGAAGTGTAGTGCGTCGCGTGGAGGCAGCCTTAACCTTAGTGCGTTGGGCCTTGGTTTTGAATGGCTCTTGCCGATTGATGCATCTGAAGATTACGACTTCAGAATGGGAAGCTCTATGGCGTTGAGCCTAAAGATTCTGGGTTTAGACTACACTTGGCGAAAAAATAAGCTGTATGTAAATTATGGGATGAGTTGGCGTAATTATCGAATGAAGGGTAATCATCGCTTTGCGCTCCTGCCCGGACACGTTGTGGGATTTGAGGATTTTCCGGTCGGCTCTACGAAGCATAATGCGCGCTTGAAGGCGGTCTATAATAATATTGAGTTGGGCTACCGGCGGAGAGTGAGCCAAGATGTTTGGCTGGGCGCGAGCGTCATTACGAATTTCGCGTGGAAGCAAAAGTCGTCGGTATGCACAAAATATAAGCTCAACGGTCAAAAGATTGAGGAAGAACAGATGAATCTTCCCTTGACGCCCGTGACGGTGGATTTTAGGTTGCAGGTGCAGTATGATTTCGCCAATTTCTACGTGCAATACAACCCTTGCAGCGTCCTGCGGAGCGGCCACGGCCCACAATTCAGTACGTTTAGCGTCGGCTTCAATTTAGGCTTTTAATTAGCACTAAGATAACCGCATAATTAAATACAAGAAGCGCGCGCAAGGCTCTCGATTTTCGCTCTTGAATGGGCGGAACAAGGTCGAAAGCTTTGCGCGCGCTGTTTGTTGTCTCGATAGGGGAGGTCTGGAGGGAAATAAGTTTGGAGCACTACCGCTGATGGCCGGACCTCATTAGCCATGAATAAAGGCAAAAGCGGCGCAACCTGAGGAGGTCGCGCCGCTTTTTGGTCGTTGTGTTCGCAAGGCTTAGAAGGCGATGCGGAAGCCCAATTGCATGTGCCAACGGCTGGAGATGTCGCTCGGCGTGGGGTTAGCATTGGGGTTGTATGTATAGCTTGGCTCGGCTACGATATTGCCGGCTGCGCCTGTCTTTACGATCTTGTTGACCATAATCGGACTCACGTTGTAGGCATTTCCGTAGGTCGTACCCCAACGCTTGTTGAGCATGTTGGTGAAGTTGATTACGTCGAGCGTAAACTCGAGGCGCACGAGATTCTTCAAGTGGATGCTCTGGCCGAAGTGGAGGTCGATGTTGTTTTCCCAATCGGTCATGCAAGAATTGCGCTCTGCGTATTGGCCGCGGTGCGTTCTTGCGTAGCTGTTGCCTTGAATCCAGTCTTCAAAGAGTTGACGTGCTTGATCCGGCGTCGTAACGTTACCCTTCTTATCCGTGGACGCGATGAAATTCATTTTGCTCAACTCGTCTTTCGTCGGGATGTAGAGGAGGTTGTTTCCGCGCCAGCCGTCGCCATTGAAGTCGTCTTTCTCATTCATCGTGAGACTGTAGCGTCCGCCGGAAGTTCCGGTGTAGACGATGCCAACTGATGTGCTCAACCAGCCTTGACAGTATTTCGGCGAGTTGTAGTTGAGGCGTACCATAACGCGATGCGGGATGTCAAACTTCGAATAACCCATTTCGCCGGGGCCGTTCGTGTCGCGTGAGTAGTTGTATTTCCAGTTGGAAAAAGCCACAGAGCTGGTACCATCGTTGACACTTCTTGAGCGCCCATAGGTATAGCTGGCTGCAACATCAAGACCGAAGTCGAAATATTTCTCAAGTTGTGCGCTCAAAGCGTAACTGTAGCCCTTGTTCGTGTTCTTGAGGTTGATGATATTTTCGTAGGCGCTGGAGGCGTTGCTGTAGAAAGGCGCTGCACTTGCGTTTACGCCGGGTACTGCAAAGACTTCGCCGACTTTCGTCAAAGCTAAGTTTTCGAAGAAGACGTTGTTCATCGTCTTAGAATAGATACCCTCCAACTGCAACTTGACGTTGCCGGGCAAAGTCTGCTCTACGGCAAGATTAGCACGGAATACTTGCGGGTATTTGAAGCTCTTTTGAACGACTGCAATCTCGGGCTTTTTCGTTGTGCCCGCTGTGATGACGTCTTGAATGGCTTGGTGGTAATTGGCCATACCGGGGACGCTCGAAGAAATTGTCGTGCCCTTCTTCTCTACGCCGGTATTGGTGAACGCGTTCGAGATCCAAACGAACGGAACGCGGCCGGTGAAGATACCCACACCACCACGAATCAGCGTGCGATGCGCTTGGTCAACATTCCAGTTGAAACCGAGGCGCGGAGACCACATTACGCGAGCATTCGGAACGTCGCCCGTGTGAACACCGAAGTGTTTTGAATCGGCATACGTGTTGAAGGCCGTGTTGACAGACGGACGGTTGAAGAACATAGGTATATCCACGCGCAAGCCAAGCGTGAAGTTGAATTGCGAAGTCACGTTCCACTTATCCTGTGCATAGAATCCAAACTGTCCGGCGCTCATTGAGGGTGAGTAGGTCAAGCTGCCGTTGACGCGGGGCGCAGTAGGATCAGTATATTGATAGAAGAACTTGTAAGGATTGTCTTTCAAGAAATCGTCGAGGGTTTGGAAATACCACATGCCGTTTGAGCCTTGTATGAACGTGTTCTGAATGTGGTAGAACTCATTGTGCGTACCGAAGGTGAGCGTGTGGTTGCCGAGATACCAAGATAGGTTGTCTTCGAGCGAGTAAATGCGCTGGTAGAGCGCGTTTGCGCCGCTGGAAAATTCCGTACCGATATTGACTTTCGTATTCGTCTTGCCGTCAGCGCCGGTTACGTTGGCGATCTCTACGGTCGGGCCTTGATAGGGTACTTCGCGGTGGTCCTTAACGATGCTTGCGCTGGCGCGGAGTTCGTTGTAGAGCGCGTCAGTGATGTGGCTGTTGAGCTCAGTTACGAACGAGTGCGATTCGTTGGCGATGCGATATGCCGAATTGTTGAAGAAGAATGTCTTCGCGTTGACGCCATACGCGTCGCGGTAAGCCTCGTTATATTGATAGCGGAACGAGAGTTTGTTCGACTCGTCGATGTTCCAGTCCAAGCGGCCCAAGAAGCTGTTGCTTCGGCTATCTACATCGCGCTGGCCAAAGCTTTCTCGGATGCCGGTAAGTGCGTAGTAGCGATCAGCGATTTGCTGTGCCGTGGCAGCAGAGATGTATTTGTCCGTATAACCAGGGTAAATGATTGAAGGATAGCTCGATTTCTTGTGCTCAAAGCTTACGAAATAGAAGAGTTTGTCCTTCGCGAAAGCGCCGCCGAGCGTTGCGCCGAAGGTGCGTTCGTATTGTGTGGGCAGCTTGTTGTATTCGTGGTCGCGTGCAGCGCTATAGCGCCCATACATATTTTGATTATTGAAGAAGCCATAAGCCGAACCGTGCGTCGTGTTCGTACCTTGCTTCGTCACGGCGTTGATGCCGCCGCCCGTAAATCCGCCTTGGCGCACATCATAAGGCGCAACGACAACTTGCACCTCTTGGATAGCGTCCATACTGATTGGGTTTGCGCCGGATCCGCTTCCGTTTGTGCCGCCCGCCGACAAGCCGAAGACGTCGTTAGCTACGACGCCGTCGATGTTGAACGAGTTGTAGCGGTTGTTAGATCCCACGAAAGAGATGCCACCCGTCTTGCTTGAAATGGCCATCGGCGAGAATTTTACCACCTCCAATATGTTGCGGTCGATGGTCGGCGTGGTTGTGATTTTCTGCAATGAGAAATTCTGTCCGGCGCCTGCATGGCTCTTCCCGGCAGCCGTAACGACAGCCTCCGAAAGTTCGCTCTCGTTCGGCTTCAGCTGGAGATCGAAGGGCAACTGATCGCCCAATTGCAAAAAGAGTTTGTCGACCGATTTCGTACCGTAGCCTAAGTAAGTTACCTGCACGGTATAGGGGCCGCCGGGGCGCATACCCTGAATCGTAAAGCGGCCGTCGGCGTTCGTCGTAGCCGTATAGCGCGTACCGCTCGGCGTGTGGATGGCGCGAATGGTCGCACCGACAGCCGGTTGGCCGCTTTCGTCAGTGATGAGGCCGCCAAGCGCGGACGTCGTCACTTGAGCGTGCGCACAGACGGCAAAGGCCGGCGCCAGCGCAGCAAGGAAAAGTTTGTAATGATCTGCCATAATACAGCAAGAATTTAGTTGTATGCTACAAATTGATGCTGCAAAATTAAAGTTTTACAACGTATTTCTCCACTACTTGCGGAAAAAACTTTCCGTACGTAAGGAAAACAAACGCAATAAGCCGCAAGCGGAGTGCCTGCGGCTTACTTTCAGGGGAATAAATCTTAAAAATAATTATTTCACTTCGATCTGTTGCAGTGTCTCTTGCTTCTGCTCCGGCGTGAGTTTGGGAAGCGTAATGCGCAATACGCCGTTCTCTACGTTTGCGCCAATCTTTCGCTTGTCAACATCTTCGGGCAGGATCAGCGTCTGACTGAATTTGGTATACGAAAATTCGCGGCGCAAGTAGCGTGCTTTGGCTTTTTCGTCCCCTTCGGTCGTATTGGCTTGCTGCTTCTCCATTTCGATGACGAGGTTATTGTCAGCGTCGACGTGGATCTTGAAATCGTCCTTCGTCATGCCCGGCGCGGCAACCTCAACTTCGTATTGATGCTCATTGACCAAGACATTGATGGCCGGCGCGGTGGCATTTGCCTTGCGCATCCATTCGTTATCAAAAAAATCGTCAAACCAATTGGGCAACCAGTTTTGATCATATTTTCTTACAGGTACCATAATTAAATCTCCTTTCTTTATTTGTTTGGTTATATTATATGCTTTATTCTCCGGCCTTTCGACCTTTGTTTACACTTTATCCTATCGCAAGTCGTGTGCCAACCGGATTTTATGGTGTTTCTCGCAGATAAACTGCAAAACAACTAACTTTTTGTCGTATATACTGCCATTTTGACAGTTTTTCTCTTATTCAGCGCCGATTATAGTGTTGTGGCGAGCGCGGAGGTTCCGGAAAATGATTCGGCAGATCCCAATTTTGCGGCCAAGCGTAGGCTGCGGTGCAAGCGAATAGGGATATTTAAGGAGGACGATTTGAAAATGAGTTGACTACGTGCTTATTTCCTGCGGCATAGTACTTCGCTGTTCGCCCTCTCATCACTTTTCTATTTCGTTTGGCGGCAGCAAACTATCGTTTGGTCGGAGCATACTATCGTTTGGTGGGAGCAAACCATCGTTTGGCGGGAGCAAACGAAGCGAGACCTTTCGCACCGCGCCGTGCAAGGCCTATTCCGGCAAGGCGTACCCAAGTTTTGCAGTCGACTTATGAGGCGCGGCGACATCAGCAGCCAACTTCTCGCGCCGCTCGGCCCGGTTGGCCGCTCGAAAATCGCGTAGGCAGACATTATATATAGTACGTACCGCCACGATACGGGACAATGGTGAGAGGCAGTCGGCCGCTGCACACTGCCATTTGCGAAGGAGGCCTTCACAATCGGTAGGGCGTAATTAAATTCAGGTAAGAAGATGTATGTCGGGAGAAAAATGTAATTTTGCCTCAAATATACAAAGCAGAAAATTAGAAGTATGGCGCAAGAAGATGTATTTAAGAAAATCGTGGCCCATTGCAAGGAATACGGATTCGTCTTTCCCGGCAGTGATATTTACGATGGCCTCGGTGCCGTTTACGACTACGGCCAAAACGGCGTAGAACTAAAGAATAACATCAAGCAATATTGGTGGCAGAGTATGGTGCTGCTTCACGAAAATATCGTAGGTCTCGACTCCGCAGTCTTTATGCACCCGACGGTATGGAAGGCTTCGGGCCACGTTGATGCGTTCAACGATCCGCTGATCGATAACCGCGATAGCAAAAAGCGCTACCGCGCCGATGTCTTGATCGAAGATCAGATTGCGAAATACGAAGAGAAGATTGAAAAAGAGGTGGCTAAGGCGCGCAAACGCTTTGGCGAGGCCTTTGATGAAGCGCAATTCTGCGCCACAAACCAGCGCGTGATCGACCATCAAGCGCGCCGCGACGCCCTCCACAAGCGCTACGAGGAGGCAATGAATGCCAACGACCTCAAAGCCTTGTATCAGATCATCATCGACGAAGAAATCGTGGATCCGATCAGCGGCACGCGCAACTGGACCGAGGTGCGGCAGTTTAATCTAATGTTTAAGACCGAAGTGGGTAGTACCGCCGAGGGCGCATCAGCCATCTATCTGCGTCCGGAGACGGCACAAGGCATTTTTGTCAACTATCTGAACGTGCAGAAGACGGGACGTATGAAGCTCCCCTTCGGCATCGCGCAGATTGGTAAAGCCTTTCGCAACGAAATTGTGGCCCGCCAGTTTATCTTCCGTATGCGCGAGTTTGAGCAGATGGAGATGCAGTTTTTCGTAAAGCCGGGCACGGAGCACGAATGGTTTAATCGGTGGAAGGAATGGCGTATGAAGTGGCACCAAGCCTTGGGCTTCGGCGCGGAATGTTATCGTTTCCACGACCACGAAAAGCTTGCGCACTACGCCAACGCAGCTACCGACATCGAATTTAAGATGCCCTTCGGCTTCAAGGAGGTTGAGGGCATCCATTCTCGCACTGACTACGACCTGCGCCGCCACGAGGAATTTTCAGGCAAGAGCATTAAATACTTCGATCCGGAGACAAACGAAAGTTATACGCCCTATGATATTGAAACATCAATCGGTGTAGACCGCATGTTTCTATCTGTGATGTGCCACGCTTATACGGAAGAGAAATTAGACAACGGCGAGACGCGCGTAGTCTTGCGCCTGCCGGCTGCCTTAGCGCCTGTGAAGTTGGCCGTCTTGCCGCTTGTTCGCAAAGATGGCTTGCCTGAGAAGGCACGCGAGATTATGAACGAACTTAAATTCCACTTCAACTGCAAATACGAGGAGAAAGATACGATCGGAAAGCGTTATCGTCGCGCCGATGCCATAGGTACGCCTTATTGTATCACGATTGATCACGACACACTCAAAGAAAATACGGTGACGCTGCGTGATCGCGATACGATGACGCAAGAGCGCGTTCCGGTAGAGCGACTTCGCGCGCTGATAGAGGACAAGGTGTCGATCACGTCCTTACTTAAGCAACTTCAATAGCCGCTTCGGCTTTCAAAAGCTTCTTGAATTATGATGAAACGAATCTTATTCTTGCTCACAGGTCTTATTTTGCTGGTGGCTTGTCAGGAAAACGTAGAGCCAAAAGACCCGGAGTTTGATAATTGGAAGGCCCGTAACGAGGCGGCATTCAAAACGCAGCTCAACGTGGCCCGACAAAATATTGCGTCAGCCAAAGCGCAATACGGCAACGCCTGGGAAGCGAATTGCGATTACAGACTGATGCGAAAGTTTTCGCTGACTGGTGAATCGCAAGTCAAGTATCGCGATACGCTTTGTGTGCAAATCTTAGAGCGCGGTACGGGTAGCGGATCGCCATACTTTACCGACACGGTACGAATCAACTATACCGTGCGCTTGATGCCGACTGCGCAGCATCCGGATGGCAAACTTATGGCGCATTCGGGCCAAAGCGTAGACGTGGAATCCATCTTCAGTCCGACGATGTCTGCGCCGGCGAAGTTTGGCGTTAGCTATTGGCGCGCCGCAGTGGCCACTGCGTTGATGCAAATGCGCATCGGCGATCGCTGGCGTCTGTATATTCCGGCTGATTTGGCTTACTTTCCGAGCAGTTTTGGCAAACTTCCTGCCGGCTCGATGCTGATTATGGAGATCCAACTCAAGGCTTATTACCGCATAGGTACGAAGCCGGGCGACTGGCAATAGGTTTGCGAGGCTACGGCCGCTACGATATAAAAATATGCCCCTAAGCGTTTCAGCTTAGGGGCATATTTTATGGCTGCCGGCCGAGAATTTAATGCGGCTGTTCGGTGGCGAGTCGCTGCGCTTTTGGGGCGTGCCGGCGCTGTCCGAGATACTGTGGCGACCGGCTGAACTTGGGGCGTGCCGCGCGCCGTTTGGCGTAGTGCTTAGTCCATTGTCAGCGTGCGAGATCCGTCGGCATTTTCCGTAAGGTTGACGCGGACGGTGTCTTCGGGCAGTAGTTGTTCGATCAGTTCGGGCCATTCGAGCAGGCAGACGTCACCTGAGTAAAGATAATCTTCATAGCCCATATCGTAGACTTCTTCCAGGCGCTTTATGCGGTAGAAGTCGAAGTGGAAGATGTGCTTGTCGGCCGCCGCGTTGTGGTATTCGTTAACGATGGCAAAGGTGGGTGAGTTGACGACGTCAACGATGCCCATTTCCTCGCAGAGCGCTTTGATGAAAGTGGTTTTACCGACTCCCATTTTGCCGTAAAAGGCAAATATGGTTCGGTCTTTCATCGCTGCGATAAAGCTGCGTGCGGCTTGTGTTAAGTCGGCTTCCGATTGTATTTGGATCGTGGTCATATTCGTGATGTTGTAGGGTTGTGTGTTGCTGGTTGTGCGGCGTTAGGATGTGCAAAAAGGAGGTTATGCGTTGTCGCACGACCTCCTTTTTCTTACCTTTCAGAGAATTAAAAAAGGGATAGATTTTGGCATATGCCGCATCCATCCCCTTTTTTTTTCTTTATGGATGGTTAAGCTTCAGCTTTGGGCTCAACAGAGACTACGCTACGGTTGGGCTTTCCGAAGTGTTTACCTTTACGGAACGTTACCGTGCCTTCAACTAGGGCATAGAGCGTATGATCGCTGCCCATTCCGACATTTTTTCCCGGATAGTGAGCCGTACCACGCTGACGGACGATGATATTGCCTGCTTGGCAATATTGGCCGCCCCAAATCTTAACACCTAATCGCTGCGAAGCTGATTCGCGGCCGTTCTTAGAACTACCTACACCTTTCTTATGTGCCATTTTCTTCTACGTTTTGGAGTTAAGCAATTACATTCTTGATTGTGACCTCTGTAAACTGTTGGCGATGGCCTTTGAGTTTGCGATGTCCTTTGCGGCGCTTCTTGTGGAAGACCAATACTTTCTCGCCTTTAACCAGCGGCGTGATCACTTCGCAAACAACTTTTGCGCCGGCCACTGTAGGCGTGCCTACGTTGATTGTCCCGTCGTTGTCTACGAGTAAAACTTTCTCAAATTCAACAGTCTGATTAGCTTCTGCGGCTTGGATGTGAGCTACGAAGAGCTTCTTGCCTTCTTCTGCCTTAAACTGCTGACCGTTAATTTCTACGATTGCGTACATTGATGTTTTGTTAGATAACGGATTTCTCCGCGAGGCGGATGCCGATCGGCTTCTCTTGTTTTGCCCCAACGGACTCTAAATCGGCGCAAAATTACAAACTTATCTCGAAATAAGCAAACAAAATAGTCTTTTTCTGTTCTTTGGTGGCTGATGGGTTGGCGGGAGTTTGCGGTCGAGGCTCTGCTGAGTTCGGATGTTGTTAACATTTTCTATGCATAGCTTATTTTCAGCGTATTTTGCATTGGTGCGGAGGCGCGCAGGATGGGTGCGGAGGGTTTGCGCTCGTGAGGATAAAGGCTTGCGCTCGTGATAAAAAAGGTTTGTGCTCGTGAGGATAAGGGTTTGCGCTCGTGATAAAAAAGGTTTCGGGAGAGCGGGAGGCGAGGCTAAATAGATGTTTGGGTGTAATTTTTCCCGTTGTGCGCTGAAGAAGCGGGGCGTTGCTCGTAAGTAGGTTTGTGCCGGGCGGCGGCTGATGGGGTGGTGCGGCGGATTTGTTGGACTTACGCGATAAGTGAGGGGGCGGCCTGCCGGAAAATGGGCGATGGGGGCTTTGCCGGGTCTGACGGGTAAAGGTGCGCGTGGGCGGTTGCCATTAGTGTTTGGGGCTTCGGTCTCGATGGGGTGAGTCGTGAGGGGGCAGTCCGGCTCCTTGCGGGCTAAAAAAACGACAACCTCCTGTGGTGGGGAGGTTGTCGTAAAGGTGTGTTGTCGCGGGGGACTTGTACGTCTTATTTGATCATTACTTTTTGACCATTGATGACGTAGATTCCTCGATCAAGGCGCGGCAGATTGTTGAGGTTCTTGCCGATGAGGCGGCCGTCGATCGTGTAGATGTCGACTTGCTTGCCGGCAAGTGATTCAATGAGTTGCAGCGCGGTGGTTACGTTGATCCAAGCCGGTTGCGACTCGCCGTTGTCGTAGACTGCGGTGATGGCGTAGCGATGTTCGCCGTCGGCATCGGCTTGGTCGTCGAGCGTCAGCGTGCCGGCGTCTAAGCCTGCTACGAGTTTGCCGTCGCGATATACGTTGTAGCCCTTAGGCTTCGCATAGCCTTTGACGAAGGTTACGTCGTCGAGCATTAAGAGGCAGACCTGGTCTTTTCCTGTAATGTGGTGGATGGCAAAATATTTTGCGCCTTTCGGGAGATCGGCTGAGATATTTTGGAATTCGCCGCCACTAATGAGGTGTGTATCGCCTACTTTTTGGAAGTCGCTCTGATTGCGTCCGGTCGTAGAGTAGAGGATTTCAACGTTTTCCGTGAAGTCTTGCGTGCCGGCCTTGTAGTTGTTGGCCCAGAAGTCGATCTTTTGTGCCTCGCCTGAGAGCAAGGGGCTGATCAACCAGTTGTCGGCATCGACAAACTTATTGCCTGCGCTTGGTTGTACGGAGAATACAGCTGCGAGGAATTGGTCGCCGGAGTGGGGTTTAAGGCCCGGGTTGCTCGCAATGCAACCTGCGAAGAGGTTTTCGGGGTTGAAGGCGATGTAAGCGAAGGGCGTGCCTTGGTGTTTGTAGGGGTGAGCCTTCCAGAAGCCGCCGTTGTTGCCTTTATCTCCATCTATTGAAGCCCAATCGCCGAAGGTATCGATCGACCACGGAGAGTAGTCTTCGAAGTTTTCAGTGACGGTCTCTGACGTTATAGAGGGTGCTGCCCACTTGAGCTGTACGCTCTTTCCGCCTTTGGCCTGTGCAATGACGTTTTCCGGTTTTGGTAAGTCGGAATTCTTCAATCGTAGGGTGGTTTCGGCGGTGTTGTCTTCTTTATTCTGATCTGCCTCGTATACGGCTTCAGCCTTGAGCGTCACTGTGCTATCTTCGTTGATTGCGCTGGCCTTATAGTCGAACTCGAAGTTGGCTGCATGGCCCGGTTGGAGGGCTTGTGTTGCTGTCACTTCTTTTACGAGTTCGCCGCCGGCGGTGAGTCGTACTTTGTAATCGGAGATGGGCTTCAAGCCTCTGTTGTTTACGCGAACGGAAGTGCGAATTGTGTCGCCCTTAGTCATAATTGTCGGTGCAGAAATAGCTGCTGCTAAATCGCTTTCCAATACGTCGCGCATCGAGATTTTGTCGATCCAGAGTGGCACTTTGGTTTCGCCGGCCTTAGCGTGGATGCTGAATTGGATGTATGGCTCGTTGGCGAATTTCGTTACGTCGAGGTCGCATTCCATCAGCTGCCAGCCTCTCTGGCCTGAGAAGGTGGCGTAGTCAAACTCGCCCACGTTGATTAGCGTGTTGTCGGGCTTGCGCACATCTACTTGCAACTTGATGGGTTTTCCGGGCGTAGAGTAGTGGTAGAAAGCGATTCGTGGGTGCTTCGTACCATTTAAGGAGATTTTTCCGGAGTTCATGCGGGCTTCATCTCCGACGGCTTTGGCGTTGAAGCAGAAGTCGCCGCCGTCATTATCGTAGGGGCGGTCGTTGGTAATGTCGATAGTCGTTTTACCTACGTGCTCGCTCCACCATAATAGGTTCATGCGGGATCCGGCTAAGGATTCTTCGATCGGTAACGTGTAGGGCTCGCCGACAACAAGGCCGCTCGTGGATACAAGTGTACTCGTGCCGATGTCGTTTGTGGCTGAAAGGGCGTATAGAACGAACTCTTGTTTGCCTTCTTGCGTGTTGCGAGTCACGCTATACGTCGTGTTGGGGGTGTCATCCAAGATTTCGGGGCTCGGACTGCCGGTTCGTGGATCGTAAACGATGTTGTAAACTTGGTAGCTTACTCTTTCGGGGACTACGATGCCGCCGTGCTTGCCTCGACGTCCTACCGGCTCCCAATCGATCTTGATGCTGTTGTTCAAATCTGTGAGTCGGCCGTTCTGGGGAGGCTCAGGCGTATCTAAACCTATGTAGGCGTTTTTCGTAAGCTTGCGGCCGTCGAAATCTCTAAAGGTACAGTAGACGGTGTATTTGACGTGACCCGTGTTTTCTACTTCGTCCTCGATGGTAAACTGCTTCCCGCGTTTGGGGTAATCTACTTCCTTGATGACGCCTTTGCCTTCGCGAATGACTGTAAGGCGCGTGAGGAAGGACAGTGCGTTGCCGGCGATGTCAAGCGTCGGCGTCGTGAAAGATATCGTAGCTTTGTTGGTGCCTTGCGGATCAGGCGTGATCGTTAGGTTTTGCACGGTGTCGGGCGCACTAAACGAGATGCCTTGTTCCACGCTGATGCTATCAACGTAAAGGAAGAACTGGTTTTTGGGGCTTAGCGCGTGGAAGCCGATGCGATAGGCGCCGTCGGCGTCTACAGAGAAGTATTTTTCATACGTAATATACTCTTTTGAAGCTACGTCTGTCGGCGCTAGGAGTTCGCCTGTCATATCTTCTACCTTGTCGCCCTTTCCGAATTTCACTTCTAAGCGCTCCTTGTATTTAGCATCGCGCGATTTTGCCTTGAAAGAGAAGTGGTAGAGGAAGTTTTGCTTCAAGCTGATCGGGGGTGTCATCAACCAGTCGTCGCCATTGTTGGTTTCGCTATAGTGATACGTGACCGCTTGTCCTGTTGTGCCCGGATCCCAGTTGGCGTATTTATTATACTCCCAAGTATTTCCGTCGTTATTTGCGTCGATAATTTTAAAAATGTTGAGCGCTGCGGGCGTCTTAAACTCTTCCAAGTAAGGCAGTCCGACGGAGTCGCCCAAAATAGCGCCGTTAGAATTCTTTTGTTGGCTTACTTGCTTGTCGTTGTTTACCGTGACGCCATACGAATAGTAAACTACGCCCTTCTTCGTTAAGGTTTCCGTGAAGTGGGTGTCTGTTCCTTTCGTGAGGACCTTAACCTTATCGGGGTAGCGTACGACGTCGTAGGACAATGCGCCGAGATAGCCGTTGTGCACGGTGCTTGTCGGTGCGTCCCACGTAAGATTTGCTACGCCGGTCTCGTTGTTGATTTCGAGTTTCACGTTTTGTGCCGGCAGGGGTTCATCGTAGCCCACCCATTGTTCGCAGCGCGTATATTTACTTTTGCCTGCGCTGTTTTTGAGTCTTACGGCGAGTCGTGCCAGTCCTTCTTCGAGAATTGTTACGTTGGCTGTGACTTCCTCACCCGGCTGTGCCGTGCCCGTAGCCAAGACATTTTTTTCCTGCGTTACGGTGTAAGTCACTGCGCCGTTCAATGTGCCGCCGCTGTAAGTCTTTGTCGGGACTTTGAACTTCACGCTGCCCGTGAGCGAGCCGCCGCTAAACGCTGCCGTCAGCTGTTCTGCTGCCGCCGGAGCGTTGCCTGCCACCATGGCTTTCGGCAATAAAATGCCCAAGAACGTCTCGTTGTTGGGGAAGTCGGAAATTTTCGTAGCCGCACCCGTAGAGAGGTCTACCGTGTACAAGGCTGAGTGCTGCGTGTAGTCGACGCCGGCCCAGTAGAACGTATTTGTCTCCTGATCGATTTCGCCGCTTTGGTTCCAGAACAAGTCTTTATCGTTCATGAGTCTGACGCCGGTTTCGCCGACGAGCGTTTCCGCGCCGTTTGTCTTATCTATTTTATATAAGTTCCCATCCGTAGCGATACCATATAAGTAACCATCGCTCGAAAAGCCCATTGTGACGTAAGTCTTATCTGTCGTAGCAAACGTCGAGCGCGTGTTATTCTCCAAATCGATCACGGCCAGTTCGCGCTGGTTCGTAGTTGAGTTGTAGAATTGTCCGTAGACCGTGCCTGTGGCTTGATCTTGCGCAAAGTCGGACGTAGTAAGGTCCAAACTTACCTGCACCGGCTCGGCCACTTTTTCCCACGTTTCGGGGTCAAACTGCATATGGAAGGCTTTTACCTCGCCTCCAAAGAGCGCCATGGACGTATCTAAATAGAAGAGGTGCAGCACGCCGTCGTAGATTACGCTACCGCCGTCGGCCACCATTTTCTGGTTTTTGCCTAAGACGTTGAATGTGGTGATGGGCGCCGCTGTAGAAAATGAGTAGTAGCCATACTGATCGCCTGCCGTCCAGGCTTTGCTCTTCACCATATTACCCCAGAGATTTGTGGGTACGGGAGGAGCTAAGAAGTTGACGGGTACGGAGCGCTTTTGCGCTTTTGCCGCCGGCTTGCTTAGGGTTTGGGGCACTGTCTGTACGCGGTCGGGCTGCGCATAGCGTGCTCCCATGCCGGCAATGTTCGGGTAGAGCGCGCGAACGTCGATGCGCTCTCTCGACTGCTGTTCAGTCGCGCCGCGCGGATGCACCTGCATCTGCGTCGTGGCGACTTGTGACATCGCTTGTCCGGAGAAGGCCAAGCAAGCTGCTATGGCTCCCATCCGAAGGTTTGATAGTCGTTTAGTCATGATCAAGGTAAAATTAAATGGGTTATGATAAATACTAAGATTTCTTAGTCCGGACGCAAATATACAACTTTTCCCCACACCGACAAGTTTTGCTTGATGTTTTTATTCACATTGTAGCGTTAAATGATGTTTTCTTGTCTTTAGTCGAGGTTTTTCTTTATTTCGTTTATTTCAGTAATAAATATCTTTTGTCAAGATAGCATTCGAACAATTCGCTGTGATTTAACTGCGTGTCAAAACATTCGAAAAGTAAAACAGGTTAATAATTACTGATGCCTATTCTTTTGACTAACACAACTTTTTGTTAAAATTGTGCGTCTTTTTCGGGCGATTTAGCCTTTATGAATCGACTCGATTTGTTGCTGTACGAGGTCTTAATGTCGGTTTTTTGTGGTCAAAATAGTACCAATTTTCGATGCCACGATTTTGTTTTTGCTGCCGAATGACGGATTATTTTACGACTGAAGTATGATCGCTTTTGCGGCTGTTTGCCTTATGAAAAAGACCATGACTTTGCAGCTCTACGAAAGTCGACTTCTTTTTTCAGCGGGCAAGGATGCGAGGCGCTTCGATCGGTTCGCGGCAGAGCAGATCTGAAAAGGTCCGACGAAAACACAGGTTTTCAGGGGGCTTCGACATTGGTTTGCCTATGTACGCTCGTGAGCGTACACCTTTTTTCTCACGAGTGCACACCCTTTTTCTCACGAGCGCAAGGCTTTTTTCTCACGATAAAAAACGCTGACCGCAGGATGTAGGCGCTGCAAATGCCTATGTCTTGCAGTAAGAAATAGCTTGTTGAACACTAAAAAATGACGACAACCTCCTGTGGTGAAGAGGTTGTCGGAAAAATAGTGTGGTCACTAATGGATGATAGTTGCTACTTGACTACTACCTTTTGACCATTTATGACGTAGATACCGCGTTCGAGGCGAGGCAGACTGTCGAGTCCCTTGCCTATGAGTCGGCCGTCGATCGTGTAGATGTCGACCGGCTTGCCGCTGAGTGCTTCGATGAGTTGCAGCGCCGTCGTTACGTTGATCATAACGGGTTGCGACTCGCCCTTTTCGTAGACTGCCGTGACGCCGTATGTGTGAGCGCCTTCGGTACCTGCGTTGTCGTCAAGTTTCAGCGTGTTGCTGTCGAGGCTGATAATTAGTTTGCCGTCGCGGTAAACGTTGTAGCCCTTCGGTGCTTCGAAGCCTTTGGCAAATGTTACATCGTCGATCATCAAAAGACAAGCGTTGTCTTTTTCTGTGATGTGATGGATGGCGAAGTATTTAGCACCTTCGGGGATTTCGATTGAGAGGTTTTGGAATGCTCCGCCTGCTATGGCGTGAGTTTCGCCGATCTTCCGGAAGTCTTCGGCCTTGCGCCCGGTCGTAGAGTAGAGGATGTCGACTTGTTCGACGTAGTCCTTTGAACTCATCTTGAGGTTGTTGATCCAAAGGTTGATGGTCTGTGCTTTACCGGAGAGTTTCGGACTGACGAGCCAGTTGTCGGCGTCTAAGAAGTCTTCGCCATTTGCATCGGATGAATAGACGGCGGCCAGGAATTGATCGCCGGAGTGGGGCGCCAGGCTCGGGTTGTTTTCAATGCAGCCGGTGAAAAGGCTCTCGGGGTTGAAGGCGATGAAAGCGAAAGGCGTGCCTTGGTGCTTGTAGGGGTAGGATTTCCAGAATCCTCCCGTAAGGCCTTTATCGCCGTCGATGGTTGTCCAATCGCCGAATGTGTCGATTGACCAGGGCGTGTAGAATTCGAAGTCGTCCGTGATGGTTTGCTCGCTGAGTGACGGTGCGGCCCAATTGAGCGTTGTGTTGTTTCCGCTCTTGTTTTGGATCGTTACGTTCTCCGGCTTCGGCAGCTCGGAATCTTTGAGCATTACGGTTGCTTCGTCGGTGTTGTTGTCCTTGTCTTGGTCTTCATCGTAGATGATTTCAGCTTTTAGTCGGACGTTATTGCCTCCTAATAAGACGCCGGCTTTGTAGTCGATGTCGAGGTTGCGAACTTCACCCGGTTGGATGGGTTGCTCGGCGGTTGCCTCCTTGATGAGCTCGTCGGCGGCCGTGAGGCGCACTTTGTAGGTGTTGACTGCTTCTGCGCCATAGTTCTCCACGGAGATGGTCGTGCGGGCCGTTTCGCCCTTTATCATCATATCCGGTGCGGAAAGCGATACCTTTAAGTCGCGTTCGTTGAGGTTGCGCAAGCTGATGTTGTCGATGCAGATTGGCACTTTTGCTTCTCCGCTGATAACGTGGAAGCCGATCTCGATGAAGCGCTCTTTTGCGAATAGATTCGGGTCAAGATTGCAGACCATCTTTTGCCATCCTTCTTCGCCGGTAAAGGTTGCGTAGTCGAATTGTCCGACTTTTACGAGTGTATTATCGGGCTTGCGTACTTCTACTTGCAGTTTCATGGGCTTTCCGGGAAGTGAATAGTGGTAGAATGTCAGCTGCGGATGTTTCGTACCCTTAAGCGTGATCTTACCGGTGTTGAGGTAGGCTTCGTCGCCTGCGGCTTTCGTGTTGAAAACGAATGCTCCGCCGTCGTTGTCGTAGGTGAGGGCGCCTGTAAGAGCAAATGATGTGCTGCCCGTTCGATCCAGCCACCATAGCGTACTTAGTTTTCCTCCGCTTACGGATTCAGCTAGTGGTAGCGTGTAAGGCGTTCCTACTACGATTCCCTTGGTTCCTGCGATGGTACTTATACCCGCATCGTTCTTTGCTGAAAGGGCGTAGAAGACAAATTCCTGACTTCCTTCCTCGGTGTTGCGAGTTATTTGATAGGTAGTCTGATTCGTCTCGTCTAAAACTTCGACGTTGGGTTTGCCTTTGCTGTCGTAAACAATATTGTAAACTTGATAAAGAACATTTTCAGGCAGTACTACGCCTCCGTTTGTGCCGATTCTTTCTACGGCATCCCAGTCTATCTTGATGCTGTTTTGTAAGTCAGTCAAGCGACCATTGGCCGGCGCTTTCGGAACGTCGAGGCCAACGTAGGCTCTTTTGCTCAGCTTGCGGCCGTCGCCGTTCTTGTTGGTGCAATAGATGGTGTAAGTGGCGAAGCCGCTTTCTCCTACTTCGTCCTCAAAGGTGTATTGCTTGCCGCGAGCGGGGTATTCAATCATTCTTACAACGCCCTTGCCTTCGCGTTCGACCGTGTAGCGGAAGAGACCGGACAGCGGCTGGCCGTCTATGTCCACAGTAGGTGTGGTAAACGTAATCGTTGCTTTCTTTCCGGCTTGCGGATCGGGCGTGATGGTGAAGTTTTTCACGGTATCGGGTGCATTGAGTGCTACTCCCTTTTCGATTAAAACACTATCAATGTAGAGAAGGAGCTGATCTTTGGGGCTGATTGCGTGGAAGCCGATGCGATATTTGCCGTCAGCGCCAATCTTGAGATCTTTTTCGTACGTGATATATTCTTGCGAAGCAATCTCTGTCGGTGGCAAAATCTCGTTGGTCATATCCTCGACGTTGTCGCCCTTGCCAAACTTCACCTCTAAGCGCTCCTTATATTTATTTAGGCGCGATCTGGTTTTGAATGTGAGGTGATAGAGGTAGCCTTGCTTCATATAAACCGGCGGTGTCAGCATCCAGTCGTCGGCGTCCATATCTTTATTATACTGATACGTCGCAGCCTGTCCTGTTGTGCCTTTTTCCCAGCTTGCATACGGGTTCCAGTCCCACGTCTTTCCGTCGCCGTTGACGTCAATTATCTTATAAAGGTTCATTGATGCAGGCGTTACGAAGTTTTCTAGATATGGCAGGCTGACCGTATCGCCCAGAATAGCGCCGTTTGACAGGCTTTCAACGCTCTGCTGCGTGCCGTTGTGGGCTATTACGCCGTACGTGTAGTACTTCATGTCGCCTTTTTGCAAGGTTTCCGCAAACCGCGTATTCGTCCCTTTCGTTACCACCTTTGTAGAATCCGGATAGCGTACGACGTCGTATGTCAACGGGCCGAGGTAGCCTTCGTGGATTGTGCTTGTCGGTGCTGTCCACGTGAGGTCTACTGCTCCGGTCGTGTTGTCGATCGTGAGGGTTGCGCCCTCGATGGCTTTAGGCTCATCGTAGCCAATCCATTTCTCCAAACGAGCGAAGAGGCCCGGTCCTGCGGCATTTTCAAGTTGTACGACGAAGCGCACCATGCCCTCTTTTTCTACCGTAACATTAGCTGCGACGTCAGCGCCCGGCTGTGTTTTTCCGGAAGCCAAGAGTTTCTTGCCCTGCGAAACGCGATAAGTAAGTTCGCCCGTCAGCGCGCTTCCATCATAAGTTTTAGTCGGAGCCTTGAAGTTTACTTTACCGCTCAGAGAGGCTTGATTAAACGCGGTGCCGAGTTCTTCAGCAGCAGCCGGAGCTCCCGGTGCGGCTAGTGGCTTTGGAACAGTCAGCGCGAGCACAACGTCGCCATTGGGGAAGTCGGAAACTTTCGTCACCGCCCCCGTAGTAAGGTCGACCGTGTATAAGACACACTGCTCCTGGTTGTCAACGCTGGCCCAGTAGAACGTATTTGTCTTCTGGTCGATCTCGCCACTTTGGTTGAAGTACGAGCCTTCGGCGTCTAAGATTTGTACGCCGGTAGATCCGATCATCGTTTCTGCGCCATTGGTCTTATCTATTTTATATAAGTTGCCATCCGTAGCTACACCATATAGATAACCGTCGCTTGAGAGTCCGAGTGCGACGTAAGCTTTCGTTGTTGTGCCAAACGTAGTACGCGTTTCGTTTTCAAAATCGATCACGCCAAATTCGCGTTGCGTCAAGTCTGAATTATAAAACTCGCCGTAAATCTCTCCTGTCGTCTGATCCTGCGCCGTTTCGAAGGCCGCCAGGCTCAGGTCGATTTTCTGTTCAGGAGCCACCCTTTGCCAACTGCTCGGATCATACTGCCTATGATAGGCATTGATAACGCCCCACATCGAAAGGCTCAGGTCCAGAAATACCGTGTGCATTACGCCATTGACTACGCCGCTACCGCCGTTGGCAATCATTGTAGGATCTTCAGCGAGCAAGTTTAGCGGCGCCATCGGTGCTGCGGTTGAAAATGAGTAGAAGCCATAATGCGTCTCCTCATCCCCCCAAGATTTTTGGTAGATTACGTTGCCCCATAAGGTTGTTGGAGCCGGAGTGTCCAAAAGTCCGGGTAGAGCCGTACTCTTCGTCTGTTGAGCTGTGCGTTTCAGGTTGATAGATGTCGTGCGCAAATTGTTTGATTGCGAATGTCGCAGTTTTACCGGCGCCCAAGCCGGGTAGTTTTTTTGTAGGTCGACTTGCGTCTCCATCTTTTCTTTGGCGCCGCCGATAGGGTGTGTCGGGCGTTGCCTAAGATCGACTTGCGCCATCGAACTTCCGGAAAAAACCATACTAAGGAGTAGGGTTCCCGTCATCAGGGTAGATAGACTTCTAGTCATGGTCGAAATGATTTTAGTGAATAATAAAAAGAAAGATTCTCATTTTCTGGTCAGATTTTGCAAATATCCGCCTTTATTTTATCTTTGTCAATCCTTATGGGATGTTTGTTTGGATTTTAAGTGTTAAACATTATTTATTTCTGCTTTTTAGTTGTTCTGTTGACTTTTGATGACGTCAATATATGTAGCATATGTAAAGTTTTATGATGCATATATATGCTATATGTTTACTCCGATGGGTAATTATGCAAGCAGATAGCGGCGAAAGTCTACTAAAGTCGATTGTTGAGTGGCAGCCTACCTTTTTCCTTCTCGTTGTGCAAGTCGCCAAGCTCGCTCGGCCCGTAAGGTCGATAGTCGGAAGGTCAGCCGTACTTGATCAGACAGCTTTTCGTGGGCCAAGGGTCAGTAAACGTCTTTTTCTCTTTTCGATACGGCAACCTTGCGCCTCCGTTTGGTCTGTTTCGTATAGCTATGCGAAGCCCGATGCTTGGTTTATGAAGGATCAGCAGAAGGAAATGGTGCTTTGCAACTTTGAGTTCGCAGTTTGCGCTCACGATAAAAAGGCTTGCGCTCGTGAGTGTACGCTTAGCCGGCAAGGCAGAGCGGCCTGACAGTCTATATTTCGCCCCTGAAAAGCAAGATTGGCTCACGCGTTGAAGCCCTATTTAGCGGAAAAATATGGTGAGTCGGGATAAAAAATTAAGTAGTCAGCACGTGAGATTAAATAGAAATGCGTATCTTTGCACCCGTTCCGGAGAGGAACAAACTACATAACAACAATTTAAATTTTCAAAATTACTATGGCTTACGTTATTAGCGACGAATGCGTTGCATGTGGAACGTGCATCGGCGAGTGCCCGACAGAATCTATCTCTGAAGGCGAAAAATATTCAATCAATCCTGACTCTTGCGTTGATTGCGGTGCTTGCGCAGACGCTTGCCCGACGGGCGCAATCGCTCCCGGCGAATAATTGGTCAGACTTACGACTTACGGCGGCCCGAGGTAATTTGCTTCGGGCCGCTGCTTTTTATCCGTTTATCAATAACTTCTTCCTCGATATTGGGCCATAAGGTCGTAAAAAAAGGCGCTGCGGGCAATATTCGCCGCCTCCGCACGTTTAGAACAATAAGATGAAGCGCTCAAAGTGGGCCTTCACAATACAGATATGAAGACCCGATTACTCCTTCTCGCCTGTTTGCTCCTCGCAAGCCTGCAACTGCCGCTCGCTGCCCAAGAACGGAAGTTGCAGAACAAGCCCTTTATCGACGAGCGCCGCTTCCACTACGGATTCTTCGTGGGGCTGGCGGATCAAGGATTGAAGTTGCGCAACAACGGCTTTATCCAGCCCGGCACGGGGCGGCAGTGGATGGCCGAAAACGATAGTCAGAATTTTGGCTTTTCAGTGGGTATTTTAGGCGATCTGCGTTTGGGCCGCTACGTCTCCCTACGCGCCTTGCCCCAGTTGCAGTTTGGCAGTAAGCATTTGAGCTTTCGCGATTTAAGTATGGGCGAGCGGCAGTCGCAAGATATGAAGTCGACCTACATTGGCCTACCCATCGATCTGAAAGTGGCGGCGCCGCGCTTCAACAACTATCGCCCCTACGTGATGTTCGGCATTGCGCCCTTTTATGATCTGACTACGAGCAAACATTCGCTGCTGCGCACGAAGGCGCTCAATACCTGCCTGGAAGTAGGCCTGGGCTGCGAAATATATCTGCCGTTTTTCAAACTCGTGCCCGAGTTGAAGTTTGATTTCGGCTTGGGCAATGTGCTTGACAAGCAGCGCCCCGAACTCACCGATCCCGCTCAGCGCATCTTTACGGAAAGCGTTGACGCCGCGCATCTGAATATGGTTTCGCTTGTGTTCTATTTTGAATAGTGCGCGAGCCATCAAGGCGGCCGCCGATGAAGCATTGACGACCGCAGGCATAGGCGGCTAAAGAGATGAAAGCCCCCGGCTACTTTCTTTCCAACGAGACCGACACACAATTATATATAATGATCCCCCACCTTGAGCGGTGGGGGACTGGAGATGATGGCGTCGCATACGAAAGTGTGCGGCGCTGCTCTTTTTTAGGCTTAGCTGATCATCGGCACAACATATTTGGCCAAGAAATAGCCGCCGCAGATGAGCCAGCAGAAGAGCAGGGCGGCCAAAAGGAAGGGCTTGAAACCGGCTTTCTTAAACTTGTCGAAGCTCGTTTCAGCACCTAAGGCCGTCATAGCCATTGTTAGCAAAAATGTATCTAACTTATTGATAAATTCTACGACTTCTGCGGAGAGCAGGTGCAGCGAATTGAAGCCGATAACCAAGAGGAAAAGGATGGCAAACCAGGGGATGTCGATCTTGCCCTTGCCTCCCTCGGTGCTGCCCGCCATTGCGCGGCGTGCCATCGCATAACTGATGATAAACAGTACGGGGACGAGCATAATGACGCGGATCATTTTGACGATGATCGCTACGTTAGAAACTTCCGGCCCCATTGCGTTGCCCGCACCTACGACGTGGGCCACTTCGTGAATGGTCGAACCGGCAAAAATGCCCATCGTCTCGGGCGGCAAAGCAAAGATACCGCTGCGGTAGAGGACGGGGTAGAGGAACATGGCGGTTGTTCCGAAGATGACAACCGTAGCTACGGCCACGGCCGTCTTATATGGTTGGGTGCGCACGGCGGATTCTGCGCCCAATACGGCTGCCGCGCCGCAAATGCCGCTGCCGACGGAGGTCAGCAAAGCGATGTCGCGATCTACCTTGAGGAGTTTGCCGAGCAAAATGCCGCCGAGGATGGTGACAGTTACGATTATGGCGTCGATGCAAATACCCGGCAAACCCACGGCCGTAACGTCCTGAAAAGAAAGTTTGAAACCATAAAGAATAATGCCGAAGCGCAAAATGCGCTTTGCGCAGAATTTAATGCCGGGTACCCACGTCTCGGGCAGATTGTTGCGCAAAGAGTTGGCATACAGCATTCCCAGAATAATGCCGACAATCATCGGGCTGAAAGATAGGTGCTTTACGAAGCTCAAATCGCCGATGGCGAACGAGGCGCAGGCGAAGAGAGCCATCAGCAACACGCCGTGGAGCATACTGCTACGTTCTTCTGATAATTTCATGTGGTGGGGCTTAAAATAGCTTAGTCGGTCTTGACCGCTTTGTGGCGTTGGCGGCGTTGAAAATAAGGTCGCGGCAAACGGTTTCCAAGATCGGTGGGAGACAGTTCGGCCGGTCGCTTAGCGGCCATCGGCCTGACGCGAAAAAAGGCCGCTGCTCCGATTACAAAAGAGAAATAAAAAGGCCGAGCAACTGCGCGGGCAGCGGCTCGGCCTGTATGTTTTTAGTGTTTGGGCTTGATGTCCAATTTAACCGGACTGATCAAGTTCTCCGGTCTGAAGAGCGTGTCCAAATCTTCTTTGGAGAGGATGTCGTGCTCGAGGATCAAGTCGTAGACGCTACGGCCCGTTTCGAGCGCTTCCTTAGCGATGCGGGTAGAGTTCTTATAGCCGATTACGGGGTTAAGTGCCGTTACGATACCGATGCTGCGGTGTACGTGTTCGAGACAAGCTTCCTTGTTGGCGATAATGCCGTCTACGCAACGTGTGCGCAAGGTGTCGAAGCCGTTCATCAAGAGGTCAGCCGATTCGAAGCAGCATTGTGCCATTACAGGCTCCATTGCGTTAAGCTCCATTTGTGCAGCTTCCGAACTCATACTTACGCAGAGGTCGTTGCCAATCACCTTGTAAGCAATCTGATTCATCACCTCGGGGATAACCGGATTGATCTTGCCCGGCATAATTGAAGAGCCCGGTTGCACACCCGGGAGCGTGATCTCGCCCAAGCCGCAGCGCGGGCCGGAAGAGATGAGGCGCAAGTCGTTGCATATCTTGTTCATCTTCAAAGCAACCATACGCATTGCGCTCGAATAGCCTGCCATGCAAGACGTGTCCGACGTAGCGCCCACGAGGTCGTCAGAAAGGCGATAAGCGTAGCCCGTAATGGCTGCGATCTCCGCTGTACTCATTTCCGCATAGTTTGGTTCGGCACAAATGCCCGTGCCGATTGCCGTAGCACCCATATTGATCACCAAGAATTCAGCTGCTGCTGCGTCGAGGTGCGGCAATTCGTTGCGCAAGATAGAGGCAAAGCCGTGGAATGTCTGGCCCAACGTCATCGGCACAGCGTCCTGAAGTTGCGTGCGGCCCATCTTGAGTACGCCGGCAAACTCTTCAGCTTTCTTTTCAAAAGCCTCGATCAGTTGCTCCAAGTGCTGACGCAAGCGGAGGTGCGTTTCGTAGAGACCGATGTGGATAGCCGTCGGGTAAGCATCGTTCGTAGATTGCGAGCGGTTCACGTGGTCGTTGGGCGAGCAGCGTTTGTAGTCGCCGCGTTCGCAACCCATCAGTTCGAGAGCGCGGTTAGCAATCACCTCGTTGGCGTTCATGTTGGTCGTTGTGCCGGCTCCTCCTTGAATCATATCTACGGGAAAAGCCTCTGAGTGGCGTCCTTCGATGAGTTCTAAGCAAGCCTGCTCGATTGCTTTTGCCATATCGTCGGGGATGAGGCCGAGCTTGTGGTTAGCACGCACTGCTCCGAGCTTCGTTACGCCGAGGCCCTTGATGAAGAGCGGGTATTGGCTTAACTTAAAGTGGCTGATGGGGAAGTTTTCCATACCACGTAGCGTTTGTACGCCATAGAGCGCTTCATAAGGCACTTCGCGCGCACCGATCAAGTCGCTTTCGGTGCGGGTCTTTTTCGTGTTTTCAGTAGTCATTGAGTTTCAAGTTTTATATTGTTCTTTTTAATTACGCGGCTAAGTTAGCGCTTTCTTTGGGATAAACTACATTCTGAAAGAATAAATAATTGTGGGGCGATGAATTTAATGCGATGTGGCGGATTCTTTGCCTACTATTCTTGAGAATGTTAACTTTTTGACTACTTTTGCCTCTCGTTAGCGCTTTGCCTCTACCCTTGCAGTCGGCAAAAGGGCAGTATGTCGCCTTACTTTTTTAACAAAACAATCTATGAAAAAGATATTTGCGCTCGCCGCACTCTTGTTTGTATTTTTATCCGTTCAAGCGCAAGAGCCTTCGCGCGAGAATTATCCGCAGGGCGAGAGTACGCTGTGGGAAATGATCAGTAAGCTCGAGAAGAAGCAAGACAAGATCAATGTATTTCTGAATATGCGCGGCGAGTTTGATGCCAATTTTGACGAAGGACAGTTTCAAGACGGCACGTTTCGCATCCCCGTGATGCGTCTTGGCGTCTTAGGTCACTTAAACAAGTATGTCTCTTACCACTTGCAGCAGCGCATAGGGCATAGCGGCACCGGCCGCACTATTGACGGCCTATCTTCAGCGGTCGATGTAATGAACATAGGCATTCACCCCAATGAAAAGTTGCGCTTTGATCTCGGCCGCCAATGCGCCGTTTATGGCGGCTACGAAGCTTGGCTCAACCCGATCGATGTCTACCGATTCAGCGAGATGCTGGATCGCGTGGAGGTTTATCTGACGGGCGTCAATGCCAGTTATATGATCAAGCCTACGCAAGAACTCCAATTTCAAGTGGTCAACAGTCGGCGCACGCCAACCTCCGATATGTACGGTCCGTCCTATGCCGACGCGAAGTTGCCGATGATTTATACGCTCAACTGGAACGGCAGTTTCTTTAACGAAAAACTGACAACGCGCTGGTCGGCCTCTTTGATTAAGCAGGCGAAGGGCTACAACGGCTACTACTTCGCCTTCGGCCACGAATGGACGCTCGGGCGCTTCAATGGGTATTTCGATTATATGCTTTCAGAAGAAAACATCGACGCCCACGGATATGTGACGGACATGCTGCATACGCTGACGCCCGATGTGAAAGATCACGTTCGCCATACGCGTTACAATTCGGTGATTCTCAAGCTCAATTATCGCTTCCTGCCGCGCTGGAACGTCTTTGCCAAGGGCTATTATGAGACGTCCGCATTGACCAAACCGACGCTGACGGCAGAAAAGGGACTCTATCGCCGCTCTTATGCTTATATGGCCGGCGTAGAATTTTATCCGATGAAGGAGAATCTGCATTTCTTCATCAATTATTATGGCCGCTCCCACGTGCATACGCCGCGGGCCAAGGTCTTCGGCGCGAAGAATCATACGGAGGCTTGCCTTTCAGCCGGCTTCGTCTATCAATTGCCCATCTTCTAAGGCGCGCTACACATCTTATAATATACGCGCGCGTAGAAGTCCGGACGAGGTGATGGATTAGTCTTTGGTGAAAAATATTTACGTGATATTTTTCACCAAAGACCTTTTTATGGCTATACACCTCAAAAAACGACATTATAAGTATGTGATAATCAGACTCTATATGTGCCTAAAAACTTTCTTATAGGAAAGTGAAAATTGTCCTTAGGAGAATTAAAATTGTCTTAGGAGACAATTTTTCTTTTCTTAGGTGAAAGTTTTTCCGTTCTCCTAAGCAAATTTTTCGGGGGTCTTGTGTGTGGGAAAATCTTTACAAATCTTGGTCGCGTCAAGGCCTATGCCGGTTGCCAAACTATGCTTTGTTTGCGCTTCGATGAAGATTTTCTGATTGAGCATAAAGGTGCGTTTGTGTCGGTAGCCTTTTACTTTGTATCCTCCCCCTGCTTATCTTCTTGCCCACAAATCATACGCCGCGAGGCAAACGCATTATTTTTTCTGCTGTGTCCTTACCCTTTCTCTATTTTGTGCGATGTGGCAGATTTTTTTTCGTTGACAAAATGTAGACAAACGTGAATGCCGACTTTGAGAGGATAGGAAGAAAATAATTTTCCTTAAAATTATTGTCATACAAGGCCTTGTTGCCTTTTTTACCGACTGGAATCGGATGTGTATAATGGTTCGCTTTTTTCGCAAGAATGTTTACAAAATGCTTTTATAGATATCGGGGGGGGTGAAGAAGCGATAAAAATAATCGTAATAACTTGCTTATTTGAAGTAGCCGCTGTAACTTTGTGGCAAAATCATATAATTGCGACGGTTTTCTGCCGCTAACTTAAATTTTATAACTGAAATCTTGCCTGCTTTTCCTCGGTTTTGGCGCTTTAGGAGGCAAATGGCAGATCAAATTGAGAACAATTAAATAACATCGCTTATGAAAAACGTTTTACTTACAATCGCTTTGGCGCTCTTCGGCTTTCGCGCTTTGGCGCAGGATTATCGTCCTTTCGTGGAGGAAGGAAAAGTGTGGCGGGTAGCCTCCATTAGTCCGCGGAATGATGATCTGACATATCCCGTAGACCACAAATATTACCTTATGAAAGGTGATACCATCGTAGCCGGTAAGACTTGGAAGAAAGTGTATTACACCTCCTCCGATAAGTTTTACTTCTTGGTGCGCGAAGAAAACAAGCGCGTCTATTACGCCCCTTATCCCGGGCGCGAAGAGTTGATGTATGATTTTAATGTTGCTGTGGGCGATACGGTCGCCTATCGTGATATTCAAGGGTTCTATAACGGAGATACGGCTGAGAATTATGAAAAGTATTGTCGTAATTGGGATTCTATTGCCGTCGAAACTCTTGATGAAGTGAAAGATAAAGCCGGCCACGCCTATCGTTGTTATGTCTTGTATCGAAAATGGACTTATAATTACCACAATCCGGATGAATATAATACGGATGTTGGAGTTGGAGAAGCTAGAGACATCTGGGTTGAGTGTTTGGGAAACCCGTTCAATCCCTTTAAGCACGATATTTCTACCCCCCCCTTGGATCATTGGTTCCTGGACGGATGTCTTAGAGGAATGTTCCGTTGGCGACGAGATTTTGTATCATCACGACTTGAGCGGCATTACCGCGCCTAAGCTTGATGCGACCGATAAGGCGGCTATTTACGACTTGAGCGGCCGGCGCTTGCAAGCCATCCCGCAGCGCGGCGTCTATATTGTGAATGGGAAGAAATATATACGATAACGAATACTTGTCGGCTTGGCTTAGTTGCTAAAACAATGTCAAGCCGACAACTTATACCCATTAAATAAGATGGCTTTATGAAAAACGTTTTACTTACAATCGCTTTAGCGCTCTTCGGCTTTCGCGCTTTGGCGCAGGATTATCGTCCTTTCGTGGAGGAAGGAAAAGTGTGGCAAATGGAACAGGTAAGGTTTGATGAACAAGATCGTGGTTTCTATGAGGGTGGCTTTTATTATTGTATGCAGGGAGATACGATCGTAAATGGTAAGACTTGGAAGAAGGTTTATAAAACTCCGTTTTCCAAATACCAAGAATTCCCATCTGATTTGGGCGAACATTTTCTCTTGGTGCGCGAGGAAAATCAAAAAGTATATTTTCAACCTTATAAAGGGGCAAAGCGCGAAGAAATTTTGTACGATTTCAGTGTCAAACAAGGAGATACTTTATCCTTACGTGAGGTTACAACCTTTGGATGGATAGGAGATCAAGAATATGAGGAGAAGTGCAATAAGTGGGACTCAATAGTTGTGCGTCAAGTAGGATTATCCTATAAAACGATTTATCCATATATAGAATATACATTGGAGCGAAAGTTTGTCTCCAACTCAGGAGATTCTGCATGCGTAAAAGACTATTGGGCAGATGGCGTAGGAAGTCTTATAGATCCCTTTGTGCGAGATATTTCACGACCTCGCATAGGTCCAGGTTCTTATGTTTTTGTACATGGTTGCAAAGTAAAGGGACGTGAGGTCTACTTGGCCATGACAATGGGTCTTAAGAACCCCCAAATTAATACTGATAAGGCGGCTATTTACGACTTAAGCGGCCGACGTTTGCAGGCCATTCCGCAGCGCGGCGTCTATATCGTGAATGGGAAGAAGTATATAAGATAACGAATACTTGTCGGCTTGGCTTAGTTGCTAAAACAATGTCAAGCCGACAACTTATACCCAT
>JABZGR010000052.1 GCA_015259125.1 Alloprevotella tannerae | reverse complement strand
TCTCCAAAAGAACGGCGTATCGATCAAAAAACTTTTATCGGACAGCAATAATTTTATTATCTTTGCCACTACAATACATTAAGACAATATTTCAGATATGAAACGACAAACTTTGTTGCTATTTGCAACTGCTCTTATTTTAACAAGCTGTAAAAATAAGACTCAGGAAATGCCTGTAGGTAATAACGAATACACAGTTGGAGCTGTTAAGATTGGCGATGCGGACTTGAAAATTTCATACCCTGCTACAATCAAAGGGATAAAAGATATTGAGATCAGACCTAAAATATCCGGATTTGTGACTAAAGTCTTTGTAAAAGAAGGGCAACGTGTCAGAAAAGGTCAAGTTCTCTTCAGCATCGATGATGCACAGTTTCGCGCAGCAGTATCGAGTGCCCGCGCTCAAATAAAAGTGTGTAATGCGACTATTGCAACTCAAAAACTAACAGTAGAAAACAAGCGCTTGCTGTATTCAAAGAGTATAATCAGTGATTATGATATGAAGATGGCAGAAAATACTTTGCAAAGTTCCCAAGCCCAACTCTTGGCTGCTCGCTCACAACTGCGAGCAGCCAAGGACAATCTTCGTTGGTGTACAATAACTAGTCCTGCTGACGGAGTTATCGGAATGCTTCCTTTTAAAACTGGTGCACTTGTAAGTCCAAGTATGTCAACACCCTTTACTACCGTTTCAGATATTTCGCAAGTTCATGTGTATTTCTCAATTACAGAGAAGCAATTGCTGGAAATGTCGAGAATTTCTAATGGCGGTATAGCTGAAGCGATTAAACTTTTCCCTTCCGTTTCACTATTGTTGGCTGATGGTACTCTCTACCAGACACAGGGAAAAATTGATGCAGTTAGTGGAATCATTGATCAAACTACAGGGGCTGTAAGTATGAGGGCCACTTTTAGTAATCAACAAGGTCTGCTGAGAAGTGGGGGGACTGCAACAATACAAATGCCTATTCGCACACATAATGCTATTTTAGTTCCACAAAGCGCTACGATTGAAATACAAGATAAAAAGTTTGTATACATTGTAAATGCAAACAATGAGGTCACAAGCAAAGAAATTAAGGTGGAAGAACAAAATAATGGTAAAGTTTATGTCGTTACATCTGGTTTAACTTCTGGAGATAAAATTGTAATTGAAGGCGTTCAGAATCTTAAAAATGGTCAGAAGATCAAGCCCATTACAGCAGCTCAAGCAGCAAAAAACCTGGCTAAGGCAAAGCAAGACATCAAAGATGGAAAGATGCCAGGTGAGAAATAACGATATAAAAACGGGAAAACCTAACATTCAACTTGATTTCATATGAAATTAGATAACTTCATAAATCGGCCTGTTCTCTCAACAGTGATTTCTATCCTAATTGTTCTTTTGGGTGCAATAGGTTTGATTTCTTTGCCGATTACTCAATATCCTAGTATTGCTCCGCCGACGGTGAGTGTCTCAACCTCATATATGGGAGCGAATGCGCAGACTGTACTTAACTCTGTAATTATTCCACTAGAGGAACAGATTAATGGCGTTGAAGGATTAGACTATATGACGTCTTCCGCTACGAATACAGGTACTGCCACTATATCAATAACCTTTAAACAAGGTACTGATCCTGATATGGCTGCTGTAAACGTACAAAACTGCGTTAATAAGGCACAAGGTCTTCTGCCTGCAGAAGTAACAAAAGTAGGTGTCATTACTCAAAAACGCCAAAGCTCTATGCTTATGGTCTTCTCACTTGCAGATGAGTCAGGAAAGTATGATCAACAATTTCTTGAGAATTATGCAAAGATTAATGTAATCCCTCAAGTTCAACGTGTACAAGGCGTTGGTGAAGCAATGGTTATGGGCGCAGATTACTCTATGCGCATTTGGCTTGATCCAGCTAAAATGGCTTTATACCATCTAATGCCTACCGATATTACTGGTGTATTAGCACAACAAAATATAGAAGCAGCCCCAGGTACAGTTGGTGAACGCGAAAATCAAACCTTTGAGTATACGCTCCGTTATAAAGGGCGTCTTTCTACAGAAAGCGAGTTTGAAAACATGATTATTAAGGCTCTTCCAAATGGAGAGGTTTTACGTGTTAAGGATGTTGCACGTGTTGAATTAGGTCGTTCAACTTATTCCTTCTCTGGAAAAGTTAATGGGCACAATTCTGTGACGTGTATAGTATTCCAGATGGCGGGTACAAATGCGACTGAAACAGTTCAAAATATCCAAAAGACTTTAGAAGAAAGCCAAAAATATCTACCCTCAGGTATAAAAATTGTCGTTTCACAAAATGTAAACGATTTCTTGTTTGCTTCAATAGAGGAGGTTATCAAGACTTTATTTGAAGCATTTATCTTGGTTTTTTTTGTAGTCTACATGTTCTTACAAGACTTGCGCTCTACCCTCATCCCTACAATAGCTATTCCTGTTGCATTAATTGGAACGTTCTTCGCTCTATATCTTATAGGGTTTAGTATAAACCTTCTAACACTTAATGCGCTTGTTTTAGCTATTGCTATTGTTGTCGACGATGCGATTGTCGTTGTCGAAGGTGTTCACGCCAAATTGGATCAAGGTTACAAATCTTCTCGCAAAGCATCTATCGATGCAATGAGAGAACTAGGCGGAGCTATTGTCTCCATTACGCTTGTAATGATGGCAGTATTTATTCCGGTTAGCTTTATATCTGGAACATCTGGTATCTTTTATAGACAATTTGGTATTACAATGGCCATAGCAATTGGCTTTTCAGCTTTAAATGCCTTGACCCTCTCCCCTGCTCTTTGTGCAATTTTCTTGAAGCCAAAGGACGAGGATAAACAACAGAAATCAACTTTCATAAGTCGCTTTCATAAAAGTTTTAATGCTCATTACGACGCCTTATTAGGAAAGTATAAAAAGCGCGTACTTTTCTTTATTCATAAACCTGTTATTGCTTTTGGCGCAGTCGCTGTAGGAATAACGCTACTAATATTTTTAATGAGAGCTACTCCTAACGCTATGATTCCTTCTGAGGATACAGGAACAATTATGGGTGTTGTAACACTTCCGCCAGGAACATCTCAAGATCGTACAGAACAAGTATTGGCTGAAATTGATAGCTTAGTGCGCTCATCACCGGCTGTTGAAACCAGTACGATGATTTCCGGTTATAGTTTTATTGGCGGACAAGGTTCTAGCTATGGTTCCTTCATTGTAAAATTAAAGCCTTGGGAAGAGCGATCTTTAAAGCAAGGCTCAACTATTGTTGCTGTCCAATTACTATTGAAGTCGCTGGATGTATTTAAAAATGCTCAAGTACTCTTTTTCCAGCCTCCTATGATTATGGGATATGGCGTTTCAAATGGTTTTTCGTTCAACTTACAAGATAGAACTGGTGGAAGCTTGGATAAATTTTACCAAGTCTCTCAGGAGTTCCTAACAGAGTTGCAGAAGCGCCGAGAGATTCAATCAGCTCAGACGACATTTAATCCAAGTTTCCCACAGTACATGGTTGAGATTGACGAAGCTCAATGTATGAAGGCTGGATTATCGCCGAGCGCAATTCTCACGACTTTACAAGGATATTATGGTGGCCTTTACGCTTCTAATTTTAACCGATTTGGAAAGCTGTATCGAGTGATGATTCAAGCAGCTCCTGATAAACGAGTTAATATAGAAACGCTTAAAAATGTAATGGTTCGTAACGGGTCTGAAATGGCACCAATCACGCAGTTTGTAACGTTAAAGCGTATCTACGGTCCAGACAACATCAACCGCTTTAATATGTATACATCCATTAGTGTTAATGGCAATCCGGCTGATGGTTATACATCAGGGCAAGCTTTGGAGGCTATTCAAGAAACCGCGGATAAATATCTACCGGTAGGCTATAGCTTTGAATATTCGGGGTTGAGCCGCGAAGAGCAATCTAGCAGTGGATCTACAACAGCTACCGTATTCTTGCTATGCTTCGTGTTTATCTATCTGCTTCTTTCTGCTCAATATGAGAGTTATTTATTGCCAATGGCGGTATTATTATCCGTGCCTTTCGGTCTTGCAGGCTCTTTCTTATTTATTCAAATGATGGGTGGATTCAATTCGATCATTCCAATATTTGGGGCCGCATCAAATAACATATACACGCAAATTGCCTTGATTATGTTGATTGGTTTGTTGGCTAAAAATGCAATTTTGATCACAGAGTTTGCTTTAGACCGTCGTAAAATGGGTATGAGCATTACTTGGGCAGCCGTCTTAGGTGCCAGCGCTCGTTTACGACCAATCTTAATGACCTCTTTAGCTATGATCGTTGGTTTGTTACCAATGATGTTCTCATTTGGTGTCGGAGCTAATGGCAATAGGTCTTTAGGTACAACAGCTATTGGCGGCATGTTGATTGGTATGATATGTCAAATATTCATTGTTCCGGCTCTATTCGTCGCCTTTGAATATCTTCAAGAGAAGATCACACCTTTAAAGTGGAATGATACAGCTTCAACTGAAGCAGAACCAGATATTGAACAATACGTAAGAAAATAGAAGTATGAAAAAGTTCATATATATAGTCTTGTTGGGAGTTAGCTTAAGCTCCTGTCACATCTACTCCAACTACGAACGTCCAAAATTGGACGTTCAAATGGAGCAACTCTATAGAGATACAACCACTGTAGACCAAGCACTGAAAGGAGACACAATTAATTTTGGCAACCTTTCTTGGCCCGATGTCTTCTCAGATCCTCATTTACAAAGCCTGATTCGCTTGGTTTTAGAAAAGAATGTGGATCTTCGTACAGCAGATTTAACCATTCAAAAGGCAGAAGCCGGACTTCAAGTGAGTCGACTGGCTTTCTTCCCTTCGTTGTCCTTCTCACCTTCTGGAACGATCTCTATTGTTGAGGGCGGAACTACTTCCAAAACCTACAATATACCACTACAAGCCAGTTGGCAAATAGATGCTTTTGGCTCATTGCGTAATGCGAAAAAACAATCTGAATATGGTGTTTTAGCGGCTAAGGCAGCCCGCCAATCCATACAGACTGCTTTAATCGCTTCTACAGCCAATCTGTATTATACGTTGGAAATGTTGGACGCACAATTGCAAACAACTAAATCAACGGCCGCATTATGGGATAAGAATGTCGAAGCTATGGAGGTTATGATGCAAGCCGGAATGACGAATGCAGCAGCAGTTTCACAAGCAAAGGCAAATCGTTTGTCCATTCTCACAACAATTCCGACATTGGAAAGTCAGATCCGAAAAACGGAAAACTCGCTTTGCGCTTTGCTCCACGAAGCGCCCCACCCCATAGAGCGCGGTGCTATCCAAGACTTATCGTTCCCCAGTGTACTTTCTGCCGGTGTTCCAGCCCAGCTTTTGGCAAATCGACCAGATGTTCGTGCGGCTGAATATAAATTAGCCTCTTGCTTTTATGGCGTAAATAAAGCTTATTCGGCTTTCTATCCTAATATTACCATTAATGGTACCGGCGGATGGACAAACAACTTAGGTATGATTACAAATCCCGGGATGTGGGTAGCCAACTTTGTTGGATCTATCGTTCAGCCGCTTTTTGCACGAGGCCAACTTCGTGCAAATCTAAAAATAGCAAAGACCGAGGTAGAAGCAGCACAGCTTAATTTTGAGCAAAAGCTACTTAATGCAGGCAATGAAGTGAGCAATGCTTTGGCAAATTATCAAACATCGCTACTTAAGATTCAACAGCGTACTAAATTAGTTGAAGAACTACAGAAGTCCGTCGAGACAACAAACCTCATTTTCAAACATGACAACCGCGTAAGTTACTTGGAAACGCTTACGGCACAGCAAGGCCTGCTGCAAGCACAACTTAATTTGATCTCTGACAATTTTGATCGTGCCCAAGCCGTAATCAGTTTGTACCAAGCCCTTGGCGGCGGTAGAAAATAAAATAGTATGGATAATCAAATCAGCCCCTTGGCCTTCGTTGATCCATCTGCAAAGATTGGCAACAATGTAAAGATCTACCCTTTCGCCTTTATTGATAAGGATGTTGTGATTGGCGACAATTCTGTTGTGATGTCTCACGCAACAATCCTAGAGGGTGTCGTGATAGGTAAGCAAAATTACATTTATCAAAATGCCGTTGTCGGTGCCGTACCTCAAAGTTTTCTCTTTAAAGTCGGCCATCGCACCAAAGTTGTTATTGGCGACAACAACCGCATCCGTGAAAATGTTGTCATTGCTGGAAGTTTAGATGAAAATTCAGCAACAATTATTGGCGACAATAACTTCTTAATGGATGGTGTTCACGTTTGTCATGATGTACACATTGGTAATGACAGCGTGTTAGGAATTCATGCGCAAGTTTCCGGTGATTGCATTTTAGATGACTCCGTTATTTTGAGTAGTAATGCCCTGATTCAGCATCGTGTGCACATTGGCCGGTATGCACTTGTTCAAAGCGGCTGCCGCGTACACAGAGATATTCCACCCTACATCATTTTAGGTGGAAATCCAGCCACCTATCAGGGTGTTAATACTCCCGTCCTACGCCAACACAAGGAATCTGATCGCATCTTGCGCCATATTGCTAACGCTTACCGCTTAATCTATTCAACGACGGTTAGTTTGGAAGACGCGCTAATTCGCATAAAGGAGCAAATACCGCAAAGCGAAGAAATCGACTACATTGTTAGCTTTATCAAAGCTTCTCAACATGGTATTACAGGACGTACTATTGAGGAATAAGGTCTAAATTCTGATGACTTACATTCAGGAGCAACGTTACAAAATCATCTCCGAGCAACATTAAGAGACCTTTGAAAAATGGGGCGGTCAATAATTCTCTTCCTTTTCAGGATCATTTTTGATTGAAGGAGGGTAACTATCGAGGATGATAAGGTTCCCCTTTCCCCCGGTTGGGCCTCAAACTCAGGCCCGACCG
>JABZGR010000022.1 GCA_015259125.1 Alloprevotella tannerae | reverse complement strand
TCTAACATGACGTCTGCAAATGAGACTTCGTCGTTGGTGGATTTTCCTTGTCTTGTCATAATTTTGTATCATCTTATAGTGCTAATATACGAAATAATACGCTAATAAACAATTGGATAAGTGGTAAAATAGACTGCTTTATTGTGCAAAGGTCTCGTCAACTTATTAGGGGCTATTGCTGCCTATTGCCTGTTTCCAAAGAAGCCGTGCATCAATCTGCAAAGGACTATTGATACACGGCTTGCTTTGTTCTGAATTCGTCGAACTCACGTTAAATAATATGGTGTGAATTGGGAGATAACCCTGCGTTGGTTATCTCTTCATTAACTTCAGACTCTTTGTGCGGGTCATATTATGCAGCCGCACCACATAGTAAGCGGCAGAAAGCATTGAAACATCAGTATTGTGGGTCATGCCCTTCAAAACAAAACGACCACCGGTATCGTAGATTTCCCAACGATCCACCGCAGAACCGGTAAGCAAACGGCCATCGGCAGAGAAATGTGCCGAGAAGTCGGGAGCGGCAGTTGCTTTGTTAATATCCGTGCCGCCTTGCACGTCAAACGTGATACGTTTCACTTCTGACCGTCCGGATTGATAAACCGCCGAGACTTCTGCCGTGTGTTCCCCGGCAGAAAGCCCCGTTAGCAGAACCCGCTTTGCCGATTGGTCAATGTTTGTAGCCAACCGGCCATCTATCATCACCTCATACGCCGCACGATCAACCAAGGGCTTTTTGATCTTCCCATCAGCATAGGGGCATTCTTCTCCCACAAACAGATTGTCTACCATCAGGAAGAAGCCGCGTGGCGTTTCATTTACCAACACCATACGCCGAGCATCGACGGGCACTTCTACAGACAACTCTTGCCAAATCTTGTCGGAAACCGTCAAGGACTCACTGAGCCAAACGATATCAGCCGTTGTCTTTGGATAATCCGTTTTTGTATAACCGACGCGGATGGAAGCTGCTCCAAGTACGTTGGTGAAACTTTTCACGACGCATCGGAAGGTGGCCTTTCCCGTGAAATGAAGAACGGGCGAGAATACGAAATCGTTGTTACTCTTGCCGCGATTGCCGAAAGAGGCCAGACACTGCCGTCCGGAATAAGGTAAGGATCCGGCATCGAAGTAAACCAACGCCGGCGTAGTGGCGTAAGGATTGAATACCATATAACTCATCGGAGAACCCATATACTTGAAAGAGATATTGTCAAACTCCACGGTCGAAGCCTTGTCCATATCCCAATATATCCAGTTCTTATCAGGCGTAGCCGGTTCAAGGGTAAATGGCTCATAGGACTCGAAGTCGTCGAAAATAAAGTTGTCTTCGTTCCACGATAATGTGACATCGGCACCTTGCTGCGCCACTTTGAGATTATAGGGAGCCAACAGTCGTTCTTTAAAATCCAGTTCATGACGAAATTCTGTCTCCTCACCATCAATTGTCAGTGCGGCACTGAGATCATCAAAGCCGTCAAGCTCGGCATATAAGTGGTATTTTTTCTTTGTCAGATGTGGAATATTCCAAGTCGTCTCGTCTATTTGCGTAGCGGTATAGACTTCTGTTTTATCGCCATCGGCTTGTAAGCAGATTGTCGGAACTGTGGTAGGCAACGAGGCGTTGGCCTTAACCTTAAACGTGAGGTTGGCTATCAGATTCCTACCTACACAGGCAGACGCAGCCTTAGCAGACTCACTATCAGTAGGGAGTACGCTGGCAACGGCATAACGGTAATAACCCATCGGGAGCGTAGCAAATTCAGAATCACGGTAAGTGCGCACATCGGTAGTTGTTGATGCAAGGAATTTCCAATCTTCACCGCCTTGTTCAAGCTTGCGATAGACATTATATTTCGTCTGCCGCTGCACAGTGGTAGCTATCTTAGAGCCATCGGGAGCAAGCATCGCATAATCGATACCGATGAGTAGATTCTTCTTCATATCGTGCTGATCGAGATACTCAAAAGCAGCGGTGCGATAGTCGGTATTTATCACGTGAACGTTAGGCTCAAAGTCGATACCTTCGGACTCGCCTGCATCAGCCAGCATACTGAGATAACCGTCATAACGGAAAGCCACGAGTGCACCACCTTTAACAACGAGCGGCTCGGGCAGTTCGTAGCGACACCACTGATTATCGGTATTGAGTAGATTAGGCTGCTCGTAAAGAATATTGTTGGTAGGTTTCCCCTCGCTATCGAGTGCAAATATCACCAAGTCCACTTTCTTGTGAGGCCCGCGAAACTCGTCGGTCTGCCATTTGACGGCCGTGATAGCCATATCCTTACGGAACACTGTGCCGACGATGCTGTAAGGCGTGTAAGCAAAGACACCAATATGGGCAACACCTTTTCCTTTATAATAGGAGATAGAATCGGTATCGATGGGCGCTTCCCAAGCCACGACGGCCGCATCGCTCTGCTCCGATGCACTGACGAGACGCGGGGCAACGACTTTGTCTTTGAGCGCGATGATGGGCAGCGTGGTTGCACCGGCCTCAATCTTCACACGTTGCCGGTCGGGCAGCAAACCAAGATGAGAGGTTTCAAACTGATAATCGCCCTCATAGACGTCCTCTATCGCATATTTACCTTCACCGTTCGTGTAAGCCACGTAGTGGGCATCGGAGTTCTCGGCAGTCATGACAATGCGAGCTTCACTCAATGCCGTTCCGCCGGCGTAAGTGACTTGACCACCCACAGTAAGTTTCTCCAACTTCTTCAAGGCAATCTCTAAAGCGACAGTTTCATCAGCCGACACGCGCACAGTCTGCCTATGCAGCGCATAGCCTTCCTTACGAGCTTCAAGTGTATAATCAGCTTCAGGAACATGGGATATATTCCATTCACCCAGCATATTAGTCGTAGCGGTAAAGTCTGTCCCTTTGAGGGAAAGTTTGACGTCAGCAAGTGGTGCACCTTCGTGCTTCACCACGCCATGAAGCGAACCTTCCGAGGCTTCTTTGATAAGGATACTGAAAACCTCAAGCTGGAATTTATTAGCATCGGAGTTCATTCGGATGGCAAAGTTCTCGTTACCGTCAGTCGTAGGCGTATAGTAAGCCACGTAGTCGGCGCGCGCACCTTCTTCATTAGACACCTCAAACGCAGCGACCTCTCTATATTGTGCAAGATCTTCTTCCCTATCGCCCTGACCGAAGAGGAGACTCATTTTCTCAACAAGCTCAAGGTTGGCGGCTGCGGCAGTAACCACAATCTTATACTTTGTGCCCGCCTTTAAGGCAATGGGGCGAGACACAGCCCAATCGTCGCCGGCTTGTTTTTCACTATAACTGCAATAAATGCCTTCTTTCGCCATACGTTGCTTCCACGTAATACCATCGTGATTGCGATCGATGAATGTCCAGAGAGGCAGGTCGTCAGTTGTGAAACGACAAGAATAGGGCGTAGTATGCGCAGTGCCGAGCACGATAGTTGTCGACAGCGCAGACTTGCCTTCTTGACGCCCGATGGAAGTAATGCGATATTGATAATTGGCGAGACGAGGAATAGTATTGTCCATTATCGTAGTTGCGTCGACGTCTTCGCCCGCAACTACATTGTCAGGTAAGCGCACAACTTTGTAGCGAAGCCGAGCGGGGACATAGCCGCCGTTGATACCCTTGGTGGGTGCTGTCCAAGAAATTTTGCAACTCTTACCATCGAGCTGCTTCTCAAGCTGAATATCGCTGACGGCATCGGGAATATCTTCACCCACGTAAAGCATTTTTACCGCCTCCTCGCCATTACCCTCACTGTTGGAAGCATAGGCTTTATAGGTGTAAAGATCATCAGCCGTAAGTGTCTCGCTAAAGGTAATAAGTTCACCTGCCGCGACATTGTCTTGAGAAAAGACCTCTCGGCTTCCGCGTAGCAGATGAATCGAACAAGCGCCAAGCACGCCGCCTGCCACCGTCTGTCGCGGAGCATTCAGTCGGATGTTCACCATCATTGCTCCGGCACTCGTAGGTTCTACTGAGAAATTTTCCACCATACTCGGCGCACCATCCTTGAGCGTGGAGTATGGAAAATCAAGACCGACAATTTGTTTTTCGCCGACAAGTTCAACGTTACTGTCGTTGTAGCCATTGTTCACGTCAATGTCAAGGAGCTGTGTGCCCTCACGAGTCGTTGGGATCGCCCACCACAACTTACCACTTTTGTGGTCAATTCCCATAGATTGCAAATCGCTTTTGGCCGAATAGTCGCAACTGTTCAGCGTCTCCTCGTTGCCGTCAAGTGCAAGCTTCACAAGTTCGCTGTAGGGATTTTCCGCATAAATTTGCCCTTGCAGGTCAACGGCGAGCGCAACAAACTCCTGAGCAAGCTCTGTCACTTCCATCACAGTGCCACTGCCGAGATCTACTTTGAGCAGCGTGCTCACGCGGCCGGCCTTACCCAAGGCATACATAATACCATTCTTGTAGTCATACGCCATATCATAGAAGGGCTTTTCGCCGGTAGCATCGGCAACTTTCGTAAACGTACCCGTAGCGAAATCGTACAGTCCAAAGGCCAAGGGAGCAGGATCATCGCCCGTCTTCACACACGTTTGCACATAATACTTCTTACCCGCAAATGCGCCGGCACGAATACTATAGTCGTGGGTTCGCAGAACTTGGAGCTCTGATGGGTTAGTCACGTCAAACTTGCATGGGCCGATTGGCTCCGGCTGTTGCGAGTTGTAGCGATTCCATCCATAAGCCTCTTGTGCATCTACCTGCAAGCAGACTGTCGGCAGAAGCAGTAGAAGCATGAGAAAAACGGTTTTTTTCATATTGAAATTTAGGGATAAATGATTTGAGATTTAATAAACAAAATAATTATGTAGAGCATGTTAACCATAGCATTATCACTGTGCGTTTCAATAGAGTGCAACAAGGGTAGTCGGAAGCCTGCTTCCTCCACTTGTTTTTATTGTATCTGCGATGCAAATTTAGCAAATTAACGCAAACCCCATATAAATATCAACTTTGACTACTAAGAAGAGTTCTCTACTACTCTAAAGCGAATAGGAAAGAGAGGATAAGCACGCGACAAACTGCTTATGCGAGTAATTTTCTTTCAAACATAAGGCCTACATTCGCTTTTATATAAACGAAAAATTATCCATAGGTTGAGAGTTTGAATAGAACTATAAATGCACTCTTCAGCTTTGAATAGATGCTATTTCTGCTCATCAACTAACGTAAATTCGATATCACATTAACAGATTTATAAGTCCAATTGCCCCACACATACATACCAACGATCGCGATTCGGTTGTAAGCTCACACGTCAACCCACAAAACATGTCCAACAAGCCCTTAGGCTTGGCCTTTTGACACCCCCTCTATCAACAACCGCCTATCTATACTTCGCAGGCTAAGCTCAGGTCAGCTTTTCAGCCTTTTCCAGCGTATTGAGATAAGCTTTGTCTGTCTTTATCCTAAGACAGCTTCAACAAAACCTAAAAAGAAGATTGTTGGCAAAGAATTTTGTGTTAAGATACAATTCATAAAATGCTGTCCCCATCAGTCTAAAATGAAGGTAGAAAGGGAAAGTGTGCACTACTGACAACAGAATGCAAAGCCTTGCTTAAACCGTATAGGGTCTATAAAGAAGTTCGGTACAGATTCATCAAAGTAACGGAAATCAAGTAGCAAGGCGAAAATATCAAGTTAACGGCAAGCATAGTTTGGAAATATGTTTTAATTTTGCGGCTCATGTCAACGCAACGCAGCCTATAGGCGAAACGTAGACAAATAGATAGTCACAGCGATAGAAGCCTTATCACACTCAATGCAAGAATTTGAAATCATAGCCAAAACCTTCCAAGGATTAGAAGAAGTATTGGCACAAGAAATCACCGAATTAGGTGCTAAAAACATCAAAACCGGCCGACGTATGGTCTCCTTTACGGGCGATCAAGAAATGCTTTATCGCGCCAATTTTTGCTTACGCACGGCCGTAAGGGTGCTCAAGCCCCTCAAACACTTTAAAGCTGAAGACGCCGATCAGGTTTATGAAGCTGTGAAGACCATCGCCTGGGACGAATATCTTGATCTGCAGACTACTTTTGCGGTAGATGCTGTCGTTTATTCGCAAGAGTTTAGGCATTCTAAATTTGTCGCCTACAAGACAAAAGACGCCATCGTCGACTATTTTCGCGAAAAAGAGGGCAAGCGCCCCAACATCAGCATTGCCAACCCCGATCTTAAGCTCAATATTCACATTGCCGACAACGATTGCACCTTATCGCTTGACGCCTCAGGCGAAAGTCTGCACCTGCGCGGCTATCGCACAGCATCGTGTGAGGCGCCAATCAATGAAGTTTTGGCGGCGGGCTTGATAAAGTTGTCCGGATGGAACTTTGATTCTGACTTTATCGACCCCTTCTGCGGATCAGGCACAATATTGATTGAAGCCGCATTAATGGCGCGTAATATCTATCCGGGCATTTTCCGCAAATCGTTTGGCTTTGAAAAGTGGAAAGACTTTGATCGCGAGTTGCTCGATAAGATTTATAACGACGACAGCCAAGAGCGTGAGTTCGCTCATCGCTTTTATGGCTACGACATCAACCGCCCTACGCTCGACGGCGCATTGGAAAATGCAAAAGCAGCCGGCGTGGCAGACCTCATTACGTTTGAGCAAAAGGACTTCCGCCAATTTGAGAAACCGGCTGAGCGCGCTATCATCATTACGAATCCGCCTTACGGTCAACGACTCACACCACCCGACTTGCTGGGCTTATATCGCGCTATCGGCGAACGGTTGAAGCACGAATTTGGCGGCGGAGATGCTTGGATTATTAGTTCGAAAGAGGAACTCTTCGATACGATCGGTCTGCGACCGAGCGTAAAGATACAGGTTAACAACGGCCCTATCGATTGCGAATTTAGAAAGTATCAACTCTTTGAAGGGCGCCTTGATGACTTCCGCGCCGGTGGCGGAAAGGTAAAGACGGAAGAGGAGCGCAACTATATGACGGAGAAGCGCCGTCCGAAACAGCATCGCGAAGATTTCAAAGCGCGCATTTCAGAAGAAGAGGATGAGGATTGGAGTCCGGAATATGCGCTGCTCCGCAATAAGCACCGAGAGTTTGACCGGATTTATAATAAGCGAGAAAGAAAGTCGCGCGAAGAGCATGAAGCAAAAGGCGAACGCCACACAACGCGGCGACCGGAGCGACGTCCGCACAAGCCAAACTTTGATTTTGCCAATAAAGGCGACGATGAGGCTCGAGAGACGCGCGAAGTGCGCCACTTTGGCCCACGGCCGGAAAGCTTGGAACGCCCTTACCAACGCAGAGAAAGAGAAGGCAATGAGGGCTTCGGCGGCGAACGCCGTACTTTTGGCCCGCGAAGAGAAACAGGGCGCAGCGACAAATGGGCAGGCAACAAGCGTTTCGACAATGATCGCCCGCGCAGCAATGCCCGCCGCACAGACAACAATCGGCCCGGCCGGCGCGAAAACCGCCGTGGCAACAAATCATAACGACGACGTTTATCTACGTAGTTCGACCGAAAGGTTGAGCTGCGAAACTTTACGAAAAACACATTTATGAAACAGATGAATTTGCGCAGTTCCTTACTAATAGGTCTGCTGCTCTTGACAGGAACCCTTATGGGACAGACAAAGAAAAGCTTTACGCTGGACGACTTAATGTGGGGCGGATCCAATTATTGGAATCTTCAGCCCAAGAATCTCTACACTGCGTTTTGGGGCTCTAAGCTTATGCAATTAGAAGTAGAGGCAGTCAAAACCTGTACAGATGAAAAAGGAAAGCGCGTAAAGGCGCAAACCTTATTCACGGCGGCTGATGTGAAAGCGCTCATTACAGACGAGACAAAAGGCCGCGGCCTCAACTTGATGCAAGCTTCATTTCCTTATCCGAACAAGACTTTAGCTTTGCTCCATACCAATCGAAGCAATCTGCTCTACGATTGGAAGAAGAAAGCCATCGTTTGGCAGGCAGAACGCGACAGCGTGAGAGTGAACGAAGAGTTTAACACCCCCTCTCGCAGCGAAGTTTATGCAAAAAACTTTGATCTGTATCTGCGCACGGCTGACGGTAAAGCGCATCGTATCACAACAGACGGTTCAAAAGATATCGTCTACGGGCAAGCCGTTCACCGCGATGAGTTTGGCATTAAAAAGGGCGCTTATTTCAGTCCGTCAGGCCAACTCCTAGCTTATTATCGTATGGATCAAAGTATGGTCGAAGACTATCCGCTTGTTGATATTTTCACGCGCGAAGCCAAACTTGATGCCATCAAGTATCCAATGGCCGGTATGACCAGTCATAAAGTGACCGTGGGTATTTACAATCCCAAGACGGAGCAGACGGTTTGGCTGCAAGCCGGCGACCCGACTGACCGTTACTTTACAAACATATCTTGGGCACCCGATGAGAAGACCATCTATATGATTGAGATGCCCCGCTCACAGAAGAAAACAGAACTCGTAGCTTACGACGTAGCAACGGGCCAACGCAAAGGCGTACTCTATACGGAAACGCACGAAAAGTATGTGCATCCTATGCATCCGCTGACTTTCTTGCCTTGGGACAGCAGCAAGTTTATTTACCAAAGCGAAAAGGACGGCTACAATCACCTTTACCTCTTTGACACGAAGGGCAACCAACTCAAGCAAATCACGAAGGGCGAGTTTGTCGTACTCGACTTAGTAGGATTCAACACAAAGACAAAGAGCGTCATCATTCAATCTAACGAAGCGCATCCGCTACACCATAATTACTATGCCGTGAATATCGACAACGGCAAGCGCACATTACTCGACAACGGTAAAGGCTTGCACCGCGCAACGCTGTCGCCTGACGGCACGATGCTCTTTGATCGCTGGAGCGAGCCCGACGTATTCCGCAAAATAGCTGTGCGCAACACGGCGACGGCAAACGCTACGCTGCTGCAAACCGACGCTTCACCTTGGCAGGCTTACAATGTGCCGGAAATCTCCTCCGGTTCTCTCACGGCTGCTGATGGGCACACAAAATTGTTCTATCGCTTGGTTAAGCCGGTCAACTTCGATCCTAACAAAAAGTATCCGACCGTCGTTTACGTCTATGGCGGACCGGGCGTGCGCAATGTCGACGCTTCTTGGAATTATGCTGCACGTTCGTGGGAGATTTATATGGCACAGAAAGGCTATGTCATCTTCGTGCTTGACAACCGCGGCTCAAGCGAACGCGGATTCGCCTTTGAGACGGCCACTTATCATCGACTCGGACAAGAGGAAATGAAAGACCAGATGCGCGGTGTCGATTATCTCAAATCGCTCCCCTATGTAGATGCTGATCGCATCGGTGTGCACGGCTGGAGCTACGGCGGATTTATGACGACGAGTCTGATCACCAATTACCCCGACGTCTTCAAAGTTGGCGTGGCTGGCGGTCCGGTTATCGACTGGAAGTATTACGAAGTAATGTATGGCGAGCGCTATATGGGCACGCCGCAGGAAAACCCTGAGGGTTACGCGCAAAGTTCGCTGCTTAATAAGGCCAAAGATCTGAAAGGACGTCTCCAAATCATCATTGGCTATAACGATCCCGTCTGCGTGCCGCAACAGAGTTTGGCTTTCTTGCGCGCTTGCGAAGACGCCGGTACGCAGCCCGACTTCTTTACCTATCCGGGCCAAGGCCACAATATGATGGGAAAAGATATGGTACACCTGCACGAACGCATCACGCGCTACTTTGAAGATTATCTGAAATAACGACTGAATGGCGAACAATGGGCAAGCGAAGATGCTCCCTTGTTCGCCACTCATTATATATAAGGTATCATCGATCACAAACTCCGGGCGCCACGCACTTTCACCCAAGCCGTGCACCCACAAAATCATATCACTATGAAGAAAGCTATTGCAACAGCAGCTGCACCCGCAGCTATCGGTCCTTACAGTCAGGCTATTGAGGCCAACGGACTTATTTTTGTGTCCGGACAACTTCCTATCGTCCCCGAAAAAGGCGAATTTGCCGAAGGCGGCGTGCAAGCACAAACGCGCCAGTCGTTAGAGAATATGAAAGCCATCTTAGCCGAGGCCGGACTCACGATGAACGACGTCGTAAAGACTACGGTCTTTTTGGCAGATATGGGCGACTTTGGTGCGATGAACGAAGTGTATTCCACGTTCTTTGAAGCTCCCTTCCCCGCTCGCTGCGCTTATGCAGTCAAGACCCTGCCTAAGAACGCTTTGGTAGAAATTGAGTGCATCGCCGCTCGCTAAGATTCGTCAAACTATGTTGGAAAAAATCGGCGTATTTCTTTCCTCCAAACCTCATTTATCGGCAGCCTGCTTAAAGGCTGCCGATGCTTTAGGCACTTGGATTGGATCGACGGGTCGCACACTCGTCTATGGCGGCAACACATCAGGTTTGATGGGTCATTTGGCCGAAGCCGTAAACCGCTCCGGCGGTCGCATTTTTGGCGTAGTGCCGCAGCGCTTGTTTGATATAGGCTGCGTCAGTCCTTTGTTGCACGTCACCTTTCCCACAGCCGACCTTGCCGACCGCAAGGCCACGATGATTCAAGAGAGCGATGTCTTCATCGCGCTGCCCGGCGGACTTGGTACGCTCGACGAGGTATTCACCGTGCTGGCGGCCGCAACCTTGCAGTTTGAGCATCACCCCGTCATTCTCTACAACGTAGAGGGTTGTTGGGATCTACTGCTCGCACTCTTAGAGGATCTTCACCAGCGCAGATTGATCGACAAGCGGCCGGAAGCCTACTTAAAAGTAGTCGGTTCGATAGAAGAACTGGAAGCCGTCATAGCCGACTTGTAGTCCACTTATCCCGCCACGAGTCGCATTTTACGATCCTCTTTCGTAGGAAGATTTTGCTACGAAAGCTCATTCCCAAGCACTTATATCGTCATCCTTAACGAAGGCAGAAATAAAAGAAAAAGCATCTAAGTCTGCATGAGCAGTAAACAAAGCGGGCAAAAGATGCTTTCTTTTTTCATCCATACCTGTCCCAATTTGCTCCCAAGGCTTGGGACTTTTTTCCCAAGCGCAGCGAACTTTTGTTCCAAGGCTAGGAATTTTTGTCCGCAAGCTTGGAATTTTTCGAAGGCTATTGAAAATTGCGAACAAAACAGATCTTCTAAAATATTCGAGCCTGATTCTTGAGTGATAATGAAAGAAAAATTCAAAAATACTTGCTTGTACGTATTATAGTCTGTATATTCGGGCAATATTATTCCTCGAAGGATTATTCCAAGAAAAGAGCTAAGAATCCTTGAAAAAGAAATCAATTAGCAACTTATTAAATATCTTATGGAAAGAGGATTTAAACTATTTGTGGTTATTGGGTAACTAGAAATGGAACATATCTGATTGAAAAATGGAAAGAATGACATTTTATAAACCTGATCGTAAACCTTTTCAAGACTGTAGGAGTACAGCCTTGAGAATGGCTTTCTTATTCGTTTCTTTTCTCTTCTCTTTATTTGCTTTCTCGCAACCAGTTGGAGAATTTAAGGTGAAAATGATTGCTCCCGAAGGATATTCCGTGGGGAAAATCACTGTCAGTATTCAGATAGATAAAACAAGCCTGAAAGGAAAAACAGATAATACCGGCGTATGTCAGTTTAAGTTGCCCATTTATAATGATTCTCTGCGTATCAGATTGCTAACCGAGAGCCCTTTTTACGCTCCAATCGACACTTTATTGACCATAAGGGCGGAGAAAGATATTGAGCTATCCTTATCCCCTGCTAATCTGCGGGAAGTAAGCGTCGTGGGTTATAAAAAGATAGTTAAAACTAATGCAGAAAAGCAAGTATTCAATATAGATCTTGGTGGTTTGTTACAATCAGCCAAAGCAAATTTGGCCCTAAAGCGAGTGCCGGGGATAATATATACAGACAAAGGCTATCAATTGGCCGGCAACGGTAAAGCTGCCAAGCTCTTGATAGATGGCATTGAGACGACCGAAACGGAATTAGGGAAAATAATGGCAGGAGATATTGCAAAAGTTGAAGTGAGACGTATCGGCCTGAATGATGAAGCAAGTTCCGGAGAAATCAATGTAATCCTTAAAAGAAACAGAGCCAATCTTTTGAAAGGAGAAATAGCAGCAGGCACACAGCTATCCAGAGCAGGGTTCAACTTATCACCTTCTGCTACTTATCGTTCCGGAAAGATTGACCTAATCTTCTGGTCCTCATACACACAGGATCGACAAAAAGGAAAAAATATACTATATAGAGATGAAGAAGAATTCCTCTTCTCGGAATATAAAAATCGCTTACAGCAATATAGTGGGGCTTTAAAAACAAATATCCGCCTCTCTCCAAAATGGGAAACAGCTTTGAATTATTCTATTTTTGGATATAAGGCTCCGGCAGATGTCGTTTGGCGCTCAAAAGGCGTGAACCAAACAGCGCAATACAATAAAGAGTCATATTTCAGCCATTTCGTCAACGCTGTAATCGCACACGATATCAACGCCAACAAACGTTTATTCTTCAAGGCACGCTATTTTAATTATGCGACAAATAATGAAACGGCACATCCTTACACCTTATATAAAGGTAAAATGAATGAATGGACAGGGGAAATCTTACTGGAAGCCGATAGCATTCGTTTTTTGAGGGATTATCATAATATTGCCGTTGGGATAAAAAGCATTTATCGAAATACGTTGTTGACCGCCAGCCGCTTACCTTACCGCAGTGATGTACAACAATTATATATGAAAGATCAATTTTCTCTGAATAAGTGGTTTGATGTTTTTTTACTCTTGCGCGGAGAATGGTATGGCTTTAATTTCCAACGAACCGGCAGTACGAGACGTTTGGCTGTACTACCTACAATTTCAGTAAATTATAACGGGAAAATAGGTTCGTTTTCCTTTGTGTATAACCGACATATCGAAAGACCAAGTGTAGATTTTTTGAATCCGGAAGTCTTTTATATCAATGAATACGAGAAGAGTCAGGGAAACGTGCATTTGCGCCCGCAATACGCTGATCGTTATACGCTGAACTACTCCCGGCAAATCGGTAGTGGTTTTTTGACTTCTAATGTCGTGTATGAACGTATCGGAGATATGATAGGCGGTGTGTATATGACAGATTATAATACATCTACTTATGAAAATGCGGGTAAAGGAAGGATACTAAACTTGAACATTGGTTATAGTAAACCTCTGTTTAAGCATGCGTTGAACCTTAACTTAAATATTACTGCCGACCATACTGCGTATAAAATTGCGCCAGCCTTTGCTGCAACAGCTTTAAGTGAGGGCAATGAGGGCTGGGGCTTAACAAGTACGATGAACTTATCTTATATGGCACCAAAACAATGGTTCCTTGAATTGATGTTAATGCACCGTAATAATGAGAGAACTTTGAACTCGACAGTGCATAACAAGATTCGTTTGGATCTTACTGTAACTAAATCGCTGTGCAATGATCGTTTAGATCTTTCGCTTTTTTATTATGATATGTTCGGATTGTTTAGAAAACAACGCGTAAGGTATAAGTTGAAAGGCCTTACTCAGATTTCGAAAGTTTACTCCCCTTCCTCTTTTTTGGGGATCTCGCTGACGTGGCGCTTCGGCAAGGATTTTAAGATTCAAAGTGTGGGGGAGGTAATTAACAATGAAGATATAAGAACTAAATAAAATGAGACGTGATTCTAGTTTAAAAAGGAAGTAAGATTCCATATTTTCTTATATGAAATCTTGCATTGATCGTATTTCTGAAAATGAATCAGCGTTGCCCACAATGCGCAGATTGTTCAAACTTAGTGTGCAACAGTTGAATACTATCCTACGCTTTATCGCCCCACATACTTGCCTTTCGCCACGATTTACGAATAGTCGTTGCGCGCTAAAGGACATCGAAGTAGCGCAGTCCAATAAGAACGACGCCTTTTCACATCTTTCGACTTTTATTATATCGAATGCTTTTATTACTCCTACTTCGACAACAACAGCAAAAGCTAAATGTCTCTTTTCACATTTTACAACCTATTGTTAGTCTCTAAGAAAATTATTTATTACTTTTGCCTTGATTGTATGCACATATAAAAAGATGAGCGAAAGACTTAGGGTGATTATCAGCGGCGGCGGTACGGGTGGACATATTTTCCCGGCTATATCGATTGCCAATGCTCTGCGCGAGAAGCGGCCCGATGCCGAGATTCTCTTCGTAGGAGCAGAGGGGCGTATGGAAATGCAACGCGTCCCGGCTGCAGGCTATGAGATTAAGGGCCTGCCTATTGCAGGGTTTGACCGTAAACGCCTTTGGCGCAACGCCGGCGTACTGCTAAAGATTTGGAAAAGCAGCAAACTGGCCAAACAAATCATCCGCGAGTTTCGCCCGATGGTAGGTGTCGGCGTCGGAGGCTATGCCAGTGGGCCTACGCTCCGCGAATGCGAGAAAATGCACATACCGACCTTGCTGCAAGAGCAGAACTCTTACGCCGGGGTTACGAATAAGTTGCTGGCCAAAAAAGCCTCAAGCATCTGCGTAGCCTACGACGGTATGGAGCGCTTCTTTCCGGCTGACAAAATCATCTTCACAGGTAATCCTGTGCGCAAACAATTGCTCTACGTTGATTGCACGAAAGAGGAAGCCATCAAGCAGTTTGGTCTGACACCCGGAAAGCGAACGGTGCTGATTGTAGGCGGTTCGCTCGGCGCACGCAGTTTGAACGATACGATTCTGGGCAACCTGCCGCTCATCCGCCAACAGCAAGAGGTGCAATTCATCTGGCAGACGGGCAATTATTATAGTGCGGCCATCCAAGCCGAACTTTCGCGCCGTAAATGTCCCGACAACCTGAAGGTAACGGACTTTATCTCGGATATGGCCCACGCTTATGCCGCCGCCGATCTGATCATCTCGCGCGCCGGTGCCGGCAGTATCTCCGAATTTTGCCTGCTGGGCAAACCGGTTATCCTCGTGCCCTCGCCCAATGTGGCCGAAGATCATCAAACGAAAAACGCCTTGGCTCTCGTGCAGAAAGATGCTGCACTCTACGTTAAAGACGAAGAAGTGAGCCGAACGCTCCTGCCGCTGGCCATCAATACGGTCAAAGAGGGGCAACGCTTAGCGCAACTCAGCGACAACATCCGCCAACTGGCACGCCCCAACGCGGCGTCAGACATTGCCGATGAGGTCATACGCTTAGCAGAACAACACACACGACAATAATGCATACGCGCCGGCCTCACGCAGGCAGGCCGTACAGGACCGATATAGGACATTAAGATGCAGACGATTAAATCAGTCTATTTCATAGGTGCAGGCGGCATAGGAATGAGCGCCTTGGAGCGCTATTTCCTCTCGCAATCGCTCTTTGTCGGCGGCTACGACCGCACGGAAACGCCCCTGACAAAAGAACTTATACGCGAAGGTGCTGACATTCATTATACCGACGACGTAGACGCTATTCCGCAAGCGTGCCGCGATCCGCAGACGACGCTTGTGGTGTATACGCCGGCTGTCCCTAAAGATCACCACGAACTGACTTGGTTCCGTCAAGCGGGCTTTGAAGTAAAGAAGCGTGCGGAAGTCTTGGGTTATTTAACGCGCCAAATGAAAGGCCTCTGCGTAGCCGGTACGCACGGCAAGACGACAACAACGGCCATGGCGGCTCATCTGCTTCACGAAAGCCACGTAGGCTGCAACGCTTTTTTGGGAGGTATCGCAAAAAATTATGCGACAAATTACTTGCTCGACAATAATAGTGATTTCGTCGTTATAGAGGCAGACGAGTTTGATCGTTCTTTCCACCATTTGCAGCCCTATGCTTCGGTCATTACGGCTACAGACCCCGACCATTTGGACATCTACGGCACGGAAGAGGCTTATCTTGAAAGTTTCACGCACTACACAAGTCTTATCCGTCCCGATGGCGCATTGATCGTGCACAAAGATTTGAAGTTTAAAGAGGCTCTTCCGGTCGGCACACGCCGCTTCGATTATGGTAGAGACGCGGGCAACTTCCACGCTGAAAATATTCGCATCGGCGGAGGCAGGGTTTGCTTCGATTTGATCTCACCGCTTGGCAACATCAGTGAGATAGAGCTTGGTGTGCCTGTCAGCATCAACATAGAAAATGGTATTGCTGCCATTGCTTTAGCTCAAATTGCGGGAACCACACCCGACGAGATACGCGAGGGGATGAAGACCTTTCAAGGCGTAGATCGCCGCTTCGACTTCAAGATTAAGTCGGACAAGGTCGTACTACTCAGCGATTATGCACACCACCCCACAGAGGTGCGCCAAAGCATCCTCTCCGTGCGCGAAGTTTTTAACGGCCGCCGCATCATAGGTATTTTCCAACCACATTTATATACGCGAACACGCGATTTCTATCGTGAGTTTGCCGAAAGTCTGTCGCTGCTGGACGAAGTAATCTTGCTCGACATCTACCCGGCTCGCGAACTCCCTATCGAAGGCGTCAGTTCGAAACTCATCTATGATCATCTCCGCACAGATATAAAGAAGCACTTATGTAACAAGTCGACACTTCTACCTTTGCTCAAGCAGGAGGAAACAGACGTCGTAATGGTCTTAGGTGCAGGCGATGTGGATGCAATGGTGCCTCAGATAGCACAAATGCTGAAAGAGAAATACAATATTATATAAGAAAACTGACACAATCCACTGTGCGGTGCGCCGCGCAAAGGAAAACAAGACAACTGCTCTGGTGAAAACGCTGTTTAAGTTGCTCCTTCTAATGGGGCTGATCGTTTACCTTGTCTTTGCTTTCACCCACTTCACAGGTGAGAGCTACGGCACGAAGTGTGCGGGGATAAACATCGCCGTCACAGACAGTGCACGGGCAGCTTTTATGACCTCTGCCGACGTAGAGCATATCTTGCGCAAAGCGCGATATTATCCTATTGGACAGAAGATGGACGCCATTAATAGTAGGAAGATAGAAATACTCTTAATGAAGAATCCTTTCATCAAAGAGGCAACCTGCTATAAAACGCCCGACGGACGCATCAATATCATCATTGCACAGCGCCTGCCCTTGATGCGGGTGATCGCTAACAATGGGCTGAATTGCTTTGTCGATGAGCACGGCTTTATGATGAAGCCAATGGGTTATGCGGCCGACTTGGTCGTTGTCACGGGCGCAGTAGATCCGCCCTTCATTAAGAAGAGTTTGATTCCGCTCGGCATATTCTTGCGAGATAACGAGATTTGGGATAAACAAATCGTACAAATTAATGTGAGCGAGGATCATAGACTGACGCTCATACCGCGCGTTGGCGACCAAGTGATACGCTTTGGAGCCGCCGATAGCATTCCGCAAAAATTCAATAACCTGCGGGCTTTCTACGAAAAGGTGATGCCTAAGGTAGGCTGGAATAAATATAGCAGAATCAGTCTTGAGAATACAAATCAGATCGTCTGCACAAAGCGAACAGGCAATAAGAAATAAGCCACTTCGCGCACCGTCGTTAGGCACATGGCATAATACGACGCGGAGAAATAAGCAACATTCATACGCACAATATAAGATATAACGATATGGCAACAGAAGACAATTTCATCGTAGCGATAGAGTTGGGCTCTTCCAAAGTGACCGGACTCGTCGGTCGCAAGCAACCCGACGGCGCTATTCAGATTTTAGCCAGCATACAAGAGCCTTCAGCCAGCTTTATCCGCAAAGGACGCATCAACAACTTGAATAAGATGACCTCCTGCGCAACGCTCATCAAAGATAAGTTAGAGAAGACGCTGAAGAAAACCATCAGCGGCTGCTACGTTGGGGTTGGCGGTATGGGAATGCATACGGTAGAAAACACCGTTGTACGCCATTTCCCCGACAAAATGCTAATCACCAATGAGGTCGTAGATGGGATTCGCGACAACAACCTGCAGTCGCAACCCGGCGAACGCGAAATCCTCGAAGCCGTACAGCAAGAGTACAAACTCGGCGCGCAAACGCAACTTGATCCGGTAGGTATTCAGGCTGAAGGGATAGAGGGACATTTCCTCAATATCGTGACAAATCGCCGCGTACGCGAAGACATTTACACCTGCTTTAGAGAAGCCGGCCTGCAGGTTATCGACCTTCCGATCACCTTCTTGGCATTGGCAGACCAGATGCTGACAGGCCCGGAAAAGCGCTCAGGTTGCGTATTTGTCGATATGGGTGCTGAAACGACTTCTGTGGCTGTATTTAAGAATAATCTATTGCGTCATCTCGCCGTTATTCCGCTCGGTGGCGACAACATCACGCGCGACATTGCTTCTCTCCAAATTGAACACCGCGAAGCTGAACACTTGAAGCACGAATATGGCAAAGCTTTCTACGAAGCTGACGATGAGAGCCACGCACCGATTAGTTTGGAAGATGGCCGTAGCGTTAAATACGACGACTTTAGTGGACTCGTGCAAGCTCGCTTGGAGGAAATTATTGAAAACGTCAACGAGCAAATCAAATGTTCAAAACTCGACAAGTCGCAACTCATCGGTGGCCTCATCATTACGGGTGGCGCTTCTCGCCTAAAAGGTATGGAGGAAGCCTTCCGCAAGGTGACGAACATCGAAAAGATTAGTTTCATCAAGCGTGTCAGTACGCAACTCCGCTTAGCGCAACATTTGCAAAACTTCAACAAGGAAGGTGACTACAATGCGACTATTGCGCTCATAGACAAGGGTGAAATAAACTGCTGCGGCGGGGAACTTGGGGCGGAAGCACCGACTATCTTTAATAGAGAAGAGGAGGAGAAACGCCGACGCGAACAGGAGACGCGCAGTGCAGCTGATGCTGCTGAAAAACAAAGACTGGAAGAGGAAAAACTTCGCCTCGAAGAAGAGCGTAAGCAGCAAGAGGCAGAAGAAGCTGAACGGCAGCGTAAACAAGAAGAGCGCGAACGCAAGAAGCGTGAATCGCGCGAAAAACGCAGCCGATTCTTCGGTAAAATAAAGAATATGATCGGTAGTTTGGTCAACGACGATCGCGAAGAAGAATAAGCTATAGAAAAACAAGGTTCAACTACAAGGCAAAAGCCCTGCTAACAAAACAAAGACAATGAACGAAGACAACAATACGAACAACGGCCTACTCATCGACGTCGGTATGGGCACTCCGCAGACGACACCCTCCATCATTAAAGTCATCGGCGTGGGCGGTGGTGGCGGCAATGCGGTCAATCATATGTATCGTGAAGGGATTCACGACGTCAATTTCGTACTTTGCAATACGGATAGCAAAGCGCTTTGCGACTCGCCCGTTCCTCATCGTCTTCAATTAGGAAAAGAAGGCCTCGGTGCAGGCAATCGCCCCGAAAGAGCGCGCGAAGCAGCCGAAGAAAGCGTAGATGATATTCGCAATATGCTGCAAGATGGCACGAAGATGGCTTTCATCACCGCCGGTATGGGCGGCGGAACGGGAACCGGTGCAGCGCCCGTCATCGCCCGTGAAGCGAAGAATATGGGTATCCTCACCGTCGGTATCGTAACGATCCCGTTCAAATTTGAGGGCAATAGAAAGATAGATCAAGCCCTCGACGGCGTAGATGAGATGTCGCGCCACGTCGATGCGCTCCTCGTGATCAACAACGAGCGTCTCCGCGAGATCTATCCTGACCTCAATGTCCTGAGTGCCTTTGAAAAGGCTGACAACACGCTGAGTGTGGCGGCACGTAGCATTGCTGAAATTATCACGATGCACGGCATTATCAACCTCGACTTCCGCGATGTTTGCACTGTCTTGCGCAATGGTGGTGTAGCCATTATGTCTACCGGCTTCGGAGAAGGCGAAGGTCGCGTTACGAAAGCCATCAACGATGCGCTCAACAGTCCGCTGCTGAACAACACCGACATTTTCCGCAGCAAAAAGGTATTGTTAGCCATCTCTTTCTGTGCAGAAAAAGAAGGCGACACGCTGATGATGGAAGAGATGAACGAGGTACACGAATTTATGTCTAAATTCGGCAGTGACGTAGAGACAAAGTGGGGACTCTCCACCGATCCTTCGCTCGATAAGCGCGTAAAAATCACAATCCTTGCCACAGGTTTTGGCGTAAAGGACGTAACAGAGGTCAAGCAAAAACTGGATGCGGAAGAAGAAATCCGTCGCCAGCGCGAGGCCGACAAGCAGGAAGAAAACGAAGAGCGCCGCAACGCCTTCTATGGATCTGATGAGAAGAAAGGCGGCCTGCGCCGGCGTCCCAAAATTTTCTGTTTTAGTGCCGACGATTTAGACAATGAAGAAATTATCTCTATGGTAGAGATCACGCCAACGTTTAAGCGCAGCAAAGAGGTCTTAAACGAGATCAAGACAAAGGCACTGGGCAATGTTGCCATCGTGCCCGAGTCGGCCACCACTGAACCGGGCGGCGTTATCAACTTCTAACCAACCCCTCCCCCTTTGCGGGGCGAACGAGTGCTTAAGTATTATCGGTCATCAAACGCCGCGGCATCCGTTCGCCCCGCTTATCTTTTCTGTGCCTTTCGGGATTTGTTAGGTTCTCAGCAAATAGTTGCTGCAAGCAGCCTTCTCTTAGCATTGGCCGGTTCACCGCATAGACATATATATAATGTGTCCAAGACGCCCGAAGCGGATCTTGTGGGTAAGCATAGTAGATATTAGGACTTCCTGTCGGCCTTTACACTTAACATAGACGCCGCGTATCTTCCGGCAAGCCGATTGCGAAGATTCACATCGCCCAAAACAAAGCAACACACCCGTTGAAACGTGAACGTTTCAACGGGTGCGTTCCCAAAAAATGAAAGAAGAGATTTTCTTATTTGCTAACCTTAGCCGTTAAGCGGTCGTTAAGGATACGCCAACGGGGCTTATTCTGCTTCGCTTTAGCCAACAGCGCTTCGCGGCGTTGCTCTGCCTCTTTCTTACGCAGCTGCTCACGATTCTGACGGCTGATTTCTGCCCACTCAGAGACGGAATAGTATTCACCGGATGCAGGATCGATCAACTGAAGCTCGGGCAACGTAAGCTTGCCATTGCCATCGCCGTTAGGACCGGCAGAGAAGCCTACATTCGTAACCTCCACCTGCGCCAAACCTGAGGCCACCATACCAATCTCTTTGGCTGCTGCCATCGAAAGATCGATGATACCGCCACGACGGAAAGGTCCACGGTCCGTCACACGGACAACCACCTCGCGATTGTTGCTAATGTTGCGCACTTTAAGCAGCGTCCCGAAGGGGAGCGTGCGGTGTGCACACGTCAAACTGTCTTTGTGATAGCGCGATCCATCGCTTGTGCGATGACCGTGCGCGTTGTTACTGTAATAACTTGCAATGCCTCTCTTCTGTGCGTTGATTTGCGTAAAAGCAGTCAAGGCTAAGAGCAGGCCGATTGTGACTTTTGTTACTTTTTTTATATACATGCTTTATTATTTCTCACGAGACGCTGCCTACAGAAAGAAGAACGAGGATATCAAAAAAGGATGTCGACTGCTGTTCTTTCAAATGAACACTCCTAAAGCAATTGGAGCGCTTACAGACTATAGGTTTTCCTACAGCGAGAAAGCCGTAGCAGGCTGCGAGAGCCGGGTCTGCGTGATGTTTATGGGCGCAAAGGTAAGGCTTTTATTGTGTTTAACCAAGCCTTTCTTTGTCCTTTTCCCCTTTTAACCTTTCCTGGAGAGCCTTGTTTCGGCCTCATTTCCACGATAAAAGCAGGGCTTCTCGCCTATACTGAAGGTCGGCAAACTTTAACATATGCAGGCTGCTCAAGAGCGCATCTTTATACGTTGAGGCGAAAAAGAATAAAAAGTTATTCATTTCCCAAACAAATAAAAAATAGTCTCGCATTGCGCCGGATTTAACAAAGAAAAAGAAGTTTAGAATCTAAAAGCGCTAAGAATGGTGTACCTTTGCCTACCTCTTAAATAATCCTCCATAGAGATTAGAAGAATTCATGACAGAAGTCCTTTCAGATGCTGAGAAGTTTCAGAGACAATTGCGCTTAATCGTACTCTTAACCAACAACGCCCCACTCTCAGTCGACGAAATCAGTTGGCAGCTGCATATGAGCCGCCGTTCAACTTACAGATACATAGAAGAATTGCGCAAAGCCGGATTTATATTGAAAAAATCAGGCACACGCTATTTCATCGACCATCATTCGCCCTTTTTCACTCAAGTGACGCAGTTCGTACACTTTACCGACGACGAAGCAGTCACGATGAATCAAATCCTCAACACGATCTACGATGATTCGCCGCGCATTCGACACTTGCGCGAAAAGCTCGCGCGCTACTATGATGTAAACTTCATCGCACGAGTTGAGACTGACGAATTATTAGCTAAGAATTTGAGCGTCCTTTATGAAGGCGTACAGACCGAGCGGGTCTGCATTTTACACGATTATTATTCGCCTAATAGTAAGCAGACAAGCGACCGCATCGTCGAGCCCTTTCTTTTCTTGAATGGCAACAACGAAGTGAGATGCTACGAACTGGCTACGGGTACGAACAAGACGTTTAAAATCAGCCGCGCACGTAGTGTGGAATTGCTCGACTTACAATGGTCTCACAAAGATCGGCACGCAGCCTTCTATACCGACCTCTTCCACTTTTCAGGAGAGCGTCTGTGGCGCGTCAAGTTGATTCTCGGCCCCTTGGCAGCCGATTTATTGGTGCAGTCGGCACCAAAAGCGAAAGACTTGATGGTGGTATTAGACGATGGGCGCTACTTTCTGGAGACTGAGGTCTGTAGCTTGAAAGGCGTGGGGCGTTTTGTGTTGGGACTTTATGACGATATCGACGTCTTCGATTCGCCCGAATTAGAAGAATATCTGGCATTTCGCATCAAAGATATGCAGCAGAAGATCAGCAAGGGGCGCAGCGTTACGCCAACGATGCAGATGGAGATTCAGCGCACCATCGAGCAGACGCAAGAGGCTGAAGACGTGGCCGACAACACTTAACACGCACTTTCTAACAACGCATTTCGGGAATAGGCCGGTCTAATAGTCGGCAAGGGGAAGCGCGGCGTTTTCACTCGGCGCACCTAACGAACGCGCGAAAGCTTTCATTTCCAATTCCAACTGATGGCCGCGGCCATCAGTGAGTCGGTCTACTTCCTGCCAAAAGCGCGGCCCGTGGTTCATTTCTCGCAAATGAGCCAATTCGTGTTTGATGACATAATCAATCAAATGTGATGGCGCGAGCATAAGCCAAAGCGAGAGGTTAATATTGCCCAGCGATGAGCAACTCCCCCAGCGTCCCCCAAGATTCTTAATGGTTAGGCGATGATACGTAAAGCCATAAGTCTGCGCGAGGTAGGCCAAGCGCGGCGCAAGGTAGGCGTGCGCCTGCCTACGTAAGGTTTCGACGACTACTTTGCGCAGCCACATTTGCCCTTCGAGCGAAGTATAGCCCTCATCGTTAGGCAAAAAGACGGTGACCTGCTTATCTGCACGCCGCAAGCGCGCTTGCGGCAGTTCGCGGCGCTCAAATTGAAACTGCCAAACGTCGGTCGCGATCCTGAAGTCGGGCGTTATTTTTAGAGGGAGTCCTGCGATGCGCATAAGCAATCGGAATTAAAAATAAATACAATACGTTTTTTCAAATCTTGAGCAGCCTGCAAGTTATGCGCGGCTTATTCTTGGGGCGAAAAGTTCTGTTCTGCGACTGCGCCAATAACGGCTGCTAAGTTTTTTCCGGGTCTTAACTTTATATAATGTGTCCTGTGATGCGTCTTTTGAAGCAACCCGGAAGTATCTGTAGTCGGTTCTCGACCGGCAAATATAAGTCTGTTGCGCCCGACATTCGGCCTTTAGCCGCATACATCTATGCTTTAAATCAGGACGTCAGCCATCGGAGCAAAAGCAGCTAACGGCGCGGCCGAGATATTTATGTACAAAAAAGTCCTATGTTTTTCAATAACACAGGACTTACATCGTTGTTCCACTCCGACTCGAACGGGGACTGAGAGAACCAAAAACTCTAGTGCTAACCATTACACCATGGAACAAACTCATTGCTCTTCGTGAAAAGAACGCTGCAAAAGTAGCGTTTTTTTTCTTTTCTTCCAAATATTCCTTGTAAAATCTACGCGCCGACCTTAAGGATTGTCTGATCAAGCCCTTTCGTTGGCAAGCGTAAGGCGCATTCTGCGATGCATCTCATAGACCGGCGGAAAACGATCGCCTGACGGATCGACGCATACAGTTGCTTCGCCGCAACCGGCATACGGCATTATGGTCGTTTGCTGCCGCCAAACCATCGTTTGCTCCCACCAAACTATCGTTTGTTCCCGGCAAACCATTGTTTGGCGGCAGCAAACCATAAGCGAGCGCAATGAAGGTGCGAAATAGTGCTCTCGCGGCAACGCGCAAGTGCGGCATATTCTGTAAAAAAGAGAGCAAAGAAAGGAGGTTATACGATGCGCCGCGGGCACAGCATAGCCATCGCGGGGCGCAATCGGGGCGCGGCTCTTCGCAAGCCGCAGATATGAGAAAACATCCAAGCAGCAAGAGGCTCAAGGGAGCGTTGTCGCTTGGATGTTATTATTGATTTGAGAACATAAACAAGTAGTTGGGCGAAGCACATCGCACTTCCTTCCCCATTTTTTCAGCGCGAGCCGGCAACTTTTACGCGAGCAGCGTTGCCCTGCGGCATTTAGTTCAGCTTTTTCCTAAGATCTCGAGCGCTTTCTTGACAATGTCGCTGCGCGAATTGATGAATTGGAAGTATTCGTTGCGATCCCAAATATCATAAATAATAAGCGATTTGAGCGTAAAGCGCAGATCTTTGAGCGTCTTCTGAAGTTCGGCGTCATCCTTGGGTTTTACGCCTTTGCGCCCGGCGACGGCCACGATCGTATCCGTAAGTTCGGCCGGCACTTCATAGTTTTTGATAAACGCTTTAATATCCTTATACTTCGCTTTCAAGTCGGCGCGGTGGCGGTCTATGTAGCGCAGCGACTGATCGTTGATATAGTTGCCGCGGCGCAAGGCCATATAATATTTTGTATAGGTCGTCGTGTCCAACGGCACGAATACGTCGGGCATAATCCCACCGCCGCCATAGACGGGACGGCGCTTGTTGAGCGTATGATAGACCTTCGTCGAATCGAGGTGGATGCTGTCGATCGAAATCAACTCTCCGTGTTTAAAGCGATTCTCAAAGTCTTCTTCATATTCCGACTTGCGGCCCTTCGTATAAGGTTTCTGAATGCAACGTCCGGAGGGCGTATAATAATGGGCCACGGTTAGGCGGATCATAGAGCCATCAAGAAGCGGAATGGGGCGTTGTACGAGTCCCTTACCAAAGGTGCGTCGGCCGACGATCGTACCGCGATCGTAATCTTGCACAGCGCCGGAAACGATTTCTGCGGCCGAAGCTGTAAATTCATCAACCAAAACGACGAGCTTTCCTTTGCGGAAGAGTCCGCCGCCCTCAGCTTTTAACTGCTCTTTGGGCGTTGCGCGGCCCTCTGTATAGACAATCAGGTCGCCGGCATTGAGAAACTGATTGGCGACTTCGACTGCGGCGCCCAGATAGCCGCCACCGTTGGATTCCAAGTCGAAGATGAGGTCTTTCATACCCTGCCCTTTCAGCTTTTCAATGGCCTCTTTCACCTCCGCACCGCTCGTTGCACCGAAGCGATCCAAGTGGATGTAGCCCACACCCGGACGAATGATGTAAGCCGCATCGAGCGTATTCATCGGAATCTTATCGCGCGTGACGTTGAACCAGATCATATCGGGCACGCCGCGACGGATAATGCCCAGTTTTACAACTGTTCCCTTCGGTCCGCGGAGGACTCGCATAATGCTATCGCGCTCCATTTTGACGCCGGCAATAACTTGTTCGTTGACTTTTACGATGCGGTCGCCGGCCAGTATGCCGACCTTTTCGCTGGGCCCTTTGCGGATCGTCTGAATCACGACCAGCGTATCCTCAAGCATATTAAACTGCACGCCGATTCCCTCGAAGTTACCCTGCAAAGGTTCGTTGATCGCCTTCGTCTCTTTGGCGTCCGAATAACTTGAGTGCGGATCGAGGCTATTCAGCATTCCGCGTATGCCCGCTTCAGTCAGTTTGCCTTGATTAACCGTATCTACGTACAATTCTGTGACGGCCACGTGCACCATTTGCAGTTTTCGCAATTGGTTTACGTCTATATCTTGAAATTCTTGCCGAAGTTGTGCCGTGGCAGTCAGCGCTAAAGCGAACGATAGCGCGAGTAAAGTCAGTAATCGTTTCATTGTGTTTGCTTCTTTTCAGGTAAAAACTCAGTAACATCCTTGCCGAAAGCGATCAATTCGCGGACGACGCTCGACGAGAGTGCGGCAAAGCGGGCCTCGCAGAAGAGCATAACGGTTTCGATGTTGCCCAAAAGCTGATTCATCGCCGCCGTGTCGCGCTCATACTCGAAGTCTTTCACGCTGCGCAGGCCGCGCACGATAAAACGAGCGCCTACGCGGCGGGCTAAATCAATCGTCAGGTCGGTATAGCTCTCAACGCTGATTTTTGGTTCTTCGGCATAGAGCGTGCGAATGTAACCCACGCGCTCCGCAGGCGGATAAAGGGGCTTCTTGCGTTCATTGACGCCTACGCCTATGACGATATGGTCAAACATAGGCAGGGCGCGCTCCACGATGCTTGCATGGCCCTTGGTGAAAGGGTCGAAAGAGCCGGGAAAGATTGCGATCTTCTTTACCTCGCTCGCCTTGTGGGTTGTCGCTATTGCGTTATTGTCGGTCGGCATAGCCTTGATGTATTAAAAGTAAGCCTTGATGGCGTGGGAAAGAGAACTTTTGGCCATCCGCATTGCATGCTAAACGGAGGGAAAGGGGATTTATTCTTCTTCGCCTAAAGTTTCATCGGCGGCGTCGGGCAAATCTTCTTCGACAACGAGGTTGTCAATGATAAATTCTTGGCGCTCCATCGTATTTTTACCCATATAATATTCGAGCAAATCGCCGACTTGATCGCTTTTATGAAGCGTCACTTGCTCCAAACGGATCTCCGGACCGATAAAATGCTTAAACTCGTCGGGCGAAATCTCGCCAAGGCCTTTGAAGCGGGTGATTTCGGGATCAGGGCCTAAGCGCTCGATGGCGCGCAGGCGCTCCTCTTCTGTATAGCAATAGATGGTCTCGTAATCGGATCGACTATCGCTTTTCTGCTTCTTAAGGATCGCAGCTCCGGCTGCATCGTCGCTCACTTGCTTCTGTTGCTTCCGGCGCCCTGCCGATTTCACCTTGTTTCTAACGCGAAACAAAGGCGTTTGCAGTATGTAGACGTGACCTTTTTTAATGAGTTCGGGAAAGAATTGCAAGAAGAAGGTGATCATTAGCAGGCGGATGTGCATCCCGTCTACGTCGGCGTCGGTCGCTACGATCACTTTATTGTAGCGTAGGCCGTCTAAGCCGTCTTCTATGTTAAGCGCCGACTGCAAGAGCGAAAATTCCTCGTTCTTGTAAACGACCTCCTTGGTCTTGCCAAAGCAATTGAGCGGCTTTCCGCGAAGCGAAAAGACGGCTTGTGTGTTGGCGTCGCGACTCTTCGTGATAGAGCCGCTGGCGGAGTTGCCCTCGGTGATGAAGAGCGAGGAATCGAAGCGTGGGTCGTTGTCTTTATCGTAGCCCTTCTTGGGCGCTTCGTTAAGATGTATGCGGCAGTCGCGCAATTTAGCGTTGTGCAGGTTGGCTTTTTTTGCTCTTTCACGGGCCAACTTCGTGACGCCGGCCATCGCTTTGCGGTCGCGCTCGTTGTCTTGAATCTTTTGCAGCATCACTTCTGCCGTATCGAGATTCTTATGCAGGTAGTTGTCGACCTGTTCTTTGATGAAATCGCCTACAAACTTATTTACGCTTACGCCGCTCAGTGGGAAAGGATGGCCGTCTTTATCCTTGGTCGGCGCCATCATCAGCGAGCCGAGTTTGATCTTCGTCTGACTTTCAAACATAGGCTCAATGACGCGCACGGAGATGGCGGCAACGAGTCCGTTTCTAACGTCTTGCACGTCGAAGTTCTTGCCAAAATGCTCCTTAATCGTCCGCGCAATGTGCTCCTTAAAGGCGCTCTGATGCGTGCCGCCTAAGGTCGTATGCTGCCCGTTGACGAAAGAGTAATACTCTTCGCCATATTGCGAAGTATGCGTAAAGGCTATATCTATATTGTCTCCTTTCAGATGGATAATCGGATAGAGCCCGGGCGCCGTCATATTATCATTGAGCAGATCTTCCAAACCGTTCCTGCTGATAATGCGTCGGCCGTTGAGGAAGATAGCCAAGCCGGTGTTGAGGTAGGTATAGTTGCGCAGCATCGTGTCGACCGTCTCATCTTCAAAGTGGAAGTGGAGGAAGAGTTCGGGGTCGGGTTCAAAGTAAACATAGGTGCCGTCCTCTTCGTGCGTGTCTTCGTAATGATCTTCTTGCAGGCGGCCGCGCTCAAATGTCGCCTCGTGCATCCGCCCTTCGCGATAACTGCGCACGACAAACTTCAAGCTCAATGCATTGACGGCTTTCAGGCCGACGCCGTTAAGCCCTACGCTGGCCGTAAATACGGACGTGTCGTATTTCGCCCCGGTATTCAACTTCGAGACCGCATCAACCAATGAGCCCAAAGGGATGCCGCGGCCATAGTCGCGGATCGTGGCCGCACGATCGTTATCGATGCTTACTTCAATCCGCTTGCCAAAGCCTTCGTTAAACTCGTCGATACTGTTGTCTATCGATTCCTTGAGCAAGACATAAATGCCATCTTCTGCGTGTGAGCCATCGCCTAAGCGCCCAATATACATACCGGGGCGCGTGCGAATATGCTCCGTATCATCGAGGTGGCGTATTTTGCTTTCGTCATACGTCCCCCGCTTATGCATCGTTTGCTTGAGTTCTTCTGCCATATTTTATTAAGGCCTACTTATCGGCAATGTTCATTTTGAAGCAGCGGCGACGCTTATGAATTTCGTGATCAAAGTATTGCCACTGGTTTTGTACCTTCTCGTTCAGTTCGAGTTCAGGGTTACTCTCAGCATATTTGAAGCCCATCTTTTGATAAATGGGGATAAGATCCGTAAAGAGCAAAGCGTTGACGCCCTTTCCTTGATAATCGGGGCGCACGGCGATAAGTAGCAAGTCGAGCACCTCATCGTGCTTCCACTTCAAAGCGCGCAAAAGGTGATACCAACCGAAGGGGTACAATTTTCCACGCGCTTTTTGCAATGCGCGGGCAATGGAGGGCATAGAAATGCCGACAGCTACGAGTTCTTTGGCTTCATTCTCTACAAGCGTCACCATGCGGAAGTCCAGCAGTGGGATATACATCTTCACGTATTGATCGATCTGCCGTTCTGTCATCTGCGAGAAGTTGAAAAGTGGCGCATAAGCCTCATTAATCAACTGGAAGATGCGCTGCGCCGTATTATTTGCATAAGCATCCTTGCCGGAGCGCAATTTGCGCACCTGCAGATGATATTTCTCTTTGACGATATTAGCAATGCGCAAATGCTTCTCGGGCACTTCATCGGGAACAAACAGTTTGCGCTCCACCCAGTCGGCGCTTTTCTCCATCCCTAAAGCCTCGATATGCTTCGGATAATAAGGATGATTGTAAATGGTAGCCATCGTAGAGAGTTGGTCGAAGCCTTCGATCAGCATACCTTCGGCATCCATATCGGTAAACCCCAAAGGTCCCTCCAGCGTAGTCATTCCCCGCTCGCGACCCCAGGCAATTACGGCATCGATCAAAGCGCGGCTAACGGCTTTATCATCGATAAAGTCTATCCAGCCAAAGCGCACGGTCTTCGACTGCCAAGTATCGTTGGCGCGATGATTGATGATGGCCGCCACGCGTCCTACGAGTTTTTCATCTTGATAAGCCAAGAAATAATCAGCTTCGCAGAAATCGAAAGCCGCATTCTTCTTCGACGAGAAAGTATTCAGCATATCCTCGTAGAGGTCGGGGACGGAATAAGGATTGTCTTTATAAAGTTCGTAATTAAAGCGGATAAATTGCTTTAATTCTTTTTTAGTAGTAACTTTCTTAATCTGGATAGACATCAATTCGTTATTTAACATGCAAATGTACGGCGAAAACCGCAAAAGGCAAAATATAAAGAATAAATTCCCCCTATCCTGCGCCAAGGAAAAACCTCTGCAACTACAATCGCACGCTTATGCTGAACTCTCCGAAAATAATCCTATTGCAAGGGGTTCATTGTCAAAGATTATCATACTTCTGCATCTGCGAATCGACCGCCGCAGGTCTCAGTCGCAACTTGCGGAAAGATGCACGACAATACGTTTTTAGCGCCTAAAACTACCACAAAGCAGATACCTTTCCTGAGCTAAAACTATTTTCAAGCTACACATCGCATAAAGTGCACTCGCTTGCTTGGCATAAAACTCTATGCAAGGCGCGATCGGCGCTTAACGCTTAAAGATGAAAAATATTTACGCAAAAAACATACCGCACAGACAGACCGTGCACCCATAAGGGATAAAATTGATTTTGTAAACACCTGATTATCAATCGGCCTAAGCAACTAAAAATTATCTTAGGTGAAAGTTAAAACTTTCTTAGGAGAAAATTAAAATTTTCTCCTAAGACAATTTTTCCTCTCTTAGGAGAAAGTTTTAACTTACTCCTAAGCAAATTTTAAGGGGGATAGGATGCGGTAAAAGTCTTTACAGAAGCGACCTAAATGAAGGCTTGAAACGTGGAGAATCCAAAAGTGATGAGTGAAATAATTTGTGGGCGAATTGTAAAAAACAGCCTTTTACGCCTCTTCGTAAAACGTGCGAAAGGCTATGCGCTCGTAGAGTTGTCTACTGATTTACTTGCGGCTCAATCAGAATGCCCTACTTTTAGGCTTAAAGACTATCAAAGGTTGAAAAACATCAATTTTACACGAAATAATCATCCAATTAGTTGCATTTTATATTTAATCTCCATATTTTTGCCAAAAGGCCTAATAGAACGACAACTTCCTTGCAGTCTTCTACTTCACATTTCATAGAATTGCACATCGCATCAGCCTACAACTCAATAACGACAAAGTGAAAACAGAGACTAAAGACTTAGCAAAAGCAACGACTCACCGGAGGCAAGAGATTCATAAAAATAAAGACGCCCGATCAGAAAGGAATTAGGACGCGCCTTTTTTCACAGAACTATAAGCAGACAACCTGCTAGGCGCGGGCAGGTTGTCTTTGAATAAGTTGACATTGTCCTAACGATCGGAGCGTCTTTACTAAAAAGAGTGATACAGGCGAGGAAATTCTTGCCTGTATCACTCCTATTACACAAAAACTTTGAAACAGCTCTTTATTTCGCTTTTTCGCCCTTGATCAATCGCTGCTCAGTGTGAGAAGCACGCACGACGATAGGACGATTATCGCGCATAGCCTTCACTTTGTAAGCAATCGGCGTGCAATAGTCCAAGAATTCAGCTGCCGAAGGAATACGCAAGAAGTCCAAAAGCGCTGTATAGCTTGAAATACCGCTAAAAGGATTTTTCTCGCCTTGATTGATGACGACAGAGATCTTTTTCTCTGTCAACATCTTGTCGAGCTTCTTTCTTTCTTGATCGTATTTGCGGCCCGATTTAGGATCCATACTCGCCTGCAGAGCCTTTTGGAACAAGTCTTTGAATTGTTCGGCGCTCATATCCGTACGAGCAACGAGGTTCAGTTCACGTCCGTAGTCTACGTCGCTCACGTAAAGGGGCTCGTAAGCGCCGAGATCCTTCAACTTGCCCCAATCAGCAGGACGCACAGGCTGAAGCGAAACGCTAAAGAACTTCTGACGCACTTTGAGCGCCACATAATGTGGTCCATAGGCACGGTATAAACTCTCATTAAGTCCGAAAGCGTTCATTAACCAGTTGTCTAAGACTGTTTTAGAACAGAATTTGTTGAAGACCTGATTGCAACTCTCAGCCGTGGTCACGTCTGTCGCGAAGAGATCGATATAGTTCATGGCCTCATTTTCTTTATATGTGTCTTCAGCTTTCGCTTGCAGTATCACGCGCAAACTGTCATCCAGACCCTTCTTATCCGGGGTAGGCAGCTGTATTTTATCATACCTATTGGCAGGAAGCTGTAAGGTGAACGTAAATGATGAAGAAGGCATATCATTGTAAACTCGCTCCAGCTTCGCTTTCATAAAGTCGTCTCCGTTCAGCGGTAATCCGGGATGGAAACCAAACGCTATCCCTCTATTCACCGACAGCCCATCTATGGTAGAAATGGGGTCAAGCGTTTCCTGCACAGTATAGACTTCAAGCAACTGATTGTAGCCATCAACAATGTGATCTGTAGGCTTCGTTAACAATACCGTACTCTTCTCTTGCGGGAAATTTACCTGTTTGAGATCCTTATACGGTTCGGGAGGAGAGTCACTGCTACAAGCCGCTAAAAGCGGAAAGAGCAGGGTAAGGCTGCAATAGCCTGCTATTTTCTTTATTGACACTTTCATCATTTGAAAATTTTATTGGATTAAGTGTAAGTTGTCTTTATTTCTATTTTACGTCCATCTATTGCAGAACATTACACAAAAACTTTGAAACAGCTTTTTATTTCGCTTTTTCGCCCTTGATTAAGCGCTGCTCAGTGTGAGAAGCACGCACGACGATAGGATGATTATCGCGCACAGCCTTCACTTTGTAAGCAATCGGCGTGCAATACTCAAAGAATTCAGCTGCCGAAGGCATATCCAAGAAGTCCCAAAGCGTTTGATAACGAGAAATGCTAACGTAATTACTTTTGGGGCCTTGGTTGATAGCTACCGATATCTCGCCGGACTGCAACATCTTGTCGAGCTTTTCCTTTTCTTGATCGTATAAGCCGTGCGACTTAGGATCCATACGCGTCTGAAGCGCCTTACGGAAGAGTTCTTCAAACTCCTTTCCGCGCATTTCTGTGCGAACAACGAGATTGATTTCTCGCCCGTAGTCTACATCGCTCACGTAAATAGGCTCGTAAGTTCCTACGTCGGTCAGCTCGCCCCAATCTGCCGGACGAACAGCCGGAAGTGACACGCTGAAGAACTTTTGACGCACTTTGAGAGCTACATAATGCGGACCCTTTGCACGATACTCTTTTTCATACAATCCGAAGGCGCGCTCCAACCAGTTATCCAAAGCAGCCTTCAAACGGAAGTTGTGGAAGATTTTATTGCAACTCTCTGCCGTAGTCATATCTACTGCCGAGATGTCGATATAATCCCACGCTTTCTTTTGACTGTAAACGTCTTGATACGCATCAGGCAACGTCTGTTTGATGCAAGCTGTCACCTCTTCCTTAAACGGAAGCGACTGCAGATTAAAAGATTTATCTGCAGAAACCTGCAAAGTCAGCGGACGCTTTACCGGCTTAACCGGCGCAAACGACTTCAGCTCGCCTTGCATAAAGAACTCACCATAAAGCAGCACACCCGGGAAGATGGAATTAGCCGTTTCGCGCTCTACTGTTGAAATGGGGTCAAGCGTTTCCTGCACAGTATAGACTTCGAGCAACTGATTGTAGCCATCAACAATTTGATCTGTAGGGATCGTTTCCAAGACCTCGCTTTTCTCTTGCGGGAAATTCACCTGTTTGAGATCCTTATACGGTCCTGAAGGAGAATCGCTACTACAAGCCGCTAAAAGCGGAAAGAGCAGAGCAAGGCTGCAATAGCCTGCCACTTTGTTTATTAACTTTTTCATCATTTAAAAATTTTATTGGATTCAGTGTAAGTTGTCTTTATTTCTATTTTACGTCCATCTATTGCAGAACGAAGCGTATAGCCGATAGTTTCATATCACCTTTTTTAGGCCCGCCGGGAGTGTTGCTACAACTTGCAGCTCAAAGGCCCTAAGAACAGAGCGCAGGCTGCATTACCGAATAATTTCATACTTTTCTTTGTTTTGTTGTTTCTTTTTGGGTGCATCCGGTCTCCGATTTTCCAACTTCAAATTTTTGTAATGGAATATCGTTGGCGCAGTGTTATCTCCAGTATTGATATTAATAACAAGACTAGACACGGTCAAGTTCTCCACCTCAGGTGCCTTTATCTTTTCTTGCGGGCCTTCAAAGAAGCAGCGCGGTTCTCCACCTTGAAATGTTCCAAAGCAAGGATTGTTATTATAGTATATCTCAAAAGAGTAAGTTCGGCCGTTAGGTGAATCAGGTCCATTAGGCTTCTCAAACAACTTATCTGTAGCGAAATCACCGCATTTTATTCTGAAATAGAAATCATTTCGATGGACCGAATGGTGGCCTCCGCCCGGCTTTCGAACCGTACAATCCTCATACCACATTTCTATAAACAAAACATTAAACCCTATGGATTGGTGTGTAATCTTACTATTCGGTTTTTTATTTACTCGGCGTTGAAAATTGTAGCTATGAATAAATGTCCCGTGTGTCTTTGTTACATATTTCAGCTGATACTTTCCCTGGGTCGGTATCGTATAAGGAAATTCATTGATTTGCTGCCAATCTTTGACAGTATCACCTTCCTCTACCTTACCTATCAAGAGCTTAAAATCTTGATTAAGTCTCCTATGATAGCTCGTGTTTCCCGCGCTTTCAAGAGCAATCGTATAATCAGCCTCGGCAGGAGCTTTGGGATCCTTTATTACAAGATTATAATAGATAGTATCACCCACCAACAGACCATTTGGATCCTGACCTGCTTTTGCTCGAGATGCCTGCGTCAGACTCACCAAGATTGAATCACCTTTCAACTGAGGGTCAGCAGGATCGTCGCCCCCGTCATTGCTACAAGCAATAAAGCTTACCATCAATCCACACAAGAGTAATAGGATAGAAAACGTTGAATTGTAAAACTTCTTCATTATGCTATATAAAACACTTCAATAATCTTTTATTGCTACAAGCTATGGGATAATACAATGTTCGGGCGCGAAAATACAAGTAAGTCTTCGCGCCGCCAAAAACATATTTACAGATATAGACAATTAGAAAAGACGCCACCGAAACCCCAACCTTTCCAAATATATTAAAAACATAAATATATTCTGCGTGTTTCGGCACAATATTTTCATAAATATGCTTTTAATTGAAATAAAGCAGGAAACATATAGTACGAAATAGTGTTCATATTCAGTACACAACAAGCATTATGATTAAGCTACTTTAAGCGTATTTAGTTTTTCAAACGATTACTTGAAAAACTGTTTGTAAACTCCTACCTCGACAAGCAATTCTCTGAGCAATCACAAATATTACAAAGTAGGCATTATACGCGAAGGCCAACAATCCTAAAGTTCATATCGCCTATTTAGATACGAGAAGAAAATATTTACTTACAACAAAGTTTTACTTTTCAACTTTCCGATTAGCCAACAATCAGCATCGAGTAGTTAAAGAACTAACACGCAAACAATTCCAAACGATATGTATTAAAAGGAAGCACCTCTATATAGGCTTAATAACTTCACTGCATCACAACAAGCCCTTAGCTTGGACCGCTAACGCTTTCCGCCGGCGGACATTAACTTATTTTTAAAGACCAACCCTAGGGGGTTGTCAATTAACCTATACCTCGAGACAGCGTTGACGCCGTGCGTCAACACCTGCCCTACCAAAAGACTAACCCCGATGGGGTTATTTGTGGACGGAAGTACGAGATAGTTGGGCGAGATTGAGAGGATTCCAGCGATTTATAGGGTGGGAGCAATAGAGATCAAGGTCTTTTCGGATTGAAGAAATGCGGAAAGAACCCGAATTTAGGCGTGCAATTGTTAACCATATATTTCCTTTTATAGCGAGTGCAGTACAAATCAAACCGCAAAAGCTCACCCCCACAACGCAAGCCCTTAGGCTTGGTCTTTTGGCAGGGCAGGCGTTGGAGCGGAGCGACAACCCTG
>JABZGR010000051.1 GCA_015259125.1 Alloprevotella tannerae | reverse complement strand
ATATTTTGCTGTCATTGCATCAAAAAACTTGCAGAAGTCGTCTGCCATACAAAATATTTCAGTAACTTTGGCTTCGGTGATCATAGCAATTTTTGTTTGTAATTCTATGTATATCAACATCTTAAAATTACAACAAATTTCGCTAATCACCAAATCTATAGACACTTATAATTCGTCGAACTCACGTTAAAATACATCGTCAGTTGACCGTAGTTTTCTCAGGGCCTACTGAATCTTTGTCGCTTATCTCCGAAAGTATTTTCTTTTCTTTTATGTGGGGTTCACTTGTGTGGTCCTTCTACGGTGCCGATTGGAAAGGTTGTGCGCTGGCGTCTTGCCACTTTGCCCGACAATAGTAAGATAAACAATAAGTATTCGCTCATTTCGTTTAAGACATATGAGGGCAATATGAGGAGGCAGTGTTTGCACAAAGCGCTTAGTATAATGTTTTCTGATGCTTCTCAAATCAGGTGCAAGGGTAGGTACGACCATAATACAAGATAATTTTTAGCGGATGGACAATATTGAAAAGGCGAAAAACAGACTCATTCATTTCATCAAGGAAATGAGCGCGTGGGAAATAGCATGTGAAGAGATTGATGAGCAAGATATAGAAGAAATAGAGAAATTACGTCAGCAAAAGGAACTGCTTACAGACATCTTTCGTAAGCATTGTACAGCAAAAAAGAGAGTTTATGGCCGCCCTAATACGATATCCTATGGCTCTGATTATGATCCGGAAGAAGAAAAAATAACTCAGGTGAGTGAGGGAAAAGATAAAATTGAAATCACTACCCAAAGAGAGAAGCCGATGAAGGAAGTCTTTATTTATACTTTAGTGCGAAAAGGAGAGGAGTGGTTTTTAGATACTAAAAAAAGATACTCTACTTGGAAACAAAAGTGGGTACGCGAGTCACTATAATACAGTTTTCAACAATAGAGCACGTCCTAAGAAGGGTCTACGCGAGCTGCCCATTCACGAACAATAGAAAAGCATGGAAAAGGTTAGAGATTATCAGTTTTTTATGACGCTAAAAGATGAGCAAATGTTCTGCGAAGCCTTGCGGACCTATAATCCGAATATATACTTTTTAGATGTTAAGCCCTCTTTAGACGGAGATGTAGACAGACGTTTAGTTGGCGATATTACTACTTTAGACAGTGAGTTCTTCTCTATCGTCAATCTCGATATAATCAGTAAGGAAGAGTTGAGTAGGTGTTATAAATTGCGTAATGGCTATTATCACTTTTATCAGTTAGGTCGTGGGCAGATGCAATTCTTGCGTTCATTGCCGGATGTCAATGTGGAAAACTGCCTGCAACAAGGCAGAATAGCAGACTCGTATGAGGCAGATGATGATGAAGAAAAGGTCTGGAAGAATAAGGTGTATAGTTTGCTTAAAAAGGCTGGTCAAAAGGTATATTGGTATTACGTCTTACCTAATGGGACAAGAGAAATTGCTACAAAACCACAGCATAAGCTGGTGGCGCTACCGGATGCCGCCGCGAACTATGATGGTAAAAGAGGAAATTTTATGATTCATAATAGAGCTATGTTTGTTGCTGAAGGAATCACGCTTGAAGAGATAAAGGATAATCCGAAGCTTCTTTATTAAGAATAAAACGGATTAGGTAAAAAACATCTTGGAAAAATGGAAATCTGTGTAAACTTAGCGCTTGGCGGAGATGTGGCAGAAAGCGCCGATCTGAGTAACGTGATCTTTCGGTTAGTCATTGAAATGCAGAAAACGCTTAAGGCACAATTTAGAGATAAGTGTTTTGATGGTCTTGATAGGGTGAAGATCACGATGTTTGTAAGTGGTGATGTGTCAGAATATAGTCCACAAACCGGAATTATAAGCTGTCGCTACTACCAGAAGAAGAAAGAAGTGCAATCTTCGTGTTGTATTAGTAGCGACTATTGGCTTGCTGAACCCTTACTTGATGGAAAGCAGAAATTTCTACTATTTTTGGAACAGACGTTTGCGGATTTAAGTGCACTTGTAGAGAAGAAGCTTAAAGCGGCAAGGTGCGATTTTGATGGTGAAGCATTCAAAGAGAGCCTTTCTAAAAGTTTGATGAACTTATCGTCCAAAGAGAAATAGCGATGTAGATAGTTGGGAGGCGTCTTTTATTTGCTTCAAAGCCGCAGCAAATCATAATTGCTGCGGCTTTGGTATGCACGTTGGTCTTTTAAGCGGTTTTCCTGTGGATGATTTCAAGTTGCTTTTTCGCTCAACCGGGAGACGAGAGACGTTTAGTGGGAGGACGACTTATAGCCGGGGTTCTGACTTAAAAGCGGGTTGAGTGAAAGAACGTTGAGCGGTATGGGGAAGACTGTCGTAAAGCCTGATGCCTCGCCGGGTAACTGAGGCCTGTCCGTGTAAGAACGCGTAAACTTCCCAAAGCGAATTAAGTCGGGACGGCGGCAGCCTTCCCAAGCCAATTCCAATAGGCGCTCTGCCAAGATGTTGTCCAATGTAGCCGGTCGCGGAGCCATTCCGACTCGCGCTCGCACAGCATTCAGTTCGGCAGTGCCATCTTCTCCATTGCGCACTTTCGCTTCACTCTTCATCAAGAGCGCATCAGCATAGCGAAAGAGTACAATGTCGTTGTCCATCAGTTTACCATCTTTAGTCGCCGTTTTATCAATCGCATATTTCTTCATACGCGCTCCGGCCGTCACACGATGCGGCGAGGAGTACATATCAAGCTTTACCTCCCACGGATAATAAATGAGCGTATCTCCATTTTCCAGACGCACGACTTCGCCATTGAGGCCTCGCACGACGCCGGCGTAATAGGTGTAGTCAAAGCGTTTGTCTTGTTCGGCCGTTTCATAACCAAAAGTCTTCAAAGCGTCAATGGTAGCGCTTGATCCGTTCTCTCCGGAGAAACCGTAAGCCCCCGCGTGTCGATAATGATAAGAGCGGAAGAGGTTTTGATTCTGATAAGGCAAGGTCTGCTTATCCAAGGGAATGGTCAGAATATTTTCCAAACTGTTTTCATTATGAACGGCAAAATTATCTCTAAAATCAGCACTCAGCGTATAGCCAAAGGCACTCAGACTATCACAATAGGCGATGCACGTCTGCCAAGCATTGAGTTTGTGCCCACCGACTTGGAAAAAGATGTCGCGCCCCGAAGGACGATTCCCATCCGTCCAATTGTCGTCCGTATACACTTCCGCATTGAGTGCCAAACGAGCTAGCAAGAAGTAAGCCACAGGTCGCGTGATTCGCCCATAACCCTCCCCTAAAGCATTGCTGCGCACGTTGGGAAGGCGGGGCGCTACGCTTTGCAACTCATCGACGATAAAGCGAAATACTTCCGAGCGCTCATACTGCTTCACCTCTCGCATACTTACATCCGCAGAGGTAACAAGCGGCAAGCGTCCATAAAGATCCATCAATTCATAATAATACAAGGCGCGAATGGCGCGCACCTCTGCTTCATAATCTTGGCGTTGTTCAGGACTTAGACGTGCAGCGTATTTCTCAATTCCGGCTAAAGAACGATTGCTAAGCGTGACAACTTTATATAGGTATTTCCAAGTGGATGCCAATACGCTATTGGATACGCCCCAGCGATGTAAGTATAAGTCCTGCCACAAACCGCCGTCGTACCAATCGCCGCCACGCGTTGGCAAGATGGCCTCATCCGTTGTAAACGTATTGAGGTCGTAGAGGCCGCGATAAGTGCCCTGCAAACCCTGACTATCTTGATAGCCGCCAAAGTAAGAGTAAAGAGAGCTGACCGCATTGCGGTAAATGCTAGGTGCATCGTGGTAAACCTGATCTTCAGTTGGATGGTCCTTGGGCTTTTCTTCCAAGAAGTCGGAGCAGGCTACCAAGGTCAAGGATGCTGCCAATGTCAGACACCAAGCGATTGCGGTGTGCAAGCGATCAAAGATCTTCAAAAAGGAATATGTCTGTTGCATAAACAAGATGTTTCTATCCGAGTGGTCCGCAAACTTTTCAAATAATAGGCTGCGCCCAATCGTCGGCTATGTGCTTAGAATTGAATACTTACGCCCAGTGCATAAGAGCGATAGAGCGGATAGCTGCGTTTGTCGTCCGTGCCGAGCGTCGGCCCGACTATGCTGCTATTGATCATCGGGGTTAGTCCCGAATAGCCGGTAAGCGTCAGCAAGTTGTTGATCGAGAAGGATAGACGCAAACTATGTATATAGCGCGCCTGTTTAAGCGGCACTGTCCAGCCAAAATTGAGATAGGCTACGTGTATGTAATCGCCCTTTTCCAGCCAATAGTCGGTGGCCGTTTGATCATAAATGTTGCGTGCCGGCGCGTCTTGCATAACATTATAAAAAGGCAAACTACCCACGTTCATATACGTGAGTGCCGTCGCATTGTAAATCTTATGACCGAAGGCGCCGTTGATCTGCATCGAGACATCGAAGTCCTTATAGCGCAGTCCGAGGTTAGCGCCCAGCAAAACTTTTGGCGTAGCCTGACCGGCAATATATCTGTCGCCACCGTCTTCGATATTGACAACTCCGTCGCCATCCAAGTCGGCTATGTCATAGCGATACGTGCCGTCGGCATTTTTAATCAAGCCTTTGCAGTGGGGCAAATAAAACACGCCAAGCGGTTGGCCTACGATCTGATAGACGATATTGTTATTACCTCCGTGAAATCCGGCGCCGGTAAGACTCGTGATAGGCTGGTAAGCCGGTGCAGAGAGATATTCTCCGCGATACATACCGCTGAGCGAAAGGAGTTTGTTGCGCTGAAAAGCCAAATTGACGCCCAAGTTGAGTTCAACATCTTTATTGCGCAGTAAGACGCCTCCTAAGCCGATCTCCAAGCCGCTATTGCGCATCGCGCCCAGATTGGCCAATAACTTATCGTAGGCAAATGGTGGTACAGACACGTCGTAGAGATACAACATATCTTTCGTCTTGGCATTGTAATAGTCGAGCGTTAGCAAGAAGCGGCCCGAGAAGAGCGAGAGATCTACGCCCACATTAAATGTCTTTTTGATTTCCCATTTAAGATCCGGATTGGCGTTGCGCATTAAGCCGATAGTGACGGTAGGCGTACCGTCGACATAGACGATGCCATTGGGTTTTAAGAGCTCGAGTGAGTTATAGCAGTCGATTGCTGCCAAATTACCGGAAAGGCCGTAGCCTGTCCGCAACTTAAGGTCGATAGGATAGTGTAAGCGGCGCATCCACGGCTCTTTACTAATCGTCCAAGCGCCGGCCACGGAGGGGAAGAAGCCCCAGCGATTATTGCGGCCTACTTTAGAACTACCATCCGCGCGTGTGTTGATGGTCAATGCGTAGCGGTCGTCATACGTATAAGTCAAGCGTCCAAGGAAAGAGGCTAAAGCTGGGTTCTCATAGGAAGAACCCGTAGCCTCCCATAAGCGGACAGCCCCGGCCGAGAGATCATAATAGCCGGTGGCATTGGTGCTCAGGTTGGACACCTGCGTATGAAAAGCTTTTAAGATATTCTTTGAGGCCTCTCCCATGGCTAAGGCCTCCAATCGGTGGCGCCCGAAAAAATGCTCGAAAGCTAAAGATACATTACCCAACAGCGCTTCCGTGCGCGTTTCTCCGCGTAAAATTTGCCCGTGACTCCATACGTAAGTAGGGTTGAAGCCCGCAATATCCAGCGAATTATACGAGTAACTCCCGAAGGCCGATAGTTTGAGCCCGCTACCCAAGTCGTAGGCTGCACGCACGTGCGCATTAAAGAGTGCTTGCTCCTCGTGATTGAGCATATCGAGCAATGATTGTGGGTTCGTGATTTGACTGGCATCGGAATATTGCGCCCACGTGCCGTCCGGATTCTTGCCACGACGAAACGTTGGATTGAAAGAAGCCGCCGAATAAAAGAGCTTTTGTACGTCAAGGATGTATTTATTCTTCTGAATATTGCCGAATACCCCTAAATCAATCTGTAGACGGTCATCAAAACCCTTTTGTAAAATGTCGAATTTAGCCGTGAAGTTGCGACTGCCTATTGTTTGGATCACCTGATTGTGCTGTATAAAGCCCAATGAGGCACGATAATTGGATTGATTCGTCCCGCCGCCGAAAGCAATGTGGTGGTTCTGCACGAAGCCTGTCCGCGTAATGGCGTCTTGAAAGTCTGTATTAAATCCTTTGTCTACTAGATAATTCCCCCTTGAACGCACGGCAGTGCGGTAGCCATCTGCCGTGAGCATCTTGAGTTGTTTGTAGATAAGTTCAGGGCCGGTCGTGATATCATAACTGATATGAAAGTCGCCGAGTCGTCCTTTCTTTGTCTCGACTACGATTACACCGGAAGCTCCTCTACTACCATATTGAGACGTCTCACTCGCATCTTTCAGAATCTGAAAACGCTCAATGTCAGCTGGAAAAACGTTGCTCAACGTCGTTAAGTCGGCATATACCCCGTCGATAATCACCAAAGGATCATTTCCGCCCGTCAATGAAGTCGTACCGCGCACGCGCACTGCGTGGAGCATAGCCTCCGTATTGTTTGGATCAGCGATTGTTACGCCCACCGCTTGTCCGTGAAGCGCATCGAGTGCTCCCGTTAGTAGACCTTTGTTCATACGTTTCGTTGTGATGTTGTCGATGTTGCCCGTCAAGACACGCAGTGGCTCATCGTTGCTTGGGCTTCGTAGCGAGTCGGTTTTCGATTGGGCATAGGCCACGCCGGTTACCGATAGGAAAAGCGACAAAATAAAAAGGGCGCGTTTGTCCATAAAAGTAGAATGCAGTTAGTTCAAGTCTGTTTTTATTTATTTGATGCCAACCTCATCTCTTTCTTACACTGTATGATATGAAGTTGGCACAGACCGAAAGCATCGGATACGGCAAATTTATATATTCCTACACAATAACGCCCGTTTTTGTCTAACTCTTTTCCTAAAAGTACTAAAATCCACAGCCTTTGCTTGGTTATGGATCTTAAGAGCCCTGCTTTAGGATGAGTAATGCCTGTTTTTGCCTTAAAACAGTTTCAACAAAAGCTTCCTGTAGTGTACAGAATAAGTTGACACCTTCTCAATCACAAAGGAGTAGAAATTTATGTCTCATTACA